>NZ_CP107546.1:0-674338 GCF_025836995.1 Microbacterium sp. M28 | reverse complement strand
CGTGACGGCCACGACGATGCCGAGCACCAGCCACTCCTGATGCGTGAAGAGCACGAACACCGCGTACAGCGCGACGGCGTCGACGATCGCGAGCAGCAAGATCTTCAGCAGCATCCAGCCGAGGTGGCCGGATGCGGCATCGGCGATCTGCGCGGCCTGACGCTGACGCTTGGTGGGCGGCGCGGTGGACTCGTCTGTCTCGACGGTGTCAGTCATGTCTTCCCCGTGGTGAAGCCGTCGGGGCGGACGCCTGGTCCGCCCCGACGGGGTTGCACTTCGTTACTTGATGGCGGCGGTGACGTCGTCGACGAGCTTCTGCCACGTCGCGGTCGGGTCCTCGCCGTTGATGATCGCGGCCTCGGCGACACCCCAGTACTCCCACACCGAGCCCATGGCGGGGATGGCGGGCATCGGGACGGCCTCTTCGCCGACGGCCTGGAAGCCGGCGATGATCGGGTCGGATGCCGCGGCATCCGCTGCCGCCGTCAGAGCCGGCAGGATGTTGCCGGTCTCGAACAGCTCGAGCTGGACGTCCTCCGTGCCGATGTAGTTGACCAGGAAGTCGTTCGCGGCGACCTTGTTCTTCGACTCGGAACTGACGAAGAAGCCCTTCACACCGGCGAACGGCGACGCCACCTCGGCGGTCGGGCTGGGGATCGGGTCGATCGCGACATCGATGCCACCGTCGACGGCCGCGCCGACGTTCCACGGACCGGTCAGCCAGAACGCGGCCGTGCCGTCGAGGAACTGCTGCTTGGCGATCTCGCCGTCGATGTCCGTGTTGAAGTTGCCTGCCGCACCCTGCGCGCCGAGCCACGAGGCGAACGCGAAGCCGCCCTCGCTGCCGAGCTGCAGGTCGGCCGGGTCGTAGCTGCCGGTGTCGTCGGTGCCGAACACCGGAGCGCCGAACGCGGTCTGGAACGGGTACAGGTGGTAGGGGTTGCCCTCGGCACCCTGCTCGACGACGAAGGCGCCCTTGGCGATCATGTCGTCCCAGCTGGTGGCCGGCTCGGGGACGAGCGCCGTGTTGCGCAGGATCGCGATGTTCTCGACCGCGTACGGGAGCATGTACGCGGTGCCCTCGTAGGTGGAGGCCTGGAGTGCGACGGGGAGGTAGTCCTCCGTGGAATCGCCGAGCTCGAGGGGCGCGACCACACCATTGGTGGAGAGCTCGCCGAGCCAGTCGTGCGCGCCCATGGTGATGTCGGGACCCTTGCCGGTCGGGACCTGCTGGATGAAGTCGTCCTTGATGGTGTCGACGTCCTTGGAGACGATCTCGACCTTGACGCCGGTCTTCTCCTCGTACGCCTCGGCGGCTCCGGCCAGCGCGTCGACGCGCTCGGCATCCACCCAGACCGTCAGAGTTCCGGTGCTCTCTTCGCCGGCGCCCTCTTCCGGTGTGCCGCCGCTCGCGCAACCGGCCAGCGTCAGCGTGGAAACCATAGCGATGACGCCTGCGGCGACGATGCCCCTCTTGTTCACCTTCATTGGTGTGTGCCTCTCTGCGTGCTGATGGCCTGCAGGACTGCAAGCGCTTACAGTATGCAACGAGATCACCCTGTTTTGCAACGACTCTGCAGGGTGATACCAACCTGTGACCGACCATTCCGGGGGCTGCGTCCTGTGGAAGCGTTTCCAAGAGTTCCCCGGATCATCAGGATCGCTACACTGCCTGTATGGCTGACAGCTCCTTTGACATCGTCTCCAAGGTCGACCACCAGGAGGCCGAGAACGCCCTCAACCAGGCCCGCAAGGAGGTCGAGCAGCGCTACGACTTCAAGGGCACCGACGCCTCGATCGCGTGGAGCGGCGAGCAGATCCTCATCAAGGCCAACTCCGAGGAGCGCGCGAAGGCCGTCCTGGACGTGTTCCAGTCCAAGCTCATCAAGCGGGGCATCTCGCTGAAGAGCCTCGACGCCGGCGAGCCGTTCGCGAGCGGCAAGGAGTACCGCATCGTCTCCTCTCTGAAGGACGGAATCTCCTCCGAGAACGCGAAGAAGATCAGCAAGATCATCCGCGATGAGGGCCCCAAGGGCGTGAAGAGCCAGATCCAGGGCGACGAGCTGCGCGTGCAGTCCAAGAGCCGTGACGATCTGCAGTCCGTGATCGCATTGCTCAAGGGCTCCGACCTCGACGTCGACCTGCAGTTCATCAACTACCGCTGATACCCCCTCCCCGCAGCCGTCCGATGGGTGGCGTCCCCCGTCGCGCCCGCTGCTCGATCACATACTGATATACGGGTCTCGATCGGCCAAGCTGGTGGGCGGTGCCTCTTCTCACTCGGGGTGGGAAGACTCTCCGGTGGGGAACGAGAGAGGCCTTCGACGCGCGTCGGACCTGGCACCTCCTGTGGCCGGCCGGCGCGTCTGACGTCCGCCGGCCACAGCACACCGGAGTTTGGCATCGGAGAGCCGTTCGTGATGTAGTGGCCCTCCGGGACGCATCGTGGCGGACCGGATCGAAGTACTGGGGGCACGATCGATGATTGGGGAAGCACGACGGATCGGACGCACGAAGCGGCTGCTGGCGGAAGAGGTGTTCCAACAGCTCGGCGCGGCCATCGTCACAGGGGAACTCGCACCGCGCGAACGCATCAGGGACGCGGAGCTCGCCCTGCAGATGCATGTCTCGCGCATGCCGATCCGAGAGGCGCTGCAGCGTCTCGAACGCATCGGACTGGTCCGGATGTACCCGAGCAGGTACACCGAGGTGACTCCCCTCACCGATCAGATCGTCGCCGACTCCCGCGAGTTCGCCGGCTTCCAGGCGGGCTTCGTCGCGCGTCTCGCCGCGGAGCGGATGACCGAGCACGAGCGCGACGTGGCGTCGACCCTCATCGACGAGCTGGACGCCACGATCGACGACCCGACCGCCTATTCACTCGCGCGCAAGGCGCTGTTCGGCCGGCTCTCGGAGTTCGCGCGCAATGCGTTGCAGCACAGCCTGCTGCGTGAGGCGAGCATGGCACTGGCACGCAACCTGCACCACCTCGCTCCGGACGACCGCGCTGCCACGCTGGGACTTCACGCCGAGCTCCGCGAGGCATTGCGCACCGGCGACCCGGATGCTGCTGAGCAGGTCAGCCGCGCGATCCACGGGCTGACGCCGCCCACCCCGTGACCCAGCGGTCCAGCCGGCGGTAGGCGTCCTCGCGCGCGTCGTGGCGCGACAGGAACACGTCATGCAGAGCACCGTCGATGCGTTCGACCGTCACGGACGGTCCGAGCTTGAGCGCGGCCCTCGCGATGTCATCGACCACGAGGACGCTGTCGGCGTGGGTCAGCTCCTCGGACCAGCGGGTCGGCACCGCCGTCCTGGCCGACAGCAGCACGCACACCGGGGCATCGATCGCGAGGCCGGCAGCCACTTTCGCGTGACCGGCGAGGATCGCATGCAGCCAGCCGGTGTGCACCGGCATCGAGTACTCGGGCCGCCAGGCGAGATTCACCTCGACCGGATCATCGGGGTCCGCCGCCTCGGCCTGCGCACGCGTGTAGAAGCCGAGGTCCACCTGCGGCACGGCATCCAGCGGTCGTACCCTGGCACCCCACCCGACCATCGGCGCGATCGCCTGGCGGACCGGACCGAGTTGGAACTCCAGCCACGGCGCGTTGAGGATCACCGCAGCGGCCCTTCCCGGGTGGCGCGTGGCCCACAGGCTCAGGATCAACCCGCCGGTGGAATGCCCGAGCAGCACGAGACGACGCCCGGATGCCGCGCCATCCCTGATCGCATCCAGCGCGGCCGCGATGTCCTCGTCGTAGGCCGTGAGATCCGCGATGTACCCGGGAGTCTGGCCTTCGCGCAGGCTCCGACCGTACTTGCGCAGATCCAGGGCGAAGAACCGAGCTCCGCGGCCGGCCCAGAACCGTGCCAGGCGCTTCTGGAAGAAGTAGTCGGACCAGCCGTGGATGTACAGCACGTCGACGTCGGCCAGATCCCTGGTCGGCACGGGCACGGGCCTGCCGCGCAGCCGCTGCACGAGCCGGTCCCAGCCGGTGGGCTCCGGTTGCGGCGGCGTCGGCAGCGCGCGCACCAGGGTTGCCACGACGTCGCCCTCGGCATCCGACCCGAGCGGCAGAGTCAGCTGCTCGAACTCGTCGCCGAGGATGTCGGGCGTCCACGCAGTCATGTGCCCAATGCGGTCATGTTAGCCGCGACGAGCGGAGCCACCGCCATCAGATCGTCCATGGATCGCCCCGGCGCGGAGACGCGCACCCAGTCATCACCGACGACGATGTCGATGAACGGCAGATCATCGTAGTACTCCTCCTCACCGGAGTACGCGGCATCGGCACCCTCGATATCGACTGCGGAGCGTCCGGTCGGCAACTCAGCCGCCCAGCGACCGGCCGGCAGCGTCGTCAGCGTGAGGTAGTGCTCGCCGTCGTACGCACCGGGCGTTTCGAGATAGAGGCAGGCTCGAGCGCCGCCCTGCTTCCAGTAGACAGCTGCCGGGATGCCCCAACCGCCGAACTCCGAGTGGAGCTGCGCCGGGACGTCCCACGTCGATGCGAGTGTCTCCGGCGCGAGCAACTGATCGCACGCGGCGCCAGCGATCGGGCTGGGCGCGACCTCGACGGGCTCTACCGTTTCGGCAGCCTGCGCAGCGAGTCCGACGAGCGCCGCGCGAACGGGCTCCAGATCGCCCTCGGTGATCTCGGGGCCGAGAACCGTCGCCTCCACGAGGATGTCTCCGTCGCGGACGAGGACCGCGCAGCGCCCGTCATCGCACCGGGGCGCCAGGTCCCCGTCGGTGTACCCATTGGCGGCCAGGTCATCAAGGACGTCCTGCGCGCCGGTGCTCGCCGTGATCTGCCATGATGTCTCGCCGTCGTCGTACGCGCACACCGCGCCGCCGGCTCGGGCGAACATGTATTGCGCAGGCCCCGGATACCAGCTCGGAGACTCCTTCAGCCACAGGTGCTCGGCGACGGGCGCCGACGGGGTGCCGAAGAGCTCCGTCATCGCGAACACCACGTCGTCGCAGGACAGATCGAACGCCGCTTGCGGCGCGCCTGCGGGCGCCGCGGTCGGGGTCGGGGTCGACGTATCGACGGCGTCGGGTGTCCGATCCGACGGAGACGGAGTCGCGGCCGGAGCGCAACCGGCCGCAACGACGAGCACAACAGCGAGCATCGGAACCCACCACTTACGTCGGAGCATGACGCCAGACTAAGCCACGAGACGGCATAGACGCGGGAGCCCGGTCACGCCTGCGGCGGCGGGCCCACGCGTCCTCGCCGCATGCATGACCGAAGCAGGTCAGTCGCGGGAGATCTGCACCATCTCGTCGCGATCGACGACCTTGATGCGGGCGCGGCCGTGCGGGGCACCCAGCGCGATCTCGTGCTGGTCGAGGCGGTGCCAGCCGTCGAGGTCCGTCCATGCGACGTTCCGCGAGGCGAGCAGAGCCGGGATGGCGTCCTCGGACGGGTCCTCCGGCTGCCACCACGACCCCTGGTCGTTCACGAGGTGCTGGACGGTCTCCATGGCGTCGGACTTCGTGTGACCGATCAGGCCGACGGGGCCGCGCTTGATCCATCCGGTGGCGTAGACGCCGGGAACGCGCTCGTTCGAATCCTTCGCGAGCACCTGGCCCTCGTGGTTGGGGATCACGCCGTGCTTCTTGTCGAACGGCACGTCCTTCAGGGGCGAGCCGAAGTAGCCGATGGCGCGGTACAGCTGGCCGATCGCGATCTCGCGCATCTCACCCGTGCCCTGCACACCGCCGGAGCCGTCCGGCTGGGTGCGCTCGTAGACGATCGCGGAGACGCGGCCATCGGCATCCTTCCTGATCTCCACCGGACGCGCCCAGAAGTGCAGGTGCAACCGGCGGGATGCCTCGCCGCCGGCGTTGTTCGCCCCCGGCCGGGTGCGCCACTGCTGCAGGACGCGATCGATGACCTTGACCTGCTTATTGCTCTCGACCGCGGCCTTGGATGCCTCGTCGTAGTCGAAGTCCTCGTCGTACACGACCATGTCGACGTCGCGCAGCTCGCCCAGTTCGCGCAGCTCGAGCGGCGTGAACTTGACCTGTGCGGGACCGCGACGGCCGAAGACGTGGACGTCTGTGACCTTGGACGCCTCGAGACCGGCGTGCACGTTGTCGGGGATCTCGGTGGGCAGCAGGTCCTCGGCGTGCTTGGCGAGGATGCGCGCCACGTCGAGCGCGACGTTGCCGTTGCCGAGGACAGCGACGGATTCGGCATCCAGTGTCCACTCGCGCGGGACGTCGGGGTGCCCGTCGAACCAGCTCACGAAGTCGGCGGCCCCGAAGGAGCCCGTGGCGTCGACGCCGGGGATGTCCAGGCTCGTGTCGCGGATCGCGCCAGTGGCGAAGATCACCGCGTTGTAGTGCTTCTTGAGGTCGGCGAGCGTGATGTCCTCGCCGAAGCGGACGTTGCCGAAGACCCGGATATCGCCGCGATCGAGCACGTCGCGCAGGGCACCGATGACACCCTTGATGCGTGGGTGATCCGGTGCGACGCCGTAGCGGACGAGACCGTACGGCGCGGGGAGCTGTTCGAACAGATCGATCGACACGTCGAAGGACCGCTCGGTCTTCAGCAGGATGTCCGCGGCGTAGATGCCTGCGGGGCCTGCCCCGACGATGGCCAGCCTGAGCTTGGTCATGATTCCCTTTCGGATGCTGCTGCGACCGGCGAGCGTCAGCTGCTGCGGTCGGCGAGGGTTTCGGCGAAACGCGTCAGCGCCTCGCGCACGGTGCCCTTCGGGAGCGGAGCGAGCACGGCGACCGCGTCGCTCGTCCACGCACGGGCGAGTTCGAGAGTCTGCTGCGTCACGGGGTGGTCGCGCAGTTCGGCCAGGGGCTCATCGAGGATGCCGGGGTCGACGCCTTCCGCGATGCGGGCGACGCCGTCGTCGATGCGGGCCGCGAGAGCCTGCGCCTCGGCGTCCTCGCGTGCCTTCAGGAGGAGGTAGGGCATCGTCGGGACTCCGGCGCGGAGGTCGGTACCCGGTACCTTGCCGGTGTCCTCCGGCTTGGCCGACAGATCGATCACGTCGTCGATGAGCTGGAAGGCGACGCCGACCTTCTCGCCGTACACCCGCAACGGCTCGTGGTACTCCTCCGGCGCGTTCGAGAACAGCGCACCGGCCTGGGTCGCGGCCGCGATCAGCGAACCGGTCTTGTCAGCGAGCACCTGGATGTAGAACTCGATCGGGTCGTCGCCCGGCTGCGCGCCGACGGTCTCGTGCAGCTGTCCGAGGACCAGGCGCTCGAACGTGTCGGCCTGCAGACGGATGGCACGATCGCCATAGCGCGACATGAGCTGGCTGGCCCGGGAGAAGAGGATGTCGCCGGTGAGGATCGCGACGCTGTTGCCCCACACCGCATGCGCGGCGGGGACGCCGCGGCGGCGGTCGGCGCCGTCCATGACGTCGTCGTGATAGAGCGAGCCGAGGTGCGTCATCTCCAGCGCTTTGGCGATGTCGATGACGGCCGTGGTGTTGCCGTCGCCGAGCTGCGCGGTCAACAGCGTCAGCACCGGACGAACGCGCTTGCCGCCCGCTTCGAGGAGGTAGCGGCTCGCGGCATCCGCCACGGAGTCCGCGACGCGGAGGTCGACGGCGAGGCCCTCTTCGACCAGTTCGAGGCCGTCTTCGATCTCCCGCGCGACGCGCCGGGCCGCAGGGCCGATGAAGACGCGGTCGCTGAAGCCGAGTCGGCTCGCCAGGCGCGAACCCGGAGCGATGGGGCTCGAAGTCACGTGAGTCAGCCTACCCGTACCGTCTGGGTCGCTCGGTCAGGAGGACGCGGATTCGGAGGTGGATCCGGAGGTGGATCCGGCGGCCGGTGCGGCCGTGGTCGCGCGCCGTCGGCGGCTCTTCGCTGCAGGGGCGGCGGGCTTGGTCGCGCGGTGCAGCGCGACGATGCCGAGGCTGAGATCGCGGTGGGCGACGTCGATCCAGCCCGCCTCGCGGATCCACGCGGCGAGCGCCTTCTGGTCGGGCCAGTCGCGGATCGACTCGTTCAGGTAGTCGTACGCCTCGCTGTTCGTCCCCGCCAGGCGGGCGACACGAGGAAGGATCTGCGCGTTGTAGAAGCGGTACAGCACGCGGAACAGCGGGTTCGGCGGCGTCGAGAATTCGTTGATGAGCAGTCGCCCACCGGGTTTGGTCACCCGGTGGAGCTCGCGCAGCGCCTTCTTCGGATCCTGCACGTTGCGCAGACTGTAGGACATCGTGACGGCGTCGAACTCGGCATCCTCGAACGGCAGGTCCGTGGCGTCGGCCTCGACGAACGACAGATTCGGCAGGTGCCCGTGGCGCCGACGCCCCTCGGCGAGCATCCCGGGCGAGAAGTCGGCCGCGACGACGTCGGCTCCGCTGCGGGCGAGAGATGCCGACGAGGACGCCGTCCCCGCACCGAGGTCGAGGATGCGCTCGCCCGGCTTCGGCCCGACCGCACGCGTGGACGCAGCGCGCCACAGTGCATCATTGCCGAACGTCATGACGACGTTCGTGCGGTCGTACCCGGCCGCGACCTGATCGAACATGCCGCTGACGCGGGACGGGTCCTTGCCGAGGTCGGCGCGGTTGGGCTCAGTCACGGTTCCAGTCTATGGCGGGGCGCCGTTCCGAACGGCTCAGCGGTCGAGACCGAGGGCGACGAGGCGGTCGAGCCAGGCGTCCGCCGTCGCGTCGTCGAACGGCGCCTCCTGCCGGCGCACGCGATCCTCGAGATCGAAGGTCAGCGCCTCCAGATGCGCCATGACGTCCGCGGGATATCCGAACCGCGCGCTGTGCTCGGCCCACTCGTCGCGGTCGTCGACATACGTGCCCTGCTCGTCGGTGCGCCGGATCACGTCGAGGTCCATGTCGATCGCGGAGGCGAGCAGCGGGCCGTACCAGCGGACATCCCAGGCGATGTCGATGTAGATGCGCAGATCGCGCGGGTGGTCGCGGTTCACCGTGAGCGCGTAGTCCGCGGAACCGGCCTGCAGCGTGACCTTGTTGCGCTGACCCACATGGTCGACCGCCGGGATCAGGGTGACGTTCGGCACGTCCGCGTCGAAAGCCGCGCCAGGGCGCGAGCTGTGGAACCCGATGGGCTGGCCGATCCAGTCGCCCCAGGCATCCGCTCCGAGGTAGACGCACTCGTGCCGCCAGTGCGGCGAACCGTCCCACTTGCGCCACTGGAAGATCATCTCGGTGCCGGGTTCGGGGCGCTCGCTCATCCTGCCAGCCTATGCGGCGGCGCAGGCCGCGCCCGGGACACCTTCGCGACGGTCATATCCTGGAGGGGTGAGCAACAGCCTGGTCGTGCAGACCCGTGAGATCGAACCGGTCGAGGATCTGCTGGCCTACGCCGACCCCGAGGCTCCGCTCGCGTGGTTGCGCCGCGGCGACGGCTTCGTCGCGGCGGGATCCGGTGTCGCCGCGGTGATCCGGGTAGCAGCCGGCGAGGGTTCTTCCCGCGCGGCGATCGCCGCCGAGTCCTGGCGTCGCCTCTGCGCGGACGCCGAGATCGACGACACCGTGAAGCTGCCCGGATCCGGTCTCGTGGCCTTCGGCGCTCTCACTTTCGACGAGGACTCCGCCGCCGACAGCATCCTCGTCGTACCGTCGGTCATCGTCGGCAAGCGCAACGGCCGCAGCTGGATCACCCGCATCGGCGACGCGGCACCGCTCGCCGAACGCGAGTACGGACCGCACTGGGCCGGGACGGTCGGCCCCGGCGCGCAGACCCCCGAGGGCTACCAGGCATCGGTCGGCGCTGCCCTGGAGCGCATCGGCGCCGGCGAGCTCAGCAAGGTCGTCCTCGCCCGCGATCTCGCGGGCACGATCCCTGCAGGCTCCGATCTGCGCCGCCTCGTCCGCGCGCTGTCGACCGGCTACCCCGACACCTGGACGTTCGCCGTCGACGGCCTCATCGGCGCCAGCCCGGAGACCCTCGTGACCGCGCAGCAGGGCACGGTCACCGCCCGCGTGCTGGCCGGGACGATAGGGCGCGGTGCGGATCCGGACGCGGATACGGTCGCCTCGGCAGCCCTCGCTTCAAGCACCAAGGATCTCGACGAACACCAGTACGCGGTGCAGAGCCTGCTGGTGGCGCTGCGCCCGCACGTGCGGGCGCTCGCGGCGAGCGAGCAGCCCTTCCTGCTGAAGCTGCCGAATCTCTTCCACCTCGCGACCGACGTCGAGGGCGAGCTGTCCGACGGAGAGTCCGCCCTGGATCTCGTCGGCGCGCTGCACCCGACCGCTGCCGTCGCGGGGACCCCGACCGACGTCGCGATCGCCGCCATCCGCGAGCTCGAGCCCTTCGACCGTGGCCGTTACGCGGGGCCCGTCGGGTGGGTGGATGCCGCGGGCGACGGAGAGTGGGCGATCGCGCTGCGCTGCGCGCAGTTCGACACGGATGCCGACGCGGATGCCCCGATCGCCGTCACCGCGTACGCGGGTGCCGGAATCGTCGCCGGGAGCGACCCCGAGACCGAGCTGCTCGAGACCCGGGTGAAGTTCCGGCCGCTCGTCGACGCTCTGGCCTAGGCGGGTCGCCGTCCATAACTCCTCATGAATGCCCGGACTCCGGCTGGATCTCGGCCGTTTGGCGGCGCGAACCCATCGATTCTGAGGAGTTGTGAACCGCCGGCGCGTCGCTCAGCTCGCGGCGAGGCGCTTCTTCTCGGCTTCCACGTCGAAGTCGGCGACCGGCCATTGCGGGTCGGTGTCCTGCAGGGCCGAGATCAGCAGCTCCTGCACCGCGAGTCGCGCGTACCACTTGTGGTCTGCCGGGACGACATACCAGGGCGCGGCATCGGTCGAGGTCCGCTCGAACACGGTCTGGTAGGCGGCCATGTAGTCCGGCCACAGCAGCCGCTCGTCGACGTCTCCGGGGTTGTATTTCCAGTGCTTGTCCGGACGTTCGAGCCGCTCCATGAGCCGCTCCTTCTGCTCCTCCGGGGAGATGTGCAGCATGACCTTGATGATGCGCGTCCCCGATGCCGCGACGCGCGACTCGAACGCGTTGATCGCGTCGTAGCGGCGTTCGATCTCGGCGGCATCCGCGAGGGATCGCACCTTCCCGATCAGCACGTCCTCGTAGTGCGAGCGGTCGAAGACGCCGATGTAGCCGGGCGAGGGAAGCCGCTTCTCGACCCGCCGGAGGAAGTCCTGCGCACGCTCCTCGTCGGTCGGCGCCTTGAAGGCGGCGAGCTCGACCCCCTGGGGGTCGACGCCGCCGACCACGTGCCGGACGATCCCGCCCTTTCCGGCAGAGTCCATCGCCTGCAGCACGAGCAGCACGGCGTGACGCGTCTCGTCCACTCGGCTCTGCGCCCACAGCCGCTCCTGCAGCTCACCGAGTTCCTGCACGCGGTGCGCGAGATCCTTGGCAGCGCGATGCTTGTCGCCGTCATAGCCCGGCGTGCTGTCCGCCTCGAGCCTCTCCAGGCGGAATCCGCTGTCCACGCGAAGGATCTCGGATGCGTCGGCGTGCCAGCCGTGTGTGCTCATGCGCCCATCCTGCCCGACCGCGGCGTCGCGGGCGAGGCTCAGCGCTCGAGCGGAACCTCGATGAGCTGGCGTCCGCCCGCAGGAGCCGTGAGCACCTGGTCCAGGACGGCCCGCGTCGTGACGCGCTGATACTCCCAGCCGTATGCGCGTGCGAGGTGTTCGAAGCCGACGGTGTGCGGTGTGTAGAAGGCGCGGTCGAGATCCTCGACGGGTGCCTGCGTGGCGACCTCGAGCGAGTCGAAGATCGTTCCTCCGCGGTCGTTGCCGACGATCACCTGAAGCCGCGGCTCGCGTTCGTCGGGCGGGAGCAGCAGTGCACCGACGTCGTGCAGGAAGGTCAGGTCGCCGAGCAGGACGCGCGTGGTGCCGGCCGGGCCGCCGGTCTGACTCGCGATCGCGATGCCCATCGCCGTCGCGATGGTCCCGTCGATGCCGGCGAGTCCACGGTTGGCGTGCACGGGTACCTTCTTGCCCGGCAGCACCGCGTCCGCGGCGCGCACGAGTCGGGACGACCCGAACACGAGCCGGTCGTGCGGCCACGTCGCGCGCCAGACGGCATCCGCGAGCAGCGTCCGATCCAGCGGACGGCGGACGGCGGCGAGCTCGGTGGCGACCGCCTCGCGTCGGACGGCCGGGTCCGTCGACAGCAGGCCTTCGGCATCCGGCGCCGGGTCGGTCAGGTCGACGGATGCCGCGGCCGATGCTGCGCGCCAGGAGCCGAGCCAGGCACGATCGGGCTCGCCCTCCGCCACGACGACGGATGCCACGGGTGTCGTGCGCCCGTTGAGGTCCAGCGCCTCTCCGCCCGATCGAACGGCGATGATCTCGATGTCGGTGCGGCGAAGCAGCGCCGTCGCCTCGCGGCTGAGGGTCGGGTGGCCGAACACGATCACGCGCTGGACGCGTCCGCCGAGGGCGTCGTCCCGCAGAAGTCCGCGGTAACCGTGGACGAGATCGCGCCCGAAGCGCGCGCCGCTGACGATCTCGGCGACCAGTGGCCAGCCGCCCGCATGCGCGACGGCCTCGGCGTCGGGCCCGGCGTCGGCACCGGCGAGGACGAGCGTCCGTGGCCCGTGCTGCACGGTCAGCGGCGTCATCGGGGCCGCGGCCGGCACCGGCCCCGGCATCGCGATGGCCGACGACGAGAGCGCGGCGGACAGCGGCTCCCTCGAGGGGAGGTTCAGGTGTACGGGACCGGCGACGCCCACGATGGGCGCCGCGGTCGGCCGGATGACGACCTCTTCGGACGGAGCCGTCTCCGCGCCGAGCGCGACCGCCACGGCGCGTTCGCCGAGCGCCGTCCAGTCGAAGTCGCCATCGTCCCCCGGCACCGGCGCGTCGATGCTGAGCCGAGCGAACGGGGCGAACAGTCCGGGTTGGACGGTGGCCTGATTCGCACCGACTCCGCGCAGTTCCGGCGGACGGTCCGCCGTCAGCAGCAGAAGCGGGACACCGGCGTGGAACGCCTCCATCGTGGCGGGCAGCAGGTTCGCGACCGCCGTGCCCGAGGTGCACACCACGGCGACCGGGACGCGCTGCTCGCGTGCGATGCCCAGGGCCGTGAAACCCGCGACGCGTTCATCGATCCGCACGTGCACGCGCAGCGAGCCCTGCCGGGCGAAGTGCGTCGCGGCGAGCGCGAGAGCCTGAGAACGGGACCCCGGTGACAGCACGACGTCGCGGACGCCGTGGCCGATGAGCGACGCGAACAGGCGAGCCGCGGCATCCGTGGCCGGAGAGGCCGTCACGACCGCGGTTCCGCCGGGCCGTCGTTCTCGTCGTCCAGGCGGGCGAGCTCTTCCTCGAGACGACGGATGCGGTCGTCCTGCTCCGTCTTGCTGATACTGCGCAGGAACTCAGGGTCGTCGTCCGGTGCGACCGAGCGGGGTGCGCCCTTGCCGCCGGCGCGGAAGCGGCCGATCGTGAACCAGAGGATGCCGCCGATGACGGGGATCAGGACCACGATCGCGATCCACACGCCCTTGGACACGCCGCGGTGCCGCGTCGCCGGCTGCACCGCGCAGTCGACGATGCTGAACACCCAGAAGACGAGGGCCAGCAGGCCTCCGATGAACAACAGTCGAACCACGCCCTCAGTCTAGGCCGGTTGCCTGCCTGTCGGGCCCATACGGGACGCGCCGGTCGTCGGCGCCCCCGCTGTAGCCTGTCGCGCGCCGATCGGTCAAGGCTGTTCCCCCTGCCGGACGCGCAGAGCAGACTGCTCGGAGAACACGATCGGGTCGGCCGATCGCTGCAGGATCGGAGATCACCGTGTCGCTCACCGCCATCGCTCCCGCCGTCGGGCTCCCGTTCTCGGATCGCGGTCCGCTCAGCGCCGCCGTCCTCCGGCATCTCAGCGGTGACGCCCAGGCCGGCGACCATCGACGGTTGGCGGACGAGGCGCTCGCACGCACGGAGGATGTCATCCGCGACGACGACATCCAGCTCGCGCTCTTCGCCCTCTACGCCTCGGCGTACGGCTCGATCGAGGCGTTCTCACCGGAGACGGAATGGGATCCGGAGCTGATCGGCACCCGCCGGATGCTGGAGGAGCGATTCGAACAGGCCCTCCGCGCACAGATCCCGCAGCCCGATCTGCCGGAACCGACCGCCGATGCCGTCGCGCGCTCGCTGTTCGCGCTGACCGCGGCCGACGCAGGTCCCAGCGTGTCAAGGCACCTCGCCAGGACCGCGACGCTGGACCAGGCCAGAGAGTTCTTCATCCAGCGCTCCGTCTACACGCTGCGCGAAGCGGATCCGCATTCCTGGGCCATCCCGCGACTGCAAGGGCGCGCGAAGGCCGCACTCGTCGAGATCCAGACGGACGAATACGGCGGCGGGCGGCCCGATCGCGTGCACGCGACGATCTTCGCGGCATCCATGCGCGGCGTCGGGCTGGACGACACCTACGCAGCGTACGTCGATGACGTGCCGGCGATCACGCTCGCCGCGCTCAACATGATGTCGATGTTCGGACTCAACCGGCGCCTGCTCGGAGCCATCGTGGGTCACCTCGCCGCGTTCGAGATGACGTCGTCGATCCCGAGCCGCATGTATGCGGACGGATTGCGCCGACTCGGCTTCGGAGAACACGTGACCGACTACTTCGACGAGCACGTCGAAGCGGACGCGGTGCACGAGCAGATCGCCGCACGGGACCTGGCCGGAGGTCTCGCCGAGGACCGCCCGGATCTGCTCCCGGACATCATGTTCGGCGCGATCGCCTGTCTGACGGTCGAGGGCTGGTTCGGCGAGCATCTGCTGGATGCCTGGACGCGAGGCGAATCGTCGCTGCGGACGGCGGCCGGATCATGACCGGCGAACGCGCGACCATCACGCCCTACCCCGACGGTCCGCTGCTCGTCCGCGGGGACGTCGACCTGAGGACGCCCGACGGCGAACCCGTGCAGCGCAACCGCCGCACGGTCGCCCTGTGCCGATGCGGGTTGTCCATGATCAAGCCGTTCTGCGACGGGACGCACAAAGCGGCCGGCTTCCGCACGGAGGGTGACTGATCGCCGGCCGTGCGGGGCGGCGCCTGCGCGCCGCCCCGCACTCCGACCTCACACGCTGCGGCGTCGTCGGGTCATGGCCGCCGCGCCGGCGACCAGCAGCAGGAGCGCCGTCACGGCGAGCCCCAGCGGCAGCGCGCCACCGGTGCGCGGCAGCTCGTTGACGCCCGGCGTCCCCGGCTGGGCGGGGTCGACGCCACCGGCGGTGTCCGGAGCGGGCTGGTCGGGCGACGTCGGGTCCACCGGATCCACCGGATCCACCGGATCCACCGGATCCACCAGGTCCCGCACGATCACCCCGGCATCCCACGTCGGATCGATTCCCTCGGTCGCGCGGACCTCTCCCCACGGGTAGTCGTGGGTGAGTCGCGTGTTGTCCGCGCCGAGCACGATCGTCGCGGTCAGACCGGTCGCCGGATCCGCATCGGAGTCGACGGCATCCTCATCCCCGGCATCCGCCACGGTGAAGCCGTAGACCTGCTTCTGCTCGTCCGTGAGGGTGAACTTCACCCGGTACTCCCCCGCCGGCAGCTCATCGAACATGTAGCGGCCGCGGTCGTCGGTCGTGGTCGTGCCGATCACCTGGCCGTCGCGGAACAGCTCCACGGTCACGCCGGGCAGCACCTGCTCGGCATCATCCTGGATGCCGTCCTTGTCGGCGTCGATCCAGACGACGTCGCCGATGGCGTACGACCGCTCGGGCTCCACCGTCGCACCGGGCGTGTTGAACAGCACCACATCCTCCGACGCCCCGTCCTCGCCCACGACGATTCGGCGCAGCTCGGTCGCCCTCTCGTATCCCGCCGGAGCGACGTCCTCGCGCAGCCAGTACTCACCGGGTTCGGCGACGACAGGCGTCTTCCCTTCGGCCGTGATGATCTTGCCCTCGGTGACGCGCAGATCGCTCAGCACGACCGTGCTCCGGTCCGCCGCGAGCACCGAGAACCGGGCACCGGCATCCGTGATCAGGGTGGCCGCGTTCGTGCTGTCGCGCTTGAGCAGGCTGAGCGGATAGTCGTTCGTCGGGGTGATCGTCGCGCCGGTGGATCCGATCACGTTCGTGATGCCCACGTTCGGCTCGTGGTCGACGATGCGCACCTTGAAGTGCAGCGCGGTCGTCGCGCCGGGCGTCACCGGCCCGCGTTCGACCGTGACGGTCTCGGCATCGGCATCGTACGAAGCGACGAGCTTCGAGCCGGGGATCGCATACGTCGTCCCCGCCGTGATCTCCCCCGTCGCGACATCGTCCGCCGCCACGAAGCCGACGAACTCGACGCCTTCGGGAAGGTGATCGACGACGTCCTCGACCATGTGCGCGAACGTGCCGTGCGGCATCAGCGCGACGCGGTAGACGAACTCGTCCTGCAGCAGTGCGCCGTCGGCATCCGTGCCGACGCGGAGGTTCGACGTGAACGTGCCGGTCGCCGCGTCGTACACGCGCTTGCGCACCTCCATCTCGTTGCCGAAGCTCGTGGCCGTCGTGCTGGAGCTCGAAGTGAAGACGATCTCCTGGTCGGCGCCCTCGTAGCGTGCCGAGTTCACGACGTCCAGCGTCTGCTTGCCCTGCAGCACGTGCGTGGGCAGCGAGAGCGTGATGTTCCACGTCCCCGTGTACGGCGCCACAGCCGTCGCACCCCACGAGGCTGCCTTCGGGAAGGCCGCGTTGGGCGCGATCACGAGGTCGCCGGCGTCGTCGATCGACAGGTCGAACGTGTCGCCGTCCAGCGGATAGTTCCAGTCGTACATGCCTGTCAGCGACGCCTTGATCTGCGGGAGGGTCTTCTCCGTGACGTCGAACACGTCATGATCGATGTCGTCGATGATGCGCGAGTTCGCGGCATCCCCGACGCCCTGGCCGATCGTGAAGGTATACGGGATCGACGCCGATGTTCCGGAGCTGACCGTGACGGTGCCGCCCTTGGTCGTCTTCGCGAACCTGCTCGGGTCGTCGATGCCGCCGGTGGTGTCCTTCGGGACCGTGATGGTCGTCGAGGCGCCCTTCGCCTCGTAGCGGCCCTCGGCGTAGACGAAGTAGGCCGTGTTGTCGACTCGATACTGGGTCGCATACTGCGTGTCGGACGACGGCCACGCGGTCAGCGATCGGATGGTCGCCTTCGCCGTGAGGGTGTAGCTCTTGGCGGTGTCCCTGCCGATGTTCACGTAGATCGTCTGCCCGGAGACGACGTAGGTGTTGATGTACGCGTCCGCCGCGATCGCGTTCTCGGCGTTGCCGGACAGACCGGACGCCGGGGCGAGGACGATCTCGTCACCGTCCTGATCGGTCAGTCGGAGGAAGCCCGAGTCGTCGATGTTCCAGGTCGCCTGGTCGGCCAGGGTGTCGCGGATGACGACGTTGCGGTTCAGCGCGAACGGCCCGTCCGCGAACTCGGCGAACACGGTCAGGTCGGCGCCGAGCGTGTACGTGACCGGGATGCCGTCAGGCAGCGTCGCACCGGCGGCGAGCTGCTCGTCGAGCGCCACAGCCGTCGGGTCGACGTGCTTGCTGAAGGCGCGGCCGGTCGCCGGGCGCTCCTGGCCCTTCACCGAGCCGGTGATGGTCGTGGTGGCCGAGCGCTTCTCGCCGTTGATGTCGGCCGCATTGGTCAACGTGATCGTATAGCTGCCGCCGTCGACCTCGTCGATCGCGTCGTACGCTGCCTGGAGTTCGTCCCGCACGGCGGCGAGCGCTGCGGCATCCGCGATGCGCGCCTTGTACGTGAACGTGTAGACCGAGTTGGCCTCGGCGGCGAAGGTGTGCTCGAAGGTCGTGCCCGAGATGGCGGGCAGGCCGTCGATGGCCGTGGTGACCGGGTTGAGGTCGTTCACGTCGCGGACGACCTTGGAGCCGGCGAGCGAGCCGTCGACGAATGCGAGATGTGCGCCGAGCGTGTCGGCGAGCACGACCTCACGGGCCTGCTCGCTCGAGATGGTCACGGTGTACGGGAGCTCGATGTCCAGCACGCTCTCGTCCAGGACCACCCTGCCGTCCACGACCGTGTGCGGGATCGACACCCATGAGACCGACTTGTTCGCGGCGGTCGCAGTGTCGCGCGGCGAGTCGCCCTCGTCGGTCACGATCACGGTCTGCTTCGTCTGCTCGCCGTCGACCTCCCAGACGAGGTCGCGCACCTCGGACTGCTCGACGACGTCGACGGTGAACCGCAGATCGAGGACACCCTGGTTGACATCCGCCGGGAACGGGTCCTTGAACGTCACGACCAGGCGCCCCGCATCGTTCATCGCGAGCGACTCGACCGCCGTGTTGCCCGCAGGCACCACGAGCGCAGGATCCGGGATCGTGATCCCCTCCGGAAGGGCGATCTCGACCACCGCTCCGTCGTCCATGCTCCCGTAGCCGATCTGCAGGTCGTACGTCCCGCCTTCGGTCAGCACCGGCATCCCGTCGTGCTCGCTTCCGGATCCGACCGGGAACAGCGTGACCTTGCCGCCCGCAGCGAACGCCGGAGTGCTGAGGCCTCCGACGGCGAGCAGAGCGACCAGGATCCCGGCCAGCCAGTGCATGAAAGTGCGCGCGCGCGGGCGCGCCGAATCGTCCTTGGACATTTCTCCCCTTGTCCCCAACGCACGCCACCACAGCGCACGAACACACAGAAAGGCGCGTGAGATTCACACGCGCCTTC
Organism: Microbacterium sp. M28; assembly: GCF_025836995.1. Lineage (NCBI taxonomy): Bacteria > Bacillati > Actinomycetota > Actinomycetes > Micrococcales > Microbacteriaceae > Microbacterium > Microbacterium triticisoli. Next base: position 655,704 of record NZ_CP107546.1, on the reverse strand, counting down.
GCGACGATGCCGCCCTTCGCGGCACCCAGAGCGACGGACCTTCGGGTGGCCCGTCACTGATGAGACGTCGTCACCGTCGATTCATTACGCGATTCGGCAGGTGTGTTTCCCTGCGGCGCTCGGACAGCACTGTCAAGGGCCTCGCTGGAGCGGTGTTCGCGACTCAGGCTCGGACGGACCGAGACGAAGGAGGACCGATGAAAGCGCTCACCTGGCAGGGAACCCGACGGGTCGCCGTGAAGGATGTTCCGGATCCGACGATCCAGGAGCCGACCGACGCGATCGTGCGCATCACGTCCACGGCGATCTGCGGTTCGGACCTGCACCTGTACGAACTGCTCGGGCCGTTCCTCGATCGCGGTGACATCCTCGGACACGAGGCGATGGGAGTGGTCGTCGAGGTCGGGTCCGAGGTCACCCAGCTGGCGGTCGGCGATCGCATCGTCGTGCCGTTCAACATCGCGTGCGGCCACTGCTTCATGTGCCGCAACGGCCTGCAGTCCCAGTGCGAGACGACACAGGTGACGGAGTACGGCAGCGGCGCGGCCCTGTTCGGCTACACGAAGCTGTACGGTCAGGTCCCCGGAGGCCAGGCCGAACTGCTGCGCGTCCCGCTCGCCGACTACAACCACATCCGCGTCGGCGGGGCGCTGCCGGACGAGCGCTACCTCTTCCTCAGCGACATCCTGCCGACCGCGTGGCAGGCCGTCGAGTACGCCAGGGTGCCCGAAGACGGGATGCTGGCCGTCCTCGGACTCGGCCCGGTCGGCCAGCTCGCCGCGCGGATCGGCGTGTACCGCGGCCATCGCGTCGTCGCGATCGACCCCGTCCCCGAGCGCCGAGCCATGGCAGAGCGGCATGGGGTCCTCGCCTACGACCTCACCGACACGGTCATCGACGAGCTCCGCGATGCGGCGGACGGTCGAGGTCCGGACTCGGTCATCGATGCGGTCGGCATGGAGGCCCACGGCCACCGCGGCGTCGCAGCCGTCCAGCGCGCGACCGGGCTGCTCCCGGACGGCATCGCCCGCGGAGTGATGCAGAAGGCCGGCATCGACCGCCTCGGAGCGCTGTACGGCGCGATCGACCTCGTCCGCCGCGGCGGGACCGTCTCGCTCAGCGGTGTGTACGCCGGCGACGCCGACCTGCTGCCGATGAAGACGATCTTCGACAAGCAGCTCACGATCCGTGCCGGTCAGTGCAACGTCAAGCGGTGGATCGACGACCTCATGCCGCTCGTCGAGGATCCCCACGATCCGCTCGGCGTGATGGATCTCGCGACGCATCATGCGCCGCTCGAGAACGCCCCGATGCTCTACTCGACGTTCCAGCGCAAAGAGGAGGGCTGCATCAAGGTCGTCCTGCATCCGGGAATGTCCGCATGATCGGACACCCCGCTGTCTGGACGCGACGGCGGGAGTCGAACCCGCAGCGCCCTCAGGTATGAGCCGGGGCCCGGTCCAACCGGATCGCCGCGATGCGATCGACGTTACCCGGCCGTGACCTCTCCGGCGAGATCCGGAAGCTGGGATAACCCTATGAGTCAGTGGATGACGCGGGATGACGAGGCGCAGGCGGCTCGGCATCCAGCGCCCGCAGCACGCGGACGAGTGACTCGCGCAGTTCCGAGCGCGCCGGCTCAGCGAGGTCCGTGACGAACTCCACGCCCTCGGGGATGTACAGCATCCCGTACAGCGCCTCGCGCCAGTCCGCGCCGCCGACGGGCCAGCGCGTGCGGTCGCGGCCCTCGGCGGTCGCTCCCTGCGCCCAGGCGCCGAAGTACTCCTCCATCCGCGCGAGGGGCACGTCCATGACGACGTCCGCCTCGACTTTCTGCGGCGACCAGGACGCCGCCACCAGGATGCGCTCGGCGACCTCCTCCTCCGTGATGTCGCGGCGGGCGAACAGCACCCGGGTGTGCTGGACGCTCTCGATGCGATCCACTCGGAACGTTCGCCAGTCGTCACGGTCGAGGTCCCAGCACAGCAGGTACCACTTGCGTCCGGCGGGCGACAGCACGTGCGGTTCGACGCGTCGGATGCTCTGCGCACCCTGCCCGTCGGTGTAGCGCAGGCGCACGCGCTCGCTGTCGCGCGATGCGAGTGCGAGCTCTCCCAGCACCACAGGGGACACGGCCGGTCCCTCGCCGATGCGCGCCGGCTGCACGGCCGCGGCGAGCGCGTTCACCCGCCGTCGCAGGGCCGGGGGGAGCACCTGTTCGAGCTTCGCGAGCGCCGTCAGCGTCACCTCGGCACCGCCGACGAGCTGCTGCGATGCCGCCGCGCGAAGCCCGATCGCCATCGTGACGGCCTCGTCGTCCGTGAGCAGCAGCGGAGGCACCGCGCTGCCGGCTTCCAGTCGGTACCCACCGGCGGCTCCCGGTGCCGATTCCACGCGGTACCCCAGCTCGCGCAGGCGATCGACGTCGCGTCGCACGGTGCGTTCGGTGACCTCGAGCCGCCGGGCCAGCTCGGCGCCGGACCAATGGCGGTGCGTCTGCAGCAGACTCAGCAGCGCGAGAGCGCGCGACGTGGTGTCGGTCATGTGCTCAAGGCTGTCAGATGATGCGGACACTATCTGTCCGCATGCGCGCGCGATGCCCCGGCCATCACGACGTGGCACAGCCCGGCGCCGACGGCTTCGCCGATCGGCGCCGGGCCATCCGGTGCGGATCCGGATACCGACTCAGTACAGGTTCCGCCACTGCGACGGCGTCCACGCCAGCACGGCGTAGATCTGCGTCATCGCAGCCTGCTCCAGCAGTTGGGTGTGCTCGCCATCGAAGACGAACAGCCCGGTGGCGGGGTCGCGCTGCTCGGCCCAGACACGGTCGGCGTAGTCCTGCATGGCCGAGCGGTAGGTGGTGCCGCCGATCTCCGACTCGAGCAGAAGCAGGTTCTTGAAGAAGATCGAGTTGAAGAAGGCGGGCTGGTCATCCAGACGCCCCTCCGTCACGTAATAGCGGTAGGCGGCATCGGCGATGCGCTCGGCCTCTGCGAGGTAGCGCTCGTCGCCCGTGGCCTGGTACAGGAGCACGTTCACCCCGACGGGGACGCCCTGGTTGTACGACCACACGGTCGGCTCGATGGTTCCCGCAAGGTCGACATGATCCGAATACAGTCCGTCGGGGCGCTGCAGGTTCTCGTTGGTCCAGTCGTACATGCGCAGGGACCAGTCCAGGTAGTACTGCTCGCCGGTGATCTGGTAGAGCCGGAGGCCCAGTTGCGCGCCGGGCATGTTCGACACGGTATTGCGGTCACTGCTCCACGGCGCCTGCGTCCAGAAGACGCCGCCCGGGTTCGGGTGCGTCGGATCGGTGTCCCAGCCCGAGACGACCAGGGCGAAGATCTCCTCCGCGCGCGACAGCGCTGCTTCGTCGCCGTCGGTGAGGAAGCGCTGCACGTCGAGGAGACCCACCCACTCGTTGTCGTCGTAGAAGTAGTCGCCGCCCTCGCCATACTCGCCGACGGGGTAGGACGCGTAGCCAGGGAGTCCCGTCGCTCCACCGTCCGCATCCCAGTAGTGCTCCTGAGCAGCGGCCGCGACGACGAGCGCCTCGTCGTACTGGCGACCGTGGATGCCTGGTTGATTGGCGAGGTCGGCGATCGCGATATGCGCCTGCGAGAAGGGCCACTCGAACGCGTAGGGACGATCCTCTGCTTCGACGGGGATCTGCTCGCGATACAGGCCGCTTCCGTCGTCGACCAGGAAGGCCGTCTGCATCGCGGCGAACGCCTCCTGCGCCCGGCCGGAGTTCTCCTGCCTGCGGTTCGCGTTCTCCGCCGCGGCCGAGTGCGCCGCCGGGTGGATCGTGGTCGCGGCGGCTGACGAGGCCGCCGGAACGAAGAGGGCAGCGAGTGCGGCGGCCGCGATGGTGGTCGACACTGCGCGTTTCATTGGATCTCCTTCGATACCGTGAGTCCCGCGGCATCATCGCCGAGGGCGTACGCGCTTAACGAAAAACTATTGAGTAATTCTTGTCAACGATCGGTCCTCGCACTCGACGCGTTCCGGTGCGGCATCCGTCCCGGGAACCCGCACAGGTGCGCCGCCTAGACTTGACGGGTGAAGATCCCGCCGCTCCTCGTGTACTCCGTGCTGCGCCTGCTGGCGTTCGTCGTTCCGCTCGCGATCATGTGGCTGTTCTTCCCGATCCTGCGCGAGTACTGGTGGCTCACCGCGATCTTCGCCGCGTTGATCGGCGCGAGCATCTCTTTCCTGTTCCTCCGGGGGCCCCTGACGGACGCGTCCGCCGACATCCACGCACGACGCTCGACCAGTCGCACGCGACCGAACACGGCCGCAGAGGATGCCGCGGCCGAAGACGCCGCGACCGACTGACGGGTCGCCCGACCTCGCGTCAGCCGACGAAGGCCCAGTACAGCGCGCCGGCAAAGAGCAGCGCGGTCAGCGACGTGAGACCGAGCGCGATCACGAGCTCACTCGCCTTGCGGTACGTCCAGACGATCGCCAGTGCCGGAAGGCCCGCCAGAAGCGCGAGCAGCGCCAGCCAGGCGATCGGGTACAGCAGGGCGATGAAGCTCGAGATCAGGAAAGGCACGATGAGGAAGATCGTGTACAGCACCTGTGTCGCCCGCCTGCCGATCAGCACGGTGAGCGTGCGCTTGCCTGCGACACGATCCTGATCGATGTCGCGCAGGTTGTTGGCGAGCAGCACGCCGCACGCGAACAGCCCTGCCGCGATCGCCCCGAGCCACGCCTCCTGCGGCAACGCGAAAGCCTGCACCCAGGTGGTGCCGAGCGTGGCGACGAGGCCGAAGAACACGAAGACGAAGACCTCGCCGAGCCCGAAGTACCCGTAGGGGCGCTTGCCACCGGTGTAGAACCATGCCGCGATGATGCTCACGGCACCGACCGCCAGCATCCACCACTGCTGCGTGCGGACGACGATCGCGAGCCCGGCGACCGCGGCGAGCGCGAAGAAAACGAGAGCGACGATCAGCACGTTCTTCGCCGAGACGCGGCCGGATGCCGTGAGCCGAGCAGGCCCGACCCGATGCGCGTCGGTGCCGCGGATGCCGTCCGAGTAGTCGTTCGCGAAGTTCACACCGACCTGCAGCAGGACCGCGACCGCGAGGCAGGCGAGCGCGATGACCCAGTGCAGATTCGGATCGACGATCTGCGCGGCTCCTGTGCCGATCACGACGGGAGCGATCGCGAGCGGCAGCGTGCGGAGCCGCGCGGCGCCGACCCAATCCCGAAAGGTCACCGGGGGTGCCTCGACGATGGGTCGCTTGGCCGGGTTGCCGCTGGTACGGGGACGCTTCTTGGAAGATCGCTTGCTGGATGCCACGGGGGAATCATAGTGGCCGCGCTGATGCACCCCGTGGCAGCCGGCGTCAGCGGCGCTGGAACGTCACGTGCGTGACACCGCTCTCCGCGACCTCGCTGCTGACGTCGTAGTCGCTCTCGAATCCGCGCAGACCGTCCCAGAGTCGGGCGCCCTGGCCGAGCACGACCGGGACGACGGCGACATGAAGCCGATCGACGAGCCCGGCGGCGAGGAACTGCCGAACCACATCGACACCGCCGCCGATGCGCACGTCGGCGTCGCCTGCCGCCTCGGTCGCCCGCCGGAGCACCTCGTCCGGCGCGGCATCCACGAAGTGGAACACCGTGCCGTTGTCGAACTCGATCGACGGCCGCGGGGTGTGCGTCAGCACGAAGACCGGGCAGCCGAACGGCGGTTCCTCGCCCCACCAGCCGCGCCATTCGGGGTCGTCGCCGTAGATGTGCAGGCCGAACATGCCTGCACCCATGACTTCGGCGCCGATGCCTTCGAAGTAGGCGGAGGCGTACTTCTCCTCCACGCCGGTCGTGCCGGCCCCGGACGTGTCGCCGAAGACGCGCGCCTGCATCGTGCGGGTCGCCGTGTAGGCGGCGACGAGGCGCATCCAATCCTTCCCGATCGGGTCTTCCGGAGTCTGGTCGGCGGTCGCGGCGAAGCCGTCGAGGGAGATGTTGAGGTCGACGCGGACGGTCATGCGCCCAGCTCCGGCGTGTTCGGGTTCGTGGCCTGACCGTCGAGCCACAGCGTGTCGGTCGCGTCGGCATGCGTGCCGTCGGTGCCGACGTGCTTCGTGCTGATCTGCGGCCCCTTCGTGATCACGTGCACGAGCGCCATGCCGTAGCCGCGCGAGAGGGCGTAGTCGGCCTTGAGCCACTCGAGGATCGGCGTCGCCTTGGTGCCGGCGCCGAATCCCTTCTCCGACGCCAGCTCGATGAACTGGCGAGGGGTGAGACCGGTCCTGGTCTCGATGTTGTCGAGGTATGCCTGGAAGGACATGGTTTCTCCTGGTTGTCAGTCTTCGTCGAGGAACGTCTGGATCATGATGGCGGATGCGTGGATGCAGAGGATGCGCAGCACGCCGGTGCCGGCGTTCACGAAGCCGTGCGGCACGTGGGCGGCGACGGTCGCGGTGTCCCCGGCGTGCGCGTCGAAGCGCTCCTCGCCGCGCGTGATGCGCGCCGTGCCCTCGAGGACCACCCAGGTCTCGGAGTAAGGGTGCCAGTGCAGCCCCGGACCCTGACCGGGGGCGTTCTCGACGTAGAAGTACGACACGTCTGCGCCGTGCTCCGCGCCCACGAACTTGCGACTCGCGCCGCTGCCCATGCGGATATCCGCGGCGGCGACGACGCTTTCCGGATGCGTTGTGCTGTTCATGGCTCCAGTCTCGACACCGTGCCCACGGCATCCTAGAGTTTCGATGTGGATCGAAACTCCCCGCCGGTCGAAGGCGTCGAGCATCCGGATCACCGGGTCGAGTTCCAGTTGAGCCCCGGCGACATCCAGGCTGTGCGCTTCGGCATCTCCCCCGGGCACGAACTCGCGCACGCCGTGCGCGTGCTCCTGCGCCCGGCCCAGAATCCGCTGCAGTGGGGATGGCTGCGTTCCGTGCGGGAGCGCCTGCCGCGCGAGAGCTTCGCCCTGCTGGCCGCGGTGATCGGCGACGACGGCTACCTGCCCGATTTCCTGACGGCGACTCCGAGCTGGGACATGACCCCTGAGGCAGAACTCGAAGCGCTGCGCACGGCGGAGCTCGAGCCGATGCGCATCGACTTCGGGAAGATGGTCGTGCGGTCCCGGGGCGCCAGGCAGGAGGCGCTGCGCGACATGCAGGCGCACCCGATCCGCGCACGACGCATGATCGCCGACGCCTGGTCGGACGTCTGGGACGCCGCGCTCGCTCCGGTGTGGCCGCAGCTCGAGCGGATCCTGCGCGCCGACATCGCCGCGCGCTCGCGGACGATCGCGGCATCCGGGATCTCGGCCATGGCCGGCGGGCTGCACGAGCGCGTCAGCTGGGGCGACGGCGCGGTGCGCGTGCGGCTGCGCAGGCACAGCGAGCAGGTCGACTGCCGCGGCAGCGGGCTCGTCCTCGTCCCCTCGGTCATGTCGTCATGGGGATGCATGGTGCTCACCGAGCCGCCGGCGCAGCCCACCCTCTTCTATCCCGCTCGCGGAGTCACGGCCGGGTGGGCACGCGACGAGACCGAGATCGCGGGCGCGCTCGGCGCACTGCTCGGCCCGGCTCGAGCCGGCATCCTCCTGTCGGCCGGTTCCGCACGGACCACCTCGCAGGTGGCGGGGGACGCCGAGATCGCCGTGTCGACGGCATCCCACCATCTCGGCGTGCTGCGCGACGCCGGTCTGATCGCCAGCGAGCGCGACGGCAATCGGATGCTGCACCTGCGCACGCCGCTCGGCGAGGCGATGGTGGGCGCCGTGCTGTGAGCGCCTACTCCGCCGGCACGATGGGTCGGTGCTCGTAGAACGTCTGCAGCACCACGGTGGTCCGGGTGCTCACGTTGGCCGCGAGACGGATGTCACGGACCAGCTCCTCCAGGGCGCGCGGAGTCGGCACGCGGACGAAGAGCATGTAGCTCGCGGCACCCGCGATCGAATGACAGGCCTCGATCGCGGTCAGATGCTCCAGCAGCTCAGGAGCGTTGTCAGGCTGGGCCGGATCGAGCGGTGTGATCTCGATGAACGCCGACAACGGCTTGCCGACCTGTTCCGCGTCGATGAGCGCTCGGTACCCCGTGATCACGCCGCGGGATTCGAGTCGCTTGAGCCGCGACTGGACGGCCGACGTGCCGAGCCCGACCGCCTCGGACAGCTGCGCGAGCGTGGCACGCGCATCGCGGGAGATCTCGGCGATGATCGCGCGGTCGACAGCATCTTCCATACATGGAAGAATATCGGCTATCTCCGAGATCGACCGGAGATTTTCCGCCCAACCTCAGATTCGGAGGTCCCGATGCCCACTCTTCCTGCTGCCAAGGCCATCATCGGCGAACCCGAGGTCGTCGAGGACGCCGCCATGGCCGAGGACAGCGCGGCGTGGCGGATGCTGAAGGACGCGGCCATCGCGATCCGCGAACTCCAGATCAAGGACGGCTCGATCCCGGATGCCGCCGATCACGCCGCCGCGCGTGATCACGTGGCCACGATCATCGCCGGCATCCGTGCACTCTCCCCCGCCTTCCCGCACGACGCGGAGTACCTGAGCGCGTCCGTGCGGGACTTCGAGCGCTGGGCGGAGACCGGGTTCGGCGTACCCGACTTCCTGGATTCACTCGTGGCCTTCCAGCCGCAGCTGCACCGGGTCGACGGCATCCGTCATCTCGTGGTGTTCCCGATGTACACGCAGAACGGCTCCCCCGACAGACTCGTCGAGGCGCTGATCGTGCAGGCGATCTGGCCGCAGTTCATCGCCGAACTCGAGGCGGGCGACTACGCCAACCGGCTGTTCGTGTCGCTCCGGCTGATCGACTTCACGCCGGGATACGACACGAACTCCGCGGTGCTGTTCCCCGAGACGGTGGCGATGCGGGAGATCCCGCCGTTCACGTGGGGCGCGATCTTCCAGGACCGCGAGGCGGCGCGCTACCGCCGAGTGGTGCGTGCGGCATCCGAGATCACCAAACTCGAGCTGCCTGCCGAGGCGGCGCGGATGCTGGACGACCAGGACCTCACCGAGCAGACGTTCGTGATGTGGGACATCATCCACGACCGCACGCACATGCGCGGCGACCTGCCGTTCGACCCGTTCATGATCAAGCAGCGCATGCCGTTCTTCCTCTACTCGCTGGAGGAGCTGCGGTGCGATCTGACCGCTTTCCGGTCGTCGGTCGAGATCCAGAAGCGGTTGTCGAGCCGGGCCTCAGCGGGGGGCGAGCTGTCGGATGCCGAGCAGCAGATGCTCGAGCACGCCGAACTCGTGCAGTACGCCGTGATCTTCGACCGGATCTTCCGGTTCGCGATCACGGGGTCGCGCGTACGCAACTACGACGGACTCGGCGGCCAGTTGCTGTTCGCCTGGCTGCACCAGCGCGGAGTGCTGCACTGGACGGACACCCGGCTCGCGTTCGACTGGGACGGCGTGCCGGACGCCGTGATCGCCCTCGGCGAGGCGATCGACGACCTGTACTGGCGCTCGATCGATCGTCCGAAGACCGCGCACTGGCTCGCTGCCTACGAGCTGGTCAGCTCCGTTGTGACGCCGAACCCGGCATCCGTCTGGGCGCGAGGACTCTCGGACGAGGTGCTCGCCGGTCCGCCCAAGGGATACACGGACGCGGTGCTGGACGACGAATTCCCCCTGTCGATGTTCTTCGAGGCGCTGGAGAGGAAGATGCGCGACGTGATCGCGTCGACGGCAGGGATCCGCGGGACGGACTGACGGAGCCCTGCGCCGTCACCGTTCTCCCAAGACGACGCGGATCTCGCAGGAACCAGGGGGCTTTCTGCGAGATCCGTGTCATTCTGCGTGATCTTCGTCGCGTGTCGGCAGGGGGAGAGGATTCTGGGGATGAAGGCAACGCACGAGAGGAACCGGACATGAACGCAGCAGGGCGCGTGGTGGTCATCGCGGGTGCGACGAGCGAGGCCGGCCTCGCGGTGACGCGCGCGCTCGTGGGGGCCGGGGCGCACGTCGTCGCCACCGGACGTTCGGCGTCGCGGCTTCGGGAGCTGCGGGATGCGGGGGCGCAGGTCGAGGCGTCCGACGCGACCTCGCTGGAGTCGATGACGTCGCTCGCCGGGCAGATCGGGCCGGTCGATGGCGTGATCCCGCTCGTCGGCGGGTGGCGCGGCGGCGGCGGACTCGCCGGGCAGAGCGACGACGACTTCGACGCGCTGCTTCCCGCACTGCAGGCCGTCCGAGCCACCAGTCGGGCGTTCGACGTCGCGCTTCGCGCATCGGATGCCGGACGTTTCGCGATCGTCTCCTCCACCGCCGTCGCGCGGCCGCTCGCCGGCGGGGCGAACTACGCGGCGGTGAAGGCTGCGAGCGAGGCGTGGGCGCGCGCGGTCGCGCACGGTTTCGCCAAGAACGCGCGGGATGCGGAGGAGCCGCTGCATGCGGCATCCGTCGTCTTCCGGGCGAAGCAGTTGGACCCGGACGCTCTGGCCGCAGCCGTGGTCGCCCTGTGGGATGCGGATGCCGCCGACCTCAACGATGGTGTCATCGAGATCTGAGGGCGCTCAGCGGTCGCGGCGCTCCGGGAACTCCGGCGGCATGCCGCGGACCGGGGGCGGCGCTTCCGGCATGTGGGCATCGGCGTGCACCTCGTCCGCTCCGGCGTCGGCGGCCTCCGTCGCATCGGCATCCGGACCCTGCTCGGCATCCGTTCCGATCTCCTGCTCTGGAGCCGTGGCGTACAGCTCGGTGAGCTTGCGGTACGACCGCGTGAAGAACGCCAAGCCGCCGACGATCACCATGATGATTCCGGCGAACAGGCAGATCAGCGCGATCCCGCGCGCCTGTCCGTCGCCGAGCAGCCATCCCCACTGCTTCTGCCCCGGCGCCGTCTCCATGTACGGGATGACCCAGAACTCCGCGATCGGCGCGATGAGGAACGCCGTGATGGGGGCCGCAGCCGCCTCCATCGCCGCGGCGACGCCGAAGACCCTCCCCTGCCGCTGGTACGGGACGACCTTCTGGATCACGGTCTGCTCTGCGGCCTCGGCCGGCGGCACCAGCATCATGTAGAACCACATGCCGATGACGTACAGCGGCCACCACTCGCGCAGCATGAACACGGCACCGAGCAGGCCCATCGCCATCACGACGAGCAGCAAGGTGCGCACGGGCCGCTTGCCCAGGCCGAACTTCGCCACCATCGCCCCGCCGATGAGGAATCCTGTCGACGCGAACGCCAGCGCGAAGCCCCACACCTGGGCGCTGAACAGCGTCAGGCCGTACGGATCCATCAGCGCCATGTAGACGCCGCCGATGAGGTTGTTGAACGTCGAGAACACGATCAGGGCGAACAGCCCCGGTGCCAGTCGGATCGCGCGGACGCTGCCGCGGAAGTCGAGGGCGCTGGGGGCATCCGGATCCGGCTGCGGCTCGCTCTCGGGAATCCGAACGAACAACAGGTGCACGAACGTGAGCCCCATCGCGATGATCGCGATGACGAGCGTCCAGCCCATCCCGAGGAAGCCGATCGACAGGCCGGAGAACACGCTCGTGACGAGGAAGGCGAGGCCCTGCACGGTACCGACCAGGCCGTTGGCGTTCGCGCGCTTGTCCTCTTCGATGAGCAGCGTCACGGTCGTGGACAGCGCGATGTTGCGCAACTGCTCGATCACTCCGCCGAACAGGATCACACCGGAGAACAGCCAGAACCACGGACCGCCCAGGTTCAGCAGCTCGGACTCGGGCTGCCACATGTAGAGCACCCCGGCGATACCGAACGCCACGGCGGAGATGACACTGGACAGCACCATCACGGCATGTTTGCGGTGCCGGTCGACGATCGTGCCGAAGACCATCGCGAAGATCGCGACGAACAGCATGTAGGCGCCGCCGATGATCCCGGTGGCGAGAACGGACTGCGTCTCGATGTACACCCAGAAGGTCAGGGCGAACCAGAGGAAGCTCGTCGTCACGTTCGCGATGAGCGTGTTGACGAGGACATTCGCGAAGGCGCGTTTCGCAAGGGTGCGATCCATGGGTCCGAGGGTAATCGGGACCACGGACATCCGACATAGGCTTGTCGGGTGAGCACCCTCCATGACCCCGCGATCCGGGGCTTCGCATCGGACAACTACTCCGGCATCCACCCCGAGATCCTGGCGGCCATCACCGCTGCGAACGACGGGCACCAGGTCGCCTACGGCGAGGACGCCTACACCGAGCGCCTGCAGGAGGTCTTCCGCGCGCACTTCGGTGCGGATGCCGAGGCGTTCCCCGTCTTCAACGGCACCGGTGCGAACGTTACCGGCCTGCAGTCGATGCTCCCCCGTTGGGGTGCCGTCATCTCGGCATCCACCGCCCACATCAACGTGGACGAGGGCGGCGCTCCTGAGCGCATCGGCGGCTTCAAGCTCCTGACCGTGCCGACCGACGACGGCAAGCTCACCCCGGAGCTCGTGGACCGTGAGGCCTGGGGCTGGGGCGATGAGCACCGCGCCCAGCCGCTCGTGGTGTCGATCACCCAGTCGACCGAGCTCGGCACCCTGTACACGCCGGACGAGATCCGCGCCCTCGCGGATCACGCCCACGAACGCGGGATGAAGCTGCACCTGGACGGTGCGCGCATCTCGAACGCCGCCGCTGCGCTCGGCGTCCCCTTCGCCGCCTTCACGCGCGACGCCGGGGTCGACGTGCTCAGCTTCGGCGGCACGAAGAACGGGGCGATGCTCGGCGAAGCGGTCGTCGTGCTGAACCCCGAGGCGTCCACCGGGTTGATCTACTCGCGCAAGTTCAACATGCAGCTCGCGTCCAAGATGCGCTTCGTGTCGGCGCAGCTGATCGCCCTGCTCGACGGCGACCTCTGGCTGCGCAACGCATCTCACTCCAACGCGATGGCGCAGCGACTGCGCTCCGGCATCGAGGCAGGACTCGCCGACGGCTCCATCCGGGGCGTGACGTTCACGCAGCCGACCCAGGCCAACGGCGTCTTCGCGACGCTCCCAGAGGGCATCGCCGATCGGCTTCGCGAGTCGTTCCGTTTCTACGACTGGGACGCCGCGCGCAACGAGGTGCGCTGGATGTGCAGCTTCGACACCGCCGAGAGCGACGTCGACGCCTTCATCGCCGAGATCGGCCGGCTGACCACCGCGTGACCGACTGGGAGGGCGCCTTCAACCTGCGCGATCTCGGCGGGCTGCCGCTGGCCGACGGCGGCGCGACGGCGCACGGGCGCGTCTACCGCTCCGGCCGCACCGAGACGCTGACGGATGCCGGGTGGAGCGCGCTGCGCGCCGCAGGCGTCCGCACGATCGTCGACCTGCGCAACGCTCCTGAGCGCGCGCGCCGGGACACGGACCCGGTGCTCGTGACGGAGCACGCCGCGGGCGTCGTCGTCGTGCATGCACCCACCGAGGACCCGGACGACGCGGAGTTCATGCGCGTCTGCGGGCCGTGGCTGGATCACCCGCGCTCGTACGCCGACAACACGCGTCTGTACCCCGAGCGCTTCGCCGCCGTGTTCACCGCGCTCGCCGCGTCCGAGGGCAGCGCACTGTTCCACTGCGCCGGTGGCAGGGATCGGACCGGAATGATCGCCGCGATGTTGCTCTCTCTGGCCGAGGTCGAGCGCGAGGCCATCCTGCTCGATTATGCCGCCGGGTTCCGCGAGGCCAGTCGACGGCACGCGCGCGACCTCCCCGCCGTGCCGATTCCCGGGCAGGGCGGCTACGTCGAACCGAAGTTCAGCGACGAGGAGATCGAGACGCGCATCGCCGACCGAGTCGCCGCCCTGGACGGGTGGCTGTCCGAACTGGACGTGCGCTCGTATCTGCGGGATGCCGGCATGACGGCATCCGATGTCGACGCGCTCGCGCGGCGGCTGCGGGACTGAACCTCCGCCCCGTCGAACGCCGTCCAGATCGCACTTTCTGCTGCTTCGAGCCCGACGAACGTTCAGGTCGCACTTTCTGCTGCTGCAACGGCGTCATAACAGCAGAAATCGCGACCTGAACCACGCAGCGCCGCCCGAAACGCGTGTCCATGGGGCAGCGCCGGATCAGCGCCCGGTCTTCGCCCCCGGCACGTCGACGTCCGTCCACACGAGACGGTGATCGCTCGACGGGAACGGATACACGCCGGTCAGCGCTGCGAGCGGATCGGCCTGCTCCGGCCAGAACACGGCGGAGTCGATGATGCGGATCTGCCGGCTCGGCAGCACATAGTCGACGCGCAGATTCCCGGGAGGCTCCGAGAAGTCCGCCGTGTCCTGCGCGGCATCCCCGGTGTGCTCCGCGTTGACACCCGCCTGCAGCACGGACGCCTCGGCTCCACCGGCACTCGCGGGAACCCATCGGGTGTTCACGGCCGGGTGCGTGAGCAGCTGGTCGATCGCGCCGGCCGTCGAGTCGCCGTCGTTCGGATCGGCGTTCTGGTCGCCCGCGATCACGAAGAGATCTCCCCCGCGCAGCCCGCCGGACCGGCCCGCGTCATCGTAGATGTAGTCCGCCCCGGAGATGTAGTCCGCCCAGAACCGGATCTCGTCGTGATTGCGCGTACCGTTGCGGTCTTCGACGCCGTCGAACGTCGGCGGTGTCGGATGCGACACGAGGAAATGCACAGTCTTGTTCTTCGAGACCTGCACGGGGACGTCCCAGTGGGACTTGCTCGACAACGGGAAGGACCCGAGCTCGTCCTCGGAGTAGAAGTCCGCCGGCTCGGCCGTGGTCGGGTCGTCCGGCAGCAGCGCGTCCGGCATGTCGGCCCAGCGGAATTTCTGGAAGGTCCGTACGGACTCCTCGTCGATCGGGAACTTCGAGTACACCGCCATCCCGTACTGACCGGGGAACCCGCCGAAGCCCCACGCATCGTCGCCACCGACCACCTGGCCGTCGTTGTTGAGGTCGAACCCGCTCGGCACGCCGGTGTTCACGGGCGCCGTGTACCGGTACGGATACGTGACGGGCTCGGCATCGCCGTGCGGCACGGAGAGGTAGTTGTCCTGGAAGAGGCGCAGCGCCTCTCCCTCGGCGTCGTAGTCGAACTCGTTGATCAGCAGCACGTCGGGTTGCGCACGCTGGATGATCTCGGCGACGGCATCCGCCTGCGCGTTGCCAGGCGCTGACAGATCGCTGACGAGCTGCCCGTCGGCGCCGCGGTTCAGCGACGCGTTGAACGTCGCGAATCGTGCGTCGGAACGGACCTCCCGGTCATCGGATGCCGCGGGCTGGGCAGCGATCGCCGGGGCGGCCGTGCCTCCCGCCAGGATGAGGGCCGCGGCGATGCCGGCTGCGCCCAGGCTGCGTCGTGTTCTGCTCATGCGAGCAGGGTAGCGCCGGGCAGTGACGCCAGGGTGAACAGAAGAGGCGGAACGCGCACCCCCGGATGCGCGTTCCGCCTCTGCCCTGGTGTCAGTGCCCCGGGACTGCTTCTTCGACCAGCAGCGCGTCGGCCTTGGCGCTGAAGTAGCGCGTGGCCCACATCAGAATGGCCCCGAGGAAGCCGAACACGCCGAGCGAGACGACGCCCCACGCTCCGCTGTCGGTCGGGATCGTCTCGTTCACGCTCGTGCGCATGATCGGGGCGACGAAGCCGCCGAGGTTGCCGAGCGAGTTGATGAGGCCGATACCGGTCGCGGCGGCTGCTCCGGTGAGGAACGAGGTCGGGAACGACCATGTGATCGGACCGGTCGACAGGAACGCGGCGACGGCGACCGTGATCGCGAAGATGCCGAGCAGGCTCTGCCCGTTCGCCCCGGCCCAAGCCGAGACGAGGATCGCGACGCCGGTGATGAGGAAGAACAGCGTTCCCCAGTTGCGGCGGCGCTTGACCGACGTGGCGAACTTGCCGACGTAGTAGCAGGCGAACAGACCGACCGCCCATGGGATGGCCGAGACCAGGCCGACCTGCCAGCCGACGTCCTGACCGATCAGGCCGGCCACCTGCTGCGGCAGGTAGAACGTCGTGCCGTAGACCGCGATCTGCAGGCAGAAGTAGATCGCGGTGAAGTACCAGACCTTCCAGCTGATCAGCGCCGCTCCGATGCCCCGAGGGCCGTCGGATTCCTTGATGCCGTCCTCGTGCTCCATCACAGCCTTGAGCGCGAACTTCTCGTCGTCCGTGAGGAACTTCGCCTTCTGCGGCGAATCGACCAGGAAGAAGAACGCGGCGATACCGGCGGCGACGGCCATCATGCCCTCGACGAAGAACATCACCTGCCATCCGGCCCACGGCGTGAACTGCTCGCCGAAGCTGATGAGTCCGCCCGAGAGCGGTGCGCCGAGCATCTGCGAGAACGGCTGAGCGAGGTAGAACAGCGCGAACATCTGGACACGGCGCTTGTTGGGGAACCACTGCGCCAGGAACATGATCACGCCGGGGAACAGACCGGCCTCGGTCACACCCAGCAGGAAGCGCAGGATGATGAACATCGTCTCGCCGTTGACGAACGCGAACAGCGATGCGACGATGCCCCAGGTGATGGCGATGCGCGCGAGCCAGAAGCGCGCGCCGAACTTGTCCAGCAGCAGGTTCGAGGGGATCTCGAAGAGCGCGTAGCCGATGAAGAAGATACCGGCACCGAGCGCGTACGCGCCGGCCGAGATGCCGCGATCGACCTCCATCGCCGCCTCGGCGAAGCCGACGTTCGTGCGATCCAGGAACGCGACGAAGTACAGGATGATGAGCATCGGCATGAGGCGGAACGTCGCCTTGCGGATGCCACTGGCGAGGTGCGGGCTGTTGAGCAGGCCCTGCGCGACGGTGACGTTGGTGCGCGTCGCCTCGCCGAATTCGGATGAGGACACGAGGACTCTCCTTTGAGCAGTCGGGGGTGGTGGGTAGGCGGGAGCGTCAGCTTCCCAGTGCCGGGATGATCATGACGAGGCCGACGGCCACGCAGATCAGCCCGAGCACCAGGAAGGCGATGCGGCCCTTGGACCAGGAACGGGTCATGGCGTGCTCCCTTTCGGGGATCTCAGTGCATGTAGAGGCCGCCGTCGACGTTCAGGGTCTGGCCCGTCACGAATCCGGCATCCTCGCTGATCAGGTAGGCGACAGCCGCGGCGATGTCCGTCGGGGTGCCGATCCGGGGCAGCACGCCGTCGGCGGCCATCGCGGTCTTGCGCTCCTCGGAGAGCGTGCCGCCCATGATGTCGGTGTCGATGGGACCGGGTGAGATGACGTTGGCCGTCACGCCCACGGGTCCCAGCTCGCGGGCGATGGAGCGCATCAGACCGATGACGGCCGCCTTGGATGCCGAGTACGGCGTCTTGGAGTACGTGCCGCCGCCGCGCTGGGCGGACACCGACGAGATGCCGACGAGCCGGCCGACTCCGTTCTCGGCGAGCGTGCGTGCGACGCGCTGGGTGATCCAGTGCACGCCGTCGAGGTTGATGGACTCGACACGGAACCACTCCTCAGGGGTGACGTCCAGGTACGGCACCGGCGACGAGACGCCGGCGAAGTTCACCAGCGCAACGATCTGCGGCAACTGTGCCTCGAGCGCATCGACGGCCGCGACGGCCTGCTCGCGGTCGGCGACGTTCGCTCCGGCTCCGGCGGCCCGGACGCCGTGCTTCTCGGCGACCTCGGCCGCGGTCCGGGCGGCCGCCTCACCGTCGACGTCGATGATGCCGATGTTCCAGCCGCGCTCGGCGAGATAGAAGGCGGTGGCGCGGCCGATGCCGCGTGGGCTGGCAGCACCGGTCAGGATCGCGGTGCGCTCTGCGGGGAATTCCGTTGCCATGGTCACGTCCTTCAGCTCTGTGCGGGGTGGATCGGGGCGGGGCCGAGTTCGTCGACGAGCTTCTTCATCGCCACGTAGGCCTTGTTGCGGTACGCGATCAGTTCCGGCGTCCGGTCGGCGGGCACGTCGAGGAAGCCGGCCCCCGACTTCGTGCCGAGCTTGCCCGCCTCGACGAGGTCGGCGAGCGCCTTCGGCGTCGCGAACCGCTCAGGGAACTCGGTCTGCAGCGACGCGTAGCAAAAGGCGTAGACGTCGAGCCCTGCCATGTCCGCGATCGCGAACGGACCGAAGAACGGCAGACGGAAGCCGAACGTCGTGCGCACGATCGTGTCGATGTCCTCGGGGCTCGCGACGCCCTCCTCGACGAGCTGGGTCGCCTCGTGGAACAGCGCGTACTGCAGGCGGTTGAGGACGAACCCGGTCGCGTCCTTGACGCGGGCGGTCTCCTTGCCGGTGGCGGCGACGATCTGCTCGACGACGGGGAGGATCTCGGCATCCGTCCCGGCGTGCGGGATGAGCTCGACACCGGGGATGAAAGGCGCCGGGTTGGAGAAGTGCACGCCCAGGAAGCGCTCCGGGTTCACGACCGCCTCGGCGAGCTTGCCGATGAGGATCGTCGACGTGTTGCTGCCGATGACGGCGTCGGGAGCAGCCGCCTCGGAGATGCGGCGCAGTGTCGCGTGCTTGATCTCGATCTTCTCCGGCACGGCCTCCTCGATGAACGAAGCGCCGACCACGGCATCCTCGATCGTCGCGGCGGTCAGGCGCTCGGCGATGATCTCCGACGCATCCGCGGGGAAGAGCCCATCGGAGGCGAACTGCGCGGCCTCGGTGATGAGGCGCTCGCGGTTGCTGCGGGCGATCTGGATGTCGACGTCGGCGATGCGGACGTCGGCGCCGGACAGCGCGAGCGACTGGGCGATCCCGCCGCCCATGTAGCCGCTGCCGATGACGGCGTAGACGGGGCGTTCCTGTTCAGTCATGTCAATCGTCTCCTGGGTGATCGTTCAGACGGCATCCGGAAGGAGCGTCCGCAGATAGTCGCGGTTCGTGGCGCACACGCCGAGGCTGTCCCCGCCGTACTGCTCCATGAGGAAGGGTCCGCGGAATCCGACCTCGACCGCGCGGGCGACCATCGCACGGTAGTTGATGAGGCCGAGCTCCATGCTCGTGGGCACCGAGGTCTGCCAGCTGCCGTCTGCGGCCTCGTCGCGGGTGTAGTTCTTGACATGCCAGTAATTGGCGTACGGCAGGGTCTTCTCGTGCATCTCGCGCCAGTCCTCGATCGGACGGTGCAGACGGATGAGGTTGGCGATGTCGGGGTTGAGGCCGACGTTGTCCAGCCCGATCTCCTCGATCAGGCGGACCGCACTGTCGGCGGTGCCGAGGTACGTGTCCTCGTACATCTCCAGCGACATCGGCAGGCCGACGGATGCCGCGTGCTCGCCGAGTTCGCGCAGGCGCTTGACCGCGAGGGCACGGGTGTCGGCGTCGTCGGGGTCGACCGGCCCCTGCGCGGTCCAGAACCACAGCGCCGTGCGCTGCGCCTCGGTGAACGGCTGGTGCAGGCCTGTGGAGAAGACCTGCATCCCGAGCTCGGCGGCGGCGTCGATCGCGCGGTGCGCGTACGCGAGGTTCTCCTCGCCCTTGCCCGGTTCGATGACGCTCTGACGCTGCACATGCACGGAGATGAGCTGGACACCGTGGCTGCCCGCGATCGTCTTCAGATCCGCCCGGCGCTCGGGGGTGAGTTCGGAGGGGCGGATGTGGCTGTCCGCGATCTCGACCGCGGTGAAGCCGAGGCGCTCGATCTGACCGAAGATCCCGTCCCAGGTCTCGGCGGAGGCGTCGTGCAGACGCGTCCCGTCGGGGGCCACGGGGCTGAACCCGTGCATGCAGACGGCGATGGGCCAGTTCTCACTGGTGAGGGGCTGCGACGTTGCGGTCATGACGACTCCGTTGACGATTCTCTCCGGTATGGTGCCGGTCTTCGTAGATCCTATAGGAAATAGAACAAAGCGCAAGCGACGCTGATCTGCACGCTCCTCAGGACTGCTCGAGATCGAGCGACCGCGCCCGCACCTGTTCGATGTGGCGCCGCATGAGCTCCTCCGGAGCATCCGGGTCACCGCTCGCGAACGCGTCGACGATGGCCTCGTGCTCCGCGATGGCCTCGCGGACGTCCGTGACGCCGTGCTCGGCCGACTGGCGCATGCGGTGCAGCTGCGCGCCCAGGGACTCCGACATCTCGGTCAGATAGCGGTTGCCGCAGTGCTGGAAGACCACGCGGTGGAACGCGGCATCCGCGGCGAAGTAGGCCGTCGTCAGCTCGACGTCCGTCGCGGCGGCGCGCAGCGTCGTGATCACCCGCTCGCCGATGCGGCGGTGCTCCTCCTCGGCGGAGCGGAGCTCGGCGATCATCTGCTCGGTGGCCGGCGTCGCGAGACGTGCGGCGCGGGATTCCAGCATGATCCGCGCCTCGAACAGCTCCTGCAGCTGCGCCAGACCCAGCGGCGGGGCGACACGGTAGCCCTTCAGCGCCTCGCGGGTGACGAGGCCGGTGCGCTCGAGCTGCACCATCGCCTCACGAACGGGCGTCGGCGAGACGTCCAACTGGCGGGCGATCGTGTCGATCGACAGCCGGGCCCCCGGCGCGGCCTCGCCGCTGAGCAGCAGCTGCAGGATGCGCTCGTACACGTGGTCGCGCAGGCCTCGACGCTCGATCGTCGTCTCCAGCCCGCGCAGCCCCCCGTCGCGCTCTTCGCCCATCATCGTCCCCTCACACCACGGCGATCACGCCGTCAGTGATCCCACTTCATCGAGGATGGCACGAACCGCGTCTGGGTCGTGCGCGAAACGTCCGAGGAACAGGCCGTCGACGCTGTCCGAGATCTGCGAGAGGAGTCCGGGGCCGGCGCTGCCGCCGTAGATCACCGACACGTCGCCGCCCAGCTGAGCGCGCAGAGCACTGCAGACGCCGCGGATGTGATCGGCGTCGGCCGGCTCCGGTGCGCCGATCGCCCAGACGGGTTCGTACGCGATCACGAGAGGGCCGGCGACTCCCGCATCCGTCGCCTCCGACAGTGCGGAGCGGATCTGCGCGAGGCAGGCCTCCGCCGCGGCATCCGGTGCCGCACGGTCGGTCTCGCCGACGCACAGGATGGGGGTGAGCCCGTTGCGCAGCGCGGCATGCGTCTTGGCGGCGATGACCTCATCGGTGTCGCCGAACAGGCGACGGCGCTCGGCGTGACCGACCTCGACGAATCGGCAGCCGAGCTCGGCCAGCACGGCCGCCGAGACCTCACCGGTGAAGGCGCCGGCATCCTCGGTCGCGACGTCCTGCGCCCCGACCGCGAGGTCGCCGGCGTGCTCGAGCGCCGCAGGGATGGACGGGTACTGCGGGATCACGAACGCCGTGACCTGATCGCGGGCCGGATGCTCGGCGACGATCGCGGCGACATCCGAGACCCAGTCCACCGTGCGGGCATGCGAGAAGTACATCTTCAGGCTCGCGCCGATCAGCATCCGCTCCGCCATGATCAGCGTGCTTCGTAGGCGCAGATCTCGTCGACCTTCTCGGCCGAGGCGCTCTGCGGGTCAAAGGTGTAGGTGAGCCACTCGGCCGCGAGGCGCCGGGCGAGCTCGATGCCGACGACGCGCTGGCCCATGCACAACACCTGGGCGTCGTTGGAGAGCACGGAGCGCTCGACGCTGAACGAGTCGTGCGCGGTGACGGCCCGGATGCCCTGCACCTTGTTCGCCGCGATCGCGACGCCGAGGCCGGTGCCGCAGATCAGGATCGCACGGTCGGCTTCGCCGGCGGCGACCTTCTCAGCCGCCGTGGTCGCGATCGTCGGGTAGTTGGTGTGCCCGTCGGCGTCGACGCCCACGTCGACGACGTCGGCGACGAGCGGGTTGTTCAGCAGGTCGGCCTTGATGCGCTCCTTGTAATCGAAGCCTGCATCATCAGAGCCGATCACCAGTCGAAGTGCCATTTCAGTCATCCCCTTTCAGGATGTCGAGAACCGTGTGCGTGATGAGCGCGAACGAGACCGCGCCGGGGTCGGGGGTGCCGAGGCTCTTATCGCCGTGCGAACGCGCACGGCCGAGCTTGGCGGTCAGGTTCGCGGTGGCCTCGGCCGCCTCGGTCGCCAGCGCCGCGGCATCCGTCCAGGCCGGGACGAGTTCGTCGCCGGCTTCCAGCCGCTCGGTGAGCCGATCCGCGAACGGCACGATCGCATCGATCATGGTCTTGTCGCCGACCGTGGCCTTGCCGAAGGACATCACGGCGTCCTTCATGCGGGCCACACCGGCTCCGACGGCATCCGCATCGACCTCCGCATCGTCGCCGAGCGCTGTGCCGAGAGCCACGAGCATCTCACCCCAGATGGCGCCGGAGGTTCCGCCGCCCTTGTCCGCCCAGGCGTCGCCGGCGTGGTGCAACGTGGTGAGGGCACCGGCGCCGCCCGCGACGGCTTCCTCCGCCGCAGCAGCTGCGGCCTTGCTGCCGCGCTGCATTCCGATGCCGTGGTCGCCGTCGCCGGCGATGCGGTCGATGCGCCCGAGCTCTTCGGCTTCGGCGTCCAGCATCGCGGCCATGGCGGACAGCGCACGACCGATCGTCTGCGCCGCGCTCTGCGACTCGGCGGAGGCCGCGCCGATCACGAACTCCTCCTCCTCGGCCGCGACCGTGTCGACGGCGATGCGGCCCTCCACGGCGCCGCGGCGGAACGCCGGAGTGTCGCAGGCTGCGAGCCAGAGCTGCTCGAGCTCGTCGTCCAGCCAGAGCAGCGTCAGGGAGACGCCGGCCATGTCGAAGCTCGTGCAGAACTCCCCCACCTCGGGCGAGACGACGGTGAGGCCCGCCTCGGAGAGCAGTCGATCCACCTCCGCGTAGACGACGTAGAGCTCTTCGTACTTGACGCTTCCGAGGCCGTTCAGGATCGGCACGACGCGCGCGCCGTCACGGTTCACTCCGTCGGGGATCTCCTCGAGCAGCGAGGACACGAACAGCTGCGCCAGGCCGGCGGCCGTCGGCACGTCGACCTCGTCGATGCCCGGTTCGCCGTGGATGCCGAGACCCACCGCCATGCGCCCCTCGGGAACCGTGAACAGGGGCTCGTCTGCGCCGGGGAGCGTGCAGCCGCTGAAGGCGACGCCGAGCGAGCGGGTGCGGTCGTTCGCGGCGATCGCGAGGCGCTCGACCTCGTCGAGGTCGAGGCCGGCTTCGGCCGCCGCGCCGGCGATCTTGAAGACGACGAGGTCGCCGGCGATCCCGCGGCGCTTCTCGCGCTCGGATGCCGGGGCGCTGGAGATGTCGTCCGTGACGGTGACCGTGCGGCAGTCGACGCCTGCCGCACGCAGACGCTCCTGCGCCTGACCGAAGTGCAGCACGTCGCCGGCGTAGTTGCCGTAGCTCAGCAGCACGCCGCGTCCCTCGTGCGCGGCCGTGGCGACCGAGTGCACCTGATGCGCCGACGGCGAGGCGAAGAGATTGCCCATGACGGCACCGTGGGCGAGGCCGGGGCCGACCAGGCCGGCGAAGGCGGGATAGTGACCGCTGCCCCCGCCGATCACGACCGAGACGGTGGGTCCGGCGCCGCGGGTCGAGCGGACCACGCCGCCGGTGACCGGACGGACCCATCGGGCGCTCGCGGCGACGAAACCGGCGGCGGAGTCGGTGGCGAAGTCGTCCGGATCGTTGAACAGGCGCGTCATTGCGATCTCCTTAGAGCGGCTGCGGTCGCGGGGGTGGTCCCGCCGCGTGCTCAGATCCTATAGGAAATCGGATAGAACTGCACGGACGGCGTCAGCGGAGGAGGCCGAGGCTCGCCAGCGCCTGGCGGATGAGGGTGCCCCTCCCGCCCTCCATCTCGGCGGAGACCTCGTCGGAGGCCGCTTCCTCCGGAGAGAACCAGGTGACCTCGAGGGCGTCGGTCCGCGGTTCGCACGTGCCCGTGACGGGAACGACGTAGGCGAGTGAGACCGCATGCTGGCGGTCGTCGTGGAACGCGCTCACGCCCGGGATCGGGAAGTACTCCGCCACGGCGAACGGCGCGGGCTGCGGCGGGAGCAGCGGGAACGCCATCGGGCCGAGATCGTTCTCGACGTGACGGAACAGCGCATCGCGGATCGTCTCGCCGAAGCGGACGCGTCCGGACACGATCGTCCGCGTCATCTCGCCCAGCGGCGTCGAACGCAGCAGGATGCCGACCTCGGTGACCTGCCCGACGCCGTCCGTGCGCACCGGGAGCGCCTCGACGTAGAGCATGGGCAGCCTGCGGCGCGCCTCGGCGAGCTCGATCTCGCTCAGCCAGCCGGGGTTGCCCGCCTCAGCAGGCACCTCGCCGAATCGTGCGAGGTCGTCGTCGGAGTCCTCGGGGTCTGGATCAGGCGTGCGGACGGTCATGGGTCATTTCTACCAGGCCGGCCTCTGCGCGGGTCCGGTGTCCGCACGCGCTGGCAGGATGGTGGCGTGGAAGACGAGCTGACGATCGACGACACGATCACGCGCTGGGCGCCAGGAGCCAGGGACGGCCGGCCGCTCGTCGTGCTGCTGCACGGCTACGGGGCCGACGAGCACGACCTGTTCGGCGTCGTCCCCTACCTGCCGGAAGGCATCGCTGTCGCGTCGCTCGCCGCTCCCCTCACGCCGCCATGGCCCATGCCAGGCCGCTCGTGGTATCCGATCGAGGATCTGGACTCGCGCAGCCCGGAGCCGACGACGGCCGCCGCCCGAGCCGTCCTGGCCTGGTTGGATGCCGCGGCATCCGGAGCGTCATCCGTGGCGCTGCTCGGCTTCTCGCAGGGCGCCGCGGTGTCGCTGCAGGCGCTGCGCCTGGCGCCCGAGCGATTCGATGCCGTCGTCGCGCTGAGCGGCTACGCGACACCCGGAGATCTGCCTCGCGATGACGAGCTCCGGGAGCTGCGCCCCGCTGTCTTCTGGGGCCGGGGCACCAACGATGACGTGATCCCGCCGGATCTGATCGCGCACACCGCGCTCTGGCTGCCCGAGCACGCGGATCTCTCCGGCCGCGTCTATCAGGGGCTCACGCACAGCATCTCCGAAGACGAACTGCTCGACGTCCGCGTCTTCCTGGACAAGTGGCTCGAGCGGATCGCCTGACGCGCCCGCAGCCCTTCAGTATCCAGGCGTCGGCCGGTCGTCGTCATCCGGAACCTCGTCTCCTCCGGGCGCATCAGCAGTGTCCTCAGCGACTCCGTCACCCATGACGTCCGCTCCGCTGCCCCCCGCGGTCGCGGTCCGGCCGAAGGCGAGCGCGAAGGCGACGCCGATCGCGATGCCCAGCGCGATGCCGACGCCCATGTTCTGCAGCGCGGCCCCCATCGCGACGCCGACGCCCATTCCGAGCGCGATGCCGATCCCCCAGTTCGCGCGCTGACGCGCCTCGTGCGGACTCATCCCGTTCTCAGCCATGCCTCCACGCTATGCGGGCGCGCTCGCTGAGGCATCCCCCGCACGACGGACAGCCGACGCGACACGCCCGGGTTGCACGAAACGTCGACGGCCGGTAGTCTCGTTGCGACCTGTCCGCCGTGTTGGGAAGTCCTTTGATCTGAATCGTCGCCTCCGCGCCCCTCTTTCCGCGCGCTGACCCGACGATCCTTCACGGACACGGCATCCCTCCGCCCTCTGCGGCGTCGAGCGATCCCCCGGTGTCAGTGCACCCTCGCACTCGACAGGAGACACCATGTCAACCCCGACCCTTCATGCTTCGGTCACGCTCGACCGCCTCACCTTCGCCTGGCCCGACGGCTCGATCGCGCTCGACAGCGTCTCGGGCGCGTTCGGCACGGGCCGCACCGGTCTCGTCGGTCGCAACGGCTCTGGCAAGTCCACGCTGCTGCGCCTGATGGCCGGTGAGCTGACGCCGACCTCCGGCTCGGTCCACACCACGGGGGAGGTCGCGTCCCTCCCCCAGCGCCTGACCCTCGACACCGACCGCCGGGTCGCAGAGCTTCTCGGCGTGGCCGCCGCTCTCGACGCCGTGCGGGCGATCGAGTCCGGCGACGTCGACCCCGCGCACTTCGATGCCGTGGGAGACGATTGGGACATCGAGGCGCGCGCCGCGGCATCCCTCGCCGAAGCCGGACTCGACCCGTCGTTCCTGGACCGGCGGGTCGGAGAGCTCTCCGGCGGCGAGGCCGTGCTCGTGGCGATCGCCGGCATCCGCCTGCGGCGCGCGCCGATCACGCTGCTCGACGAACCGACCAACAACCTGGACCGTGACGCGCGGGCGAAGCTCGCCGACATGGTCCGGTCGTGGAAGGGCACTCTGATCGTGGTCAGCCACGATCTCGGCCTGCTCGAACTCATGGACGACACGGCCGAGCTGTACGCGCACACGCTCAGCGTCTTCGGCGGGCCGTACTCCGAATGGCGCGCCTGGCTGGACGCCGAACAGGATGCCGCGAAGCAGGCCGAGCGGGACGCCTCGCAGGCCTTGAAGAAGGAGAAGCGCCAGCGGATCGAGGCGGAGTCCAAGCTCGCGACCCGCGCGCAGATGGGGCGGAAGGCGTTCGAGGAGAAGCGCGTGCCGAAGATCATCGCCAACGGGAGGAAGATGGCCGCCGAGGTGTCCGCCGGTCGGCTGCGCACCGAGGTCGCCGCGAAGGAGGAGGCCGCGCGCGCCGCACTCGACCAGGCTGGTCGCCGCATCCGCTCGGACGACACGATGAAGATCGAGCTCCCGGATCCGGAGGTCTCGCGCAGCCGCCGCATCGCCACGATCGGCGGTGACGAACGGGAGTGGATCGTCCAGGGTCCGGAGCGCGTCGCGCTGATCGGCCGCAACGGCGCCGGTAAGACGACGCTGCTGGAGCGACTCGTGAGCGGCGCGTCGGAACCGGGATCGGGACTGCACGTCGAAGCGCACACCGACCGCATCGGCTACCTGCCGCAGCGGATCGACGGCCTCGACGAGTCCCGCTCGGTGTTCGAGAACATCGCGGCGGCGGCGCCCGCGATCCCCGAGAAGGAGCTGCGCAACCGTCTGGCGCGCTTTCTCATCCGCGGCAGGACGACGGACCGCCCCGTGGGGTCGCTGTCCGGCGGCGAGCGCTTCCGCGTGGCTCTGGCGAAGCTGCTCCTGGCCGATCCGGCGCCGCACCTCGTTGTGCTCGACGAACCGACGAACAACCTCGACCTCGACACGGTCGATCAGGTCGTCGAGGCGCTGCGGGCGTACCGCGGAGCGGTGCTCGTGGTGAGTCACGACGACGCGTTCCTGAAGCGTCTCGATCTCGATCTCACGCTCGCGATCGACGCGGACGGCGACCTGTCGCAGGTGGAGTGACGAGACCGTCTTCCCCGGTGCGTCGGACATCCAGGGCCCGATGTCCGACGCACCGACCATGATGGATGCATGAGCGATGTGCTCGAGCGCTTCACGCCGGCGACCCAGGACTGGTTCCGCGGGGCGTTCGCCGCGCCCACATCAGCGCAGTCGGGCGCGTGGGATGCGATCTCCGCGGGCAAGCACGCGCTCGTGGTCGCGCCGACGGGCTCGGGCAAGACGCTGTCGGCGTTCCTCTGGGCGATCGACAGCATCTTCCGTGAGCGCGCCGCGGCGACCGACGACGCCGACGATGTGCCGCGGACGCGCGTGCTCTACATCTCGCCGCTGAAGGCACTGGGCGTCGATGTCGAGCGCAACCTCCGTTCGCCCCTGGTGGGCATCGGGCAGTCGGCTCGGCGACTCGGCGAGACCGCACCGTCGGTCACCGTCGGGGTCCGCTCGGGCGACACCACCTCGAGCGACCGCCGAAAGCTCGTGTCGAATCCCCCCGACATCCTCATCACCACGCCCGAATCGCTTTACCTCATGCTGACGAGCCGGGCGGGTGAGACCCTGCGCGGTGTGCACACGGTCATCATCGACGAGGTGCACGCCGTCGCCGCGACCAAGAGGGGCGCGCACCTCGCGGTGAGCCTCGAGCGGCTGGACGCCCTGCGTCGGGCGCGGGGCATCGAGACGCCGGCGCAGCGCATCGGACTGTCGGCGACCGTTCGCCCGATCGACGAGGTCGCCCGCTTCCTCGGCGGCTCGGAGCCGGTCGAGATCGTCGCGCCCCGCGCCACGAAGACGTTCGAGCTCGGGGTCGTGGTTCCGATCGCCGACATGACGAATCCCCCGGCACCCCCGGGCGCGCCCGATCCGATGGCCCCGGACGACGCGGAGTACACCGAGGTCACCGGGTCGGTCTGGCCGCACGTCGAAGAGGCGATCGTCGACCGGATCCTGCAGAACAACTCGACGATCGTGTTCGCGAACTCACGTCGTCTCGCCGAGCGCCTCACCGGCCGGCTCAATGAGATCTACACCGAGCGCAACGGCGACGATCCACCGCCCGCACCCGCCCGAAGGGTACCGGCGCAGATGCCCGCCCAGGGCGGCGCCACCGCCGGCGCCGACGCCGTGCTCGCCAAGGCCCACCACGGATCGGTCTCCAAGGAGCAGCGCGCCCAGGTCGAGGAGGAGTTGAAGTCCGGCATCCTGCGCTGCGTCGTCGCGACCAGCAGCCTCGAGCTCGGCATCGACATGGGCGCCGTCGATCTCGTGATCCAGGTCGAGGCGCCGCCCTCAGCGGCATCCGGCTTGCAACGCGTCGGACGCGCAGGACACCAGGTCGGCGAGATCAGCCGTGCCGCGCTCTTCCCCAAGCACCGAGGCGACGTGCTGCACACGGCGATCGTGACCGAGCGGATGCTGGCGGGCAAGATCGAAGCGATCTCCGTGCCGCGCAATCCGCTCGACATCCTCGCGCAGCAGACCGTCGCCGCGTGCGCGATCGATCCGATCGGCGTCGAGGACTGGTTCGAGACGGTCCGCCGGTCCGCGCCGTTCCAGTCTCTTCCGCGTTCCGCTTACGAGGCGACGCTCGATCTGCTGGCGGGCCGCTTCCCATCCGACGAGTTCGCCGAGCTGCGTCCGCGCCTGGTCTGGGATCGCGACGCCGGGACGCTCACCGGTCGCCCCGGCGCCCAGCGGATCGCCGTGACCAGCGGCGGGACGATCCCCGATCGCGGCCTGTTCGGCGTCTTCGTCGCCGGCGAGACGACCGGGGCCAGGGTCGGCGAGCTCGATGAGGAGATGGTCTACGAATCGCGTGTGGGTGATGTGTTCACCCTCGGGACCACGAGCTGGCGCATCGCCGAGATCACGCACGACCGCGTCAACGTCATCCCCGCGTACGGCCAACCAGGCCGAGTGCCGTTCTGGCACGGCGACGGCATCGGGCGTCCGTTCGAGCTCGGCGAAGCACTCGGGGCATTCTCCCGTGAAATCTCATCGGCCGAGCCGGCGAAGGCGACGCAGCGCCTCATGGACGCCGGTCTCGACGAGATGGCGCGCGACAATCTCATGGCGCATCTGTCCGAACAGCGCGCCGCCACCGGAACGCTGCCGACCGATCGGACGCTGACCATCGAACGAGGGCACGACGAGGTCGGCGACTGGCGGATCATCCTGCATTCTCCGTACGGCATGAAGGTCCACGCCCCCTGGGCGCTGGCGATCAACGCCCGTGTCAGGGAGCGGCTCGGCGTCGAGGGATCCGCGGTGGCCAGCGACGACGGCATCATCGTCCGCATCCCGGATGCCGACAGCGAACCACCGGGCGCCGACCTGTTCGTGTTCGACCCCGACGAGCTCGAACAGCTCGTGACGGAGGAGGTCGGCGGCTCCGCGCTGTTCGCGTCGCGGTTCCGCGAATGCGCCGCACGTGCGCTGCTCATGCCGCGGACGAACCCGAACCGGCGTTCCCCGCTGTGGCAGCAGCGGCAGCGCAGCGCCCAACTGCTCGAAGTCGCCAGACGGCATCCGACGTTTCCGGTGATCCTGGAGACGCTGCGCGAAGTGCTGCAGGACGTGTACGACCTCCCTGCCCTGCGCAGACTCGCGACGTGGATCGCCGATCGGCGCGTCCGCCTCGTCGAGACCGAACCGGCCCAACCGTCGCCGTACGCCCGCGACCTGCTGTTCGGCTACGTGGGCGCCTTCATGTACGAAGGCGATTCCCCGCTCGCCGAGCGCCGCGCGGCCGCGCTCTCGGTGGACCCCGCTCTGCTGGGCGAGTTGCTCGGCACGGTCGAGATGCGCGAGCTGCTCGACCCCGACGTCATCGCGCAGTTCGAGCGAGAGGCGCAGCGACTCGACCCGGATCGCCGCGCCCGCGGCGTCGAGGGCGTCGCCGACCTCCTGCGGATGCTCGGGCCGTTGGATGCCGCGGAGGTGGCGGCGCGCCTCGAGCCGTCCGACGGGGGGACCGCGCCACCGGAGGCCGAGGCGTCGGCGCACCTCGAGGCGCTCGTCGCCGCGCGGCGGGCGATCCCCGTCACGATCGGCGCCGTCCCGCGCATCGCGGCGATCGAGGATGCCGCGCGACTGCGCGATGCACTCGGTGCCGCGCTGCCCACCGGTATCCCCGTCGCCTTCCTCGAGCAGGTATCCGACCCGCTCGGCGACCTCGTCGCCCGCCATGCCCGCACCCATGGGCCCTTCACGACCGAGGCGGTCGCGACGCGTTTCGGCATCGGAGCAGCGGTGGCCAGGCACACGCTGCAGCGGTTGGAGAGCGCGGGGCGGCTCAGCAGCGGCTACTTCCTGTCCGCCGCCGAAGCCGCCTCGGACGACGGTCCGGAGTGGTGCGACACCGAGGTGCTGCGGCGTCTGCGGATGCGGTCGCTCGCCGCGATCCGCGGCAGCGTCGAGCCGGTCGAGCCGGCGGCGTTCGCGCGGTTCCTGCCCGACTGGCAGCATCTGTCCCGGCCGGTGGAGGGCCTCGAAGGCGTCCTGAGCGTGATCGAGCAGCTCGCCGGCGTACCGATCCCGGCCAGCGCCTGGGAATCGCTCGTGCTGCCGTCCCGCGTGCGGGACTACTCGCCCGCGCTGCTCGACGAACTGACCGCGAACGGCGAGGTCATCTGGTCCGGACACGGGACGCTGCCTGGACGCGACGGATGGGTGTCCCTGCATCCGGTGGATCTCGCCCCCTTCACGCTCCCCGACCCCGACGAGACCGAGATCGCCCCCGATTCCCTCGAGGCTCGACTGCTGGACGCGCTCGGCACGGGCGGCGCCTCGTTCGCCTCGCACCTGCGCGACCGGATCGGGGCGGAGAACGAGCAGTCGGTCCTCGACGCCCTGTGGACGCTGACCTGGTCGGGTCGCGTCACCAACGACACGTTCGCCCCCGTGCGGAAGCTGCTCGCCGGCGGCTCGCAGGCGCACAAAGCCGTCCGACGCGCGCCGCGTGCACGCACGTATCGAGGCGTGTCCTTCGCCGGTGCCGCGGCCCGTCCGACGATCACCGGCGGACGGTGGTCGCTGCTGCCGGCCGGCGAGTCCGACCCCGCCCGTCGTGCGACCGTCTCCGCGGGGCTGCTGCTCGACCGCTACGGCGTCGTGACGCGCGGCTCGGCGCAGTCCGAGGGGGTTCCCGGCGGTTTCGCCCAGGTGTACCGCGTGCTGGCCGGGTTCGAGGAGGCGGGGCATTGCCGGCGCGGGTACGTGATCGAGAAGCTCGGAGCCGCGCAGTTCGCGGCCTCCACGACCGTCGATCGCCTGCGGACGTTCGCCGGCCTGTCCGATCCACCCCCGCGCAGGGCGATCACCCTCGCCGCCACCGACCCCGCGAACCCGTACGGCGCGGCGCTCCCCTGGCCGCGCCGCGAGGGCGTCACGCATCGACCGGGGCGCAAGGCCGGTGGGCTGGTGGTGCTCGTCGACGGCGCGCTCGTGCTCTACCTCGAACGGGGCGGGCGCACGGTGCTGGCCTTCAGCGACGATGAACAGGCGCTGCACGCTGCGGCCGCCGATCTCGCGACGACCTCGCGCGCCCGCAGGCTCGAGACCCTCACCGTCGAGAAGGTGAACGGCGAACCGGTGTACGGCACGCCGTTCGCGCTCGCCCTGCAGGAAGCCGGGTTCGTCGCGACACCGCGCGGCTACACCCTGCGCAAGGCGATCTGACGGCGGGCGGGCCGATGCACACCACTTCGCGCGTCCGCTCGCACGTCCTGGTCGCCCCGTACTCTGGAGGCATGCTGCGCGAGTTCGGTATCGGCGTCGGAATGCTCCTGACGGGCTTCCGGTTCTGGCGCACGCGACCGCGGCTCATGGCGCTCGGCCTCATCCCGGCGGTCATCGCCTTCCTGGTGCTCGCCGCAGCGCTCGTCCCGTTCGGTCTGAGCCTCGGAGTCCTCACCGACTGGGCGACGCCCTTCGCCGACGGCTGGATCAGCCCGTGGCGCGAAGTGCTGCGGGTCAGCCTGGGCATCGTGCTCTTCGTCGCCGCTCTGGCACTCGCCGGCGCCGTGTTCACCGCGCTGACCCTGACCATCGGCGACCCGTTCTACCAGCGGATCTGGCGCGGCGCTGAGCGCGAGTTCGGCGGTGACGAGCCGACCGGCGAGACCGGGTTCTGGACGACGCTCGGCGAGGGCATCCGACTGATCGCGCTCGGCCTCCTCGTGGCGCTGCTGACGCTGGCGATCGGATTCATCCCGCTGGTCGGCGGGTTCCTCGCCGGGGCGACCGGCATCGTCCTCTCCGGGCGCCTTCTCGCCAGAGAGCTCACGGGTCGCGCCTTCGACGCGCGCGGCCTGACCGCCTATTCGCGGTCGGAGGTGCTCTCCGTCAGCCGTGCACGGGTGCTGGGTTTCGGCGTCGCCACGCAGCTGTGCTTCATGATTCCGCTCGGCGCTGTCATCACGATGCCCGCGGCCGTCGCCGGGTCGACCGCACTGGCCCGCTCGCTGGTCGAACGCGCCCCGACCCCGCCGCCGGCATCAGCGGATGCCTGAGGGCGACACCGTCTTCCGCACCGCGCGACGCCTGCATGAGGCGCTCGCGGGGCACGAGGTCACGCGCTTCGATCTGCGGGTTCCGCGTGCCGCCACCGCGGATCTCACCGGACAGACCGTCCACGGATGCGTCGCGAGGGGCAAGCATCTGCTGCTGCGCATCGGCGAGTACACGCTGCATTCCCATCTGCGGATGGACGGCGCCTGGCACCTCTACGAGACCGGCCAGAAGTGGCGGCATCCGGCGTTCCGCGTGCGGGCGATCGTCGCCACGGCACGGCGAGAAGCCGTCGGCGTCGACATCGCGGAGGTGCAGCTCGTCGCGACGCGCGACGAGGAACAGCTCATGGGGTACCTGGGTCCCGATCCCCTGGGTCCCGACTGGGATGCAGCGGAGGCTGCCCGCAGGTTGAGCGCGGACAGCCGCAGCATCCATGTGGCCCTGCTCGACCAGCGCAACGTCGCCGGGTTCGGAAACGAGTACGCCGCCGAGCTGCTGTTCCTGCGGGGCATCCTGCCCACGACGCCGGCAGCGGCCGTGGATGCCGACGCCCTGGTGTCACTCGGAGTCCGGACGATCCGCGCGAATCGGGATCGGCCGGACCGCACGTTCACCGGCGTCGCACGTCGCGGTGCGACCGACTGGGTGTACGGCCGCGCCGGGCAGCCGTGCCGGCGGTGCGGAACGCTCATCAGACGCGGCGAGCAGGGCGCCGACCCCACGCGCGAACGCGTCACGTTCTGGTGTCCGACCTGCCAGAGATGACCCATCCCGATCCGGGAATGAATCGGCGATGACGGTGGTTGTCAATATATCCGGGAGTCTCCGGAACGGGAGGAATCGTGGGCAAGAACTACATCGATATCGAGGACGACCAGGGCGCTACGCTGCGGTACCGCAAGCACGCCAATGGCCGTGGTCTCGTCGCGCACGGCGCGAAGGTGCACCCGATGGCGGTCATCGAGGCAGGCGCCTATATCGAACCCGGCGCACGCGTCGCCGCGGGGGCGAAGATCGCCCGCGGCGCCTGGGTGGAGCCGGATGCCGTGATCGGCGAGAACGCGTCGGTCGACGCGCACGCGCACATCGGACAGGGTGCCGCCGTCGGCGCGGGGGCGCACATCGGCGTCCGCACGGAGGTCGGCGCTGGCGCGCGCATCATGCGCGGCTCACGGATCGGCGACGATGAGATCGTCGCGGCCGGCCTCACGATCGCCACCGACCGCAAGGGCCTCTGGCTCGCGGCCTGATCGAGGGAACGAGAAACCACTCCCCGCGCGAGAAGCCACCGCAGGCGCGGTTTCTCGCGCGCCAGGTGGTTTCTCGCGTCGCCCCTCGTCGTCCATACGTGCCAGGGCGAGTAGCCTGAGGACGTGGCGAAAGCGGGAGGCGGCGGGCGGAGCGGACGCGCGGGCGGAGGCCGGCGCCCCGTCAGCAAGGGCACGCCCGTCCGCACGGGCAGGGGTGCGTCCAAGCAGAAGCAGCCGGCCAAGAGCACGCCGAAGAATCCCTCCGGCCGCAGCGCACCCGCTGTCGGACGCTCTGACGCCGCGGCATCCGAACCCCGGCTCTTCCGCCTCGGCGTGATCCCCGGCGCGACGCCGGGCAAGTGGATCGACGCGTGGAAGCAGCGGATGCCGCAGGTCGCACTCGAGGTCGTTCCCCTCGTTGTCGCCGACCAGCGTGCGGCGCTCGCGGATCTCGACGCCGCCCTCGTCCGGTTGCCCATCGAGGATGCCGACCTGCACGTGATCCGTCTCTACGACGAGCTGCCTGTGGTCGTCGCAGCCACCGAATCGCACCTTCTCGCGGTCGACGAGCTCGACGCATCGGACCTCGACGGGGAGGTCCTGCTGACCTCCGCTGAGGATGTGCTGGATCTCGATCTACCAGGCACGACGGCGTCCGCCTACGGCGACGTGCCGACCACCGCGGATCTCATCACCACGGTCGCCACCGGCGCGGGAATCGCGGTGATTCCGATGTCGCTCGCGCGCCTGCACCACCGCAAGGACGTCGAGTACCGCGTGCTGCGCGGCGGTCCGCAGTCCACCGTCGCGTTCGTGTGGCCGCGCGAGCGGACCACGGAAGACGTCGAGACGTTCGTCGGCATCATCCGCGGCCGCACGGCGAACTCCTCGCGCTGAGCGTCACCGTCGGTCATCCATGTCGGCCGCGGCGCCCCGACTGGTTAGAATCGCCGGATGGCCTCGCTTCTCTACATCAGCGTGCGCCCTGAGCTGTCCGCCGCGGATGCCGAGCACGCCTCGTTCCGCCGAGGACTCGGCGGAGTCGAGCTGGACCGGCTCGATCTGCTGGCCACCCCGCTGGATGCCGAGACGCTGGCCGCCCATCGCGGCATCGTGATCGGCGGATCGCCGCTGAACGTCACCGATCCGGCGCCGACCGCACTGCAACGGCGCGTCGAGGACGATCTCGAACGCATCGCCGCCGCCGCGATCGACGGGCGCACCGCCGCCCTGTTCACCTGCTACGGCATCGGCGTCGTCACGAGGATGCTGGGCGGCACGGTCACGCTGGACACTCCGGAGTCCACCGCGGCCGTGACGATCCGCGCGACCCCTGCCGCACGTGCGGATCCGATCTTCGGCCCGAGCGGTCCTGAGCTCACGGTGTTCACCGCGCACAAGGAGTCGGCGGCCGCGGCACCGCCGACCGCGGAGCTGCTGGCCGTCGGCGATGTCTGCCCCGTGCAGGCGTACCGCGTCGGCACGCACCTGTACGCCACGCAGTTCCACCCGGAACCGAGCCCGGCGGACTTCGCCGAGCGCATGACCTTCTACCGCACCAAGGGCTACTTCGACGCGAATGCGTTCGACGCCGTGCAGCAGCGGGTGCTGGCCGCGACCGTCACCGAGGGCGAAGCGCTCCTGAGCCGCTTCGCCGCGACCTTCGCCTGAGCGTCGATCAGGTCAGCAGCGCGATCCGCTCGCGCAGGTATGCCTCCAGCGGCATGTAGCCGCCCGCGCCCGACCATTTCACCTGCGGGATGCCGCCGACCCACGCCAGGGGACCCGACGCGGCGCCCGCATCAACGGCATCCACGTCGATCGCACTCCAGCCGACGTGCACGACCTCGCCGGCGCCGAAGCCGCCGCGCAGCGCCCACTCACGGCGCACCGCACGCTGCCTGGCCGACTCGGCGGTGTAGCCGCGGCGGCCGGCGTCGGCGGCCCGGAGCACCTCTGCGGTCGCCAGAGCGGCGTCATCGGTCAGCAGCAGCACGCCGACGTGCCAGGCCTCGCCGACGCGGACGATGCGATCGCCACGGAACCGCGAGTGCTTCTCCTCGCCGAGACCCTCCTTCGGCACGCCGACCAGCTGTCGCCGAGTGTCGTCCAGCAGTGCGCGCGCCGACATCACAGCTCGCTGACGGGCTGGTTCTTCTCGGCCTCGGCAAGCGCTGCGGTCTCGCCCCGAAGCGACATCGCGATGAGCGGATACAGCAGCACCGACAGCATCCCCGCCCCGACGAGGGCGGCGGCGATCCCCGAATCGAGCATCCCTTCCTCCACGCCGATCGCCGTCACCGCGACGATGATCGGCAGCCCGGTCGCCGACAGCAGGGCGAGCGCCGACCGCTCGCGACCGCTCGTGCCCGCCGGTGCCGAGAGTTGAGCAGCGACACCGCGGAACAGCAGCAGCGCGACGAGGAAGACCGGGACAAGGACCAGGGCCTGCGGAGAGGAGAGCAGTGCGTCCAGGTCGTAGGTAATGCCGGTGTAAAGGAAGAAGATGGGCACGAGGAAGCCGAAGGCGATCGCCTCGATCTTGCTCTCGATCTCCTCGGCGTCCTCCTTCGGGGCACGGGCCATGATGATGCGCCACACCGCACCGGCCACGAACGCGCCGAGCAGCATGTCCAGATCCAGGACGACGCTGAGCGCGACGAGGGATGCGATCAGCAGCAGCACGAAGCGGATGCCGAACTGGTCGGAGGTGTGCAGGGTCGCCCGCAGGAACGCGTGCAGGCGTCCGTGCGGCGTGCGCTGCGCGAAGAACACGACGGCAGCGGCGAGCACGACGAAGGTCAGCAGCACGACCGTCGCGAGCCAGGTCGTGCGCGTGCTGAGGAAGATCGAGATGGCGATGAGCGGCAGGAACTCGCCGACCGCTCCGATCGCGGTCACCGTTCGACCGAACGGCGTGTTCAGCTCCCCCGCGTCCCGCAGGATCGGCATCAGCGTTCCGAGCGCCGTCGAGCTCAGCGCGATGCCGATCACGACCATCCCCTCCCCCGGTGCGAAGAAGAAGCCGAGTCCGATCCCGAGGACGACGCTCAGCACCCACCCGAGCGATGCCCGCACGAGCGGCTTGCCGACCAGCCTGCGGAAGTCGATCTCGGACCCCGCCATGAAGAACAGCATCGCCAGACCGAACTCGCTGAGCTTCTCGAGCACTTCGCCCGCGTCGACCCACCCCAGCAGCGCCGGCCCGATCAGGATGCCCAGCACGAGCTCGAACACGATGACCGGGACACGCAGCACGGGCCGGACGCCCTTCGCCATCAACGGCGCGAGTACGGCCATCAGGGGGACGAGGACGAGGCCTGCTTCGCTCGGGTTCACGCCTGTCAGATTATCCGTCCGCAGAGCCGGCCGCGGGGTGTCCTGTCGCGGACGACCCGGCGATTCGTCACCACCGCCGTCGACGGGGCAGAATCGACGCAGACCTGCAAGGAGCATCCATGTCCCAGCCCGACACCGCCCGTCTGCTCATCGCCTGCGACGACCAGCCCGGAATCGTCGCCGCCGTCGCCGGCGTGCTGGCCGAGCACGGCGCGAACATCATCTCGCTGGACCAGCACTCCACGGATTCGGAGGGCGGACGCTTCTTCCAGCGCACCGTCATCCACCTCCCGGGGCTCTCGGCCGCGCGCCCCGCCCTGGAGGCCTCCATCCAGCAGGTGGCCGATCGGTTCGGCATGGAGTGGTCGCTGCACGACGTCTCGCGCCGCAAGCGCGTCGCGATCTTCGTGTCGAAGTACGATCACTGCCTGATGGAGCTGCTGTGGCGCGCGCAGCGCGGACAGCTGGACATCGACATCACGATGGTGATCTCCAATCACCCCGACCTCGCGGAGTCGGTGCGCAGCTTCGGCGTCCCGTTCGTGCACATCCCGTCCGGCGACAAGCAGGTCATGGAGCAGCGCCAGCTCGACCTGCTGCAGGGAAACGTCGATCTCGTGGTCCTCGCCCGCTACATGCAGATCCTCACCGACACGTTCATCGAGCAGCTCGGCGCCCCCGTGATCAACATCCACCACTCGTTCCTGCCCGCGTTCATCGGAGCGAACCCGTATGCGCGGGCGAAGGAGCGCGGCGTGAAGCTCATCGGCGCGACCGCGCACTACGCCACCGCCGACCTCGACGAGGGCCCGATCATCGAGCAGGACGTCACTCGCGTCACGCACTCCGAGTCGGCGGCCGAGCTGCAGAGCCGCGGCGCCGACGTCGAGCGTCTCGTCCTCGCCCGCGCCGTGCAGTGGCACGCGGAGGACCGCGTGATCGTGCACGGCCGGTCGACCGTCATCCTGTGACCGGCGCGGCCCGAGATCAGGAGGATCGCGCCGGATCAGGACGATCGAGCGCCGATCGTCCTGATCTCGAACACATCGCCTGATCTCAGGACGCCGGCACCCCGGCCACGAGCTCGTCGAACACGTCGGATGCCGCATCCCATCGCGCCAGCGACGCCGACTGCCCGAGCCACAGGGACTGCAGCTCGCCGAGTCCCTGCTGTCCCGCCGGCGTCCGGAACCGTCCGGTGAGCCAGTTCTGCATCGGGAAGGGCGCGATCGTGCCGCTCGCCTCGATCGCGCGGACCGTGCGATTGCGGGCGCCGCGCGCCAGTCGGCCGCTCATCGCACGCGTGAGGACGGTGGCGTCGGCCGATGTGCCGCGGATCGCGGCGCGGTGGGCGTCGTTCGCGGCCGACTCGCGGGTCGCGAGGAACGCCGTTCCGACCTGCACGGCCGATGCTCCGAGCGCGAACGCGGCTGCGACGCCCCTTCGGTCGGAGATGCCTCCCGCCGCGACCACCGGGACGTCGACCGCGTCCGCGACCTGCGGCACCAGCGCGAACGTGCCGACGAGGGACTCCTCGGCGGACCGCAGGAACGACACGCGGTGCCCGGCCGCCTCCATGCCGGTCGCGACGATCGCGTCCACTCCGCCGGCTTCGAGAGCGAGCGCCTCGGCGACCGTCGTCGCCGTCCCGACGACGCGGATGCCCCGGCTGTGCGCCTCGGAGACGATGTCCTCGGACGGCACACCGTAGACGACGCTGAGCACGGCGGGCCGGGAATCCCAGATGGCTTCGAGCTGCTCATCCAGCGACGGGATGTAGCGCTCCGGACGCGAGGGGACGTCCACGCCGACCGCGTCGTAGAACGGCTGCAGCGCCTGAGCGAACACCGCGTGCTGCGGCCCCGGTTCGGCTTCATCGCCCGTGGGCAGCCAGATGTTGAACGCGAACGGGTGCTCCGTCGCCTCCCGCAGAGCGGCTGCCGTCCGGCGGATCCGCTCGCCGTCGTACCCGTAGAGTCCGTACGAACCCAGGCCACCTGCGTCGCTGACCGCGGCGGTCAGTGCCACGGAGGACAGCCCGCCGAAGGGTCCGAGGACGATCGGATGCCGGATGCCGAGAAGGTCTGCGAAGTCGGTCATGCGTCGAGGCTACGCCCGCTCGAGGCATCCGCGCCGGACGGCGACCGGGCTGTCAACCCCCTCTCGCCACGGACTCAGGCGATCTACCGTCGTGGTCAGGAGGTCACCAATGAGCACCGAACCGCACACGCCCACCACGACACATGACGCCTGGGGTGCCGGAGATCCGCATCTGAGGCTCACGAACGGCGACGACCGCCTCGTCTACCACCTTCGCGACGACGTCGTGCGGATCGGATCCGCCGCCGGAAACGAGCTGGTCCTCCCCGGCGGGGATCCTGTGCACGCCACCATCACCCACGATGAGCGCGACGAGTACGTGCTGACGCTGCACGGGCCGGGCGAGACGAACGCCGCCTCGCAGGATGCCTCCGGCGAGCGCACGCAGATACTGCGCACCGGCGCGAGCTTCACCGTCGGGGAGTGGGAGTTGGTCTTCGGCCGAGAGGAGTCCGCCGACCACGGCCGTCCGTACGGCGGTCGGCAGGGCGGGGAGCTCTCGGACCAGGACCTCCAGCCGCCTCGCCCGGACTACTCGGAGGACGCCGCTGCCGCACAGCGCGACGAGCCGGATGCCGCACTCGAGGACCCCACGACCGCGAACGCCTCGGGCCAGGGCGGCTCGGCCGAGGGCGCCGAACGCTCCTCGACGACGCATCGTCTGGCGGGCGACAAGCAGGGCGCGACCGCTCCGGACGAGGACGGCGACCCGAACGAGCCCTGGAGCTGAGCCCGCCGTCGGACCGGCGGTGGTCATGGTCGGCCGTCAGCCGTGGTGGATGCCGCGGTCAACCCGATTGATCGCGGCATCCGCCACGACCGAAGCTGAGTCCATGATCGACCCCGATGTCCCCCGTTGCACCCTTCGCGGCGGCGCCGTGACGTTCACCGCGGCGGTCATCCTGAGCCTGACGGGGTGCCTGGGCACCGTTCCGGTCGACCCGGACGGCACGCTCGACACGGCGACGGCGGAAACCCTCCGCGTCGGCGTGAGCCTGGAGCCGGACCTCGCGGAGGCCGGATCCGCAGCGGACGACGCCCCTCGCGGCCCCCTTGTCGAGCTCGCGACGGACTACGCGGAATCGATCGATGCGCGCATCGAGTGGACGCCCGCGGGCGAGGAGACGCTCGTGAAGATGCTCGAGGCCGGCGATCTCGACCTGGCGATCGGCGGCTTCAGCGACCAGACGCCCTGGGCCGAACGGGTCGGCACGACCCGCGCCTACTCCGACCTTCCCGGCCTGGACGGGCGCACCGTGGTGTGGCTCGTGCCGGCCGGCGAGAACGCTCTGCTGTCCGATGTGGAGCTCTTCCTCGACGGCGAGGCCGCGTCATGACGCGCGCGAAGGAGCACCGGTTCGGCCGGACGGATCTCCCGCAGGAGCAGCGTCGGGCGTTGCAGTCGGCGATCCGCTGGGAGTGGTTCACGATCGGCTACACGACGGTGACGATCATCGTCGTCGCCTTCGTGGTCGGCGGCTCGCAGTCGATGCGCACGGCGTGGATCGAGGACATGCTGTCCCTCATCCCCCAGATCACGTTCCTGATCGCGCTGCTCCTGGTCCGGCGCCGTCCTTCCGTGAACCACCCGTACGGACGCCACCGTGCGATGGGGGTCGGCCATGTCGTCGCCGGAGTCGCTCTGGCGACCGTCGGCGCGAACCTCGCGTTCGAGGCGATCAGCGGACTCGTCACGCAGGACCATCCGACCATCGGAACCGTCCAGCTGTTCGGCCAGACCATCTGGCTGGGCTGGCTCATGGTCGGAGTGATGAGCGTGATCGTGATCGGCCCCGTGTTCTTCTACGGCCCGGCCAAGGCCCGCCTCGCGCCGCTGCTGCACAACAAGCTGCTGTACGCGGATGCCGATATGGCCAAGGCCGACTGGCAGACGAACGCCGCATCGATCGTCGGCGTCCTCGGGATCGGCCTCGGGGTGTGGTGGCTGGATGGCGTGGCCGCGCTGTTCATCTCGGTGGGCATCGTGCGCGACGGGGTGCGCAACGCCCGATCGGCCGTCCGCGATCTCATGGATCAGCGTGCCAGGACCTACGACGACGAGGCGCCGCATCCGCTCGCCGCGGAGGTCGTGCGCTACCTGCGCCGCCTCCCCTGGATCGCCGAGGCCGCGGTCCGCATGCGGGACGAGGGGCAGGTCTTCCACATCGAGGCGTTCGTCCGGCCGGTGCGCCGAGGGGTGTCACTGGCGAAGCTGCGCCGCGCGTCGGAGGGCATCGCGGCGCTGGACTGGAAGGTCCAGGACGTCGTCGTCGTGCCGGTGGAGCAGCTTCCGGATGAGGCGGACCGTGCGGACGACACGGCATCCATCGGAACGGGCTGAAGCCCCACAAGATAGAGGCGGGGCCCCGCAGCGGGCCCGCCTCTGTCAGGGGTTCACTTCTCCGGAGGGAAGTGCGGGATCTCGAACGGACGGGTCGAGCGGTCCTCCTCCGCAGCCGCGACCGCGGCGTCCAGATCGGCGAGCAGTTCGTTCAGGTCGCGATACCGGGAACGATGCGGGCAGGGGCTGCGCAACCACAGGACCTCGATCGCGCCGAGCTCGCTCTTCTCGGCATATGCGACCAGGCGAGCGGCGTCGCTGTGCCCCCGCGTGGCATCGCAGATGCGCCAGCCGGTACGCGGCCCAGCGGAACGATCTCCCAAGCCGGGGTCGCTGCTGACGGAGGGTCTGTCGGGGCCACGATGCTCACAGCGCCTTCCCCCGGTCACGGCGAGGACCGCGCCTGACGTGTACGACGATTCGGCCGAAGCCAGGTACACGTAGGCTCCGGCGAGTTCGGGCGGCTGGCCCGCTCGCCCGAGCGGTGTGTCGAGCCGAAGTTCGACACCTTCTCCTCATCCCAGCCGGTCGCCGGGATCAGCGGTGTCCAGATGGGCCCGGGTGCGACGGCGTTGACACGGATGCCACGGGGGCCCGCCTCCTGCGCGAGCGCCTTCACGAACGCGACCTGCGCGGCCTTCGTCATGGCGTAGTCGATGAGCCCAGGGGAGGGCTCAGCGGCCTGGATGGATGCCGTGACGATGATCGACGCCCCCGGCTCCATCGAGGCGTACGCGGCGCGGGCGGAGAACAGCAGCCCCGCCAGGTTCGTGTCGAACACCCGGCGCATGTCCGCGGTCTTCAGGTTCGCGAACCCGCCGACGTCGTGCTGGTACGCGGCGTTCAGCACGATCACGTCGAGGCCGCCGAGCGCGCGGCGCGCCTCGACGACGGCGTCGGTGGCGAACTGCTCGTCGCGGACGTCGTCGCTACCAGGCTCAGTCCCTTGCGGCCGGCATCTCGGACGATGTCCAGGGTGTCGTCCGCATCTTCCTGCTCTTCCGGCATGTGCACGATGGCGACGTCGGCGCCCTCTCGGGCGTAGGCGATCGCGACGGCGCGTCCGATGCCGGAGTCGCCTCCGGTGATCAGCGCGCGGCGTCCGGCGAGCGGCCGTTGCCGACGTAGCTCTGCTCGCCGTGGTCGGGAGTCGGCCGGGTCTCGTCCGTCTGACCTGGCTGCTCGTCCTGCGACTGGGGAGGGAACGGTCCATCGGTGTGCGCATGGCGGGGGTCTTGGGCGATGTCGGTCATATCATCCTCGCTCTGGGGAAACGGAAGGAAGGTCGTTACGACCATCGCCCGCATCGCCGCGGGTGACCAGGGGGTTGACACTGACGCAGTTGGCATCCTTCGCGTGCGTGAGCGCTCGCGCGCGATCTGTCAACGGGGCTGACCGACGCCCCAGGGTGCGCGAGCGTGGGATCCCGACCGAAGGAGACAGCCATGTCAGGTACGAGAGCCATCCCCGAAGACGAGCACCCGTTCCCGCCCGAGCGCATGCAGGAGCGCGGCGCGGACAACATCGACCCCGCTGACGCCGAGGCGACACCCGAGGATGCCGCGGACGACGAAGAGCAGCCGGAGACCCAGGGCGACGAACCCCTGGAGGCGGACCTCGGCGAGGACGGCCAGGGCGATCTCGCCGGAGGACGAGCCCGATGTCCTCGCCGCGGACGCGTCCGGAGCGGATGCCGAGCCGACCGACCTGCGGGACGAATTGCCGTGAGCGGAGTCGGCGATCAGGGCCTGCGTCCGGCGCACGCAGCCCCAACCGCCGGACGACGACGAGAGCTCGCGGCCGAGGAGGAGGCCCGGTCGGAGCGTCGCCCGCACCGACCGGACGAGCCGCCGATCGAGCCCGCGCCCGAGGCGGCACGGGCTCAGGACCGGCGTGCGCCCGATGACACGCGGCGCAGCCAGCGGAAGCCGTAGCCCTCGAGATCCAGCACGAGTCGGCCGTCCGCGGGGTCGACCGGCGCATTGGACAGCAGGTCGGTGACGGATGACGTGTCGTCATCCGCATCCGGGATCTCGATCTCCACACGGCGTGCGTCCGCGGCGAAGTTGTGCGCCGCGACGAACACGACTCCGTCCGCGCGGCAGGCGTGCGCCAGGACCGCGGGGTCGCCCGTGTCCACGATCGACAGGTCTCCCCAGGCGATCTCCGGCGCCGACCGGTAGCGCGCGATCAGGAGCCGGACGAACGACAGCAGGGAGTCCGGATCGCGGAGTTGGTCGTGCACGTTCACGTGCTCGGGTGCGTAGCCGCCCGTGGGGATCGCCGGGACGCGTGACGGCCTTGCGGTCGAGAATCCACCCGACGGCCCGGCATCCCATTGCATGGGAGTCCGGATCGCCGCCCGATCGGGCATCGTAAGCAGCTCACCCATGCCGATCTCCTCGCCGTACAGCAGCATCGGCGCCCCAGGGAGCGAGAATAGCAGGCTGTACGCCTGCCGGATCCGCCGTGGGTCGCCGCCCATCATCGGCGCCAGACGACGCACGATCCCCCGTCCGTAGACGCGCTGGCGCTCGTCCGGCGCAAGAGCATCGAACACCTCCTGCCGCCCCTGCTCGTCCAGCTGTTCCAGCGTGAGCTCGTCGTGGTTGCGCAGGAAGGTCGACCAGCCCAGCCGCCGATCGACCGCCGGTCGGTTGCCGAGGACATCCGCGAGCGGGCCGGCCTCGTGCCTGACCGCCGACAGGAACACCGCCTGCATGGTCTCGAAGTCGAACTGCAGTTCGAGCTCGGTGCCGCATGAGCCGAAGTAGGCGAGCTGGTCGGCGTG
This sequence comes from Microbacterium sp. M28, assembly GCF_025836995.1. Classification (NCBI taxonomy): domain Bacteria; kingdom Bacillati; phylum Actinomycetota; class Actinomycetes; order Micrococcales; family Microbacteriaceae; genus Microbacterium; species Microbacterium triticisoli. The sequence goes on along the minus strand of NZ_CP107546.1, from coordinate 611,367 downwards.
CGGAAGGCCGACCTCGCCGAGCAGCACCGCTCCCCCGCGTCGTCGGCCCACGAAGCGATGCAGCTCCCGCAGGAACTCGTGCGGATCGGTCTCGTCCGCCGCACCCGGCGTACTGATCAGGAACGGGACCGCGTCGAGGCGGAACCCGTCGACGCCCAACTGGGTCCAGAATCCGACGACGCGAGCGATCTCCGCCCGCACCGCAGGCTCGGCGAGGTTCAGGTCCGGCTGATGCCGGTAGAAGCTGTGCAGGTAGTACTGATCGGTGCGTTCGTCGTGCTCCCAGACGCTGTCCTCCTCGCCGGGGAACACCGTCTTCTGGGAGGTCCGAGGCGGGCGATCCCGCCAGACGTAGTAGTCGCGGTGCTTCGAGGTGCGCGAGCGTCGGGCGGAGCGGAACCAGGGGTGGCGGTCCGACGTGTGGTTCACGACGAGGTCCATGATCACCCGGATGCCGCGGTCGTGCGCGATTCGCAGCAGCTCGACGAACCCGCCCAGATCCCCCAGCCGCGGATCGACGGCCGTGAAATCGGTGATGTCGTAGCCGTCGTCGAGGTCCCGCGTCGGCTGGAACGGCATGAGCCACAGGCAGGTCACGCCGAGTTCGGACAGATAGTCGATCCGGTCGCACAGTCCCTCGATGTCACCGACCCCGTCGCCGTCCGAGTCCTGGAACGTCTCGATGTCGAGACAGTAGATCACCGCCGTCCGCCACCACAGATCGCTCGTGTCGGCGGGTCTCACAGCTTGCTCCGAAGCGCAGGGAGCAACTCGCTCCCGCTTCTCTCGAGGAATGCCGTCTGCTCCTTGCCCACGTGATGCAGATAGATCCGGTCGAACCCGAGGGCGACCTCTGCGATGCGCTCGGCCAGGTCGGCGGCGGAATCGGAGACGAGCACCGCTGAGCGCAGCTTCTCGTCGGTCGGATCGGCGAGCGCCTCGAAATCCTCCGGCTGCTCGAGATCCCACGTGCGATCTGCTGGGGCGGTGGCATGCGACCACTGATCGCGCACGATCGCGAGAGCCTCGGCATCCGTCTCGGCCAGGCTCACGTGGATCTGGATCGCGAGCGGCCCAGGGCCGCCTGCTTCACGGTAGGCCTCCCGCGTCCGGGCCGAGGCTGCGGGATCCGTCCCCACCGTGATGAGCCCGTCGGCCCACGCCGCGACCTCGGCCGCCGTCTGCGGGCTGACCGCGGCTGCCAGAAGCTCGGGCGGCGCCGTGGGCCTGCTCCAGACGCGCGCGTCGTGCACGCGCACCTCGCCTGCCCGATCGACCCGCTCGCCGGCGAGGAGCGCACGGATGACCGTCGCGCGCTCTCGCGCAACCGGCGGTCGCGCCGATCCTTGTCCGGCCATGCGTCCCCTGTGACGTGTTCATTCAGCGCCTCGCCGCTTCCGAGCGCCGCCCAGAACCGCCCGGGGAACAGGGAGGCCAGGGTCGCGACCGCCTGGGCCGTGATCACGGGGTGGTAGCGCTGCCCCGGCGCCGTGACCAGGCCCATGGGGAACCGGGTCAGCGCAGCGCCGCGCCGACCCAGCTCCACGCGTATCCGGATTCGCCCTGCGCGCGCGTCCACGGCGCGAGGTGATCCGAACACATCGCTCCGTCGAAGCCGACGGCCTCGGCATCCCTGACCGCCTGCAGAAGCGTCGCCGGATCCACCTGCTCGTGCGAGGCGTGGAAACCGATGAGAACCATGTGCGGTCGATTCAGATCGCGAGATCAGGGTCGGCTCCGACGCGCGCCTCGCCGCCGCCGCCCTCCATCAGCTCCTTGAAGCGACGGAGGTCGGATGCTGCGGCCCGCTCATCGAGGTTGAGCAGGGCGCCCGCCTTCTCCGTCAGTGTCTCCGGCACCCAGCCCATCTCGAGCTCGACGCGGGTGCGCTCGGCATCCACCGGGATGAACCGCACGACACCGGTGTGCACCTTCTCACCGTCGCTCGCCCACGCGATGCGCTGGTTCGGCACGGCTTCGGTCACGACGGCATCGAACTCGCGTTCCACTCCTCCGACGTTCACGACCCAGTGCGTCCTGTTCTCGCTCAACCGTTCGATGCTCTTCACCATCGACATGTAGTGCGGCATGTCCTCCAGGCGAGCCCACTGGTCGTACACCGCCCTCGCGGGTGCTTCGACTTCGATATCGGCCCTGATCACTTCGGTCATTCAGCTCATCTCCTTCTCGTCGTCGGGTGCTCCGTGTGCGAGGACGAGTGGATCCGCACGCGGGGACTTCAATGTACGGACGTCGCGGCGGAGAGCGTCCCGGGGTTGACCACGTCGGATCCAGCGCGTACCGTGCCGCGCGTCGGAGACGTAACCTGTCGCCAGTGCGAGGTCAATCCCCTCTCTCTGCCGCCTCGCCTCCACCTAGCGTGGCCGCATGAGCGATGTCACGGTGTTCGCCCCGTCCCCGACGCTGACCATCACCGTCGAGGATCACCCTCAGGGATCCGAGATCCACGTCCACGCCGGCGGACAGGGTGTCTGGCAGGCGCGGATGCTGCGCCGCCTGGGCTGCGACGTCACGATGTGCTGCGTCCTTACCGGCGAGGTCGGCGGCCAGCTGGGCCATCTGCTTGAGGACGAAGGACTGCGCGTCCTCGCCGTGGAGCGCGCCGGACGAGGCTCCGCCTACGTCCACGATCGCCGCGACGGCAAGCGCGTCGCGATCGCCGAAGAGCAGGGCGACCCCCTCGGTCGCCACGAACTCGACGATCTGTACACGCGGATGCTGGATGCCGCGTCGAAGTCGCGCATCTCGATTCTCAGCGGCCCGTAAGCGACTCGACGGTCCCGGCTGACATGTACCGCATGCGGCTCGCGGCCGACCTGCGAGACGACGAACGCCGAGTCATCGCGGACCTCGCCGGCGACCGCATGCAGGCCGTCGTCGCGGGCGGCGTCGACATCCTCAAGGTGAGCCATGAGGAGCTCAGACAGGACGGGCTGATCGCGGACGATTCGACAGACGGCATCCGCGCCGCGATGCGCACGTTGCGCGGCAGCGGAGCGGGGGCTGTGATCGTGACGCGCTCCTCGGATCCGCTGCTGATGATGGACGACCACGGCACCGTCGAGGTCTCGCTGCCCGCGTTCGCAGAAGCCGAGACCCGGGGAGCCGCGGCGATTCGCTCACGGCGGGAGTGGTGGCAGGACTCGTGCGCGGCGAACCCCTGCGTCGCGCGATCTCCCTCGGCGCCGCCCGCCGGCGCCCTCAACGTCACTCGGCACGGCCTCGGCACCGGTGACGGTGCCGCGATCCGCGGTCTGCGCGATCGCGTCCGCCAGCGCACCATCGACACCGATGAAGCGCCCATCGCTGAGGAGCGCACGAGCCCCGACGGGCTCGCCGCGCGAGCAACGCCGCAGGAGGACTCATGACCCGCGTGCTCGTCACCAACGACGACGGCATCGACGCCCCCGGCCTGCATGCTCTCGCGGCTGCCGCCGTGTCGGCGGGCTTCGATGTCGTCGTGGCCGCTCCCGCCAAGCAGTCCAGCGGGTCGAGCGCGTCCATTCTGGCGGAGGAGGCCGACGGCCGGATCCGCATCGGACGGCGCGAGCTGGACGGCCTGGACGGCATCCCCGCGCACGCGGTCCATGGTGGACCCGGCCTGATCGCCCTCATCGCGGCCCGCGGCGCCTTCGGTGACCCGGCCGACCTGGTGCTGTCCGGGGTGAACCACGGCGCGAACGTCGGCCGCGCGATCCTGCACTCCGGCACGGTCGGTGCCGCCCTGACCGGGGGATCGGCGGCACATGGGGCATGGCGGTCTCGCTCGACGTCGGCATCGAACCGCAGTCGTATCACTGGCGGACAGGCGCGGATGCCGCTCTGCGACTGGTACCGGCTCTCATGCAGCGCCCCCGCGGTTCGGTCGTGAACGTCAACGTGCCGAACACCGCCGAGGTGCGCGGATTCATCGAGGCGCCCCTCGCCCCGTTCGGCATCGTCCAGACCACCCTGACGGAGGCCGACGAGCATTACGTGCGGCTGGCCGTCGAGGACCTGCCCCTGCGGCCCACGGAAGACAGCGATGCCGCGCTGCTCGCCGAGGGATGGGTGACCGTGACGGGCATCGACCCGGTCAGCAGTTGCTCGTTCCCGCTGCCGCCGGAGATCGCGGGTCAGAGCGCGGGGTTCTCCGCCGTCACGGCTCGCCGCCGCCAGCCGGCTCAGGAACGAGGTAGAGCCCGCCGGGCGAGTTCGCGGTGAAAGCCAGCGCCTCGATCCAGGCGCGGTTGATCGCAGGCGAGCGGCTGCCGTAGTACTTGAAGACGAGGGCGCTGGAGGGTGAACCCACACGGTCGTCCGCCCGCCGCCGACGCTGGCGTCCTCGCGCCACGAGAACGGGAAGGGTTCGCCGCGTCGCAGCTTGGCACTGATGACCAGCTGGATGTGCGTGAGAGCACGGTCCTCGATCTCGACCTTGACGCCGCCCTCGTAAACGAACTTGCCCATGCAGCATCCTCCTCTGGTGACGGTCCGATGGTTCGGACAGCGTTGCGAATCGGCCCCCTTGGACAGCGTAGCCGCACGCACCAGCGCCGTCGCGCTGGCGCGTTCCACGGTGTGTCAACCCCCGCTTGTGCACGCGACGGCGAACGTATCGTGGCGCCCAAGCACACGAGAGGAGCATGAGCATGACACTGGTCAGCGACATCATGACGCCGGGGGCGCGATGCATCGGTGAGAACGACTCGCTGCACATCGCAGCGACCGTGATGGCAGAGCTCGACGTCGGAGCGCTTCCGATCTGCGGGGAGGACAGCAGGCTGAAAGGGATGCTGACCGATCGCGACATCGTCGTCAAGGCGGTCGCCAACGGCATGGACCCCGAGACCACGCGCACCGGCGTGCTGGCGGAGGAAAGCCCGTCACCGTCGCGGCGTCCGACGACATCTCCATCGCACTCGCGCGCATGCAGGAGCATCAGATCCGTCGGCTCCCCGTGATCGACGACCATCTGCTGGTCGGGATCGTCAGCCAGGCGGACATCGCCCGCGCGATGCCCGCGGAGGACACCGGCGAGACCGTCGAACGCATCTCGATCTGAGAGACGGAGGGAGCAGGACATGCCACGCAATCAGCGATCGCGCCTGAAGGACCCCGAGCTGTACGAGGAGCTCAGGGAGGACGGCGCCTCGAAGGAGAAGGCCGCGCGGATCTCCAACGCCACCGGCGGCACGCGCAAGGGTCGCTCCGACGTGGGGCGCCGCGGGGGCGAATCGGGCAGCTACGAGGATTGGACCGTCCCGGAGTTGAAGAAACGTGCCAAGGAGCTCGGCCTGACCGGCTACTCCGACAAGCGCAAGAGCGAGCTCATCACGGCGTTGCGGGATCACTGAGCGGTCCGGCGGCCTCCGTCGCCGCTTCGCGCCCGCGGCCGCGTCCGCGTCCGCGTCCGCCTGAGATGCTGACGCCGATGCTCGCGGCGATCACGAAGGCGATCGCCGCGAGCCGCACGGGTCCGGCCTGCTGGTGCAGCAGCAGCCACCCGGCGAGCGTCGCCGTCGCGGGCTCCAGACTGAGCAGGATGCCGAACACCCGTTGCGGCACTCGCCGCAGCGCGGCGAGTTCGAGCGTGTACGGGATGATCGAGCCGAGCAGCGCCGTCGCCGCCGCGAGGAGCAGCAGCGACGGCTCCGCGAACACGACGAGTGCGGCGGGGACGCCGAACGGCAGCATCACGACCGCCGCGACGGCGAGCGCGACCGCGAGTCCCGCGTTACCGGGATCGTCGTCGCGCCGGCGTGGGCTGTGGCACGGATGTACAGCGCCCAGAACGCGGCGGCGATCAGCGCGAACATCACGCCGATCGGATCGAGCGGGTCCGCCCCGATCGCGCCGTCGAGTCCGAGCAGCCCGATGCCGATCACCGCGAGCGCCAGCCATCCGGCATCCCGTACCCGCCGGGTGAGCACAGCCGAGAGCACGAGCGGGCCGAGGAACTCGATCGCGACCGCTGGTCGAGCGGGATGCGCTCGATCGCCGCGTAGAACGCGCCGTTCATCCCGGCCAGGGCGAGGCCGAACAGGAACAGGACCGCTCTCGCCATTGCCCGCGCCGCCAGTGCCGGATGACCGGGCGCACCACCAGCACCATCACGATCGCCGCGATCCCCAGCCGCAGCGCCGTCACGCCCCAGGCTCCGAGTTCGTCGAAGAGTTGCGCGGCCACGGCCGCGCCGAGGACAGACAGCGAGACGCACGAGCCGAACACGAGCGCCGCCCCGGTCACAGGACGGGGCGAGACGACCGGATTCACACCACCAGCCTGGCACGCGCCGAGGGAGCTCCGCACACGCCTGAGTCCCGGTCAGCGCGGAGCCAGTCCGATCCGCAGCGGTGCCCCGGGCGCTGCCGCGGCGGCGAGCGCCTCATCCGCGTCCATCAGCGGGTGGACGGCCCCGACGACGTCGCCGAACGGGTACGCTCTCCCCCGCCCTGCGAGGAACGCCACGGCTGCCGAGAGGTCGGAACCGGCGTAGTTGTGGACCCCGGTGATCGTGACGAGCCGCCGGACGATGTCCTCGGCATCCACTGCGATCGGAGGCGCGGGGAACACGCTGCCCACCAGCACCACGGTCCCTGCGACGTCGACCGCGTCGATGGCCTCCGCCACGGCGTGACCCGATGCCTCGATGACGACCTTCGGTGCGACGGCTTCGGCGCCGGGTTCCGCGCCGAAGCGCTGCGCGAGCGCGCGGCGCCCATCGGAGGGATCGACCACGCTGACCCTCGCCCCGAGGTCCGCGGCGATCGCCGCGGCCGACAGCCCGACCAGCCCGCCCCGTATATGCGCACCGGTACACCGTCGAGGTCGCGGCCGGATCGCGCCACCGCGGCCCACGCCGTGGCGGTCGCGCACGACGCGGGGGCGAGCACCGCGGCGGGCAGCGACTCGGGTGCCCGGACGATCGCCGTCCCGCGTCGCAGGTGCACGTGCGTGGCGAATCCGCCGGTGAGCTCCCATCGAGGTTCGATGCGCTCGTGCCCGTACTTCGCCAGCGACCGGCACTTCTGCGCCGTCCCCGCCACGCACCGATCGCACGTTCCGCACGAGACGGTGACCGACCACACCACCCGGTCGCCGACGCGCAGCTCGCCGCCTTCGACGGTCCGGGCGCCGTCCTCTCCGATCGCGATCACGCGACCGACGCTCTCGTGACCCAGCACGATCGGCGCCGGGGCGCTTCGCACTCCGCGGACCGTATGGACATCCGACCCGCAGATCGTGGACAGCTCCACCGCGACCAGTACGTCACCGGCGGCCAGGGCGACGCCGGGAACGGCGACCGTCTCCAGCGGCATCCCCGCGCCGAGCCACACGCGTGCGGTCGCCGCCGGTCGCAGCGCGATGTCACGCAGCTCGGGGTGGGGCAGCAGCGTTCGCACGTCAGCCGACCAGCACCGGTGCAGCGAGCAGCCCCCGTGCGACCAGCGCCGGAAGGACGCCGGAGACGTCGTCGAGCACGGCGTCGGCGCCCGCATCCGAAAGCGTGGCACGATCGTGGGCTCCGGTCAGCACACCGGCGACGAAAGCCCAGCGCCCGCCCGTCGTCCGGACCGCACGTCGCTCGAGGTGTCGCCGGCGACCGCGACCGCCGACACCGACGAGGCTCCGGTACGCAGCAACGCGGTCAGCACCAGATCGGGTGCGGGTAGGCCGCGACCGGCATCCACCGGCGAGAGCGCAGCGTCCACGAGGTCCCGCCATCCGAGCGTCGAGAAGGGCGTCCCGCGTGACGGGGGCGAATCCGGTGGTGAGGACGACCGCGACTCCGGCGTCCTTGAGCGCGCGGATCGCGTCGCTCGCACCAGGGATCTCCTCGACCCCCACTCTGTGATGATCTCCGCGTACGCCGACTCGAACGCGGCCGTCGCGGCCTCGGCCGCCGGCACGTCACCGCCCGACAGGTGCGTGAAGACATCGATCTTGGACTGCCCCATCGTGTCGCGCACGTACTGCAGTGCGTCGCCCCAGGGCATCCGCTCGGCGACGCCGGTGCGCTCGGCCGCCCGCTGGAACGCCTGTTCGACGACGCCGTCGTCCTTCACCGTGGTCCCTGCCATGTCGAAGACGACGAGCTCGATGGTGGTCATGAGATTCCTCCCTGTGCGGGCTGCGACGCCCGGTCGTATGCGTGGTGGATCGTGTGCTCGGCGAGGCCGAACCCGCAGGTCATGCCGATGCCGGTCGTGGCGGCGATCACGTGCACGCCGGGCTCGGGCTCCTCGATGAGGAACTCCGCAGGTCCCGTCGCGTAGACGCCCTGCCATCGCTCCAGCACCCGCAGTCGATCGACGGCGAACAGTGCCCGCGCCTCATCGAGGAAAACGTCGAACGCAAGCTCCGGCTGGAACGGCCCCGGCTGGACCGCCTTCGCGTGCGAGTCGCCGAGGATCAGCGAACCGTCCGGCAGCTGGGTGTACATCTGATTGAGATCGAGCGCGGCGAGGTCCGGTCGCTCGTCGTGCAGGCGAGCGCGCAGGGCGGCAGCCTCCGGGAGCACTCCGAAGCGTCCGTAGCGCACGAGGGACCAGCCGGTCAGAAGCGGTGCCGTGAGCGGTGCCGGCAGATCGGCGGCCACGCGCATCATGTCCAGGGCGCAGCGCTCGACGCCGACCCGCTCCGCGAGCTCCGGGAGCAGCTGATCGACGTCGTGGTTCACGGCGACGACGATGCGATCGGCGGCGATCGATCCGCGCGTGGTCTCGACCACGCCCGATCGCACGGCGGTCACGGCGGTGCGGAAGCGGAACTCGACGCCGCGGGCGGCCAGATGCCGGACGATCGCGGCGGCCGCCTCACGCGGATCCGTCTGCAGATCCGGTTCGATCAGCGCGCCACCGGTGACGGCGCCGCGGCGCAGCGGTGCGCGTTCCTGCACCTCGGCGGCGTCCAGCATTCGCATCCCGCCGTCATCGGCCGCACGCGCCAGCAGCGCCAGCTCGTCGTCCTCGCGCGCCGCGACGAGCGTTCCCGATGCGCGCAGCCAGAATCCGGCATCCGCGGACAGCCGGAGCCAGTGCTCGCGACCGGCGTCGGCGAAGTCCTCGCCATGCCGGTTTGCGCACCGATGCAGAGGTGCCCGAAATTGCGGATGGTCGCACCCACGGGGGTAGGCCGTGCGGTCGACGACGATGACCCGCAGGCCTCGGCGCGCGGCGGCGTCGGCGGCACCGAGGCCGACGATGCCGCTGCCGACGACGACGAGATCGACGGTGGCGCTCATCGGAACACCCGCCGCATCCACATGGCCAGCCCTTCGACGAGCAGCACGGTCACCAGGATCATGATCACGATGCTTCCGACGAGCTGGTAGTTCGACCCCTGCCCCGCGTTGAGCAGGTAGTAGCCGATGCCGCCGCCGCCCACGATGCCCAGCAGGGTCGCCGCGCGGATGTTCGTGTCGAGCAGGTAGAAGGTGTGACCGATCGCGCGCGAGCCCTGCGGGAACGTCGCACCGGCGAACATCTGCAGCCGGGTCGCGCCCGTGGCCAGCAGAGCACGCTCCGGCCCCCTGGGCACTTCCTCGTAGGAGTCCGCGATGAGCTTGCCGAGCAGGCCGATGCCGCCGAAGGCGAGCGCGATCGTCCCCGCCTGCGCGCCCAGTCCGGTGATGACGATGAGCACGATCGCGAGGATGATCTCCGGGATGCCGCGGATGATGACCAGCAGCAGTCGCGCACCGCCGCGGATGCCGGGGTTCGGCGCGACGTTGCGGGCGGCGAACGACCCGATCACGAGTGAGGCGACGAAGGTGAGCAGCGTCGCGGCGAGGGCGATCATGATCGTGTCGAGCATGGCCTGGAACAGCGTCGCGAAGCCGTAGCTGCCGAAGTTGGGCGGCCAGAACGATGCCGCGACGGCGGGGACCTTCGCCCAGAACGTGAAGAAGTCGCTCCACGTGATGTCACTGACCACGACGCCGGCGATGACGACGACGACCGCGACCCATCCCGCGACGAGGTTGCGCAGCCGGGCGCCGGTCCACGGCCGTCTGGCCGCCGCGGCGACGGACGCGAAGTGCCGCTCGGGTGCGGTCGAGGCGGAGCGGCCGCGGCGCATCCGGGCGAAGAGCTTCACGAACACGCCCTCGCCGGCATCCTTCTCCCCCAGCATCGCGATGCGGACCGACGAGGAGATGATCTCCATCGCGACGCAGAGCAGGAAGATGACCAGCGCGATACCGAGTCCGAGGCCGTAGTTCAGGGATTTGAAGGCGTGGGACATCTCCAGGCCGAGCCCGGCGACGCCCACGTAACCGAGCACGACCGAGCCGCGCAGGTTGATGTCGTTGCGGTGCAGTACGGTGGCGACCCAGCTCGGCAGCACCTGCGGCAGCACACCGGCACTGAACTCCTGCAGCGTACTGCCTCCCGCCGCGCGGACAGCCAGCCGCGGGCCCTCATCGATCTGCTCGATCGCATCCGCGAACATCTTCGAGATCATCCCGATCGAATGGATGCCGATGGCGAGGATGCCCGGCAGCGCGCCGAGCGAGAACATCAGCACGAACACCATGGCGAGCACGACATCAGGCAGCGCGCGGGTGAGGACGCCGATGAAGCGGGCCGCGCGGCCCGCCAGCCGGGGCCGGGCGTCGTGTTGGACGCCGCGAGGAAGGCGATCGGTACGGACAGCACCGCCGCGAGGACCGTGCCGGTGAGCACGAGCCCGACGGTCAGGATCGTCAGCTGCAGGAGTTCGGTCGGCTCGGGGAAGCTCAGTCCTCCCACGCGCGCGAAGAAGCGCTCCGCGTTCTCCCAGCTCGACAGCATGCCCGTGACCGAGATGTCGAGGTCGATCAGCGCGGCGACTGCGAGCCCGGTGATGACGACGAGGGTGAGCGCGGCGCTGATGCGCTCAGGACTCACCCGCCGCTTCGGGGCGCGTGCCTCGAGATCGGCCGCCGATTCCGGGGCGATGGGCGCCCGCGCAGCGGTCAGCGTCATGACACGGACTCCGCGGTCAGCAGCTCGTTCGCCACGGCGGCCAGTTCTGCCGTGCTGGTCGCGACGCGGCCGTAGATCTCCATGACCTGCGCCTTGTCGAGGAGGCCGTCGGTCGTGGTGTCGAGGACGACCTCGCCGTGACGCAGTCCGACGATGCGGTCCGCCCAGTCGATCGCGAGGTCTACCTGGTGCAGACTGCACAGCACGGTCAGGCCGTCGTCGGCGGCGATCTCGCGGATGAGCGCCATCACCTGGGAGCTGGATTCGGGGTCGAGCGAGGCGACCGGCTCGTCCGCCAGCAGCACCTCGGGATTCTGCATCAGTGCGCGGGCGATGGCGACGCGCTGCTGCTGGCCGCCCGAGAGCGTGTCGGCGCGCTGGTACGCGCGGTCCAGAAGACCCACGCGGTCGAGGTGCCCCATCGCCCGCAGCTTGTGCTCCCTGGAGTAGGAGAAGAGTCCGAGCCGCGGTCCGCGCAGGCCCGCGAGCGCTCCGGTGAGCACGTTCTCGAGCACCGTGAGCGACCCGACGAGCTCGAACTGCTGGAAGATGAAGCCCACACGACTGCGCAGTCGACGCAGCGCCCGACCGCGGAGCTCGGGCACGTCGGCGCCCAGCACCGAGACCGATCCGGAGGTGGGCAGTTCGAGCGCGTCGATGTGTCGCAGCAGAGTGGACTTGCCGGACCCCGAGAGTCCGAGCAGAACGACGATCTCACCGCGGTCGACGGTCAGATTCACGTCGCTCAGGGCGGTCGTGGACCCGAAGCGCTTGGTCAGGCGTTCGATGTTCACCACGGTGGATGCGTTCATGTCAGTCTCCCGGGGTCCGATTCACAGGTGGTCGGGCGTCAGCCCTGGCACTGGGTCGCGTTCGTCTCCGCGCAGATGTCGCGGATCAGGTCGTAGTACGCGTCGTCGACGGGGGAGGTGGCGTAGAACACGCTGCGGAAGGCGTCCGAGTCGGCCGATTCGATGCCGGCCTCGATGATCTCGTCGATCGTGACCTCGGACAGGGCATCCGTCAGCGCGGTCTTGACGTCGTCCGGGAGGACCGTGGAGACGACGATCGGCGCACCGGGCACCATGGTCTCGTCGATCACCTTGACGGCGTCCGACTTCTCGACCTCGCTGTCCTCGGCGAAGCCCGCCTCGCACTCGACACCCTCACCGTCTTCTGCACGCTGACGTCGTGCTTGTAGGCGAACACCGGGGTGATGTCTGCCTCGGGGTCGATACCGGCCTCGAGCAGGTTGTAGCTCGGGAACAGGTAGCCGGAGGTCGACGACGGGTCGACGAAGCAGACCTTCTTGCCCTTGAAGTCCTCGATCGAGTCGATGTCGCTGCCCGCGGGGACGATCGCCTGCGAGAAGTAGCCCGGCTCCTGCCCCTCTTCGGTGATGATCGACGAGATCGGGGTGAGCTCCGCGCCGTTGTTCGTGGCCGTGACATAGGTGAAACCGGAGAACGACGCGACATCGATCTGGTAGGCGATCGCCGCCTCGATGAGGGCCGCGTAGTCGGTGGACTCGTGGTACTCGACGGTCTTGCCGGTGACGTCGGCGATGTAGTCCATGAGCGGCTGGTAGTTCGTCTCGGTGTCGACCGAGTCGGGGACGACGCCGAACACGAGCGTGTTCTCGTCGACCGCGAACGTGCCGGAGGACGTGCTGCTGCTTTCGTCGTCGCCGGTGTTCGCATCGGCGCCGGTCGAGCACGCGGCGAGTCCGAGAGCGAGGACGGCGGCGCCCGCGAGAGCGGGCAGAAGGCGGAGCTTCATGAGGACCTTTCAGGGTGTGGGACGGGGTGATCCGCATGTCACTCTGGCATCTGGGACAGCGAGATATATACCTACGTGGCAAGAGTTCAGCCGCTGTTCACCTGCCCGCCAGCCGGATGAACTCGCGAGGAACGGGGGTTCCCTCTCCGGCGGCGGACAAGTAGTATGCCTATGTGGCTGAAGCTGTGTACATCCAGATCGCTGACGACCTCCGCGAGCAGATCGTCGCCGGGCGCCTGGGCCCTGGCGACGACATTCCGACCGAGGCCGAACTGGCAGCGCTCTGGCGCACCTCGCGCGGCCCGATCCGCAACGCGCTGTCCGCGCTGCGCGGCGAGGGACTGATCGAGACGACGCGTGGCCGTCCGGCGCGCGTGGTCGCCCGCAAAGCCGATCAGGCCGTGGACACGTCGGTACCCTTCACCCGCTGGGCGCGCGAGCTCGGTGTGACGCCAGGGGCACGGACCCAGCAGATGGGACTCCGAAGGGCCGGAACGCAGAAAGCCGCAGCGCTGGGCATCGACGAGAACGACATGGTCGTCACAGTCACGCGGCTCCGGATGCTGGACGAGCGCCCGACCATGCTGGAGCGGCTCTGCTACATCGAACAGGTCGGCAAGCTGCTGCTCGACGTCGACACGGATGCCGTGTCGATCACCGAGTTCCTCACCTCGCAGGGACACCCGATCGTCCAGCTGCAGCACGAGATCGACGCGGTGGCCGCGGATGCCGAGGATGCCGAACTCCTGCGCGTGCCGATCGGATCTCCGATCCTGCGTCTGAGTCGCATCTCCCGCGGTCCGGACGGGCGCATCTTCGAAGCCTCGGAGGACCGCTATCTCAGCGATGTCGTGCGATTCACGGTGGCCGCGTCCGGGATATCGAACGACGGTCACTACATGCGCGCCGTCGGATGAGCGGCGATCCCTCGCCGGACACCCCGGAAAACAGAAGATCGCGAGCGCGGATCCGTTTGGAAGCCTTGACCCTGCGCTCGCGATCACGGCGCTGGGGACGCCGTACTCTGGGGAGCCTTCAGGATATGCAGGGCGGATCACCTCCGAATAGCGTCGAAGGTCGAGAGTCACTACGACTTTCGGTCAGACTCCTGCTCCTGCTCCTGCTGCTCGTCCGCTCGCCGCGCGATGGGCAGCCGAGCCGAGACGACCCAACGGCCGTCCGACTCCCCGGCATGGAACTCACCGCTGCCGCCGAGGACCCGCTCCGCCATGCGCTCCAGCCCTGTGCGGCTGGACGACAGCCCGTGCCGTGGTGTCGATGAGAGCGGACTGCTGATCGTGAGCTCGGCCGTCTCGTCAGTGACGCCGAGGTGCACTCTCGACCGTGCCGGCGCCCGCGTACTTGAGGATGTTCGTGGCCGATTCGCGCGTCACTCGCGCGAAGATGATCTCGGCCGAACGCGGAATGCGCTCGTCATCGAGGTCTCCGTCCACGCGGACGGGATGTCCTGCAGCCTCGAGCTCCTCCCTGGCCTCTGCCAGCGCCGCGGCGAGGTCACCGGTCGACGGCTCGGAGGCGCGCGGGCCGTCGTCGGCCAGGTCGATCACGAATCGCAGATCCGTCATGGCCTTCCGCGCCGCGACGCGGATGGCCTCCTGCGAATCCGGGCGCACCTGCTCGTCGTCGAGCATCTGCACGTGCAGCGACACGACGGTCAGGTGATGGGCGATGCTGTCATGCAGCTCGCCGGCGATCCAACGGCGTTCCGCCAGGACGGCCTGCCGCTCCTGCTCGGCGCTGGCCGCGAGCTGCTGTTCGAGTCGTCGCCCGCGTGCGAACGCCATCCGCAGCGCGAACCCGACGCCATGCGGCGACCGTCGCGAAGACGAGGTAGATGCCGACGTTGACGGGGACGTTCGTCGGCCCGTAGGCGAGAACCGCCGCGGCGACGAGGAATCCCCCTGTGTAGGACAGGATCAGCGATGTGCGCCCCAGCCGCATGACCAGAGCCGCGGCCACGGAAGCGGTCGTGAGAACCTGCGCCTCCGTTCCGACCAGGAAGGACAGCACGAAAGCGACGGCGAGCGCGCACGTGGCCGCCAGCGGCGACCAGAGGAAAATCAGCAGGAGTGCGGTCGTCACGATGCTGGTGACGGACCGCAGGATGTCCACGCCCGGCGTGAAGATCAGGCTGAAGAGATCGAGGACCATGATGGCGATGATCGCGCCGATGACGACGCGTTCGATCGTGCTCAGCCGTTCACCCCGACTCAGTCGGAGGATGTCGGATGCACCTCGCGTCGACCGGTCCAAAGCCATAGTTCAGTATGTCCTATCCGCCAGGTAGGCTTAGCGATAGAGACCGAAGAAGCGTCGAACTGTTCCCAAAAAGACATAGTCATTCACCTCCTCGGTTGGTCGTTTGTCCAGGCATGACTTCATCTTCTCGGTGAACTTCACCAGGCACATCTGTCTTATCGGCAGACTTCTCTGGCCAAAGGTCTAAGTCCGCGTCGACGGTCTGCTCAGCCGTTAGGCTTCCCCCATGCCGGAAATCCGCGTCCTCATCGTCGACGACGACCCCCTGGTGCGCACCGCGCTCGCGCACTTCGTCTCCCGCGACCCGGAGATCGACGTCATCGGTCAGGCGGAGGACGGCAAGCAGGCGATCGCCGCGATCGATCGGGACCGGCCGGACGTCGTGATGATGGACGTCCAGATGCCTGAGATGGACGGGATCGAGGCCACCGCAGCGATCACCCGGCGCTGGCCGGACGTGCGGGTGGTCGCCGTCACCACGCTCGACGGCAGCGACACGGTGCTGCCGATGCTCAGCGCGCGGCGCAGCTTGGCTATCTGCTCAAGGACTCGAGCGCCGAGAGCATTCTCGCCGGGGTCCGCGAAGTGCACGGCGGCGGGAGTTCGCTCTCCCCGCGGGTCGCGTCGATGCTCATCCGGCACGTCCGCGAGGCATCGTCCGGTGCCCACGACGCCGCGGCCCTCGAACCCCTCACCGACCGCGAGACCGAGGTGCTCGACCGCCTGGCCGCCGGGATGTCGAACGCCGAGATCGCACAGGCGCTCATCGTCTCGGAGGGCACGGTCAAGGCGCACCTCGGCCGCATCATGTCCAAGTGGCACGTGCGCGACCGGGTGCAGATCCTGGTCACCGCCGCGCGGGCCGGTCTGATCGACTTCCGCTGAGCGCTCCTCGTCGTCACAGCGCGAGGAGGACGATGCCCACGACCACGACCGCGGCCGCGACGATCCGCCGACCCGGGTGCGGTTCCTTCAGCACGAACGCACCGAACAGGCTCACGAGCACCACGCTGAGCTCACGCAACGGGGCCACCAGCGCTACGGGAGCGATCGTGATCGCGTACAGCACCAGGATGTAGGACAACGGCGACAGCACGGCGAACGCGATGATCCTCCGCCACTGCAGCCGGGCGAGTGCGACCGTCTCCGCGCGACGCCTGCGCAGCAGGACGGTGTAGACCAGAACCTCCGCCACGCACGTGCCCACCATGTACGCCACGGGGTTGATCGACCACGTGCGCACGGCGTGGGCATCCCAGATCGTGTACGTCGCGATCATCACGCCCGTCAGCAGACCGAACAGGATCGCCGGGTCGATCCCCGCCTGGGCTGCGACGACGACCGGTCCACGAATCCCAGCGCGACCACGCCGACGATGACGGCGATGACACCGGCGAGCGCGATCGGCGACGGTCGTTCGCCGAGCAGCACGACGGCGGCGATCACCGCGAGGAACGGCCCGGTTCCTCGGGCCGTCGCGTACACGGTCGACAGATTGCCCTCCCGATACCCCCGCTGCAGGACCAGCATGTACACCACGTGCAGGATGCCGGAGACACCGACGCCGATGAGGAAACCGGGCAGGTCGTCCCCCAGTCCGCCGCTCACGGGGATGACGACGCCCCAGACGACCGCCGAGACGGCCGCCCCGCACCACAGGAACGGGATGCCAGCGCGGCTCGTGCCGTGGGCGATGATGTTCCAGGCCGCGTGCGCCAGAGCGGCGGCGAGGACGAGGGACAGGGCGAGCGGGGTCATGAGAGCCTTCTGCGCGTCGCGGGCGCGACGAACGGGCTCCTCCGGGCTTTTGTCCTGTCAGATGACGCCCCCTGCTGGCAGGAGAGCGTGGTGCCGCTCGGACCAGGCGGGCGCGAACCCCGGAACCCTAGGCACTGTCGCGCGACACGATAGCACCCCGTGGTGACGGGCGGGTTCACCCCGCTCGCTATGCTCATCGGCATGAGCATCGGCACCGTCCAGCATCAGTTGTCCACACCGGAGGGATTCGCGAAGGCGGTCACTCCCCGGAGCGCCGTCTACGTCGGCGGCCTCACGAGCCTGATCGCGGGCCTCGCCGGGGTGGCGATGAACATCTTCAGCAACTGGGATCGGCCAGCGACTGGAACTGGCGGCTCATCTTCCGCTTCTTCTTCGACGCCCAGGCGGTCGAGTTCACCGGCAGTCGCGCGGCCGCGCCGAGATGTGGCGTTTCCTGTACGTGTACGGTCCGATCATCCTGATCCCGCTCGGCGTCATCCTGCTCATCGTGCACTTCTCGACGCGCAGCAGGAACGGCGCGAAGCTGTACGAGGACTTCCGGTCCCGTGGCTGGGTGGGGCGTCAGCGCTTCACGGGACTCAAGGTGCAGAACGGACGCGCGCAGGTCGACGTCGTGTACGTGTCGCACCCGAGCCTGCCGGATGAGACCTTCGACGCCATCGTGCAGCAGCACGCGACGCAGATCGCCGCGCTCGACAAGAAGGCGGCCAAGGCGGCATCCGCTGCGGCCGTCAAGGCGGGCATCCTCAAGGGTGGCATCAGCGCGTCGGCTCTGACCCCGGCCTCCCGCCGGAGATCGTCGCCGCGCCTGTCCAGGGCAAGGGCGAGTTCGTCGCCGTCGTCCCGCCGCAGCCCGGAGCATCCGGACGGTTCCAGGTGCTGCCGATCAAGGAGTGACCTCACGACGGAACGGGGCGGAGTCGATCGACTCCGCCCCGTTCCGCGTCACACCAGTCTTGTGCGGCGGATCCGCGCGATCAGCAGCCCGAGCAGCCCGAGCGCGATCAGCAGGATCGCCCAGCCGAGCCCGACCACGACGCCGCCGGTGACGGCGAGTTCCGGCAGCTCGACCGTGACGGAGTCGGATGCCGACACCACCGTCGCTCCCGCGAGCGCCGTCACCGTCGCGGCGTTCGTCACCGCACCGGCCTTCGCCTCATCGGCCGTGATCGTGTACACGACGGGTCCGCACGTGAACGACGCGCCCGGTGCGAGATCCGGAACGTCGCAGGCGACCGCACCGCCCAGCTTCGGGTCGTCGATGGCGATGTCGGTCACGGTCACGGCACCGGTGTTCGTCACGGTGAACCGGAACTGCACGGTGTCGCCGGCGCTGACCGTCGCGTCGCCGTTCGCATCCACGAAGTCACCGCCGGTCTTCTCCACCGCGAGCGCGGGCTGCGCCTCGATCGGTGTGGTGACGCTCGCCTCGGCGGTCGTCTCGATGCCCCCGGCGCCCGTCGCGGTGACCGTGGCGGTGTTGACGATCTCTCGCCGGCGTCGACATCGGCCTGGGTGAGCGCAACCGTCACAGGGCCGCAGACGACCATGTCATCCGGCGCGATCGAGTAGGCCTCGCACACGATGGCGCCATCCACGCGGGCATCGACGATCGTCGGGTCCGAGACCGTCGTGGTTCCCGTGTTCGTGACCGCGAACGTGTAGTCGATGGTGTCGCCGGCGTCCGTGACACCGTTGCCGTTCGCATCCACGATCGCGGCGGCCGACTTCACCAGTGCGATCGCGTCCTCGCGCGGCGACCGGGACGTCCGCGATCGCGACATCCGTGACAGCACCCGAAGCGCCCTGCGCGGTCGCCGTGGCCTCGTTGCGGACGGTCTGCGCGTCGACGTCCTCCTGCGTGAGCGTGTAGGCGACGGGGCCGCAGACGAGCTCGTCACCGGGGCCGGCTGCGCGCCCTCGAGCGCCGGACAGTCGAGTTCGCCGCCGAGCAGAGGGTCGGTGATCGCGAGCTCGCTCAGCACGGTCGTGCCGGTGTTGCGCACGGTGAAGGTGTACTCGATCCCGTCCCCGGCACCGATGCGGCCGTCTCCGTCGGCGTCGATGGGCGCGGATCCGACCTTGTCGAGCGAGACGGCGTCCGTCCCGGCGATCACGACATCCGCACTCGCGTCGTCGCTGATGGCGCCGGAGGCACCATCAGCTGTGACGGTCGCCTCGTTATGGACGTTCTCCGCCTCGACGTCGGCCTGCGTGATCGTGTACGGGTAGGGACCGCAGTCGATCGCGTCGCCCGGCGCGAGTGCGGCGCCGTCCAGGGGCGCGCATTCCAGCGCGCCGCCGAGCCTGTCGTCGACGATCGTCGCGCCGGACAGCGTCACGGTGCCGGTGTTGGTCACGGTGAACGTGTACGACACCTCGTCGCCCGCGCCGATCAGACCGTCACCGGTCGTGTCGGCGATGGCTCCAGGAGTCTTGGTGAGCTCGATCGAAGCCGACCCGTCCACCGTGGTGTCCGCCTGCGCGGTGTCGGTCACTGCGGCAGCCGGCGCCTGCGCGTCGACGGTCGCGGAGTTGCTCACGACCCCGCCGTCGATGTCGTCCTGCGTGAGCGTGTACGTCACCGTGGCGCACGCGAGGCTGTCGCCCGGCGCGAGGGCGGCACCGTCGGCGGCCGGGCATTCGACGACACCACCGAGCATCGGGTCGGTCACGACGACCTCGGTGAGCGTCGTCGTGCCGGTGTTGGTCACCGTGAACGCGTAGTCGATCGTGTCGCCGGCTCCGAGGGCGCCGTCACGGTCCACATCGACCGGCTCGCCCGCGGTCTTGGTGAGGTTGACGCCGTTCGTCGCCGCGATCGTCACGTTCGCGTCGGCGTCGTCCGTGACGGATGCCGAGGGCGACGAGGCTGTCACGGATGCCGTGTTCTCGACCGTCGCCGCGTCGATGTCGGCCTGGGTGAGCGTGTACACGATCGGGCCGCAGTCGACGGCGTCGCCGGGAGCGAGAGTCGCCGCGGCGAGGGTTGCGCAGTCCAGCGCTCCTCCCAGCAGCGCATCCTCGATCGCCGCGTCGGTGAGCGTCGTCGTCCCGGTGTTCGTCACCGTGAACGAGTACGACACCGCATCGCCTGCCCCGATCAGGCCGTCGCCGTCGGCATCCGTCGGAACGCGGCCGTCTTGGCGAGGGTGACCGAGTCGGTGCCGGAGACGACGACCTCGGCGGTGCCCGCATCCGACGCGGAGCCGGTGCCGGATGCCGCGGCGACGGTGGCCGTGTTGGTGACCGAGCCGCTGTCCACGTCATCCTGGGTCAGGACGTAGGTCACCGGTCCGCAGGCGACGTCATCGCCGGGGGCGAGGGCGAGCCCTGCGAGGTCCGGGCACTCGAGCGCCCCTCCCAGCAGAGGATCATCGATGGCGGCGGACGTCAACGTCGTCGTGCCGGTGTTCGTCACCGTGAACGAATACGACACCTCGTCGCCCGCACCGATCAGAGCGTCGCCGTCGGTGTCGACCGGGGCGGTCGCCGACTTCGCGAGCTCGACCTCCGTCGTTCCGCCGATCAGAGTGCGTGCCGTGCCGTCGTCGGTGACCGCGATGCGCCCCTCCGCCTGGACGGTCGCCGTGTTGTCGAGGACAGCGGCGTCGACGTCGGCCTGCGTGAGTTCGTAGACGACCGGGCCGCAGTCGACGTCGTCGCCAGGAGCGAGCGAGACCGCGCCGTCGGCGAAGCATCCGGTGTCACCGCCGAGGAGCGGGTCGTCGATCGCGGTGACCGAGAGCGTCGTGGTGCGGCATTGCGCACGGTGAAGGTGTACGAGACCTCGTCGCCGACGCCGATGAGTCCGTCGCCGTCGGTGTCCGTCGGTCCGGTCGCGGTCTTGATCAGTTCGACGGCGTCGGTGCTGTCCACGGTCGCATCGGCCTGTGCGGTGTCCGTCACGGCACCGCCGGCTGCGTCAGCGGTCACGGCCGCCTCGTTGTGCACGGTTCCCGCGTCGACATCCTCCTGCGTCAGCTCGTACGTGATCGGTGTGCACGCGACGTCGTCACCCGGCGCCAGAGCTGTGCCGTCGAGCTCGGGACAGACCACGGCGCCGCCGAGCATCGGGTCGGAGATCTGCACAGCCGTGATGGTCGTCGTGCCGGTGTTGCTGACCGTGAACGTGTAGTCGATCGTGTCGCCGGCACCGAGCGCGCCGTCGCCGTCCGCGTCGACGGGATCGCCTACCTGCTTCTGCAGGCTGATGGCGCTCGCACCAGCGACCGCGACGGTCGCGCCGTCGCTGTCCGACACCGCGCCGCGCGGCGTCTGCGCCGTCGCGGTGGCCGTGTTGATCACTTCACCGCCGTCGACGTCCGCCTGCGTCAGCACGTCGCGTACGGTCCGCAGTCCACGGCATCCGTCGGCTGCAGCGTCGTACCCTCCAACGCAGCGCAGGTCTGCGGGCCGCCCAGCAGCGGGTCGTCGATCACCACGCCGCTCACCGTGGTCGGCCCGACGTTCGTGACCGTGAAGTCGTACGGGATCTCGTCGCCGACGCCGATCGCACCGTCGCCGTCCACGTCCGTCGGGACCCCGGCCGTCTTGGTGAGCTCGATCGCACCGGTGCCGGTGATCGGCGTCGTCGTGGACGCCGTGTTGTCGGTCGTGTCCGGGTCGGCCGTGGTGGCGAAGACGGATGCGGTGTTGGTCACGCTCGTGGATGCCGTCGCCGGATCCACGGTCGCCGTGTACACCAGCTGCCCACCCGATGCCGCCGGGAATGACGGCACCTCGCAGCGGAACTCGTTGCCGACGAACGAGCACCCGGGGGTGGTCGTGGTCGGATCGATGAGCTCGGCCGGAAGCGGGTCGGAGATGACCATGTCGATCGCCGCGTTCGGACCGGCGTTGTTCACGGTCAGGGTGTAGGTGATCTGCTCGCCCACCTCGACGGATGCCGGGGCGGCGGTCTTCTCGATCGACAGGTTGGCAGCGGCCGCGACCGTCACCTCCGCGCTGCCGGTCAGATCACCCGCGTCCGGATCCGGGGTCTCCGCGGAGGCCGTCGCGGTATTGGTGAACGTACCCTCCGCCGTCGCGACCGCGGAGATCGTGAGCGATTCCTCGGCGCCGGGCTGCATCGTTCCCACGACCCAGCCGTCGATCGACCAGGTGCCCGCGGTGGCTGTGCCGTCGACGAGCGCGATGCCGTCCTCGACGACGTCCGTCACGACGACCCCGGTCGCCGTCGACGGCCCGTCGTTGCGCACGGTGACGACATAGGTCACATCACCGTCGAGTGCGACAGACGGCGTCGACGTCGTCTTCGTCAGCGACACATCCGCGGACGGCGCAAGCGGCACGTCGACCGTGGCCGAGTAGTTGTCGCCGTTCGGATCAGTGGTCGTCGTCGCCGCTGTGACGGTGTTGCTGATCGTCCCGGTCGCGTCGGCGGCGATGACGCCGTTGACCGTGACCGTCCGGGTCGCCCCCGGTTCGAGGTCGCCGAGCAGGCAGGTGCCCACCGAACCGGTGATCTGGCAGCCTTCCGTGGGCGTCGTCGGGTCGATGAACCCTTCGGGGAGGAAGTCCGCCACCGAGACGCCGCGCGCCGTGGAGGGTCCGTCATTGGTCACGGTGATCGTGAAGGACTGGGGCGTGCCCGGCACGCCGGTGGTCGGCGTCGCCGTCTTCTGCACCCCCAGGTCTGCGCTCTGGACGACGGTCACATCGGCGGACGCGGAGTTGTTCGTCGTGTCGGCATCGTCCGCGGGTGAGGCCACGGATGCCGTGTTCGTGAGGGTGCCGGCCGGGGTGTTCGCATCGACCAGCACCGTGATCGTCACGGTCTCCGTCTCGCCCGGTTCGATCGTGGCCCAGTCGCAGCGGATGCCGATCGCCGTCGACGCGCATATGCCGTCCGGTGCCGTGGCGACCGACTCCACCGTCATCCCCTGCGGGACGGTATCGGTGAGCACGGCGTTCTGGGCGACGGACGGGCCGACGTTGCTGACGTCGACCGTGTACGTGAACGTGTCTCCTGCCGTCACGGTCGCGGCCGATGCCTGCTTCGTCACGGCGAGATCCGCCACGATCGTCGGGGCGAAGCTGGTCGAGGAGGCGTTGTTGGTGGCGTCGCCGTCCGAGGCCGACGATGTCGCCGTGGCCGTGTTCTGCACGGCGGCATCGACGTCCGGCGCGAGCGTGACGGTGACGGTGGTCTCGACGGACGAGCCGGGGGCGAGCGTGCCGAGGTCGCACGACACGACGGAGCCGTCGAAGTCGCAGGTCCCGGCATCCGATGTGGCGCTCACGAACGTCGTGGCGGGGTCGAGCGGGTCGGTGATCACGACATCCGTCGCCGACGACGGACCGGAGTTCGACGTCACCATCGTGTACACGACGTTCTCCCCCGCCACCGGCGTCCCCGGCGTGAAGGTCTTCTCGATCGAGACGTCGGCTGCTGACTCGACGATGCCGGATGCGGTGGAGATGTTGTTCGACTGGTCGGTGTCGGTGGTGCTCGACTCGACCTGCGCGGTGTTGACGACCGCGGACCCCGACGGCGCATCCGCCGAAAGCGTTCCGGTGATCGTGATCTCGGCCTCGTCGCCACACCGAGCGGGCCGCCCGCGCAGTTCACACTGCCGGTCACCACGCACGACCCGGATGTCGTCTGCGCCTGCACGTCGGTCAGCGCGGCGGGGATCGGGTCATAGACGGAGAAGTCCGCGGCGGGCTGCGGGCCGTTGTTCGTGACGGTCAGCGTGTAACTGACCGGGCCGCCCGCGACGAGCGGAGATGTGTCGAGGACCTTGGTGATCGCGAGGTCGGCCGCGGGGGCGACGGGTGTCTCGGTCGTCTGCGTCGTCGACACCCTGTTCTGTCCGACCACGTCGTCGCGGAACGCGACCTGCGCCTCGTTGAGAATGGTCGTCGCGGCCGCTTCCTGATTGACGCGCGCCTCGAAGGAGTAGGTGGTGCTGGTACCCGTGAGGATCGCACCGCCAGCGGTGGAGGATCCCTGGTCGCCGAGCCTGACGCGCACCGTCCGTGCAGCCGTGTCGTACTCGCCCCGGTCATCGCCCACGGCATCCGTCAGCGAGCCGGTGCCCGCACCGTTCACGATCTGCAGCGAACCGGGGACGAAGTCCAGCCCCGGATCCAGGACGTCCGTCGCCACGGTCTGCCGTGCGGGGTTGCCGCCGTCGTTGCGCGTGGTGACGGTATAGCGCAGCACGTCGCCGACCTCGGCATCCGCCCCCGCGCTGGTGACGTTGGCGACCGTCTTGTCGCTGATCAGGCACGGCCCGGTACCGAAGGTGATGTTGTCCAGGAGATTGCCGACGCCTAGTCCACCGACGGACGTGACCGCTTCGAACGCGAACCGGGTGGTCGTCTGTCCGGCCGGCACCGTGTACGTGCCGGTATGCGTGCCCCACGCGGTGTTGCCGTCCGAGATGATCGGTCCGGACTGAGTGAGTGTTCCGCCCGGTGTGCCGATCAGCACCCGCATGGTGTCGGTGCCTTGGCGTCCGCGGTGCTGGAGCGACCACGACAGGGTCTGGCCGGGTGTCGTCGGCAGGTCCTGATAGAGCTGGCTTGCGCTATACGCGTTGAGTTCGGCGAACTGCCGGCCCTCGGCCGACGGGACGCCGTTGAACCCGCTGCTCCAGATCTCGATCTTGTTCTGGACGTCGTTGGTCCACCAGCCGGGGACGGCGCTCTCGTCTAGGAGCGAGTAGCGCCCGGCGGGAACGATGGGAGACTCGAACCCGCCGTTCTCGAGCGCGACGGTGTTCTGACAGACGGTGGGATCCTGAACGGCGGCGGCGGGCGGCGCCTGCGCGGTGTCCACGACGATGCCGAGCAGCGACACGGCCAGCAGACCGCTGACCGCCATGGCGAGGCCGCGTAGGCGACTCCTGCGAACGTCCTGGGGCACGTCGATGTCCTTTCGAGAACTAGGGGCCATGCTACTGGGGGGTCCGCGGCGCCCGCACCGGAAGTAATACCATCGAGATGATGCCCGCACCCGGAAGGTCCCGCATGCCCGTCTCCCCCACCGCCCTCTCGCACGCCGAGGACCTCGCCGATTTCGTCGCCGCGTCACCGTCGAGCTATCACGCCGCGGAAGAGGTCGCACGCCGACTCGAAGCGGTCGGTTTCGTCCGGCTGAACGAGGAGCAGGCGTGGGCGCGCGCAGACAGGCGGGCGGTTCGTCGTCGTCCGCGACGGCGCCGCGATCGCGTGGGCCGTCCCGACGGATGCATCCGCCACGAGTCCGGCGCACATCTTCGGCGCGCACACGGACTCCCCGGCTTCAAGCTCAAGCCGAAGCCGACCACCGGAACGCGCGGCTGGCTGCAGGCCGGCGTCGAGATCTACGGCGGTCCGCTGCTGAACTCCTGGCTGGACCGTGAGCTGCGCCTCGCCGGCCGCCTCGCCCTCGCCGACGGCCGGGTCGTGCTCGCCGACACGGGAGCGCTGCTGCGCCTCCCCAGCTCGCGATCCACCTCGACCGCGAAGCGAACAGCGGTCTGGCCCTGGACAAGCAGTTCCAGACCCAACCGGTGTGGGGTCTGGGTGACCCGTCGGACGAGGACCTGCTCGGAGAACTCGCGGCCTCCGCCGGTGTGGATGCCGCCGACATCCGCGGTTTCGACGCCGTCGTGGCGGACTCCGCGCGGGGTGCCGTCTTCGGCAAGGACGACGCGTTCTTCGCGTCCGGGTAAGCTCGACGACCTCGCCTCCGTGCACGCCGGTGTCGTGGCGCTGGAAGCCCTCGCCTCGAGTGGGCTGGCCACGGGACCGATCCCGGTCCTCGCCGCCTTCGATCACGAGGAACTCGGCTCGGCTTCCCGCTCAGGGGCCGCCGGACCGTTCCTCGAGGACGTCCTCGTGCGCGTCTACGCCGGGCTGGGCGCCGACGCGTCCGAGCAGCGCCGTGCGTTCGCGGCATCCTGGTGCCTGTCCAGCGACGTCGGACACTCCGTGCACCCGAACTACGTGCACAAGCACGACCCGGTCGTGCAGCCGCTGCTGGGCTCAGGGCCAATCCTCAAGGTCAACGCGAACCAGCGGTACGCCACGGATGCCGTGGGCGCCGCGGCCTGGGCCGCCTGGTGCGAGACCGCGGGCATCCCCTCGCAGGAGTTCGTCTCGAACAACGGCGTCCCCTGCGGCTCCACGATCGGACCGATCACCGCGACGCGCCTGGGGATCCGCACCGTCGATGTGGGCATCCCGATCCTGTCGATGCACTCCGCTCGCGAACTCGCCGGCGTGAGCGATCTGCATGACCTCGCCCGCGTCGCGGAGGCGTTCTTCTCGGCTTGACCGTGCCCCGTCGAAGCGATGTGACGCCGCGGTATATCGCAACGCGCGCCCAGCCGCTACATTGAGGTGGCGTCCGTCGTCTTCCGGGGGAACATCCATGTCACGTACGAGCACGGTCCGATTCGAGCGCCGAAGGGGCCGGAGCACGGTTCTCGCGATCCTGGCGGCGGTGATGCTGATCGCGACCGCCGCGAGCGGTGCACTGTCCGCCTCCGCGGCAGCCACTGTGACCTGGGCCAGCTGGGCACCGCTGGGAGGCGGCGCCAATGCCTACACGACGGCGATCTCGTTCGTGGATCGACCGGCCCTGAGCGCAACGGTCGCGAGTGACTCCCGTGCCGGGTCGGTCGGTGTGATGACGGGTGCGTCGGTCTGGTTGTCCGAGGGGACGCCGGTCGGCGCGAAGTACGGCTCGAGCCGGAACAACCCGTACCTCAACCTGCGTCCGAAGGCGGACACCGCCACCTCGCCGTCCACGACGACCTATTCGTTCGACCGTCCGACGCCGCAGCATCCGGCTGGGCCTTCACGCTCGGCGACATCGACGCCGACGCGGTCCGCCTGAGCGCGGTGACGGCGACCGGTGCGCGCGCGACCGCCGCGGACCTCGGCTACCAGGACAGCTTCAACTACTGCGCCGCCGGCTGTCGCAGGAAAGCCGTCGTGCACGGGCGACGCCGCCGACGTTCCGACCTGGGATCCCGACGCGCTCACCCTCACCGGCAACACGCAGGCGATCGACACGTCGGGTGCCGCCGCATGGTTCGAGCCGACCGTCTCGCTGTCGTCACTGACGATCGAGTTCACGCGCCGCTCCGGATTCCCCGTGTACCAGACCTGGTTCTCCGTCTTCGCCCGCGACATCACGGGCACGGTGACCGACACGGATGCCGCAGCGCCCGTCGAGGGTGCAACCCTCACGTTGACAGACGCGAACGGCGACACCCTCGCCACGACGACGTCCGGGCCCGGCGGCGCCTATGCGTTCCCTGGTCAGATCGCGACCGACGGCTACACCGTGACGGTGACGCCGCCCACCGGCCAGATCGCCGTGGTCGGCTCCGGTACGGCGGACCTTCGCAGCGCGGATGCCGTCGTCGACCTGTCCGTCCGGGACATCGTCCCCGTGGCTGTCTCCGGAACGGTGCGGGACTCGGACGGCAACCCTGTTCCCGGTGCGACCGTCACGATTCCACGGACGCCGGTGCTCTCACGATCACGACGGGCCCTGACGGCACGTACCTGTTCGACGAAGTGCCGGTCGGCACATGGCAGCCCGAGGTGACACCACCGGCGGGGTACACGGTGCAGACCGCCCCACCGGCGATCACGATCGACATCGGAGACACAGCGCCGATCGAGAACGTCGACGCCGTGCTGAACGAGAACCCGTCGCTGTCCGGACAGGTGACGATCGGCGCAGGCGTCCCGGGTGTCACCCTGCAGCTGCAGGGACCGAGTGGACCGCTGACGACCGTCACGGACGCGAACGGCGAGTACACGTTCCCGAGGCTGCCCGTGGGCGACTACGTCGTCAGCATCACCCAGGACGACATCCCCGCCGGGACGTACATCTACACGGCATCCCGGTCGCACCCGGTCGAAGGCGACGTGACCGACGCCGACTTCGCTCTGGGCCGGTACGGCACGGTGCTCGGCGCTGTCCTGGATGACACCGGCGCTCCGGTACCCGGTGTGACCCTGGACGTCACCTCGGTCGGTGAATCGTCCTCGGTCACGACCGGCGGAGACGGCACCTACAGCGTCAGCGATCTGCGCACCGGCCAGCACACCATCGCGGTCGCCGCACCCGAGGGATGGGAGATCCAGGGCCCCGCGACGATCACCGTCACGGTGACGGGACGCCGGCGAGATCTACGTCGATCAGAACTTCACTCTCGTCGCCGTCGATCCCGGCGGGGCGGATGCCGCGGCCGACGCAGGAGCCGGGGCTGATGCCGGAGCCGGAGCAGGTGCGGCAGCCGACGCGGGCGCGGGAGCCGACGGAGGGATCGTGCCTCCGGCCGAGGGCGGCGCGGACGCGACCGACCCGGATGATCTCGCCACGACGGGAGCTCCGGTTCCGTTCGCCCTGCTCGGCCTCGCCGCAGCCGCGATCGCCATCGGTGCCGTGCTGACGATCCGCTGGAGGCGCGCCGCCGACCGCTGATCCCTGCGGTGCCCGACGGTGCCATGATGAATTCCAGCGGGTGGCTCGACGCAGCAGCCGCCGTCGGGAGGCAGTCATGTCCGAGAAGATCGCCACGGCACCGGCCCTGATCGAGCGCGCCGGCATCGAGATCATCCCCGAGTCCGACCGGACCGCGCGACCGCGCGATCTGTTCTGGCCGTGGTTCGCCGCCAACGTGTCGGTGTTCGGCATGTCGTACGGGTCGTTCGTGCTCGGCTTCGGCATCTCGTTCTGGCAGGCGACGCTCGTGGCGATCATCGGCATCGTGGTGTCGTTCCTGCTGTGCGGGCTGATCGCGATCGCCGGAAAGCGGGGGTCGGCGCCGACCATGGTCCTCTCCCGCGCCGCCTTCGGCGTGCAGGGGCAGAAGGTCCCCGGCATCGTGAGCTGGCTGACGTCTATCGGGTGGGAGACGTTCCTGGCGATCATGGCGGTGCTCGCCACCGCCACGATCATCACGCAGCTCGGCGGCGACGGCGACAGCCTGTGGCTGAAGATCGTCGCCACCGTCGTCGTGGCCGCGCTCATCGTCGCGGCATCCGTCCTGGGCTATCACACGATCATGCGGATGCAGTCGGTGCTCACCTGGATCACCGGCGTCGTGACCATCCTGTACATCGTCCTCGCCTCCTCGAGCATCGACCTCGCCGTCGTCATGGCACTGCCCGCCGGCAACGTCGGTCAGGTGACCGGCGCACTCGTCATGGTGATGACCGGCTTCGGCCTCGGCTGGATCAACATCGCCGCCGACTGGTCGCGCTATCAGAAGCGGACGGCCTCGGACGGCGCGATCGTCGCGTGGAACACGATCGGCGGTTCGGTGGCACCGATCATCCTCGTGGTGTTCGGCATCCTGCTCGCCGGCTCGGATGCCGAGCTGAGCGCCGCGATCGCGGCCGATCCGATCGGCGCACTCTCTCGCAGCATCCTGCCGACCTGGGTCCTGGTGCCGTTCCTGCTCACCGCGGTGCTCGCTCTCGTCTCCGGCGCCGTGCTGGGCATCTACTCCCTCGGGCTGACGCTGCTGAGCCTCGGCATCCGCATCCCTCGTCCGTCCGCCGCGGCGATCGACGGCGGCGTGATCCTGACGATCGGAACCATCGTCGTGGTGTTCTTCGCGACGGACTTCCTCGGGCCGTTCCAGAGCTTCCTCATCACACTCGGCGTGCCGCTCGCGTCGTGGGCTGGCATCCTCATCGCAGACATCCTGCGGCGGAAGAAGGACTACGACGAGGCCGCCCTGTTCGACGGTTCGGGGCGCTACGGCGCGTGGGACTGGGTCTCGATCGGCACGATGATCGTGACGAGCCTGATCGGCTGGGGCCTGGTCGTGAACAACTTCGCCGACGCGGCGCCGTGGAACAACTGGCAGGGGTATCTGCTGTTCCTCATCGGCGGTCGGGAAGGCGAGTGGGCGTACGCGAACCTCGGCGTCTTCTTCGCGCTCGTGCTGTCGTTCGTGGTCACGTGGTTCGCCCGCGCCGGGCGGATCCGTCGGCAGGAGCAGGCATGACCGACCCCGACTGGCTGGTCGTGATCGACCCGCAGACGATCTTCGCCTCGCCGAACTCGGCGTGGGGCTCGCCGTTCTTCAGCCAGGCGATGCCGCGGATCCGCGCACTCGCCGGCGCCTTCGGCGAGCGCGTGATCGTCACGCGCTGGATGCCGACCGCCGACCGCACGACGTCCTGGGGCGCCTATTTCGACGCCTGGCCGTTCGCGGACCAGTCGCCGAGCGATCCGCTGTTCGACCTCGTCCCCGAGGCCGCCGAGCTGTCGCCGCATCCGACCCTCGATCTGCCCACGTTCGGGAAGTGGGGTCCTGCGCTCGAGGAGATCGTCGGGCGCGGTGCCCGCGTGGTTCTCGCCGGGGTCTCGACGGACTGCTGCGTGATCTCGACGGCGCTGGCCGCCGCGGATGCCGGAGCACACGTCACCGTCGCCGCGGATGCCTGCGCGGGGTCGACGGCCGAGAATCACGCCGCGGCGCTGCACGTGATGGGGCTGTATCCGCCGCAGATCACGGTGAGCGATACGGCGCGGCGGTGCTCGCGGCGGGTGAGAGGGCGGACCGCAGGGCGTGCCGGGAGCGCCGGTTCTCGGTCGGGACGGATGTCAGGAGACTTCCCGGATGCGGGAGACTTCCCGGATGTCGGGAGAAACGCCGCGCTGTCGACTGCCGTCCGTGAAGCGTCTCGACCTCTGTACCGCATGCGGTCCGCGACCGGAGCCTGAACAGGCGACGCGGGTCAGGCGGCGCGCACCGCGGCGACCAGGTCTGCCGGGCTCCCCTGCCACGGCGCACCGTGCCCCGGCAGCACCCAGGAGGCCGGGACATCGGCCAGCCGGTCGAGCGAAACGTCCGCCACGGCCGGCTCGTCCGTGAACGGCGGCTGCGGCTGCGCGCCCTCGCGTCCCGTCAGCACATGGCGCGTGGTCAGCGCGTCGCCCACGCACACGGCATCCGCCGGAGGGATGTGGACGGCGATGCTGCCGGGCGAGTGTCCCGGCATCCCGATGATCACGGGAGAGCCGGGGAGATCAGGACGTCGCCGTCCGCGATCTCGACGAGGTCCTGTACGTGCCGGGTGCGCATGCCGTTCTTGCGCAGCCCATAGGCGAGGAAGCCGAGCGTCGGCCAGAACCGCGCCGGCCCCATCGGCGTCTTGGGCTTCTCGCCTGTGTGCGCGCGGTGGGCGTCAGCGGCGTGGACGAAGATCGGGACGCCGATTTCCCGGCGCAGCCGCTCGGCGAACCCGACGTGGTCGCTGTCCCCGTGCGTGAGGATGACACCCCTGATGTCCGACAGCGACCGCCCGATGAGCGCGAGCTCATCCTGCAGGTCGTCCCAGTGGCCCGGCAGCCCCGCATCGACGAGAGTGATCCCCTCTGGTAGGTCGATGAGGTATGACGCGACGATGTCGTTGCCGAGGCGATGCAGATGCGGCGCGAGTTTCATTTCCATCCCTTCCGATGACACGGCTACGATATGTAGCTATCATGGCTAATGTCAATAGCTTTGGAGGATCCGATGCCGACACCCGAACGCACCTCGTACGCCGAAATCGTCGCCGCAGGACGAGAACTCCTCGAGCAGTCCGGGCCGTCCGGACTCACCATGCAGGCCGTGGCGACGAGGGTCGGCGTGCGCGCCCCTCGCTGTACAAGCGCGTGAAGGATCGGGATGCGCTCCTCGTCGCGGTCGCCGAAGCCGTCGTCGACGATCTCGCCGGGCAGCTGAATGCCGCAGGTGACGATCTCGCGGCACTCGCCACGGCTTACCGCGAGTACGCGCAGGAGAATCCGGCGGGATTCCGACTGATGTTCACGGCAGCGGCGCCTCTGGCGTCGCTCGACCGCGCAGCCGCCCCCTCCTCCGCGCGGCGGCCGCATTCGTCGGCGAGGATGCCGCCTTGGAGGCCGCGCGCCTGTTCACGGCCTGGGCGACAGGCTTCCTGCAGATGGAGCTGTCCGGCGCCTTCCGCCTCGGCGGCGACGTCGACCGGGCGTTCGGCTACGGTTTGGAACGCATCATCGCCGGGCTGCGGGCGTGACGCGGCACCACCGCTGCCCGACCACCTGCCACACTGAGCGCAGGGAGGTTCCATGACCACGCCGGATGCCGAGACGACCGAACCCGAGGCCGCGAAGCCGCACCGCCGCTGGCGGAAGACGACCATCGCCCTCGGCATCCTGATCGCCGTCGTCCTCGTCGTCACCCTCGTGACCTCGCTCACACCCTGGCCGAGCGCCATGGCGATCCGAGCCGTGTTCACACAGGGCGGCGACGCCACGGCGGCGGAGATGGAGAAGCACGTCCCCGACACCGCGCTCACCGAGACGCTCGATGTCGCGTACGGCGACGACGGCGTCGATACGACGATGGACGTGTTCACCCCGGCATCCGCCGACCAGCCGCTGCCGACGATCGTGTGGATCCACGGCGGTGCATGGGTGTCCGGGTCGAAGGAGAACGTCGACCCGTATCTGCGCATCCTCATGCGGCGAGGGTACACGACCATCGCGGTGAACTACACGCTCGGCCCGGAGGGCCACTTACCCCACCGCTGTGCACCAGGTGAACGAGGCGCTCGCCTACATCGACGAGCACGCCGACGACCTGGGGGTCGACGAGTCGCAGATCGTCCTGGTAAGCGACTCCATGCGGCGCCCAGCTGGCCAGTCAGATGGCGACCATCATGACGAGTCCGGACTACGCCGAGATGATGTCGGTGAAGCCCGCCCTGCAGCCCGACCAGCTCGTCGCGACGGTGCTCAACTGCGGCGTGTACGACCTGGCCGCGCTCGCGGCGCTGGACGGCATCGTCGGGTGGGGTCTGAAGTCCTCGATGTGGGCGTACGTACGCCGGCACGAAGAACTGGGCGGAGGACTCGTCCGGGGCGACCATGTCGACCGTGAACTGGGTGACCGAGGACTTCCCGACGACGTACATCTCGGGCGGCAACGGCGACGGACTCACCTGGCTGCAGTCGATCCCGATGGCCGACCGGCTGAACGAGCTGGGCGTCGACGTCACGACGCTGTTCTGGCCCGCCGCGCACGAGCCGGCGCTGCCGCACGAGTACCAGTTCCATCTGGACATGCCGGATGCGCGGACGGCACTGGCGAAGACGATCGACTTCCTGGACGCGCACACGCGGTATCCGTAGGTCGATTTCACTTCTGTGACGATCGTCACGAGAGTGATATCGTTCGAGTGTGAGCTCCGAAGAGAACGAACGCGCCCTGGAAGACGGCATCGTCACAGATCTCCGTGATCGCATGACGTACGGGTCGTACCTCGAACTGGACCGGCTCCTGTCGGCCCAGCATCCGGTGAGCCGACCCGAGCATCACGACGAGATGCTGTTCATCATCCAGCACCAGACCACTGAACTGTGGCTGAAGCTGCTGCTCCACGAACTCACCAGCGCGCGCGACCTGCTCGCGAGCGACGATCTGCGCGAGGCGCTCAAGCGCATCGCGCGGGTCAAGCGCATCCAGGACGTCATGACCCAGCAGTGGTCGGTGCTGGCGACGCTGACGCCGACCGAATACGCGCAGTTCCGCGGCGCGCTGGGCAACTCGTCCGGCTTCCAGTCGGTGCAGTACCGCGCGGTCGAGTTCGCCCTCGGCAACAAGAACGAGCGGATGCTGTCGGTCTTCCGCGATCACCCGGAGAACCTGGCGCTGCTCACGACCGAGTTCGAGCGGCCCACGCTCTACGACGAGTTCCTGCGCTTCGCCGCTCGGCGCGGCCTGCCGGTGCCGGACGAGATCCTCGACCGCGACGTCCGCGAGCGCGTATCGCCCGCATCCCGAGCTGGTGCCGGCGATCCGCGAGATCTACCAGGACCCGCAGACCTACTGGGATCTCTACGAGGCGTGCGAGGACCTCGTGGATCTCGAGGACAACTTTCAGTTCTGGCGCTTCCGACACCTGAAGACGGTGACGCGCACGATCGGCATGAAGACCGGCACCGGCGGATCCTCCGGCGCTGCGTTCCTGCAGCGCGCTCTGGAGCTGACGTTCTTCCCGGAGCTGTACACCGTCCGCACGGAGATCGGCGGCTGAGATGCCCGCGTTCAGACGGGTGCCCGGGGGTGTGATCTGCGGCGGCTTCACCGACCATCACGTGCATCTGCAGTTGGTGGATGCAGCCGGTCTGGAGGGCTCGCTGCTCGGTCGCGTGGTCGACCTCGGCGGCGATCCGGCGGTGCTGGCCTCGGTCGCCGTTCGCAACTCCGGCAATTCTTCGGCGGCCGGGGAATCGACGACCGGAATCACGCGGGACGCGAACCCCGCGGGCCGCGGTTCGCAGGAGTTGCGTACATCTCCTGGCGGGCACGGGGTCGAGATCCGGTTCGCCGGAGCCTTCCTCACCCCGCCGGGTGGGTATCCGTCCGATCGGGCGTGGGCTCCTGCGGGCTCCGTCCGCGAGATCGACGACGCGGATGCCGCGGCCGCAGCCGTCACCGAGATGACCTCCGTCGGGGCGTCGTTCATCAAGGTCGCCAGCAACAGCACCGCGGGACCAGTCTTCTCCGATGACCTGTTCCGCACGATCGTCGACATCGCCGCGGCGAGCGGCCTGCCTGTCGTCGCCCACGCCGAAGGGCCGGGTGAGGCCGAGCGGGCCGCCCGCCTCGGCGCCCGGATGCTCGCGCACGCGCCGTTCAGCGAGCGCCTGACCGACGACGAGATCGCCGCGCACGCCGCGTCGGTGCAGTGGATCTCCACCCTGGCGATCCACGACCCGGCCGCCTACGGCATCGCGATCGACAACGTGCGACGCTTCCATGCCGCCGGCGGCCGGGTGCTCTACGGCACCGACATGGGCAACGGACCGACGCCGGTCGGCCTCAACGCCGGCGAGATCCAGACGTTGCGCGACGCAGGACTCGACGACGCCGACCTGCTGCGCGCGCTTGCGCCGCAGGATGTCGACGACCCGGCGTCCCTGCTGCTCTTCCTTCCCGGCGCCGACCCGGATTCCGCAGATCCGCTGCTCGCCCGACCGCTCACCCCTGCCGATCCGGAGGCCTGACATGACCGACCTGCTCGCCCTCGCGCGCGACCTCGACGCCGCCGATCCCCTGGCCCAGCACCTCGACGCGTTCGCCGCAGCGCCCGGTGTCTCCGCCTATCTCGACGGCAACTCGTTGGGTCGCCCCCTCGCCGACACCGCGGACCGCATCGCCGCGTTCGTGCGGCACGACTGGGGCACGCGCCTGATCCGGTCGTGGGACGAGCAGTGGATGGATCTTCCGATGCAGCTCGGTGACCGGATCGCCCGTGTCGCGCTCGGCGCGGCTCCCGGGCAGACCGTCGTCGCTGACTCGACGAGCGTGTTGATCTACAAGCTCATGCGCGCCGCGGCCGGGCACGACCGGGCACGGACGGAGCTCGTGATCGAAGCGGGCAACTTCCCGACCGACCGCTTCCTCGCGGAGGGTGTCGCGTCCGAGAGCGGCCTGACCGTGCGCTGGCTGGAACCCGACCCCACCACGGGCGTCACGCTCGGCGACCTCGCCGATGTCGTCTCGGAGCGCACCGCGCTCGTCTGCCTGAGCCACGTGGACTACCGCTCCGGCGCCGTGGCCGACATGCCTGGGATCACCGCTCGCGTGCACGAATCGGGCGCCCTGATGATGTGGGATCTCTGCCACTCCGTCGGCGTCATCCCGATGCACCTGGATGCGTGGGGCGTCGATCTCGCCGTCGGCTGCACGTACAAGTACTTGAACGGCGGCCCTGGTTCGCCCGCGTTCGCGTATCTGCGCAGCGGCCTGCAGGGGCTGCTGCGCCAACCGATCCAGGGATGGTGGAGCGCGGCCGACATCTTCGCGATGGGCCGCGAGTACGTGCCGTCGCCGGATATCCGCCAGCTGCTCAGCGGCACTCCCCGGTGATCTCGATGCTCGCGATGCAGGGCATGCTCGATCACATCGAGGACGCGGGGATCGACGCGATCCGGGCCAAGTCGATCTCGCTGACCGACCTCGTCGTGCAGGCGTTCGATCAGGAGCTCGGTCCGCTCGGCGTGCGGCTGCTGAGCCCACGGGATGCCGCAGTGCGCGGCAGCCACGTGACGATCGGGCATCCGGAGTTCCAGCGGGTGACGCAGGAGCTGTGGGCCGACGGCGTCATCCCGGATTTCCGGTTCCCGGACGGCATCCGGCTCGGTCTGTCTCCGTTGAGCACCTCGCATGTCGAAGCCCTCTCCGGCGTTCTGGCGGTCCGGGACGCTCTGCGCGCATGAGCGAAGAGGCCGTCGTCCTCGACGACTTCGACGCGCGGCCGGGCAGCACGGCCTCCCTGCTGCGCACGGTCGTCGGGCTGTACGTGCGCCCGCTCGGTGGATGGATCTCCGCGGCCGTGCTCGTACGTCTGGCCGGCGACCTCGGCATCCCCGCGGACCGGGCCCGCACCGCGATCGCACGGCTGAAGCAGCGCGGGCTGCTGCTGGCTGAGCGTGCGGATGCCGCGGGCTACCGCCTCAACCCTGCGGCACTGCCGATGCTCGAGCGAGGCGACCGCCGGATCTTCGACATCCGCACCATGAGTGAGGACGAGCCGTGGTGCCTCGTGTCCTACTCGATCCCCGAGTCGCGTCGCGGGCTGCGGCATCGGCTGCGGCGCGGACTGCAGTGGCTCGGAGCAGGGGCTGTCTCGCCTGCGCTGTGGATCCTCCCCGGCCATCTCGAGGATGAGGTCGAGGAACTGCTGCGCGATGTCGGCGTCCGCGAGGAGGCGGTGCTGTTCCGCTCGGATGCCCCGTCGGTAGCGGGTTCCCTCGCCGATGCGGTGCGCACCTGGTGGGATCTGGACGCCCTACGGGGCGAGCACGAACGCTTCCAGGCGGCCGTAGTGGAGCTCCCGTCTGCTGCCACGGACCGCGACGCGTTCGTCGCGTACGTCCGGCTCATCGACGCGTGGCGGACGCTGCCCTACCTCGACCCAGGGCTGCCTCCTTCGCTCCTGCCCGCGGACTGGCCCGGCGAGCGCAGCTTCGCCGTCTTCGCGGAGCTGTCCGTCGCGTTGGGCGCACGAGCGAGGGGGCACGTCGCCGCGGTGGGCGGCAGATCCCGGCGCTCTAGGATGGTCATCGACCCCCGCCGCCCACCGGATCGGAGACGCATGTCGACCCCGCGTCGTTTCCCCGCGGCCGTCTATCGTCACGGCGAAGAGCCCGACCCCCGCTTCACACTCGCGAACGAGCGGACGCTGCTGGCCTGGATCCGGACCTCGCTCGGGCTGATCGCCGGTGGCGTCGCGCTCGAGGTGCTCGGCCTCGATCTGCATCCGCAGCAGCTGCGCCTGATCGCCTCCCTCGTGCTCATCGCCGCCGGCATTGCGACGCCGCTGCTCGCCTGGCTCGGATGGATCCGCAGCGAACGCGCCATGCGGCTCGCTGCGCTTCCCGGCTCGCTGCTCGCGCCGGTGGTGGCGATCGCCGTCACGGTCGCGGGGATCCTGGTGCTCGTCGCGGCCCTGCTGTGACGCAGTACGACCCCGGGCTCCAGCCGGAGCGGACCCAGCTCGCGTGGCGCCGCACGGCGCTGTCGATCGCGGTCGTGTCGCTGATCGCGGCACGGGCGCTGCCGATGATCCTCGGGTCGGGAGTGTGGATCATCCCCGGCGTCGTCGGCGTCGCGGCATCCGCCGTGTTCTGGGTCGCAGCGGCACGACGAGCGCATGCCGTCGATCACGCGCTGTCGCCCGCCCCGCACCCCGAACGGATGCCCGACGGGCGACTCATCGCCGGGCTGGTGGTGTTCGCGACGGCCGCCGGCCTGCTCGCTCTCGCCGTCCTGCTCGGGGCCGTGCTGGCCTGACGCCGCGTACGGGCGCCGGTGCGGCGCGCGGAGCGGTCGCGCGCCGCTCGTCCGGGTCGCGAAATCTGCCGGAATTCGCGCGCTGATGCGACGGATTCCGCGACCTGGAACGGCCGGGCAACCCTCGAAGCGGCAGAATCCGCGACCCAGAGCTCGGGTCAGCCGCGGATCTCGCGCAGGAACGCCGCCACGTTCTCCTGCAGCTTCAGGATGCGCAGTTCGCGGGCCGTCTCCCGGTCGTAGCCCTCGTACGCCAGGGGCGGAAGCATCCGGACGTTGCGCGAGCAGCCGAACTCGGCGCACGCCAGCGTGCCGATCGTGTCGCCGTTGCGACCGCGCGGGCCTGCCAGGCGGGCCGCATAGAATGGACGTCGTTGCGCAGCGTGACGTCCTCGCCAGGAGCACTGGGCGCGCGTCTGCACCCGCTGCTCGGCACGCTGCAGCAGCGCGCCGGTGAGCACGCCGTCGACCTCGGTCACGATGAACGCACGGCGCGGATGCTTCGCATCCGTCCAGCCGAGATAGTCCAGCCGTTCGAAGTCGAGGTCGGCGAAATCGGCCTACAGCGTGAGGGTGGCGGTCTCCTTGCGGGAGGCGTTGATGAGGGATGCGCGGATCTCGCGCTCGTCGATGGGACGCATGATGATGAGCTTTCGTACGGGGCCGTGCTGGCCGGAAGAAGATGGGGGCGGCATCCGCTCAGAGGGATGCCGGGTACGACGCGTCACCGGCGACGGGGGTTCCGCCTCCGGCTGGTGGTCAGCCTCTGCCATGCGGCGCGAAGCGCGCCTGCGGCCTCCTTCCGCGCCGCGAGGGCGCTCATCGTGAACAGCACCCGACGATTTTACACCCGTGTCCTGAGCGGAGCCCGGCACGCTGCTGTCTCCGGACGCCCCGGGGGTAGGTTAAGCATCCAGGTCGCAGAATCTGCCGTCATCCGCGCCCGAAAGCGGCAGGTTCTGCGACCTAGAAGGGCTCGGGCACGTCGGAACGGCGAGTTCTGCGATCCAGTCCTCAGCGCACCGGCGCCAGCACCGGCACGTCGTACCGGCGAGGGGTGCCGAAGCGGTGGGCGGTGATCGACACCGCCTGTTCGCGCAGGAACGTGAGCAGCTCGACTCGGCCGGCTGCGACCACGGGGTTCGCATACACGGCGAGGCTCGGCGCCCCTTCGACGGCCTCGGCCGTCGACGAAGCATTCGCGCCGATCAGGCGGACGCGCCCGTCCGATGCGGCGAGCCGTCGTGCCCGCGCGGCCCACCGGTCGGCGTCCTCGACGATGACGGTCACGTCATGCGCACCCAGCCAGGTGACCACGGGCGACGGCAGAGGCGTCGCCACGCTCGCCGTCACACGAGCCCTGGCGCGGCGCCCGGCTGCTGCGACGCGGAGGAGCTCGACCACACGCTCGCCCTCGAAGCGCAGCGTCACCGGCACCGCCTGGTAGCGGAGGACGTTCTGCTCCGTGAGGAGACCGGTCGCGTCGCGCACCACGCCGAACTCGGCTGCCCAGGCGTCGATGTCGGTCGCGAGCGCGCCGCGCAGCCAGGAGGCATCGGCCCCATCGACCAGGGCGACCGCGGACGAGGCGAGCTCGTCCAGGGCGGTGTCCGTTCGCACTTCGGCATCCGTCCAATCCGACAGCCCGATCAGATAGTTCGGCCCGCCCGCCTTGGATCCGGCACCGACGGCGGCCTTCTTCCACCCGCCGAACGGCTGGCGCTGCACGATCGCACCCGTGGTCCCGCGGTTCACGTAGACGTTGCCCGCCTCGACCGAGGCCAGCCACTGCTGGATCTCTTCCTCGTCGAGCGAGTGGATGCCGCTGGTCAGCCCGTAGTCGATGTCGTTCACGATGTCGATCGCCTCATCGAGGAGTCGGCCGTCATGATGCCGAGCACCGGCCCGAAGTACTCGACACGATGGAATTCGCTTCCGCGTGCGACACCGTCGCGGATGCCGGGGCGCCAGAGCTGTCCGGCTTCGTCGAGCTTCTCCGGCTTCATCAGCCACGATTCCCCCGGGTGCAGGGTCGTGAGCGCGCCGAGAAGCTTGCCCTCAGCGGGACCGATCAGCGGGCCGATGCGGTTCGAGCCGTCCACGGGCGATCCGACGTCGTAGGCCCGAACGGCGTCGACGAGCTGTCGGCGGAACCGCTCGGATCGTGCCGCGGATCCGACGAGCACGACCAGCGAGGCCGCCGAGCACTTCTGGGGGCGGCGTGGCCGAACGCCGAGTAGGCGACGTCCTTCGCGGCCAGGTCGAGGTCCGCGGAGGGCGTGACGATGATGGCGTTCTTGCCGCTCGTCTCCGCGAGCAGGGGCAGGTCCTTTCGGAAGCTGCGGAACAGCTCGGCCGTCTCGAATCCGCCGGTGAGGATGACACGGCCGACGGCCGGGTCGCTGATGAGCTGCTGTCCGAGCTCCCGGCCGTCGAGCTGCACGTACTGCAGCACGTCGCGCGGGACTCCTGCCTCCCACAGCGCCTCGATCATGACGGCGCCGGAGCGGCGGGCCTGAC
Organism: Microbacterium sp. M28; assembly: GCF_025836995.1. Classification (NCBI taxonomy): domain Bacteria; kingdom Bacillati; phylum Actinomycetota; class Actinomycetes; order Micrococcales; family Microbacteriaceae; genus Microbacterium; species Microbacterium triticisoli. The sequence continues at coordinate 571,217 of NZ_CP107546.1, read as the reverse complement.
GGGCGGGCTTGATGATCACCGGAGAACCGGTGGCGAGCGCGGACAGGGTCGAGCCAGCCGGGATCGCGACCGGGAAGTTCCAGGGCGGCGTCACGACGGTGAGGCCGACCGGCTGCATCGTCGCGCCGTCGACGTCGGCCAGCGCCCTGGCGGATTCGGCGTAGTAGTGCGCGAAGTCGATCGCCTCGGAGACCTCGGGGTCGCCCTGCTCGATGACCTTGCCCGCTTCGGACCCCATCACCTCGAGCAGGTCGGCGCGTCGAGCCTCGAGCACCTCGCCGGCGCGGTGCAGGATCGCCGCGCGCCCTCGGCGCCGAGCTCGCGCCAGGCCTCGCCTGCGGCCACGGCCTTCGCGATCGCCGCACTCACCTGTTCCGGCGTCGACAGCGTGTTGTCGGCGACCGTCCCGTCCCCGAGGGTCGAGGTCGCCATCCGAGAGCGAATGCTGTCGGCCCAGGCCCGGTTGGCCGCGAGCGACGGGTCGGTGTCGGAGTGTTCTCGAAGGCGTCGGTCGGCGCGGCAGGTGCCGACAGCTGACGGTTCTGGGTGCGATTCGGACCGGGGACCGTGGACGGCAGCGAATCGATCGATGCGAAGAAGCGCTGCTGCTCGCGCTCGAACAGCGCGGGATCCTCGTCGAGGTCGAACACCGCCGACATGAAGTTCTCCTGCGACGCGCCCTCTTCCAGCCGTCGGATCAGGTAGGCGATCGCGACGTCGAACTCGTCCGGGTGCACGACCGGCGTGTACAGCAGCAGGGAGCCGACCGTGCGCTTGATGACCTGCGCCTGCGCGCTGGCCATGCCCAGCAGCATCTCGAACTCGATGCCGTCCGTCACGCCGCGGCGCTCCGCGAGCAACCAGGCCAGAGCGATGTCGAACAGGTTGTGTGACCGGCGACGCCGATGCGGACGTTCCCGATGTGCTCGGAGCGCAGCGCGTACTCGAGCACCGCCTTGTACGAGGCATCCGACTCCTGCTTGGTCGACCAGGTGGCCAGCGGCCAGCCGTGCGTCTCGGCATCCACCGTCTCCATCGGCAGGTTCGCGCCCTTGACGACGCGCACCTTGATGGGTGCGCCGTCGCTCGCGACGCGCGCGCGCCCACTCCTGCAGGCGCACCATCGCTCCGAGCGCGTCCGGCAGGTAGGCCTGCAGCACGATGCCGGCCTCGAGCCCGCGGAACTCCGGACGATCCAGGATGCCGGTGAACACCGCGATCGTCAGATCGAGGTCCTTGTACTCCTCCATGTCGAGGTTGATGAAGGTGTCCTTCGCGGCAGCCAGCTCGTACAGCGGGTGCAGCGCCTCGGTGGCGTGCGCGACGGCCTCGTCGAACGCCCAGGGGCTGTGCGGCGCGACGGTCGATGACACCTTGATCGAGACGTAGTCGACGTCGTCGCGCTCGATCAGGCGACGTGTGCCCTCCAGGCGGCGGGATGCCTCCTCGCGGCCGAGGATGGCCTCGCCGAGCAGGTTCACGTTGAGCTTCACGCCCTGCGTCTCGCGAATGTGCTTGATCGCGGCGCCGAGCTTCTCGTCGCGGGCGTCGACGATGAGGTGGCGCACCATCTGCCGCAGCACCGCCCTGGCTGCGGGGACGACGACACCGGGGAGCATCGTGGAGGTGGCGCCGCCGAGGCCGATCGCCGCACGCATCGGGGCGGGCAGGAACGCCGGTGTCAGCGGCACGAGCTCCTTGAGCTTGCGGGCGGCGACCTTCGTGTCCTCGGGGCGGACCACCCCGTCGACGAAGCCGACCGTGAAATCGAGGCCGTGCTCATCGCGCAGCACGCCGGCGAGGCGCTCGCCCGCGGCATCCACCGGCACGTCGCGGCTCTCGATGAGCCACTTCCTCACCAGCGCGACGGCGTCGTCGGCGAGGTCTGCGAGGTCGGAGAACGGATGCTTCGGTCGAAGGCGCGGCGGAGCTCATGCTCCCAGTGTGCGCCGGAGTCATTGGTCGCGAAAAGCACACGTTTACGATGGATACTGTTCGTATTCATCGATGCTTTTAGGAGGTGACGTGTTCGAACTGAGACGCCTGCGCCTGCTGCACGAATTGGCTCTGCGCGGGACGATCGCCGAGGTCGCCACCTCGCTCGGATACAGCGCTTCGACCGTGTCGCAGCAGCTCGCGCAGCTGGAGCGCGACGCCGGGGTCGCGCTGCTCGAACCCGACGGACGGCGCGTGCGCCTGACCGCGCAGGGGCGGGTGCTCGCGCGCGCACGCGGCGCGGGCCCTCGAGCTGGACGAAGCCGCCCGCGCTGAGCTCTCGTCGTCCCAGAACGCACCGGCGCGCGTACGGATCGCGGTCATGCCGACCGCCGCGGAGGCGCTCGTCCCGTCCGCTCTGACGGTCCTGGCGCAGCGGATGCCCGGGCTGCGCGTCGAGATGCGCGAGCGGCACCGGAGAGGTCGCGCTGTTCGAGCTGCAGGCCAGAGCCTTCGATCTCGTGGTGGCCGAGCAGTATCCGGGGCACACGCGCCCGGTGAGCGAGGGCATCGAGCGAACGCTCCTCGGCCGGGATCCGATCCGCCTGGCGGTCCCGCGCGACGATGCGGCCACCGAGCTGGCGGACCTGCGCGACCGGGCGTGGGTGCTCGAACCGCAGGGCGCGGCCGTGCGGCGGTGGGCCGTTCAGCAATGCCGTGCGGCGGGTTCGAACCCGACGTGCGCTTCGAGGCGACCGATCTCGTCGCGCACGCCCGGCTCGTGGCCGCGGGGCACGCCGTGGCGATGCTGCCCGACCTGGTGTGGACCGGCGACCGCGCGAGCGTCCGACTGCTCGAACTGCCGGGGTCGCCCGTGCGCGAGATCTTCGCGGCGACCAGGGCGTCATCGCGCGACAACGCCGGCGTCGCCGCGGTGCGCGACGCGCTCGCGGATGCTCTGGAGGCGCACGCTCCGCACTGACGCCGCCGGTCATGCGGCTGTTCGGTCGCGCTTCCGGCGGCATCCTGCGCATCCACGTCGCTCCGGCCGTGACCGTTCGCCGAGTCGGTCACGCCCCTGTGCGGCATCCGACGTGTCCCACCCACCCGAAGCGTGACCGCACAGCGAGAGCGAGCGCTTTGTTGCGTCGCGTGTCGGCCCCGGTTCCGGTGCGGCGGAGGCCGACCTACGCTTACGGGAACACCCCGACCGTCAGGAGAACATCGTGACCAGCCCGCAGCCCGCCTTCTCGCCCCTCTCGGTGCGTGAGCGTGCGGCGTGCATGTGCGATCACGGTGATGTCTGCTCGTCGTTCGCTCCGGGCCACGCGCTGCACCTCATCCAGGCACGGCTGGCGTCGGCGACGCCGAGCGATTGGGTCGACGCGATCGTCGAGTCATCGGATGCCGTGACGGGCGACTTCGTCGTGCGAGACCTCGACGGCACGGCGCACGCGCTGTGGAACGGTTCCGGCGCCGCACTGGAAGCCGGAGCGGGCGCCCCGGTGGCGCTGCACCGCCGCTATCACGTCCTCGCCGTCGGCCGTACGCAGTTCAACGTCGCGACCGCATGAGTTGAGCGCCGACCGTCAGGCCGCCGCCATCATCATGTTCTTCATCGCCATGCAGGCGTCCATGCAGGCCTGGCACGACTGAGCGCACATCTTGCAGACCTCGCTGTGATCGGCGTGCTGCACGCAGGCGTCCATGCACATCCGGCACATGGCGATACAGGCGTCGAGCATCGCCTCCATGCTGGCGACCGTCATGCCCTGCATCCGCATCATGGACCGCATCATCGTGCCTGCCATGTCGGCACAGTTCATGCACGCCGTCGAGCAGTCCATCATCTGCGTCGAACAGACCGTGCACGCCTGCTCGCACGCGGCGCAAGCATCCATGCACGCCTGCATCACGGCCATGTCCATCGTCTGCATGCCGGGCATCGACATCATGTCCTCGGACATGGCGCCCATCATCATCGAATCCATCTCGCACCTCGCTCGTCGTTGCGGCTCTCGCCGGTGAGAAGCGGGCAGGAGACCCGCCTTTTCGCCAGAGTAGCCCCCGAGACGGCGCGAGTCGATGACGAATCCGGAGGATCGGCCCCGGTGTCCCCGCTCGGGCGTAGTCTCGCGGTGTGACCTCGGCATCCCTGACCGGCACGCAGCGACTGGTGATCTCCATCGCGGTGCTCGCGTCGTTCGTGACCTTCCTCGACGGCACCGTGGTGACGGTCGCGCTACCCGCCATCAGCGACGAGCTCGGCGGCGGGATCACCACGCAGCAATGGGCCGTCGACGCGTATCTCATCACGTTGAGCGCGCTGATCCTCTTGGCCGGTTCGGTCGCGGATGCCTACGGTCGCGTGTTCGTGATGCGCATCGGGCTCATCGCGTTCGGCGTCTCGTCGGTCGCCGTGGGCCTCGCGTTCGATCCGGTCATGCTCATCATCGCCCGCGCGGCGCAGGGAGCCGCCGGAGCACTGCTCGTCCCCAGCTCGCTGGCTCTGATCACCGCAACGATGCGCGGAGAAGTCCAGGCCCGCGGAATCGGCGTCTGGACAGCGTTCACCACGTCGGCCCAACTGGTCGGCCCGCTGCTGGGAGGCCTGTTCGTCGACTTCCTGTCCTGGCGGTTCGTGTTCCTCATCAACGTCCTCCCGATCGCCGTGACCCTCGTCCTGCTCGCCCGATTGCGGCTGCCCGAGCATCAGCGCGACATCCGCGTGGACTGGCTGAGCGGTGCGCTGTGCGCCACCGGCCTGGCCGGGGTCGTGTTCGCACTCATCGAGCAGCCGAACCTCGGCTGGGCGTCGCGGCGATCTGGATCTGCCGGCGGTCCTCGGCATCCTGTTCCTCGGCGGGTTCCTGCTCCGCCAGCGGACCGAGAAATCGATGATGCCGCTGTCGCTGTTCCGCATCCGCAACTTCGGCTGGGGCAACCTCGCGACGCTGTTCGTCTACGCCGCCCTGTCGTTGAACGGCTTCGTCATCGGCGTGTACCTGCAGCAGGGCAGCAAGCCTCAGCGCGACCGCGGCGGGACTCGCGAGTCTGCCGATCACCATCCTCATGATCCTGCTGAGCGCCCGCGCAGGAGCGTGGGCCGGACGATGGGGCCCGCGCCTGTTCATGACGGCCGGGCCCTTGATCATGGCCGTCGGCGCTCTGCTGCTGCTGACCGTCTCGGACGATTTCGACTACTGGTGGCAGGTCCTGCCGGCGATGATCGTGCTCGGCGTCGGGCTGTCGCTGACGGTCGCGCCCCTCACGGCCGCCATCCTGGGCGCGATCGACGAGCGCCGCAGCGGCATCGCATCGGCGATCAACAACGCCATCTCGCGCGTCGCGGGACTCCTCGTCGTCGCGATGCTCTCCACGATCGTCGGCGGCATGCTGGACCTCGACGGCTTCCACAACGCCGCGTGGGTGACCGCCGCGCTGTTCGCGATCGGGGGTCTCGTGTCGTGGATCGGGATCCGTCGGCCCGTCACCGAGGTCGCAGAACCCGTCGTCGCCCCGCCTGCCGCCTGAGCCTCGCCGCCGATCAGAGCTCGACGGGCGGAGCCTCCGGCTCATCGTCGGCGACCTCGGGGTGCCGGGCGAGATTCACGATCGCCGCAATCAGCCCTCCCCACACGGTCAGCATCGCGATGATCATCATGATGATGGCTGTCGTGGTCATGCGCCCGCTCCCCTCTGCTCGGCGGCAGGCAATCGCAGTGCGGCGGTCTCAGGATCCGCGTCGTAGCGCTCGTCGGCGAGGAACTCGTCGTACTCGGGATCGTCCTTCGCGTGCGAACGCCCGCTCCACGGGATGAGCGAGAGCAGGATCGCGAGAACCACGAGCCCGATCACCATTCCCCAGCCGAAGATCCCGAGGAACCACACCGGGTATCCGCTGTAGGGCTCGGTGATCTTCTCGATGAGCCCCGTGATGAACAGGTAGCCGAGCACGAGCGGCGCTGCGGCCGCGACGAGGATCCGCCACAGGATGCCGACGCGGAAGCTTGAACGGCGGTTGAGGTGCTCCTGCAGCTGGGGCAGCTTGCGCAGCAGCCACGTGACCACCACGACGGCGACGAGCGCGACGGCCATGATCCCGAACGCGTTGACGAAGGCATCCGTCGTGTCGAGCACCGTGAGGGCGGTCGTCGTCGAGAACAGCGCCATCGAGATCAACGCCAGAGGGATCGCCACCGTCAGCGTCGTGCGCACGCGCCCCCAGCCGAGCTTGTCCTGCAGGGCCGCGACGATCACCTCGAGGATCGAGATCAGCGAGGTGATCCCGGCGAACACGAGGGCCCCGAAGAACAGCACGCCGATGATGGATCCGCCTGCGGCCTGCGACACGATCGTCGGGAAGGCGACGAAGGCCAGGCCGATCCCGGAGGCGGCCACGCCCGAGACCTCGGTGCCCTGCGCCTGGGCCATGAAACCGAGCGCTGCGAACACGCCGATGCGGCCAGGATCTCGAAGCCCGAGTTCGCGAACGCGACGACGAGCCCCGATCCGGTGAGGTCGGTCTTGCGCTTGAGGTACGACGAGTAGGTCACCATGATGCCGAACGCGACCGACAGGGAGAAGAAGATGTGCCCGTAGGCGGACGCCCACACGGCCGGGTCGGCGAGCGCCTCCCAGTTCGGCGTGAAGAACGCGTTGAGGCCGTCCATCGCGCCCGGCAGGAACAGCGACTGCACGACGAGTGCCGCGAACATCAGCGTCAGCAGCGGCATGAGCACGGTGTTCGCACGTCCGATCCCGCGCTTGACCCCGAGGGCCATGATCACGATCACGACGACCCACACGATGGCGAGCGGGATGCCGACCTGCGACACGAACGTCGTCGACAGGCCGACGTCGGCGACGTTCTCCGACTGGAGGAACTCGATGCCGAAGAACGCCTCCTCGTTGCCGGGGCCCCAGCTCAACTGCGCGGAGAACCACGTGTACATGGCCGCCCACGCGATGATCACGGCGTAGTAGACCGCGATCACGACGCAGATCAGCACCTGCCACCAGCCGAGCGGCTCGGCCGCGCGGTGCATCCGCCGGAAGGCCAGCGGCGCAGAGCCGCGGAAGCGGTGTCCGATCGCGTAGTCGAAGAAGAGCAGCGGGATGCCCGCGGTCAGCAGAGCGCACAGGTACGGGATCAGGAACGCTCCGCCGCCGCCCTCGTACGCGACGTACGGGAACCGCCAGATGTTGCCGAGCCCGACGGCCGACCCGATGGCCGAGAGGATGAACACGTTGCGCGAGCCGAAGGCTTCACGCTTCGGGCTCTGCGAGAGCGAGGTCGCGGCTGACATGCTCCCGACGATATCTCACCCGTTCCGGCTGCACATGGTCGGTTCGAATCGCTCGATTTGCTCGAATCCGGCCGACTTCGAGCAAATCGCGCGATTCGAACGGTCAGGGGACTCGACGGTCGGTGGGGTCAGTGGGGGATGTCGAGCCCGTGCGCCGACAGCCACGCGTCGTCGTACAGCTTGTCGAGATAGCCGCGGCCGTGGTCAGGGAGCAGCACCACGACGACGTCGTCCTCGCCGAGGATGCCGCGACCCGCAGCGCGGCGACGACCGCCATGCCACTGGATCCGCCGACGAGGAGGCCCTCCTCCGCGGCCAACCGTCTGGTCATCGTGAACGACTCGGCATCCGACACCCGCTCGTACGCGTCGACGACCGAGCCGTCGAACGTGGCGGGCAGGAAGTCCTCCCCGACTCCTTCCACCAGGTAACCGTGGATCGGTCCTCCCGAGTAGATCGACCCCTCGGGATCGGCGCCGATGATCCGCACCCGCCCGTCGCTGACCTGCTTGAGGTAGCGGCCGGTGCCGCTGATGGTTCCGCCGGTGCCGATGCTGCGGCGACGAAGTGCGTCACCCGCCCGTCGGTGTCTGCCCAGATCTCCGGGCCCGTCGTCTCGAAATGCCCCTGCGGTCCGTTCTGATTCGCGAACTGATTCGGGTTGAACGCGCCGGGGATCTCGGCGGCGAGCCGCGCTGCCACGCTGTAATAGGAACGCGGATCGCTCGGCTCGACGTTCGTCGGCGTCACGACCACCTCGGCGCCGTAGGCGCGCAGCGTCGCGACTTTGGGGCCGTCGAACTTGTCCGGCACGACGAACACCATCCGGTAGCCCCGCTGCAGTGCGATCAACGCGAGTCCGACACCGGTGTTGCCGCTGGTCGCCTCGACGACTGTCCCTCCGGGCTTCAGCTGCCCGTCGCGTTCGGCCGCGTCGATGATGGATGCCGCGATGCGATCCTTCGCGGATCCACCGGGGTTGAAGTACTCGACCTTCGCGAGGACGGTGGCGCTGATGCCCGCCGTCACGGCGTTGAGGCGGACGAGCGGGGTGTGTCCGACGAGGTCGGCGATGTGGTCGGCGTAGCGCACGGGTGGTTTCCTGACGGGATGCGCGCGCGATGGCGCGGGGTGATCTGGGGTCGTCCGAGGCGAGCGAGAACGCTCAGCGACGACAACGACAGGTCAGGGACACACCGTGAGAGTAACCCCGCGGACGCCCGCGCCACAACTCGGTGTGTCAGAACCCCTCGGGCAGACGGGGCGTGTACGGCGCCTCGAGCCGGGCGATCTCGTCCTCTGTGAGCTCGAGGTCGAGCGCGGCGATCGCGTCGGTGAGGTGGTGCGGCTTCGTCGCGCCGATGATCGGCGCTGTCACCACGGGCTGCTGCCGCACCCAGGCGAGTGCGACCTGCGCACGGCTGACGCCGCGCTCTTCCGCGACCGCACGGACCGCGTCCGCGATGGCCCGGTTCGAGGTCTCCTCGGCGTGGTACATGCCCTGGGTCACGAGGTCGGTGCCTGAGCGGTTCGTCTCGGCATCCCAGTCGCGCGTCAGCCGACCCCTGGCCAGCGGCGACCACGGCAGGACGCCGATGCCCTCGTCCGCACAGAGCGGATGCATCTCGCGCTCCTCCTCGCGCTGGAGGAGGTTGTACTGGTCCTGCATGGACACGAATCGCGTGAGGCCGTTCACCTCGGCTGCGCGCTGCGCCTTGGCGAACTGCCAGGCGTACATCGACGACGCGCCGATGTAGCGCGCCTTGCCCGCGCGCACCACGTCGTCGAGGGCCTGCATCGTCTCCTCGATCGGGGTCTCCGGGTCCCAGCGGTGGATCTGGTACAGATCCACATAGTCGGTGCCGAGGCGACGGAGACTGTCGTCGATCGCGGACAGGATGTGCGCGCGAGACAGGCCACGGCGGTTCGGGCTCTCGCCCATCTTCCCGTGCACCTTCGTCGCGATCACGACGTCGTCGCGACGGGCGAAGTCGTTGAGCGCACGGCCGACGATCTCCTCGCTGGTGCCGTCCGAGTACATGTCGGCGGTGTCGAACGTGGTGATGCCCGCCTCGATCGCCTGCCGGATGAACGGGCGGCTGGTCTGCTCATCGAGCGTCCACGCGTGCGGCCCTCGGTCCCAGACGCCGTAGCTCATGCATCCGAGGATGATCTCCGAGACCTTGATGCCTGTTCGACCGAGGTTGACGTACTTCATCGCCGTGTTCCTGTCCTTCGCTGTCGTCCGCGGGTCACAGTGCCAGGACCGCGTCGGCCTCGCGCGCCTCCTGCTCGCGCAGCGCCCGCTCGACGCGGTCGACGTCGCGGACGGCGCCCTTGTCGGCCGACAGCGCCATCGCAGCGTACGCGCGCAGCGCGGGCGACACGACGCGCTCACGGTCGCGCGGACGGTAGCCGCCGCCGTCGATGAGCCGCTGACGCCGCTCGGCGAGCACCTCGTCGGACACCTCCAGGGTCAGACCGCGGGTGGGGATGTCGATCGTGATGATGTCGCCGTCCTCGACGAGAGCGATGATCCCGCCGGACGCCGCCTCCGGCGAGACGTGCCCGATCGACAGCCCTGAGGTGCCACCAGAGAAGCGGCCGTCCGTGATCAGCGCACAGGTCTTGCCGAGGCCTCGCCCCTTCAGGAACGACGTCGGGTACAGCATCTCCTGCATGCCGGGGCCGCCCTTGGGACCTTCGTAGCGGATCACGACGACGTCGCCCTCCGTGACCTCCTTCGCGAGGATCTTGGCGACCGCCTCGTCCTGCGACTCGCACACCACGGCGGGGCCGGAGAAGGTCCAGATCGACGGGTCGACGCCCCGTCTTCACGACGGCGCCGTCGACGGCGATGTTGCCGCGGAGCACGGCGAGCCCGCCGTCCTGCGAATACGCGTGCTCGACCGAGCGGATGCAGCCGCGCGGCATCCAGATCCAGCGCCTCCCAGCGGGAGGACTGCGAGAACGCCTTCGACGAGCGGATGCCGGCCGGAGCCGCGTGCCACAGGTTGAACGCCTCCTCCGTGGCCGACCCGCCGCGCACGTCCCAGGCGTCCAGCCACTCGCCCATGGTCGCCGAGTGCACCGTGTGCACGTTCTCGTCCAGCAGACCGCCGCGACGCAGCTCGCCCAGGATCGCGGGGACACCGCCGGCGCGGTGGACGTCCTCCATGTAGTACGTCTTGCCGCCTCCTGCGACGTTCGGGGCGACCTTCGCGAGGCACGGCACCCGCCGCGAGACCGCGTCGATCTCATCGAGCCCGAACTGCCCGGCCTCGTGCGCGGCCGCCAGCAGGTGCAGGATCGTGTTGGTCGATCCGCCCATCGCGATGTCCAGCGCCATCGCGTTGCCGAAGGCCTCGGGAGTCGCGATGCTGCGCGGCAGGACGGACGCGTCGTCGGAGTCGTAGTACTTGCGGGTGATCTCGACGACCAGCGAACCGGCGTTCTCGTACAGCGCCTTGCGCGCGGTGTGCGTGGCGAGCACCGATCCGTTACCGGGCAGCGACAGCCCGATCGCCTCGGTGAGGCAGTTCATCGAGTTGGCGGTGAACATGCCGGAGCACGATCCGCACGTCGGGCAGGCCTCCTCCTCGATGCGCTGGATGTCGGCATCCGAGATGTTCTCGTTGACGGCGTCGGAGATCGCGTCGACCAGGTCGAGCGTGCGGATGGAGCCGTCCACCAGGGTCGCGCGGCCGGACTCCATCGGCCCACCGGAGACGAACACCGTCGGGATGTTCAGGCGCAGGGCCGCCATGAGCATGCCGGGAGTGATCTTGTCGCAGTTCGAGATGCAGACCAGGGCGTCGGCGCAGTGCGCGTTGACCATGTACTCGACCGAGTCGGCGATCAGGTCGCGCGAGGGCAGCGAGTACAGCATGCCGCCGTGGCCCATCGCGATGCCGTCGTCGACCGCGATCGTGTTGAACTCCCGTGGGATCCCGCCCGCCGCCGAGATCGCATCCGAGACGATCCGGCCAACGGGCTGGAGGTGCGTATGTCCTGGGACGAACTCGGTGAAGCTGTTGGCCACGGCGATGATCGGCTTGCGGCCGAGATCGGCGCCGTTCACGCTTGCGGCGGCGCGCAGCAGTGCGCGGGCGCCTAGCCATGTTGCGGCCGTGGGTGATGGTGCGAGAGCGGAGTGCGGGCATGACACCATTCGGCCAGAGAATCGCGTTTCTCACCAGACGGCGCTGATACTAGTAGTGGTACTACCACCCGACGCCGAAGGAGCACACGATGGATGCCGACCGTCGACGCCGCGAGGAGCTCGCCGCCTTCCTGCGCGACCGTCGGGCGCGCACCGACCGTACCGCCCTGGGGCTGCCCGATGCCCCACGGGGAAGGGTGCAGGGACTGCGCCGCGAGGAGGTCGCGACACTCTCGCCTGAGCGTCACCTGGTACACGTGGCTCGAGCAGGCCAGGGACATCCATCCGTCCCGGCAGGTGCTCGAAGCGCTCGGCCGACTGTTCGGGCTGCGACCCGTGGAGCGCACGTACCTGTTGACCCTCGGAGGGCACGGTGAGATCGCCACCCCCTCCGCTGCGACCGAGCACGCACCCGAGCGCCTGCGCCGCCTTCTGGAATCCTTTCCGTTCCCGGCGTTCCTGCTCGCCGCCGACTGGACGATCATCGGCTGGAACGTCGCGTATGCGCACCTGTATCCGCGCATCGAGAGTCTGGACGCCGAGGATCGCAACCTGCTGTGGCTGCTCTTCACGGATCAGGAGCTCCGGCGGCTCCTGCCCGACTGGGCGCAGCAGAGCCGCCGCTTCGTGGGCGAGTTCCGTGCGGACGCACGGCGCTGGCTGAGCGCCCCCCGCGAGGACGGGATCGTCGCACGGGTGAGCGCCGCGTCCGAGGAGTTCGCGCGGATCTGGCAGGAGAGGGATGTCGAGGGCTTCGTGTCGCGCGAACGGTCGTTCCGGCATCCGCTCGCCGGGCTCACCACCTACGAGCAGCACGGGGTGGTGCCCAGTGAGTTCCCCAACCTGGAACTCATCCTCTACGTCCCTGCGACCGGCTGACCCTTCCGTCCGCGCGCGATGGGGAGCAAGCTGGAACGGATCCGTTTCATCACATCGCAGGAGGGCGCGTCATGACTGGGTACAAGGTCGGCTACTTCGTCGGAAGCCTGTCGAAGGATTCCATCAACCGCACGCTGTCGAAGGCGCTCATCCGGCTGGCGCCCGACGACCTCGAGTTCTCCGAGATCCCGATCGGTGACCTTCCGCTGTACACACCGCGATCTCGACCAGGACTACCCGGGGTCGGCACTCGCGCTGAAGGATGCGATCGCCGCATCGGATGCCGTGCTCTTCGTCACGCCGGAGTACAACCGCTCGATCCCGGGGGCGCTCAAGAACGCGATCGACTGGGCGTCCCGGCCCTGGGGCCAGAACTCGTTCGACCACATCCCGGGTAAGCGTCATCGGCGCCTCGATCGGCACGATCGGAACGGCCCTGGCGCAGCAGAGCCTTCGGGCGGTGCTGAGCTTCTGCAACGCCCGACAGATGACCTCCCCGGAGGCCTACATCCACTTCGACGCCGACGTGTTCGCGCTACGACGGCGAGGTCCGTGTGGACAGCACCAGGGAGTTCCTGACGAACTACATGCAGGAGTTCCGCGACCACATCGAGCGCGTGCTGACGGTCCTCCCCGAGCGTGATCGCGCTCAGCCGCCGAGGGCGTTGAGCAGATCGGCGAAGTGGTCGAGGTCGGCGGCCGTCCAGGCGCGGAGGCGCTCGCCGATACGTCCTTCGTAGCGTGCCCGCGCGATCGCGATGCGCTCCTGCGCGAGATCCGTTGCGACGAGGACTCGGGCTCGCCGGTCGGTGGGAGACGGCACGCTCTCCACGAGACCGAGCTCCTCGAGCTGGCGCACCTGCTTACCACGGCCGACTTGTCGGTCTGCAACCGCTCGATGATCTCGCCGGCCGACGTGGCCTTGCCGCTCGCGATCGAGGTGAGCACCTGATAGCCGAGCGGCTGAAGGTCCGGGTGCACTGTCACCGCCGCCTCGCGCCAGCTGACGCGGATGCGAGCGAACAGCCGTCCCAGCTCATGCTCGACGCGGGCGACGGCCTCATCGAGTTCGGGCCCGGCGATCATGGAGGCCGCGGGCGACGACGCGGCGTCCGCTGGCGTCTCGGCGGGCTGGTCACTCATGCTGGCCAGTCTACGAGCGCAGCGCAGCGCCGCCGATCACACGAAAGGGCAGTGCGGCACAGTCGCGCGCGTGCGCACCGTGCCGTACTGCCCTTTCCAGCGATGCAGGGGTCGGCCACCCGGTCATGCCTCCGCGAGGAGGCGGAAGACCTTCGAAGCCGTCCGGAGCTCGGCCGGTGTGAGCCCGGTGATGCTCGCCCGCAGGCGCTGGGCGTGATCTCCGCGGACGTCCGCGAGTGCCGCGCAGGCCGCAGGGGTCGCGGTCAGCACTCGCAGACGTCCGTCGTTCTCGTCGGGGCGGGACTCGATGAGATCCAGCTCCTCCAGCATCCGCACCTGGCGGCTGACGACCGACTTGTCCATCTCGAAGAGCTCGGCGAGCTGATGCCCGTTCGTGCTTCCGGCCCGCGCGATGGACGCCAGCAGCTTGTACCCCGCTGGCTGCAGGTCGGGATGGATCCGCGCAGCGGACTCCTTCCAGAGCGAGCGCGCCTTCGTGAAGATCAGGTTCAGGTGCCCCTGGAACTCCGCGAGCGCGTCGTCGACATCTGCCGATGCCACGGTGCCGGCGGCGGCCATGTCAGCGTCCCCGCTCCTGATCCTCGCGCTCGATCACGGACACCGAACCGGTGGAGGGCTGCGTCCCGTCGATCCGGATGGCGCCGGTCGTGTTGAGGGATGCGGCCACCTCGGCCTCGGCGATCTCGATCACCGATTCCTCGGCCTGCTCACGGAGCTCCTCGGCCGCGGTTTTGGTGGACAGCGGCTTGTTCTTGATGAACGCGATCGCGATGACGCCGAGGATGGCGAGCGGGACGGCGATCATGAAGGCATCCGCGATCCCCAGGCCGTAGGCGGATTCGACGATCGTGCGGATGGTGTCCGGGAGCTCGTTCATCTTCGGGACGTCGCCCGAAGCGAGGTGCGTGAGCGCGTCGATCTCCTCCTGCGAGGTGGGGTGAAGCCCTTGAGGTCATCGGCGATGTAGTCGGCGACACTGGTCGAGAGGATCGAGCCCATGATCGTGACACCGATGGTGCCGGCGATCGTGCGGAAGAAGTTGACGTTGGAGGACGCGGCACCCAGCTGGGTGGGCGGGGTGTCGTTCTGGACGATCAGGGTGAGGTTCTGCATGACCATGCCGAGACCGGCACCCAGGACGAACATGTAGATCGCGACGAGCGTGAACGGGGTGTCGTAGCGCAGCGTCGCCATGAGGCTGACGCCGATGACGGCGAGGATGGAGCCTGCGACCATCCAGGCCTTCCACTTGCCGAAGCGGCTGACGAGCTGACCGATGATGATCGATGCACCCATCTGGCCGATGATCATCGGGATCGTCATGAGGCCGGATTCGGTCGGCGTCGCGCCACGCGCGAGCTGGAAGTACTGCGCCAGGAACACCGAGGTGGCGAACATCGAGACGCCGATCGCGATCGAGGCGATCACCGAGAGCGTGAACGTGCGGTTCCGGAACAGCGACATCGGCACGATCGGTTCCTTGACGAAGAACTCCACAGCGATGAAGGCGGCGAGCGCGACGGCACCGACGATCAGGACGATGCTCGTGACCGAGTCCCACTCGAACTGGCTGCCGCCCATCGAGACCCAGATCAGCAGGGTCGAGACGCCAACGGCCAGCAGGACGATGCCGAAGTAGTCGATCGAGACCTTGGCCTTCGCCGGCTTCGGCAGGTGCAGGGTGAACTGCAGCAGGATGAGCGCGATGATCGCGAACGGGACGCCGACGAAGAAGTTGGAACGCCATCCCCACGCGTCAGTGAGGAATCCGCCGAGCAGCGGGCCGCCGATCGTGCCGAGCGCCATGATGCCGCCGACGACGCCCATGTACTTGCCGCGTTCGCGCGGCGAGATGATGAGCGCGACGGCGATCATGACGAGCGACATCAGGCCGCCGACGCCGATGCCCTGGATGACGCGCACGGCGATGAGCATGTTCGTGTCGGTCGAGAATCCGGCGATGACGGTTCCGACCGTGAACAGGATGAGCGAGATCTGGACGAGGATCTTGCGGTCCATGAGGTCGGCGAGCTTACCCCAGATCGGGGTGGAGACCGCAGTGGCCAGCAGGCTCGCGGTGATGACCCAGGTGTACTGGGCCTGAGTGCCGCCGAGGTCGGCGATGATGACGGGCATCGAGGTCGACACGACCGTGCCCGAGAGCACGGCGACGAACATTCCGACGACGAGGCCGGAGATCGCGGTGAAGACCTCGCGGGCCGAGCGCACGGGCTCGGCAGCGGAGGAAGGTGTGGAGGTCAAGGTGTCTGCTCCTGCATAGAAAGTTGATCTGGATCAACCATACACCTTTAGTTGCCAAAGGGCAACCATTGCTCTCGGTCAACCGATATAGGCGATGTGCACCTTCCCGATCGCACCGTCGAACGCGAACGGCATCCGCTCCGCATAGGTCCGCGAGACCGCGCCGCCGTATGCGCGCCCGATGTCGAGGCAGTCGTTCGCCGAGAACAGCAGGGGCGCGCTGACCGGGACGACGCCAGAGCCCACCTCGACGCCTTCGACGCGCAATGTGACCGACAGCGGCCCGCCGGGTCGCGGCTCGACGTACGTCGTCTCAACCTCGATCGTCGTCGTCGCCGTCGGCAACGGCTCGGACGACACGATCGTCGTGCGCTGCACGAGGAACAGGTTGTACTCGTAGGTGAGCACGCCATCGACGAGGAAGCAGGTGAGCCCGCCGCCCGCGCCGCCGAGCTTGTACAGCACGCCGTTGGCCCTCTCGGGAAGCGTCGCCTGCAACGCGACCGAATTCGGCTTGTTGCCGAGCGCGCGGCGCGCAGAACTCGGGAACGCGCACGGTCCCCTGTCATGTCCCACTCGGTATACGGCACGGCGATGCGGTATTCGGGGTGGTACACCGGCACCCACAGACCGGCGCCGACCGGGAGGACCTCGTTCCTGGCGGCCTCGATCGCGAAGAGCTCCTTCAGCTCGGCGAGCTTCTCGGGCTTCTCGTCCGCGAGATCGTGAGCCTGACTCCAGTCCGCGTCGAGGTGGTACAGCTCCCAGGAGTCACGATCCGGCGTCCACGTGGCGATGCCGGGAGGAGCTCCGGGCAACCACGGCAGCCGCGGTCCCGTGGACGACGCCATCCAGCCGTCCGAGTAGATCGCGCGACTGGCCATGATCTCGAAGTACTGAGTCCGGTGCCTCCCCGGCGCCGAGCCGTCGTCGACCGCGTAGACGAAGCTGGTCCCGTCGATGGGATCCTGATGGATGCCGTTCACGGACTCCGGCGCGGAGATGCCGAGGATCTCGTAGACGGTCGGCACGAGATCGATCACGTGGTGGAATTGCGTGCGCGGCTCCGGGTCGTGGGCGATCCGGTCCGGCCAGCGCAGGAACAGGGGTTGCGGGTTCCGCCGAGGTGGGACGCCATGAGCTTCATGCCCTGATACGGCGTCGACCCCGCCCACGCCCATCCCGCGTGGTACTGGTTGTCGGTCGCAGGTGTGCCCAGCGCACCGAGACCGCCGAGCTCCTCGAGAGCAGCGATGTGCTGGTCGATCGTCGTGGGGATCATGTTCTGCGCGAGCAGTTCGCTGATGGTGCCGTTCTGGCCTTCACCCGACGAGCCGTTGTCGCCCCAGATGTAGACGACGAGCGTGTTGTCGGCATAGCCGAGCTCGTCGAGCGCGTCCACGAGTCGCCCGGCCTGGACATCGGCGTGTTCCGCGAACCCGGCGCACACCTCCATGAGGCGGGCCTGGAACGGCTTCTGCTCCTCCGGGATCTCGTCCCAACCCTGCAGGTTGTCCGGACGCGGTGTGAGCACGGCATCCCGCGGCACCCATCCGGCCGCCTTCGCGCCTTCCAGCGCCTGCTCGCGGTACACGTCCCAGCCGTCGTCGAAGGCGCCCTTGTACTTGTCCGCCCACTCCTTCATGATGTGGTGCGGTCCGTGGATGGCCCCGGTCGCCCAATACATGAAGAACGGCTTGTCCGGAGCTGTGGCCTTGTGGTCTCGCAGCCAGCCGATCGCGTCATCCGCGATGTCCTCGCTGAGGTGATACCCCTCCTCCGGCGTCTTTGGGGGAAGGACCGTCGAAGTGTTGCGCACCAGGTTGGGCTCGTACTGCGATGCTTCCCCAGCGAGGAAGCCGTAGAAGTACTCGAACCCGTATCCGGTCGGCCAGCGGTCGAACGGCCCGGTCGCAGTGGTCTCCTCGGCAGGTGTGTTGTGCCATTTTCCCCACGCGCCTGTCGAGTATCCGTAGTTGCGCAGCACCTCTGCCATGGTCGCGCTGGATTTCGGGATGTGCCCCGAGTAGCCGTCCCAGTCGTTGGCGAGTTCCGCGATCTGGCCGGAGCCGACGCGGTGATGGTTGCGGCCGGTCAGCAGGGACGCCCTGGTCGGCGAGCACATCGCGGTGGTGTGGAACCTGTTGAATCCGAGGCCTTCGCCTCGGATGCGCTCCAGCGTCGGCGTGTTGATCGCGCCGCCCAGCGGAGCGGGCAGCGCGGGCCCCGCATCGTCGATCAGGATGACGACGATGTTCGGGGCGTCGTCGCCGAGGTGACGCTGCGGCGGAAGCGGCGCATAGTCCGAATCGGCGAGGGTGCGGCCTACGAAGCTGCCCGATGCCTTCGGCGGGAACGGCAGCGTCCTACTGGGCGGCAGCGGGGTCCCCGCGATGGTGCTGGGGTCGTTCGTCATGTCGTCTCCTTGCCTTGCGTCGTCGAGCTGCGGCAGTCAGCCGAGCAGCTTGCCCTTGGCGGACTCGAACTCGGCGTCGCTGAGCACGCCCTGTGCCTTCAGTGTCGCCAGCTGCTGGAGCTGAGCGACGACGTCGGTGCTGCCGGTTTCCGGCGCAGCCGGTGCCGGTGCGGTGTACGGCGGCGCGGGTGGAGCCATCGCCGCCGCCTCCTGCTGCAGCTCGTACTGGTGCTGCTCGTACTTCTCCTCGGCACGGTGCTGCTGTCGTCTGGCGACGTTCCCGCTGACGGCAGTCGCCGTCCCGGCGACCACGGCGGTGCGCGCCGCCATTCCGATCAGACCCGGTCGACCCATTCGTCCCATGAGAGGCATGTGCTCGTCCTTTCTCAGACGCCGACGGCTTCGGCGACGACAGCGTTCACAATCGGTGCAGGGATGCGGACCGAGTCGATGACCCGTCCGCCCCCCCCGCCGCCAGGGCCGAGGCCAGATGCTTCGCCCACAGCAGCTCGACAGCCAGCAGCAGTGCCGAGCTTCCGGGCGTCAGACCGTCGGCCAGCGCCTCGACGTCTTCATGCGCGACGAGGCCCGACGCGACGAGCTCGATGCTGCCGAGTTCGATCTGCGGCGTCGTCCACTTCGACCCAGCGGACGACTCCGTCCAGGTCTCGTGAGACGTGGAGCAGATCGATGAGGCGCACCGTGCCTGCGTCGACGAGTTGAGCGATCGCTTCGATCACGACGGGGTCGGGCTCTTCCCCGATGAAGCCCGCGAGTACGAACTCGACGGGCCCGAATTCCAGATCAGCCATGATGTGTCCCGCTTTCCGATCAGGCGGCGAGCGCCTTGGCCTTCAATGCTTCGTACTCGGCCTGCGAGATCGCTCCCGAGGACAGCAGACCCTGTGCGCGTTCGATCTCGGCGGCAGGCGACGCCGAGGCGCCTGCCACGCTGCGGATGTAGTCCGCATTGGCCTGCGCCGCGGCATTCATCTCGGCTGACTGACGGTGCGCCATCGACCCGCCGCGGGCGATCAGATAGATGAGCGCACCCAGGAACGGCAGCACGATGAGCAGGATCACCCATCCGGCCTTGCCCCATCCGCTCAGCGTGCTGTCGCGGAAAATGTCCATGAAGATCCAGATGAAGGTCCAAACGCAGAGGATGACGAGATAGATCCACAGCATCCACAGCAGGAAGTCGAAGAAACCCATGACAGTGCCCTTTCCGAGCGAGCGATCAGCGGGACGCCGAGCAGCGACCCCTGCGCCAAGGTAGCCACGCGGTCCGAGCGGTCGCATCATGCGAATCGCGTGAACAGCCCGCACTCGAGCCGGATCACGCGATTCGCATGGTGCGCCCGACGTCCGGCCGCGGTGCACTGGATGCGGACGGTTCGCCTCACAGCACGCGAACCCGGAGGAGGAACCCGTGGATGCTGTCGACCGGCTGAGGCGCCTCTGCGTCGACAACCCCGCCGCCGCGGACGACGCGGAGGACGGATGGTCTGATGCGCTCGACGCGCACACGATCTCGCTGGTGCGCATCTCGGCGCTGATCGCGGCGGATGCACCTGCCGCATCGATGCGCTCGGCGATCGACGGAGCCGTCACCGCCGGTGTGACGGTGTCCGAGATCGTCGCGGTACTGGAGGGTCTGATCAGCGATGTCGGGCCGCCGCGGGCCGTGGCGGCGGCCCCGAGGATAGCCGCCGCTCTCGGCTATGACGACGACCTCGTCGCCGACTCCGAGATCTGATCGGTCAGCCGCCGAGCAATCCGATCTCGTGGGCACGATCCACCGCGGCTCCGCGAGTCGTGACTCCGAGCTTGCGGTAGATCGACCCCACTTCGGAGCTCACCGTGTTGCGCGAGATGAATAGCCGTCGGCCGATGTCGGCGATCGTCAGGTGCGTCTGCAAGTAGGGAAGCAGGCGCAGCTCGGCCGGGGTCAAAGGCACTCCCGCCTGCCGTGGGTTCGGCCGCGAGCGAAAGACGCAGCTGCTCCACCTGTGTCGACACCACGCCGATATCAGGACGCCGACGGAGCAGGTCGTCGATCTCGCGCATGAGATGCCGCGCTCCCGCTCGATCGCCGAGCGCGACGTGCGCTCGGATCAGCTGCATTCTGGCCCTGACGGAAAGGTACGGCAGCAGATGCGTGCACCCGATCCGAGCGCGCATCGCACGAGCGAGCAACCGCGCGCCCGCTTCGCGGTCACCGTCGCGCACGGCGACCCTGGCGGCGACGGCGAGCGCGAGCGCGGTGGTGGGGTAGCCGTCCATGTGACTCGCGTCGATGGCCTCGACCGCGCGCCTCACGTGGTCGCGGGCACTATCCCACCGTCCGTCGTCGATCGCGAGGAGCGCGAGCTCCGGGGCGCTGAGGATGACGGTGTCAGTGTTCCCGCAGCCACCGCGACATCCACAGCCTCCTCGAACGCCGCCTTCGCCCCCGCCGAGTCGTCGATGAGCAGGCGGGCCGAACCCCACAGATGCAGTGCCTGATCGCGCCACGGACTCGAGGTCGGTTCGTGCGCCATCGCGAACGCGGCCTCCTGGAGGACGCGCTCGTGTCCGCGTTCGCACAGCGCCGCGCGGATCATGGCGCGTGCCGAGGCGAACAGAACCCGATCCTCGTCGGACAGAACCGCGTCGTCGAACGCCTCCAGAATGATCGACCAGCGCTCTCCGGCTGCGACGTCGCCGAGCAGGATGCCCGTCCAGGCCATCGACACGATCAGCGGCGGATGATTGCGGACCACATCGTCGCCGAGTTCCGCCAGCCAGCGCTTGACGGTGGACACCTCACCGCGTTGGTACATCGGCAGGCTGAGTTCCGCGATGCGCTCGGCCGCGCGTTCGGCGTCCCCTGCCTGGAGGAGGTGCTCGACCGCCTCGGCGGCCGCGCCGTCGCGCTCGTGCCAGTCGGCGGCGCGTGCATGCAACTCGACCACTTTCGCCGCGCCTTCCGCGCGTTCGAGTTCGGTGATCAGGAACTCGCGGAACAACGGGTGGAAGCGGAACCGTCCGCGGTGCCGATCGAGGCCGATCAGGAAGAGATTGGCCCCCTCGAGGTCCCGGAGTCGAGCGCTGGAGTCCTCGATCTCCAGCACGGCGTTGCAGGATGCCGCCGATAGGCGCTCGAGCACCGAGCTGCGGCGCAGGAACGCCTGCGTGTCCTCGGGCAGACGCGCGATGCATTCGCGGTAGAGGTAGTCCGCGACGAACCGGTCCTCGCCCGTGACAGCAGCTGGGTCGCCGCCGCCCTTCGCGACCAGGGCGCAGAGGAAGAGCCCTGTCGGCCACCCCTCGCAGTGCTCGACGATGACGTCCAGGCGTTCGTCGGCGATGGGCCCGGCCCCGGCGCCCTCGAAGATCGCTCGCGCTCCGTCCTGGCCGAGCGCCAGGTCGTCGACCCCGATCTCCCACGCGTCCCCGATCGCACGCAGGCGCGAGACGAGAGCGGACTCGCGTCGACCGGCGATGACCACCTGAGAACCGACCGGCACACGCGCGATGAGGATCTCCAGGGCATCCTGGCATTCGTCGGACTCGGCCCAGTGCGTGTCGTCGACGAACAGGACGAACTCCTCGGGCGCCGCGGCGAGCGCGCCGGCGAGCAGCGGGGCGGACCGTCCGAGCGCGGCCGTCCCGATGCCGCGCAGATCGTCGACGACCCCCGCGACGGCGGGCGAGATCCCGACGGATGCCGCGGCGATCACCGAGAGCAATGCGGCCGGGTCGACATCGGTGCGGTCGAGGAAGCCCAGGCCACGCGGCGGCGCTCCTCGGCCGCCCACTCCGCGAGCAGCGTGGACTTGCCGTACCCCGCCGGAGCGGCGACCGAAACGACGCGGGCTCCGCTCTGCCTCGCCCGTTCTATGAGGAGCCTGCGGCTCACCGCCCCCTCACGAGCGTTCGGCACCTGGATCTTGCTGTCGAGCAGCGTCGTCAACACGTCAGCGTCTCCCCGCACTGGATCGCGATATTCCCCTAGGCGAATAGTACGGGGCGCGAATGTCGCGTCGCCATATGCGCGGATTCGTGCATATACGGCGGCGGGCCGCCTCTCAGCTGAACAAGACGACCGCGTACGCCGCGAACATCACCAGGTGCGCCGCGCCGTGCATCGCGGTCGTCCTCTTCGACGCGAACGTCGCGACCGACAGTACGAGGGTCGCACCGAGCAGCAGCATGTCCCGCCGGCGTCTCAGCCAGGACGACGGCCTGCCCGGTGAACAGGCCGATCACGAGCACGGCTGGGATCGTGAGTCCCACCGTGGACACCAGGGCGCCGTGGCACAGATTGCTGACGCGCTGCGCCTCTCCACCCAGGGCCGCGCGCACCGAAGTGATGGATTCGGGCAGGAACACGATGGCGGCGATGAGCACTCCGGCGAGCGCTGGCGGCGCTCCCAGGCGCCCGAGGCCGTCGTCGAGGAGCGCGGCCATGTCATGCGAGAGCAGCACGATGGGCACGACGGTGAGCACCAGCAGCACCAGTCGTGTGAGGATCTCGCGTCGATGTTCGCGCAGGACCTCGCCGATCGGCGTGTACGCACCTGCCTCGGTGCGGGATGCCGCGGCATCCGGCTCGGTGAAGTCGACCGCGCGAGGTCCCATCTGCTGAACGAGGAAGAAGGCGTAGACGCCGAGCGTCAGGACGATGATCGGGATCTCCTGACCCGCGGTGTACGCACCGTTCGTTCCGATCGCGGCCGGGAGGCCGAAGGCGAGCACGCTCAGGACGATCAGCATCGTCAGGTAGGCCGAGGTTCCGACGCGGTTGTGCCGGAGGCCGCCGTGACGGAGGCCGCCGACCAGCAGGCACAGGCCGATCACGAGGTTCAGGATGATCATGGACACGGCCATCACCGAGTCGCGCGCGATGGTCGTGTGCTCGCCCGGCCCCAGCATGACCGCGGCGATGAGGACCACTTCGATGAGGACGATCGAGAGCGTGAGCACGAGCGATCCGTACGGATCGCCGAGGCGGTGCGCGAGAGCTTCGGCCTGCTTGACCACGCCGAACGCGCAGAGCAGGATGACCGCGACGATCCCGGTCAGTGCCAGGATCAGGGTGATCGCGGGAGCGGGCGCCTCCAGGATCGGGTGGATCAGAAGCAGGACGACGAAGGCGCCCCATCCGAGTGCGATGCGGGTGATCTCCGCGGGGCCGACGAGTCGCGTGAGCATGGCTGTCTCCTTCGGGCGGGGCCGTCCCCGGAAGAATGCCACGAACCGGGTCGTCCCGGTCGCGATGTCGTACTCGGATTCTACGCTGGGTGGCATGACAGACGGCTACTCCCCCGCTTTCCTGGATGCCGAGGTGCCGCTGCCCCGGCCGGACAGCACCGTGATCGACCTCTGCTACCCGCGGTTCTCCGTGCTGCTGGATCCCGAGCGGCGGCTCGCGTCCGTCACCGGGGTCAACATCGACGGCGCGCGGCTGCGCGAGGTGCCCCGCTCCGGCGACTGGCGGCTCGATCCGAGGGTGGATGCCGACCAGCAGGCCGGTCCGGAGGTGTACTCGCGCAATGATCTCGATCGCGGCCACCTCGTCCGCCGGCGCGACCCCGGCTGGGGCGATGTCGACGAGGCCCACAACGCGACCGAGGCGACGTTCTTCTACCCCAACGCCGCGCCGCAGGCGTCGGGATTCAACCAGTCCAAGGAGCTCTGGCTCGGACTCGAGGACCACGTGCTGTCGTACGCCGAGGCGACGGATCAGCGCGTGTCGGTGTTCACCGCGCCGGTCCTGGATGCCGAGGATCCGTCGTATCGCGGCATCCGGATTCCGCTGCGGTTCTGGAAGGTGGCCGCGGAGCACGTCGACCGGCCTGTCCTCAGCCGGTTTCCTGCTCGATCAGTCCGAGCTCGTCGACGTGCGCGAAGGCGTCCTGGCGGCACCGCCTCTGGGCTCGTTCCGGACCTTCCAGGTGCCGGTCGGCGACATCGCGCGGACGGCGGCCGTGGATCTCGGCCCACTGGTGGACGCGGACGTGCTGCCGGAGCAGACGGTGCAGGCGGGCGTGTGGCGGGAACTCGAGACGTACGAGGACGTCGTTCTGTAGCCGACGACGGCCGCTCGGTAGACAGGAGAGCTCAGCGCGTCCGCGCTCGGTCACTTGCGTGGCGACGACGGCGCCACGCGAGGAACAGGAGGCCGAGCCCGAGGACACCGAGGCCCGCGTTGACGACCAGATACGGCGCGCCGTCAGGACCGCCCGCGTGCACGACGGACCACGAGGTCACCGAACCGACGGCGGACAGACAGATCGAGAGGATCCCGCCGACGACGAGCGTGCCACGCTCGCCGCTCGACTCTTCGTCTGCGGAATCCGGCGTCCCGCGCCGGATCATCGGGACGATCGGTTGTCGTGATCGGCGCGCAGCTTCGCGCGCACGGCCTGCACGGTGGCGAGGACGGCTCCGACGACCCCGCACCCCAGCAGGACGTATCCGATCATCAAGCTCTCGCCGACCATTGTCGCTCCGTTCGTGGATGTCCTTCCAGCCTCCCCGACGGATGCCGAGTTGTCTGTAGGCCGAAAGGGGGACGAATGCCAGGCCGCGCGACCGTCGAAGGATCAGTGCCCGTCCGTCACCGCACCCACTTGATGCACAGATCGTCGGTCGTCTCCACTCTCAGATTCGACTCGATGTCCGGGTAGTCCGAGTAGATCTCCGTCACGATGACGTTGAATTCGCCGTCGCCCACGGCCTCGACCTCGATGGTCCGGGCTTCGACATCGGGGCCGTCACCGTTCACGCCTCCGAGCATGGCCCCGGAACACGCGAGGCCCTGAGCGGAGTCATCATCGCCTCGTTCGCTGGCCGCCGCCCATTTCTCGATCTCTCGCGCTGAAGCCTCCGGCGTCCGGGGCACGCAGGCGGTCAGGCTCATCGCGAGCAATCCCGCCGCGATGAGAGCGATGACAGCGGCGGCAACCTTGGGCATCGTTCTCCTGACCTAACCCTGCTGGGACTGGCCGATCAGCTCGGCCGATCGATCCCAGAGCTCGCGCGCGAGATCGCGGTCGAGCGCCTGCGGATTGTTCCGGCGTGCCGGCCTCCGCTTCTCGTAGTAGACGCCGGATTGCCATTCGAAGCCTGGTGTCGTCGTCGCCAGCCACACCAGCTGGTCCGCACCCTTCTCGGGGGTCGACATCACCGCTCTGCCGAGGCGGCTGCCGTAGAAGCGCTTCATGAAGCTGTCGCTATCGGCGGCGAACCCGGTCGCGACGAGGCCGGGATGGAATGCGGCAGCGGACAGTCCCTGCACGTGATACCTGCGATGGAGCTCGGTCGTGAAGAGGATGTTCTCCAGCTTCGCGCTGCCGTAGGCGAGCTGGGGCGAGAAGTCCCGGTCATGGTCGAGATCGTCCATGTTCACCCGGCCGAAGAGGCGCGCACCCACGCTGGCGGTCTGGATGACGCTGGCGCCGCTCGCGATCAGCGTGTCCATCAGCAGCGTGGTGAGCAGGAACGGGGCGAGGTGGTTGACCTGGAAGGTCTTCTCGAACCCGTCGACGGTCTTGACGCGGTCGCCGAAGATGCCGCCCGCGTTGTTGGCGAGGACGTCGATGCGCGGATATCTCTCTGCGAGTTCGGCCGCGAGCGTCCGCACCTCCGCCAGGCGTGCGAAGTCCGCGACCAAGTGATCCGCGCCCAGCTCGGCGGCGACCGCCTCGGTCTTCTGCGCCGACCTGCCCACGATGACGATCCGATGCCCGTCCCGATGAAGCCGACGAGCAGCAGCGGCGCCGATGCCGTCGCTCGCTCCGGTGATGACGATCGTCTTCGACTGGGCCGTTCCGGACACGCTCATCGGAGCACCGAGATCATCGGCGCGAGGGCTGCGGCTGTGAGGAGTGATGCCCCCACGATAGCGACCGCGGCGATCTCCGTCGTCACGCACTACTGCTCATACTCTCGGAGCGCGCACCCGGGGGTACGCAGACGACCGGTTGCCCGACGGAGCCGATCATGATCGGTCGAT
Organism: Microbacterium sp. M28; assembly: GCF_025836995.1. Lineage (NCBI taxonomy): Bacteria > Bacillati > Actinomycetota > Actinomycetes > Micrococcales > Microbacteriaceae > Microbacterium > Microbacterium triticisoli. The sequence goes on along the minus strand of NZ_CP107546.1, from coordinate 545,085 downwards.
GACCGTCAGCGGGCCTTCGTCCTCGGTGGGCGGTTCGAAATGGTCGAAGTATGCCGCGGCGACATCCGGATCGAGTGCGAAATCGTCGCCGTGGGATGTCGCTCGATCGCGCACGCGCTGGAGTGCAATGCCACGGGGCGTCGCCAGATAGATCGTCTCCGGTTCGAGCCCGAAGGGTCTGAGCAGTTCGCGATAGGCATCCCGCTGTAGGCGCGACCAGAACGAGAAGTCGAGGACGACGTCGATGCCGGCCTGCACCAGCGCGATCAGCCTGTCGCGGAGCTCGGCCTCGATAGCCCGATGCATTTCGGCCGGCAAGGGCATCGTCCGGATGCCGCGACGCCACGCTTCCTGATCGAAGGACAATCGCGTCATGCCGTCGGCCTCGAGCCGACGCGCGAAGGTGGATTTGCCGGCCCCGGCAGGGCCGCACATGAAGATGACCCTGCTCACGCGGCCCAGCCTACGGCCCTGCACGCCACGCGCTCGTACCTGTCAGGCGATCAGTCGCCTGACCCCGAGCTCTGATTCCAGCGCGCCGTCGCCGTCGCGGCTGACATGGAATGCGCGGCCCTCCGGACGCTCCGACACGGCCTCGGCCAATTCGCCGTCGCGGAAGACAAGAGCAACGTGGTCGTCGACCGCGTACCCCTCCTGCAGCACGCCTTCGGCCACCCACCCCAGGTACTTGTCGCGCCGCCCCGGCTCTCCCCGGTAGTGCGGACACGCACTGCCGGGGAGAAAGCTGAGTCCGTCCGACAACGGCGCGAGAGGTCCGAAGGAATCGGTGGAGGACTCCTCGAACCAGCAGTTCATCCCGGCGCTGATCCCCGCGAGGATGGTTCCGCCCGCTGCCGCCGAGCGCAGGGAGCTGTGCAGACCGTGCAGCCGCCAGAGCGCGAGCAGGTTCGCCGTGGACCCTCCACCGACGTAGATGAGGTCCTGTTCGCCCACGGACATGGGATCGCCGTAGTCCCGAAGGCCTCCGAACAACGAAAGCACGGATGTGACTGCCCGCCCGTCGAAGGCCGCCTCGAACCTCGACGCGTAGGACTCCGAGTCGCCACTGGCCGTCGGAATGAAGCAGACGCGGGGCAGATCCTTACCGCACAGCTCGAGCAGGAAGTCGTCTATCGCGGAGGAGCCGTCCTCGGACATCGAGAAACCGCCTCCCCCGAGAGTCACGATCGTTCCTCGCATGACAGCGATGCTATCGGTCGAGCCCACCTGGATCAGGTGGTCCCCAGCCGACCTCAATAGGTTGCTCTCCATGGCCGAGCTGCACGACGACACCGAAATCACCGCGAACCTCATCCGCGATCTGCTGCGAGACCAGCATGCGGACCTGGCAGATCTACCGCTTCGTGAGGTGGAGGGCGGCTGGGGCAACCAGATGTGGCGTCTCGGAGACGAGCTGGCCGTGCGGATCCAGCGCATGGATACCGATTTCGAACACCAGCTCAAGGAGCGTCGGTGGCTGCCGCTGCTCGCCCCGCGACTGCCTTTGCCCATCCCGGTCCCCGTGCGCAATGGTGCACCTTCCGAACGATTCCCGAAGATCTGGACGGTCATGACGTGGGTGCCTGGCGTTCCGCTGGACCACGCATCGATCACTCGCGATGATCACGCCGCTGACGCCTTGGCGGCGTTCCTCCGGGCGCTGCATGTGGCCGCGCCGGCGGATGCACCGGCGGACGCTGTTCGTGGTGGGCACCCGAGTGACCTCGCGGACGGCTTCGACGACTTTCTCCGTTCCGTCGATGCGGACGCGATCGGCCTTGACGCTTCCGCGGTTCGAGCGGTCTGGGACGACGCCGTCGCGGCCCCCGCATGGACAGGGCCGGCTGTGTGGGTGCACGGTGACCTGCATCCGGCGAACGTCGTGGTCGCAGACGGGACGCTGGCGGGCGTCGTGGACTTCGGCGACCTGTCCGCCGGTGACCCGGCCGTGGATCTCGCCGCTGCCTGGCTTCTGCTGCCGGCGGGTACGACAACCCGCTTCTTCGCCGGCTACGCCGAGGCTGACGACGCGACGATTCGGCGTGCCCGCGGGCTTGCCGCACTGAAGTGCCTCTTCCTGATGCTGATGGGCCAGAACGGCGATCGCGGACTGCCTGGAGGCAAGGCCGCGTGGGGGCCCCTGGGCCGGGCGGCTCTCGACCGCGTCCTCACGTGACGCGTCCGTCCGGGCGCCGCGAGCAGGCCGATCCTGCGCTGGGCCCGAACGGGGTATGACGAAGGCCCCGCATCCCAGTGTTTCCAAGGGATTCGGGGCCTTCGTGGTGGCGGTGACGGTGGGATTTGAACCCACGGTAGGGGGTTACCCTACACAACTTTTCGAGAGTTGCACCTTCGGCCGCTCGGACACGTCACCGCGGATCAGTTTACGTGAGACACGGCATCTGCGCGAATCGAGCGTTCGGCACTGTGTCAGAGCGCCACGACCTCGAGCACGAGCGCGGATGCCGGTGCCAGCAGCGGCACCCGCACACCGACCGCGCCGAGCAGCGATCCGGGAAGCTCGCAGCTCCCCTCCGCGATCCACGGCACCGGCTTCGCGTCCAGGAACTTCCTCGCCGACAGCGCAGGGACCACCCGCACGCAGTAGTCCACCCGGGGGTCGAGTCCGGGCAGACGCAGTGCCGGCGGCACCGCCCACTCTCCCGTCACCTCGCGCGTCAGCCGGAACAGTCCGTGACGGCGGTCCGACGACACCACGCCCGTCAGCACCTGTCCGTCATCATCCCCGTCGCCGTGCACGAGCTCACCCGAGCGCATGAGACCGCGCAGGCGCTTGTACTCGCCGATCCACGCTTTCACGTCCGCTCGTTCGTCTGCGCTCAGATGGGTGATGTCGGTCTCGATACCCCCGTGCGCGAACAGCGTCGTCGCGATCCGGAACCGGAGCTCGGTCGCCCGCTGCGTCGTGTGGGCCGTCGCCGGACCGATGTGGCTGCCGATCAGCTCGGGTGGCAGCAGCAGCTCGGTCCAGCGCTGGATGCGCGAGCGCTCGAGGGGGTCGTTCGTGTCGGATGCCCAGATCCGATCGGCGTGCTCCAGGATGCCGAGGTCGACACGAGCTCCTCCGGAGGAGCAGGATTCGATCTCGACACCCGGGTGCCGGCGGCGCAGCTCATCCAGCAGCGCGTACACGGCCCGGGTCTGCGCATCGATCCCCGCGCGCCCGGCGTGCACCGCTTCCAGCACGTCCCGGTTCTGATCCCACTTCAGGAACTCGATCGGGTACTCGGTCAGCAGCGCCCCCAGCCGCTCCAGCAGGTAGTCCGCGACCGCGGGCTGGGCGACGTCCAGCACGTACTGGTTGCGCCACGACCGGGTGGTCCGCCCCGGCATCCGGAGCAGCCATTCCGGATGCTCAGCCGCGAGAGCCGAGTCCGGGCTGACCATCTCCGGCTCGACCCACAGGCCGAATCCCATCCCGAGCGCGCGCACGTGCTCGACGATCGGGTGGAGTCCATCCGGCCAGACCGTCCCGTCGACGTGCCAATCGCCGAGCCCCGCAGTGTCGCTGCGGCGTCCGAGGAACCAGCCGTCATCGAGCACGAATCGTTCGACACCGACCTCGGCGGCCACGTCGGCGAGCGCGGTCAGCGGTTCGAGCGTGTGATCGAAGTAGACCGCTTCCCAGGTGTTCAGCACCACCGGACGCGGAGCCGAAGGATGCGCGGACCGCGCCCGCAGCGACCGATGCAGTCGCGCGGAGAGCCCGTCGAGTCCGGCGTCGCTCCACACGAACACCGCCGTCGGCGCCGCGAATGCCTCACCGCGCGCGAGCACGATCTCGTCCGGTCGCAGCAGCTCGCCCGCGCCCAGCACGCTGCGCCCTTCCGGCAGCCGATCGGTGCGGTAGACGGCATCCGCGCTCCACGCGAGATGCACGGCCCAGACCTCACCGGAGCGGTCACCGAAGCCCGGCGTCCCCGCCACAGCGAGCGTCGGGGCGTCGTGCCCCGTCCGGCCGCGCCGCGACTCGCGCAGATGCGTGCCCATCGCGATCGGACGACGCTGCGGCGAGCGCTCCCGCGTCCACCGTCCGGTGAAGTCGAGCAGCTCCCGCGCGCGGGCCGCGACCGGCAGCGTCGCGTCGAGCGCGGCGATGGTCAGTGGCACGTCATCGTCGTTGATCACGCGGTGATCGATGCGCAGCACACCCGCGTCGTCGAACCGCAGCGAGCTGTGCAGCGTCATGCCTTCCGCCGAAGCCATGATCGAGAACCCGTGCTCGTCGGCATCCACGTCCGTGACCGACCAGTCCGGGTGCAGCGGCGCGCCGGAGGCCGCGCCCGACAGTGCCGGACGCCCTTCCCATCCATCCCGCTCCGTCGGCAGGATCGTCAGCGGCCACGCCACGTCGAGCGCGCTGGCCGAGATCTGCCGTGCGTTCGTGGCGTCGAGTGCGCTGAGCGCCTCGGCGGATGCGTCGCCGACGTCCTCTCCCCAGTGCAGCACTTCGGGCAGTCCGTGGTCGCGGAACGCGACGAGCAGGGCAGTGCCGGCGGCGTGGAAGCGGCGAATGGTGGGCATGAAGAAACCTCCGTCGTGACGGTCGAGCCGTCCAGACAAGATTCCCGCGAATCAGCCCACTTTGTCAATATATGAAACAAAGCGGCTAGGTGAGCATCCCTCGAATCGCGATTCCGGCACCCGCCCGAGCCCACTTCGAGAAGTCCCACGCCCGCACGTCGAGATCCACTTCAGCGGCGTCCTTGTCGAGTCGCTCGGCGAGCGCCGCGCGCATCGCATCTCCACCCAGCTCGTGCACCGCGATGCCGTCGCCGGTGAGCACGACCTTCTTCGGGTCGACGAGATTGACGACCATGGCGATGAGCGCGCCGAGCGCCCGCCCGGCATCGGCGAACGCCGCCAGTGCGATCGGATCGCCGCCCCTGGCGTCCTCGACGGACTGCTCGTACTCATCCTCGGCCCGACGCACGGCCTTGCTGATCGCCGCATTCACGAGCAGACTCGACACGCACCCCCGGTGTCCGAGCCCGCAGTAGGGCCCTGCCTCGTCGACGATCATGTGGCTCATCTGACCGGCCCGCGCGTGCGCGCCTTCGACGACCTCGCCGTTGACGACCAGACCGCACCCGATGCCGACGCCCACGGTGATCAGCGCCATGTCGTCGATGCCCGCCCCCGCCCCGAACCAGTGCTCGGTCGCCGTCAGCGCCTGGACGTCGTTCTCGACGGAGCACGGCAGCCCTGTGGCCTCCGCCACGAGGGGCCCCAGGGCGACATCGGTCCAGTCCAGGAACGCCGAGCGCTCCACGACGGCACCGCCCTGCCCCTGACGAGCGCGACCTGCCAGCGCGATGCCGACGGCGGAAAGCTCATGCCCCGCCTCGGCGAACTCGCGTGCGACGGCGGCGATCTGAGCCACCACATCCACGGGCTCCCGGGACTCGATCGACTGTTCCGCGGCCGCGACGATGCGCGCGGACAGATCGGTGACGACGGCGTAGAGCCGGTCACCGGTGAGCTTGATCCCGAGGAAGTGCAGCGCCTCGGCGCGCACCGAGAGCATCTCCGACGGGCGGCCGGTCTGGCCGACCAGCCGGGTCTCCCCCTCGGTCAGGAATCCCCCGTCGACGAGCTGTCTCGTGATGCGGGTCAGGCTCGCCCTGGACAGCAGGAGCCGCCGTGCGATCTCGGCGCGCGGCAGCTCGCCGTGGATGAGAACCTCCAGCAGAGCCGCGCGCATCGGTGCCGACATTTCGGCCATGTTTGTCACCTCAATAAACATAGTATGTTGCACGGATCCCGCCGCTCTTGAAAGGATCTCATCACATCCGCCGCGAAGGAGCGCCGATTTCCATGACAGCCGACCACCGCAGCATCCGCTGGGATACACCCGGCCTCTCCGTGAGCTTCGCCACCCCCGAGGACGGCCCGGTGTCGGTGCTCGCCCTGCGGCCGGCGGGATCGCCGTCGCCCGCACCCGTCCTTCCCGGCGGTCACGGCGAACAGCCCCTCGTGGAGCTCTCCGCCTTCGGCCACGGCCGGTTCCCGGGAAGCTACCGCCACGTGGACACGGTCATCGGGCGCGACCTCCGCTTCGCATCCGAGACGCGCACCGAGCACGACGGCCGTCACGAACTGCGCCTCACCCAGGTCGACGCCGACCGCGGCATCCGCGTGACCAGCGTCTTCGAGGCCTACGGGGCGACCGCAGCCCTGCGCACGTGGACCGAGGTGACGGTCGCCACCGACCTCGTGATCGATGTCGTGTCGAGCTTCGCGACCGGGTCCTTCCTCGCCGACGCGCGCGCCGAATCCGTCGACGCCCTCGTCCTCGCGCACGCCGACAACGACTGGATCGCCGAGAGCCGGTGGCACGTGGAGCCGCTCCGCGCCGCCGGCCTCGTCGACGTCCTCCGACAGGCGCACCACCACCAGCCGCCGCGCACCCGCATCGCGCTCGGGAACCGCGGCTCGTGGTCCAGCGGCGAGAAGGTCCCCGTCGCCGCGGTGGCCGCGGCGGATACCGGATACGCGCTGGCGTGGCAGATCGAGCACAACGGTCCCTGGCTGGCCGAGCTCGGCGAGAACGGCCACGGCGCCTACCTGCTGCTGTCCGGCCCGACCGACCAGGAGCACCAGTGGAGCGTGCGGCTGCGAGACGGTGAGACCTTCGTCTCGGTGGCCGTGTCGATCGCCGTCGCGCTGGGCGATGCGACGGACGCCCTGCGCGCCCTCACCGATCACCGCCGCGCGATCCGGCATCCCCGCGCCGCGGACGATGCGCTCCCGGTCGTGTTCAACGATTACATGAACACCCTCATGGGTGACCCGACCACCGAGCGGCTGCTCCCGCTCGTCGACGCCGCCGCCGAGGCGGGCGCCGACTACTTCTGCATCGACGCCGGCTGGTACGCCGACGGGCATTGGTGGGACGGCGTCGGCGCCTGGGAGCCGTCGACGGCGCGCTTCCCCGGCGGCATCGCCGAGGTCACCGAGCACATCCGCTCGCGCGGCATGACGCCGGGGCTGTGGCTGGAGCCGGAGGTCATCGGTGTGCGCTCCCCGCTGGCCGAGACCCTGCCGGACGACGCGTTCTTCCAGCGCCGCGGGGTGCGCATCGCCGAGCACGGTCGGCACCTCCTCGACCTGCGCCATCCGGCCGCCCGTGCGCATCTGGATGCCGTGGTCGACCGCCTCGTGGACGACTACGGCATCGGCTTCATCAAGATGGACGAGAACACGATGACCGGCCCGGGGAGCGACCTCGGCGGGCTCGCACCTGGCCACGGGCACCTCGAGCACGCCAGGGCGCTGCTGGACTGGATCGACGCCGTCCAGGACCGGCATCCGGACCTCCTCATCGAGAACTGCTCCTCCGGGGCGATGCGCATGGACTACGCCCTGCTGTCGCGTCTGCACATGCAGTCGACCTCGGATCAGCAGGACCCCGTCGCGTACGCGTCGATCGCCGCCGCCGCCCCGGCTGCCATCCTGCCCGAGCAGGCCGGCAACTGGGCCTACCCGCAGACCGGCATGAGCGCGGAGGCGCGCACCTTCGCCCTCGTGAACGGCGTGCTCGGCCGCATGTACCTGTCCGGATACCTCAATCGGATGACGCCCGTCGAGGTCGACGCCGTGCGGGCCGCGGTGGCCGCGCAGAAGACGGTGCTCGCCGACATTCGCGACCGCCATCCCGTCTGGCCCCTCGGCCTGCCCGCCTGGGACGCGGACTGGGTCTCGCTCGGCCTGCACGACGCGACAGCCGCGCAGGCCTACGTCTCCGTGTGGCGTCGTGCGGGCGACGCCACGGCATCCCTGCACCTGCCGTGGGCGCGAGGACGAGAGCTCGAGGCGACCCCGTTCTTCCCGGCGGATGCCGCCGGCTGGACCTGGACCTGGGATGCCGAGGCCGGTGTCCTCGAGACGACAGCGCCGACGGCGGAGCCGAGCGCCCGCACGTTCGACGTGCGGGCGCTGTGACGCAGTGCGCACGGGGAGGGCGGCTCCCCGGGAGCCGCCCTCCCCGTCGCGTCAGCTCACGCCGGCCGGCGTCCGCGCGCCCTCCCACTCACCGGTGAAGTGGTTGTAGCACGTCGAGTTGTCCAGTTTCGAGCGGTCCGGCGCCTTCTCGCCGCTCACGATCTTGCCGATGCGCTCCGGGTCGGGAGCGGCCATCGCGAGCAGCCTGGTGTAGTCGTGGTGCGGGTCGAGGATCACGGCATCGGCCGGTCCCCGCTCGACGACGCGGCCCTTGTAGAGCACGAGGATCTCGTCCGAGAAGTGCCGCGCGGTCGCGAGGTCGTGCGTGATGTACAGCACCGCCAGGTCGTCCTCGCGCTGCAGCCGGCCGAGCAGGTTCAGCACGCCGAGTCGGATCGAGACGTCGAGCATCGACACCGGCTCGTCGGCCAGCACCACCTGCGCACCCGGTGCGAGGGCCCGCGCGATCGCGACGCGCTGGCGCTGGCCTCCGGAGAGCTCATGCGGTCGCCGTTGCGCGAACGACTCGTCCAGGTTCACCCGCTCCAGCATCTCGATGACGCGCTCGTAGGTCTCGTGCGCCCCCCGCGTGCGCTTGTGGATCCGCAACGGCCGCGCGATGTGGTGCTCGATCGAATGGAACGGGTTGAGGGACGCGAAGGGATCCTGGAAGACCATCTGCACGTGGCTGCGGTACTCGCGCCCCGATACGGCACGCCCGTCCGCCTGTGTGACCTCGATGCTGCCTGAGGTGGGCCGTTCGAGCTTGGAGAGGATGCGGGCGATGGTCGATTTGCCCGATCCTGACTCTCCGACCAGCGCGACCGTCCGGCCGGGGACGAGGTCGAACGAGACGCCGTCGACGGCACGGAACCGCTGATGGCGCAGCCCCTTGCGGATGCTGAACTCCTTGACCAGGTCTGTGACCTTCACATCGGTCATGCGGGCGTCTCCTCGGTGTCGGCACCGGCATCGACGTCGATTCCGGTGCGGATGAACGATCCCCTCGAGCCGCTGAGACTCGGGAACGAGCCCAGGAGCTTCCTGGTGTACTCGTGATGCGGATCCCGGTACATCTCGTCGGCGGAACGCAGCTCGACGATCTCGCCCTTGAGCATCACCGCGATGCGGTCGCTGATCTCGAGCAGCAGTGGCAGGTCGTGGGTGATGAAGATCACGGCGAAGCCGAGCTCGTCGCGCAGACGCACGATCTCCCGGAGGATGTCGCGCTGCACGACCACGTCGAGCGCGGTGGTCGGCTCGTCCATGATCATGACCTGCGGTTCGAGGATCATCGCCATCGCGATCATGACGCGCTGCCGCATGCCGCCGGACAGCTCGTGCGGATAGGACGTCAGCCGGGCCGGATCCACGCCGACGCGGGAGAGCACATCCGCCGCACGCGCGCGTCGCTCGGCGCGCGACATCTGCGGGCGATGGGCCTGCAGGACATCCTCCAGCTGCACGCGGATGCTGGTGACGGGGTTGAGCGCGTTCATCGCGCCCTGGAACACCATGGACAGCTCGGACCAGCGGAACGCCCGCAGTTTCTCGTCGCCGAGCTCGAGCAGATCGACGTCACCGCCTCGGCCGTGGAAGACGATGCTGCCGGTCGTGATCCGAGCCGGCGGCTTGTGCAGCCGATTGATCGCGTAGGCGAGCGTCGTCTTGCCGCATCCGGATTCACCGGCGAGGCCGAGGATCTCCCCGGCGGCGAGGTCGAACGACGCGTTGCGCACCGCGGTGACGGGAGTGTCGACCTCGTAGACCACTGTGAGGTCCGAGACGGACAGCACTGGACGGCGTTCTTCGATGACAGCACTCATCAGGCACGCTCCTTCTTGTGCGATGCGCGGCGTTCACGACGCTCGGTGCGCGCGTGCAGGCGCACGTTCTTGAGCTTGGGGTTGATGATCTCGTCGATGGAGAAGTTCACCAGCGACAGGCCCATGCCGAACAGGGCGATGATGAGCCCTGGCGGGATGAACCACCACCAGGCTCCGAGCGGCAGGGCGAAGCCGTTCTGCGCGTAGAACAGCATCGTGCCCAGAGTCGAGGCGTTGGACGCCCCGAGTCCGAGGAACGACAGTCCGGCCTCGCCGAGGATCGCGGCGATGACCGCGAAGACGAACTGCGAGGCCAGCACGGGCAGCAGGTTCGGCAGGATCTCGACGACGATGACGCGCCACGCGCGTTCGCCCGCGACGCGGTTGGCTGCGACGTAGTCACGGCTGCGGATGGACAGCGTCTGCGCTCGCAGCACTCTGGCCGATCCGGCCCAGCTCGTGATCGCGAGGACCACGGCGATCGTCCACAGCCCGCGCGCTTCGGCTGGTACGAAACCCGAGATGACGATGACGAGCGGGAGGCCGGGGATCACGAGGAAGACATTCGACAGCAGCGAGAACGCCTCGTCGGCGAAGCCCCCGATGTAGGCGCCCAGGATGCCGAAGAAGGCCGAGAGCACGGTTGCGAGGATGCCGACGATGATGCCGATCTCGAGCGAGCCGCGCGTGGCGTATGCGAGCTGCGCGAAGACGTCCTGGCCGGTCTGGGTGGTTCCCATCAGGTGCTCGGCCGAGGGCGGGGTCAGACCGATGTTGCTGATGGCCGCCGGATCGCCCACGAACATCGGGCCGATCAGTCCGAACAGGGCGATGGCGCCGATGAGGATGAGTCCGGTGGCGAGCCACGGGGTCATCGTCGGAAGCATCTGCCGTAGGGCCGAACGCGATCGCCGGCGTGCGCCGTCGCGCTGCTGGCGGGTGATGATGAGCTCGGTGCCGTCGGCGACCGAGGTTTCCGTTTCCGGTGCGATGTTGGTCATGGCGATCAGCTCCGTGCCCGCGTGCGGGGATCGATGAGGCCGTAGAAGAGGTCGACGATGAAGTTCGCTCCGAGCACCGCCAGCGTGATGAACAGGAACAGGCCCTGCATAAGCGCGTAATCGTTGTTGGTCACCGCGGAGAGCAGCTTCGAGCCGATGCCCGGGTAGGAGAACACCTGCTCGGTCACGACGGAGCCCGAGACGACGAAGCCGAGCGAGATGGCGAAGCCCGCGATCGAGGGGAGCACGGCGTTGCGTGCCGCGTAGCCGCGCAGGATCGTCCCGTTCGCCAGCCCCTTGGCGTGCGCGGTGAGGATGTAGTCCTCGGACAGGGTCGAGACCATCATGTTGCGCATCCCGAGCAGCCAGCCGCCGAGCGAGGCGATGACGATCGTCAGCGCCGGCAGGAACCCGTAGTAGATGGCGGACTGGATGAACTCCCAGTTCCAACCGGGGTCGAGGATCACGTCGTAGCCGCCCTGCGAGGGGAACCAGCCCAGTTGCGTGGAAAGGAAGTAGACGAGGATCAGCGCCAGCCAGAAGTACGGCACCGCGGCCAGCAGGGTCGTCGCCGGCACCAGCGAATCCAGCCAGGTGCCCGGCTTCCATCCGACGAGCGCGCCGAGTGTGATGCCGATGATGAACGACAGCACCGTCGCGACCCCGATGAGCATGATCGTCCAGGGCAGTGAAGTCGCGATCACCTCCGACACGGGTGCCGGGAAGTACGTCACGGACACCCCGAGATCGCCCTTGAAGACGTTCACGAGGTAGTTCCAGTACTGCGCGATGAGGGGTTGCGACGAGTCGCCCCCGAGGAGGAGTTCGTAGGCCTGCCTGGTCTCGGCAGACACCTGGCCGCCGCGCTGCTGGAGCTTGGCGAGCAGGATGTCGACCGGGTTGCCCGGCAGCAGCCGCGGAATCAGGAAGTTGAGCGTCAGCGCCGCCCAGAGGGCGACGATGTAGAAGCCCACCTTTCTCAGGTAATAGTTCACCGATCCGCGCCTTCCATCTGTACGAACTCCTCCTCGGTCACGGTCACTCGCCCGTGGGCTTCAGCGCCTTGAAGATCTGGGCGTTGTCCGGGGACGCCCAGATCGCCGGGAAGGCGTAGAGGTTGTCCAACGTCGGCCACCCGGTGAACTTCGCCGCGTTGAACTCGCTCGTGGTTCCGCCCGTGAGGATCGGGATGTACGGCATCTCCTCGACGATCGCCGCCTGGATGATGTCGAACTGCGCCTGACGCGCGGCGGTGTCCTCCGGGCTCGTGCGCTTGAGCACCGCGAGCGCCTCATCGACCGCGGGGTCGCTGAATCGCGACACATTGACGGGGGCGGTCTCGCCGACCTTCGCGGTGTTCGCGGTGGAGAAGTTGTTGTTGTACAGGTAGTACGGGTCGCTGGCCGCGCCCTGGCCGAGCGAGTCGATCGCGAGCTGGTAGTTGCCCTTGGTCTTCTTGTCGGTCCATTCGTTCCACGACGACTGCGCCGCGGTGACATCGATGCCGGCGGCCTTCAGCTGCTGCGCCATGGTGTCGATGGCCGTGATGTAGTCGGTCCAGCCGGTGACGACCTCGATGGTGAGCTTGAGCGGCTCGCCGTCCTTGGCGTAAATGCCGTCGGCGCCCTTCGCATAGCCCGCGCCCGTGAGCAGCTCCTCCACCTTGTCGAGGTCCGGCTCGCTCGGCACCGTCGGTTCTTCGATCGCGGCGGAGATGTACTCCTCCTGCGCGGGGAGAAGCGCGAAGGTCGGCGACATGTCGCTCGCGGTGTCCTGGAAGGCGAGCGAGTTCACCTGCGGGCGGTCGATCGCGTAGTAGATGGCCTTGCGCACGGCCGGGTCGGTCTGCGGACCGGTGCAGCCGAGGTCGGCGTTCGAGCAGGTCAGCAGCGCCATCTGGTTCATGCCGATGGTGATCGCCTCGTACCCGGGGTAGTTCTTCGAGACGTTCTCGATGTCGGGCACGGGGCCGGTCTGCCAGTCGATCGTTCCGGCCGCGAGGGCGTCCACACCGGCGGTGTTGCCGGACAGCGACAGGTAGCGGATGTTCTCGACCGCCGGGGCGCCGTCCCAGTAATCCTCGTTTGCCGTGAGGGTGAAGGCCTGCGCCTTGAAGTTGTCCAGCACGTACGGGCCTGTCCCGACGGGCTCGGCCAGCACGTCTGCCACCGGGTCGATGTCCTTCCAGATGTGCTCGGGAACGATGAAGGTCTTGCCGAGGATCTCGGGTCCGGTCACGAACGCCGGCTCCGGGAACGCGATGCTCACATGCGTGTCGTCGATCTTGGTGACTTCACCCTTGAACCCGCCGGTGTTGATCGCCGGGGTGTCCTTGATGAGCTGGAACGTGAAGACGACGTCGTCGGCGGTGAACGGCTCGCCGTCGGACCAGGTGACGCCCTCGCGCAGCGTGATGTCCAGCTGGGTGCCGTCCGCGTTCCACGTGTACTCGGTGCCCAGCAGCGGCGTGAAGTCCTCGGTGTTGACGTTCGTGACGAAGAACAGTGATTCGTAGATCGTGCCCAGGCCGCCGATCTTGGTCGGCGAGTACGGGTTGAAGTTGATCTGGTAGTCGCCGGCCTGGCCGGTGAAGCCGACCAGTGTGTTGGCGTCGCCCGAGGCGCCGCTCGAGCCGCCCGCACTGCCTGCCGGACTGCAACCGGTCAGTGCCAGCCCGAGCGCAAGCGCCCCGGCACCGAGGGCGAGCGTCGCGCGGCGTGCGCGCTGTGAGCCAAGAAGCATCGGTGATCCTTTCCTCACGCCACGGCATCGTGACCGTCGGCGTCGACGAGCCCTGCGCAGTTGCAGGGGCGGAAGGTCGGCCTCCCGCCTGGTCATTGTTACGCAATGAAACGAACCCTGTCAAGGATCTTTGTCACAAATGAAACTAAGTGTCGTGTTGTGACGTCGGAAATGCACGAGTGCGCCCCGCGACCGAGGTCACGGGGCGCACTCGTCGGCGGCAGCCGTCAGGCCCGCAGGTCTCCCGCGTGACGCAGCACCAACGACCCGAGGAACAGATCCGCTTCGGTATCCACCGGCGCACCGGTGACGACGAACTCGTGGCTCTCGCCGGCCAGCAGCGTCACGAGTCCGCTGTCGACGGCGGCGTCCACGTGACCGCGGTCGGCCAGGATGAAGGCATCTCGGACATACGATCGCGCCGTGATCCGCACGCGGATGTCTTCCCCGACGCGGCTCGCCTCGGAGCCGAACGCGTCCTTCTCCAGGCGCTGCTCCACCACCTCGGCGAAGTCATGGATGCCGCGCGCGAAGCCCACTGCATCCACCACCAGCACCTCGCCGCCCGCTTCCTGCGGAGTGCTCAGACCTTCGGGGATCGTGAGCGTCTGCACGCCGCGCGCCGGCAGCTCCGCGGCGATCGAGGTCTCCGCCAGGACCGTGCCGTCGAACGCCTGACGGCGCACCACGACCTCGCCCGACCAGGGCTCCGCGTGGTCGTTCAGCAGTACGGCCGCCAGGCCGCCGTCGCGCGGCTGGACCGTGATGAAACGCGGTTCATAGACCGCCTTGATCGCGTACCAGAGGGGCTTGCGGCGCTCCTCGAAATCGACGGCGGCCCACGAGATCACCGGCCAGTCGTCGTTGAGCTGCCACACGATCGAGCCGGTGTTGTACGGCGCGAGCGAGCGGAAGTGCGAGATGCCGAACCGCACCGCCGCCGCCTGGTTCAACTGCGTCGCCCAGTGCCAGTCGTCGATCGTCGCCGGCTTCGGCAGGTGCGGCAGGTATCCGCGCTCGAGCTTGAGGTTGCCCTCGTGCGCCTTCTGGTGCACGAGCATCTGCTCGCCGTACGGCTCGAGCGGGCTGTCGTGCACGGCATCCACGAGCGTGGTCCAGGCCGGCGGCCCCTGGAAGCCGAACTCCGCGACGAAACGGGGCGTCCACTCGGCGTATGCGGTGTAGTCCTTCTGGTTCCACACGTCCCAGATGTGCACGGTCCCGTGCGTGTCCAGGTTGGGACTCACATAGGACGAGAAGGAATAGGGGCTGCCTGCGGAGTAGAAGCGGGTCGGGTCGAGTTCGGCGATCAGGCGGGGGAACAGTCGCCTGTAGTAGCCCTCGCCCCACGTCTTGCCCTCCAGACGCGGGCGCCAGCCCCAGTCCGTGTATCCGACGATGTTCTCGTTGTTGCCGTTCCAGATCGCCAGCGACGCGTGCCCGGAGAGGCGGGTGATGGCTTCGCGGGCCTCGGCTTCGACCTCGACGGCCAGCCATTCCTCCTCCGCATACGCGGCGCATGCGAACAGGAAGTCCTGCTGCACCAGCACACCCTGCTCATCGCAGATCTCGTAGAAGTCGTCGGCCTCGTAGATCCCGCCGCCCCACACGCGCAGCAGGTTCATGTTCGCCTCCGTGGCGTCCGCGATGCGACGTGCGTAGCGATCGCGATCGACCTCGGTCGTGAACGCGTGGTCGGGGATCCAGTTGGCGCCCCGAATCTGCACGAGCTGGTCGTTCACATGCACCGCGTAGGGGCTGCCGTGCTCATCCGGGGCGATGTCGACGCGGATCGTGCGGAAGCCGACCCGCCCCGTCCAGAGCTGGGCCGTCGACGCGTCTTCCGCACTCACGCGCACGACGACGTCGTACAGCGGCTGGTCGCCGTGGCTGCGCGGCCACCACAGCTGCGCGTCCGGCACCTCGACACGCACGGATGCCGCGGACTCGCGGTCGGCGAGGTGGGCAGTGGCGATGCGGCCGTCGACCTCGACCTGGACCGTGAGCAGACCGGCCTTGAGGGCATCCGCGCGCTCGATGTCGACGTGCGCGTTCAGGATGCCGGTGGTGCCGTCGACATCGACCAGCGGACGCACGGAGGCGATCCGCAGCGTCGACCAGCTCTCGATGCGGATCGGCTTCCAGATTCCGGATGCCGCGACGTCGATCCCCCAGTCCCACCCGAAGCTGCTCGCCATCTTGCGCACCGCGTTGTACGCGTGGTGGTTGGTATGCGGGCGCGGACCGTGCTGCTCCGACCGCGCGAGGGCCGCGGGGACGGGAGCGGCGAAGTCGATGCGCAGCTCGTTGCGTCCGGCGACCAGCGCAGCTCCGATGTCGAATCGGTAGGAGCGGTGCTGATTCTGGGTGCGGCCGATCTCGACGCCGTTCAGCGTCAGGGTCGCGATCGTGTCGAGCCCCTCGGCGACCAGGTCACGGCGCTCGGTGCCGTCCTCGACCCAGTCGAAGCTCGTTCGGAACGACCAGTCGACATCGCCGATCCACTGCTGCTCCGTCTCGTTGGCACCGTCGAAGGGCTCTGCGATGAGACCAGCGCGATGCAGGTCGACGTGCACGGATCCCGGAACGCGGGCCGGCACGGCGACACCGGCGATCCCCTCGGGCGCCGGCCCAGCGACGGCGGTGACGGTCCAGTTCTCGGACAGTTCGATGACGGCCATACGGCTCCTTCGCCTTGAGGCACCCACCAGTCAGGTGCGCTACTTAGTTCCACAATCTAACAAAGCAGGAGGCGTGCGCGAAACCCCCGACACGATTCATGTCGGTAGCGCGCCGACCTCACCAGGCGGCGGCGACCTCGGCATGCGTGCGGAGGATGCCCTCGGTCGAGCCGGCCGGTGCGCGTCCGATGCCGCACTCGGTCGCGACTCCGAACTCGGTGGTGAAGCGGGATGCCGCGGCGATGCGCCGCCGCGCTCCCTCCGCTCCGTCCTCGCGGTGCACGAGACCGAGGTACAGCTCTCCGACCGGCTCCAGCGTCGCGAGCGGAGCGAAGAACGCCTCATCGTCTCGATCGATCGGCACCGGCAGGTGCAGCCATGTCACGGGCCGGGACGCCGCAGCCATCACAGCGTTCGCGTAGCGCACGAGGTTGCCGGCATCCGCCGGCTCGATGAAGTGCTTCTCCCCCGCATCGCCGTAGCAGAGGTGGACGCCGACCTCGGCATCCGCGGGCACCGCATCCACCAGTGCCGCGAGTCGCGCGACCAGGCCGTCGAAGGGATCGCCCGGCCACCACGCCGTCATGGTCCTGCCGTAGCCGGCCGCGCGCTCGATGATGCCCATCTCGCTGGCGACATCCCACTGCACCGCGAGGTCCTCGTGCGGGATCGCCGCCGCGATGCGCGACAGTTCGCGCCGCATCGCCGCATCGTAGACGGGCTCGATCGCGGCGCGATCGTCGCCGGCGAAGAACGATGAGACGACCGCGACCGGCGTCGGCAGCGACACCTGGAACCGGATGCCGGTGGGCACCGCTCCCTCCGCACGCAGCCGCGTGAAGATCGCGTAGGAGTCGATCGCGGCATCCGCATAGCCGAGCGGCGGCAGTTCGATCAACGCCGCTTCGACGCCGTCCGCGATGCGCAGCGGGCGCGCGTCCAACCCGGCGGGGAACGGGATCGGCTGATCTCCGACGCGCTCGATGCCGACGGCCTGCCCGAGCACGTCGGGCTGGAACATGATCCAGTGGAACCTCTTGCCGACCTCGCCGTCCGGAATCCGCTTGAGGCGGCCGCCGAGCATCTCGGCGGCCACGCGCATCGTCTTCTCGGCATCGTCGAAGTTCACACTGCCCACGAGGAGGGCACCCTGCGGTGTCGTCATCCCTCCAGGCTATCGGCGCGATATCTCCGGCCCTGACGGCTCTGCCACCCCCAGCCCGGCTGGTTAGGATGGCCTGAACGGATGCCGCTGAGCAGGAGGCGCACCATGGGCTTCATCACCTCACCCGCTCTCGACGAGACCGGGTATGTGATCCTCGACCGCGACGACCGGCCCATCGACGAGGCCGAGTGGCAGAGCCTCGAGTACATCGGCTGGCGTTCGTCCGGCATCACCCGGTTCGCCCCGCTCACGAGCTACGCCGGCGACATCGACTGCAACGGCTTCTGGAACCGCACACCGCCGCGCACCGACAAGGACGGCGTGTGGATCGAGTCGCAGGTCGAGATCGCGCCGACCATCGTCGCCCGCGCGAAGGAGCCGGGCGCGGACATCGGGCGCTGCCGGGTCATCGAGCTGCAGCCCAACACCTACGCCGACGCGATCTACAACCTCCACCAGGACGACAACAACCGCCTCAACGAGGACGGCACCGGCTGGGTGGTCCGCGGTTCCCTCAACCTCACGGACGATCCTGACTCGCTGATGATCCTGCGCGCCGACCGCTTCGACCCGGCGACCGAGGTGCGTCTGCCGCTGCCGGCCGGATCGCGCGTGATCGTCGACACGCAGCGCTTCTGGCACGCCGTCTGGCACCGCGGCACATCGCCGCGCTACTCGCTCATCACGTCCTGGACCTCCGGTCCGGAGCTGGACGACTACATCGCCGCCGGCCACGGCGATGCGCGCGCGCCCGACGTGGCCCTGGACCCGCACCTCGTCGACGATGCGCAGGTCGAACTGCACCGTCGCATCGAGGAACGTCGCAGGGCGTTCGAGGCGGCAGGGATCACGATGGAGCCGCCGGCGTCGCTGTACGGCTGACCGGATGCCGCAGGCCCCGGCTCAGCCCGCTGTCACGGTGAGAGGGGCGAGGGTGAGCCGCACTGTGCACTCCTCCGGGCGTTCGGCCGCGAGCACGCAGTCGGCGGCGAGCGGACCACCCGCCTCCGTCAGGACGCCCTGCATCAGCCCCAGGTGCACCGCGCACAGCACGGGACGGTGCTCGGGGCGACCTGCCGCGTGCGGACAAGGCGTGAGGTCGACCGTGAGCGCCGCGTCGTCGACGACGGGTTCGAATCCGCTCTCCTCGAGATGTTCGACGAGGGCATCGAGCTGGTGGGTCGCATCGGGTGAGAGGTCCGGTGCGGTCGACGGCAGCATCCTTCGCAGCAGGTCCCCGCGCCGCGCGGCGGCCGAGACCTTGTCTCGGGCGACGGGACTGGACGCCTCCGGCGTTCCGGTCGCGGCGCTGTACAGTGTGCGGGGTCGGCCGCGCGTCGTGCGGTGCTCGGTGGAGGCGATGACGTAGCCGCCTTCGATCAGCCGCTGGAGGTGCTCGCGGATCGTGTTCGCGTGCAGTCCCGTCGCCTCGCGCAGCTCCTGGATCGAGCGCTCCGAGCGCGCCTGCACCAGGTGCAGGATCTGCACCCGGGAGTAGCTCGAGATCGGTCCGTACGCGGGTCTGGCGGTGGCCATTGGTCCATTGTGTCCGAGCCGCCTGACAGCGAGCCGCACCATGGGCCGTGAATAACCCTCAGGCGCGGGGCCAGACCAGTGATCGCGCCGACCTGCTCACCAGCGGGAGGACTCCGATCATCCCGAACAGCAGCACGGGGCCGCCCGCGCCGAAGTCGCCGCCGACCGTCCCCATGGCCTGGACGCTGAGCACGAGGACGAGGACCGCGCCGATGATGCCGAGGATCGCCAGTACCCGTCCCATGATCCGAAGCCCGTCCGACAGGATGCCGAGAGCCGCGGGGATGAGTGTGCCGACGAGGATCACCACGGTCAGCACGATCAGAATGATGAACCCGACGACGACGGCGAGGCCGACGCCGAACGATTCGGTCTCGGGCGCGGGGATGGGGGTGAAGACCGTGCTGAGCACGCTCCACGCCTTCTCGTCGCCCTCGCCGGAACGCTGGGTCGCGTAGGGGAGGACGAGCCCGAGCACGAGCGCCAACGCGATGACCAGGGCGTAGGTGCCGACCAGCATCCGCTCGAGCTGATCCACCCTCGCCTGCAGGGTGCGGATCTCTGCATTCGGATCGGACATCTCCGGCCTCCCGCTCTCTCGCGGTCCACCATAGCGGTCTGCGGTGTCGGATGCCGCGGCTACCCTGAATCCATGGCAAAGACCCGTCCCGCTCCCCCGGCCTTCGTCTGCACCGAGTGCGGGTGGACGGCGTCGAAGTGGGTGGGTCGCTGCGGCGAGTGCCAGCAGTGGGGGACGGTCGTGGAGCAGGCCGCTTCGGTGGGGATCGCGCGCCCGCAGGTCACCGCCCTGGCGCCGTCGGCCGACCGCGTCGCGCGCCCGATCACCCAGATCACGACGGCGGAGTCCCCTCGTCGCACGAGCGGGGTCGGCGAGTTCGACCGCGTGCTCGGCGGGGGCATCGTGCCCGGTGCCGCGATCCTGCTGAGCGGCGAACCGGGGGTCGGAAAGTCGACGCTGCTGCTCGAGGTCGCGGCGCAGTCCGCGCGGTCTGGACGACGGGTGCTGTACGCGAGCGCCGAGGAGTCTCCCGCGCAGGTGCGCCTGCGCGCCGAGCGCACCGGTGCACTGCACGACGAGCTGTATCTGGCCAGCGAGACCGACCTGGCCACGATCCTCGGCCATATCGACGAGGTGCGCCCCGAGCTCGTGATCGTCGACTCGGTCCAGACCGTCGCATCGTCCTTGATCGACGGGGCGGCAGGGCAGCCGAGTCAGGTCCGTGAGGTCGCTGCGACGCTGATCCGCGTGGCGAAGGAGCGCAGCCTGCCGATCATCATCGTCGGCCACGTGACCAAGGACGGTCAGATCGCCGGCCCTCGGCTGCTCGAGCATCTGGTCGACGTCGTGTGCCATTTCGAGGGCGACCGGCAGACCTCGCTGCGCTTCGTGCGCGCTCTCAAGAACCGCTTCGGCCCGACCGACGAGGTGGGTTGCTTCGAGATGGCCGGTGACGGCATCGTCGAGGTGCCAGACCCCTCGGGGCTGTTCCTGTCGCAGGGTGCCGCCGAACCGGGGACCTGCGTCGCCATCGCTCTCGAGGGGCGGCGCGCGATGCCGGTCGAGGTGCAGGCGCTGACGATCAAGGCGTCCGGCCCGAACCCGCGTCGCGTGGTGCACGGCCTCGACGGCTCTCGCGTGGCGATGGTGCTCGCGATCCTCGAGCGCCGCGCCGGCATCCCCACCGGCAGCCTGGACGTCTACGTCTCGACGGTCGGCGGCGTGCGATTCACCGAGCCGGCAGCCGATCTCGCGATCGCGCTGGCCGTGGCCGGTTCCATCCAGCAGATCTCCGTACCGCGTTCGGTCGCGGCGGTCGGCGAGCTCAGCCTCGCCGGTGAGGTCCGCCCCGTGACCCAGGCCGCTCAGCGGCGCAGCGAGGCGGCCCGGTTGGGCTACACGCGCGTCGTGGACGAGCGGTCCCAGACGCTGCGCGCCGCGATCGGCGACGTCCGCGCGCACGGCGGACGTCAGCGTCCCGTCGACGACGTCCCGCCGTTCTGACCGCCGGACGCCGCGAACGGTCGCGCTTCGGGTGGCTTCGTCCGCTCCGATCCCGCCACTGCCGTGACCGTCCTCGCGATCGGTCACGGTTCGGGTGGCATCTCGCTCCCGCATCCCGCCCCAGGCGTGACCGCCCGGAGGTTCAGGCGCGCACGGGAGAACTCCGGCGGTTCCGCCCCATCACCCCCCATCACCGGCGTGGCCACCGAACGAACGGTCGCGCTTCGGGTGACCTCGTCCGCCCCGATCCCGCCACGAGCGTGACCGTCCTGCCGGTCGGTCGCGCTTCGGGTGGCTTCCCGCTCCCGCATCCCGCCGCAGGCGTGACCGAAGCCCACGCGCGAGCGTGGCACGCGAAGCTCTACGAGAGCGCTTTGAGGAGCTCCTGCGGCTCCGCCTGCATCGGATGCGGCCCCGCGATGTCGAGGAACACCGTCGTCACCGTGTCGGCGTGCTTGGTGAGGAACGCCCGAAGCCAGTCGGCCGAGTAGATCCCCACGCCGGGCGGCAGGTTCGCCGGCTTGTTCTTCGCATCGCTGAACAGCAGCAGCGCGACATCGCCGCTCTTCGGGTCGCGGTACGTCCAGACCTCGCCACTGTCGAGCGGATTGTCCCTGGCACCAGGCTTGATGAGCGGGACGACCGTGGTGCCGTGACGCAGCGCGAGCGCGACGGCCGCGACATCCTGCTTCTCGAGCGCCTGCGCCAGTGCCTCGGAGCGGAAGTCCTCGGGGGCGGGCTTGCTCTTCGCGCTCTTCTTTCGGGCCATGGACCCAGTCTAAAGAAGTGGGGCCCTCTCGAGTCGTCCATTGGGGACTGGAGTACTCGAAAGGGCCCTCGGACTCTCGTTCGGTGAATGTCGAAGCGCTGGGGACGCTGAATACGACGCCACTGGGGATGGCATGCACACCGAATCAGTTCCGAGAGTCACCTCAATGGTATCCCAAACCACCTGAGAAAACAGCTGCACCCCGACCGGACGCACCGCCGCGCGTGTCACTGCAGGATGATCTGCCGGCTCGCCGTGCTGTCGAAGCCACCGATGGAGACCGACACGTGGTAGGACGCGCCTCCCCCCGGCGCACGCTGACGGTTCGGGTCGTCGCAGGTCGTCGTGTTGGAGCGCGTGCGATCCCAGACCAGCGGGGTCGCACTGGGCACCGTCTGCCCCGCCGTGAGCGTCACGATCATGCTGCTCGGGTTCTGCTGGCAGTCCGTCGAGCGCCACCAGAGATCCTCGCCACTGGTGATCTCGAAGCGCTGGGTCGCCGTTCCGACATCGAGGGTGCAATCCGTCGCCCCCTTGTTGGTCAGCGAGATCGACAACTGCGGCTGCTGATCCGGGGCATAGCTCTCGGCATCCGTCACGGCGGCCACCTCGATGTCCGCCGCTTTGCAGGCGGCCACGCCCGGCGTCTCGGATGCGGATGGCGTCGGGGTCTCCGCTGAAGTCGGCGACGGCGTCTCGACGACGGGAGTCGGCGACTTCGTGGGCTCCGCCTCGCCGGATCCGTCCCACGGGCGCGCGATCAGGGCCCAGACTCCGGCCGCGACGATCGCGAACACGAGCACGAGGACGAGGAGGACGGCCAACCGCCTGCGGCGGTAGACGGCGGCGGTGCGCCTGGCCATCAGAGCTCCTTCAGCATGCGCGTGTTGCCCAGCGTGTTCGGTTTGACGTGGGCGAGGTCGAGGAACTCCGCGACTCCCTCATCCGGGCTGCGCAGCAGCTGAGAGTACACGTCGGGGTCGACGACCTGCTCTCCGATCGGCGCGAATCCGCGGCGGGTGAAGAAGTCGACCTCGAACGTCAGGCAGAAGAGTCGGCTCAACCCGAGTTGGACGGCGCGTTCCTCGAGAGCCCCGACGATCGCCCCGCCGACGCCGTGGTGCAACCAGTCCTCGCGCACGAGCAGCGTGCGGATCTCTCCGAGGTCCTCCCACATGACGTGCAGGGCACCGCAGCCGATCAGCTCTCCGTCGCGCTCCGCGACGACGAACTCCTGCGTCGCGCCGTACAGCACCGCGAGGTCCTTGCCGAGCAGGATCCGTCGGTCCACCATCGGCTCCAGCAGGCGATGGATGCCGAGGATGTCGGCGCTGCGCGCGGGGCGGACGGTGTAGCTCACGGCATCCAGCCTAGAACGCCCCTCATGCACGAACCTGTGGACACGACGAAGGGCGGATGCCTCGGCATCCGCCCTTCGTCGTTCAGATCACTCGCCGCTGGCGATCGCCAGGTCCGGCGTGCCGGGGATCGCTCCCCCGCCGGTGTTGATCCCGACCGAGACCTTCTCGCCGCGAGGCTTCGTCTCGAACAGGAACTTGCCCTCGGCGGAATCCACCTTGACGTGGTCTCCGGCGTTGAGCTCGCCGTGCAGGATCTTCTCGGACAGCTGGTCCTCGATCTCCCGCTGCATCGCGCGGCGCAGGGGCCGCGCACCGAGAGCCGGGTCGAATCCGACCTCGATGAGGCGCTCCTTGGCGGCCTGCGTGAGCTCCACGGTCATGTCGCGGTCCAGCAGGCGGTCGCTGAGACGCTTGGTGAACAGATCGACGATCTGCACCAGCTCCTCCTTCGACAGCTGCGGGAAGACGATGACGTCGTCGACGCGGTTGAGGAACTCGGGCTTGAAGTGGCGCTTGAGCTCCTCGTCGACCTTGCCCTTCATCCGCTCGTAACTGGTCTGCGCGTTGCCCTCGATCTGGAAGCCGACGGGGCCACCGGCGATCGCGGACGATCCGAGGTTGGTCGTCATGATGATGACCGTGTTCTTGAAGTCCACGACCCGACCCTGGCCGTCGGTGAGACGGCCTTCCTCGAGGATCTGCAGCAGCGAGTTGAAGATGTCGGGGTGGGCCTTCTCGATCTCGTCGAAGAGCACCACGCTGAACGGCTTGCGGCGCACCTTCTCGGTGAGCTGGCCGCCCTCTTCGAAGCCGACGAACCCTGGAGGGGCACCGAACAGCCGCGAGACGGTGTGCTTCTCGCCGAACTCGCTCATGTCGAGCGAGATGAGGGCACCTTCGTCGTCGAACAGGAACTCCGCGAGCGCCTTGGCGAGCTCGGTCTTTCCGACGCCGGTCGGGCCGGCGAAGATGAACGAGCCGGAGGGACGCTTCGGATCCTTGAGGCCGGCGCGCTGGCGACGGATCGTGCGGGACAGGGCCGCAATGGCCTCCTCCTGCCCGATGACGCGCTGGTGCAGCGCCTTCTCCATGAAGACGAGTCGGCTGGACTCCTCCTCCGTCAGCTTGAACACCGGGATACCGGTGGCCTGCGCGAGCACCTCGGCGATCAGGCCCTCGTCGACGACCGCCTGGGTCGCGACGTCACCGGAGCGCCACTGCTTCTCGAGGCGGAGCCGCTCGGCGAGCAGGCTCTTCTCCTCGTCGCGCAGGGACGCGGCCTTCTCGAAGTCCTGTTCCTCGGAGGCGGCTTCCTTCTGCTCGCGGACCTTCGCGATCTTGTCGTCGAACTCGCGCAGCTCCGGCGGCGAGGACAGGATGCTGAGTCGCAGGCGTGCGCCGGCCTCGTCGATCAGGTCGATGGCCTTGTCCGGCAGGAAGCGGTCGGAGACGTAGCGGTCGGCGAGGTTCGCCGCCGCGACGAGCGCGCCGTCAGTGATCTGCACCTTGTGGTGCGCCTCGTAGCGGTCGCGGAGACCCTTGAGGATGTTGATCGCGTGCGGCAGGCTCGGCTCGTTCACCTGCACCGGCTGGAAGCGGCGCTCGAGCGCGGCATCCTTCTCGAAGTGCTTGCGGTACTCGTCCAGCGTGGTCGCACCGATCGTCTGGAGCTCACCACGGGCGAGCAGCGGCTTGAGGATGCTGGCCGCATCGATCGCGCCCTCGGCGGCACCCGCACCCACGAGGGTGTGGATCTCGTCGATGAAGACGATGATGTCGCCGCGGGTGCGGATCTCCTTGGTGACCTTCTTCAGCCGCTCCTCGAAGTCACCGCGGTAGCGGGAACCGGCGATGAGCGAGCCGAGGTCGAGCGAGTACAGCTGCTTGTCCTTCAGCGTCTCGGGGACATCGCCCTTGACGATGGCCTGCGCGAGGCCCTCGACGACGGCGGTCTTGCCGACGCCAGGCTCGCCGATCAGGACGGGGTTGTTCTTGGAGCGGCGGGAGAGGATCTGCATGACCCGCTCCGCCTCCTTCTCGCGCCCGATGACCGGGTCGAGCTTGTTGTCGCGCGCGGCCTGCGTCAGGTTGCGACCGAACTGGTCGAGGACCTGCGAGCCGCCCTGCGCACCCGACTGGGTCTCGTGCGCCTGCGCGCCCACGGCTGCCGGCTCGCGTCCGGGCGCTCCGGAGAGCAGCTGGATGACCTGCTGGCGGACCTTGTTCAGGTCAGCGCCGAGCTTGACCAGCACCTGGGCTGCGACGCCCTCACCCTCGCGGATGAGGCCGAGCAGGATGTGCTCGGTGCCGATGTAGTTGTGGCCGAGCTGCAGCGCTTCGCGCAGGCTCAGCTCGAGCACCTTCTTGGCGCGCGGGGTGAAGGGGATGTGACCGGTGGGCTGCTGCTGGCCCTGGCCGATGATGTCCTGCACCTGCTCGCGCACGGCGTCGAGGGAGATGCCGAGCGACTCCAGCGCCTTGGCTGCGACGCCCTCGCCCTCGTGGATGAGGCCGAGCAGGATGTGCTCGGTGCCGATGTAATTGTGGTTGAGCATCTTCGCCTCTTCTTGGGCGAGGACGACCACTCGACGGGCTCGGTCCGTGAATCTCTCGAACATTGTCAACTCCTTGGTTCGCACGGGGCGAATGCACTGACGCCAGACGGCTCTTCAGCGCCTGTACATCGAGAGTAACGACCACCGGGACGAGGTATGCCCGTGTTCGCCGTGGGCATAGCCCCTGGCGCCGGGGTCTTGACACTGCTTATCGACTATCGTTATGTTAACGACCATCGATAACAACGACTATCGATATAGGGGGGGAATCATGTCGAACGCCGTACAGTCTGGACGAGCAGCGAGCCTTACCGAGAAGACGATCCTCGGCTTCATCGCCGGAAGTGCAGCGGCGATCGCGCTGGTCGATCTCGTTCTCCTCATCAGCCACACGATCGCACTCATGACGGCGGACGAAGTCGTCGTACCGCGGATGGCCCTGGACCAGGATGCCGCGGAGCGGATCGCAGCTGCGCCAGGCGTCGCCGATGCCACGTTCGACAGCGTGACGATCACGGCCGATGGGCTCTCCGCGTCGCCACGAGCACTCCTGGCCGCTGCAGACGTCCTCGGTTCGATCGGCGTCATCGGCCTGTGCATCGTGGTCGCCTGGATCTGCGTGCGGCTGTTCATCGGCCGGCCGTTCTCCGCCGCGGTGACCTGGGGTATCGGTACCGCGGCGATCCTCGTCATGGCCGGCGGACTCCTCGGTCAGACAGTGCGCGCGAATGCGCATACCGAGATCACGTCCGAACTCGGGCTCACCGCTGTGGGTCTGCCGAGTTTCGAGATGTCGATCGATCTCGCGCCCATCGGCTGGGGGCTCGCTCTGGCGGTGATCGCCGGTGCGTTCGAGATCGGGCAGCGCATGCAGCGCGAGACGGAGGGGCTGGTCTGATGGACGCCACACGATCAGAACGCACCGATGCGTTCACCGTTCTCCTCTACGGCCTCGGCGCCGCCGTCGTCGTGGGGATCGGCACCTGGCTCCGCGCGGACGCTGTGTTCCGTGATGACGGCGTCGCCTGGACGATTCCGATCGACGAGCAACCGATCGCGGCGACCATCGACTCCGGTGAGGTCGCCGTCGAGGGAATCGCGCGGGAGGCGACCATCCTCGCCTCTGATGTGAGCGCGGGCGCTGTCGCCGCGATCGTCGGTGGGATCGCGCTGTGGGCGCTGACGGCGCTCGTGGTCATCGGCGCGGTCATGCTCGTGGCATCGAACTTCCTGCGCGGCCGCGTCTTCGTCCGCGGGAACGCGCTCGCCTTCACGATCATGGGCTGGATGCTGTCCATCGCGCCGCTGGTGATCGTCGGCCTGGACAACGTCGCGCGCAACGGCGTGCTGGCTGCGGCGGGAGTCGGCGCGGGCGAGACCGTGCATCCGATCGAGTTCTGGGCGGCGATCCCGGTCGTCGCCGGTGGCATCGCGGTCGGACTGATCGCGGTCGCGTTCCGGCGCGGCATCCGGTTGCAGAAGGAAACGGAAGGGCTCGTCTGATGATCTTCGGTTCTGCGGCCGAACTCGGCACGTCGCTGTGGTTCATCGCCGTCGCGCTGCTCGTACTCGCCGTCGTCGTCGGCCTCGTCGTGTGGCGTGCACGACGGCGCGGCAGCAGGACAGCCGTCCTCGACGTCGCGCTCACGTTGAGCGGATGGTGGGTCATGATGTCGGCCGTCGGCCTGATCGCCATCGTGGGCAAGCTGTTCAGTGCGGACTGGGTCGAGCTCATGGGGGTGGATGTGATCGTCGCCCTTCCGCCGGATCTGCCGTGTGTCGATTCCGGTGCCGCGGACGGCGCTTCCACGGAGGGTGCTGCTCTGGCGTGCCGTTCCGCGGCCGTGAACTCTCCCACGGTGTACGACGCGAGCGTGGGCGTCCGGGTGCTTTCCGCCTTGGCCGAGCTGTGTCAGCTGATCGTGTCGACGCTGCCGGCTGCGATGATCGCGGTGATCTGCTTCCAGACTCTGCGCGGGCGCGCGTTCCATCGCACCGTGGTCCGCGCGCTGACGATCGGCGCCGTCGTGCTGCTGGTCGTGGGCATCGCCGGCGACCTGCTGGCCGAGATCTCGGGAACGCTCGCGCTGCGCGAGGTGTTCTCCCCCGACAGCGAATGGTATCCGCCGACCTTCATGCTGTCGATCTCGCTGCCGGCGGTCGGCGGCGCGATCGCGCTGGCCGCGCTGGCCGCGGTCTTCAGCCAGGGCACCCGACTGCAGGCCGAACGGGACCGGCTCGAGCGCGAGACGGAGGGGCTGGTATGACGCCGGCTGACTCCGACGACGAGGTCACCGGCATCCACTGCCGGCTCGACGAGCTGCTCGCCGAGCGCGGAATGACGCTGACGGAGCTGAGCGCGCGCGTCGGGATCTCGATCGTGAATCTGTCGGTACTGAAGAACGACCGAGCCAGGGCGATCCGCTACTCGACGCTGCGGGCGATCTGCGACGCGTTGGAGTGCGAAGTGGGCGAGCTGCTCGTGTTGGCGTGACACCCGTCGGGCTGGCCGCCGACAGTGAGGAGCCACCGCGCCGTGGTCAGTGAGATCCAATGGACTCTCAACGTCGAGACACAGGGTGCGGTGGCTCACCCTCAGTGTCCACCTCTGGCCACCCCGACACAAGGCGTTCATCATGCGCCCGCCGAGTCCCACTCCGGCAGGTGTCACGCCGCCGGACGGAACCGTTTCGGAGGCGGATCGACTCCGCCGGCACCCCAGTTGTAGAGGAGCACGGCTCTCGGTTTCAGAATGCGCGCCTCTCCACCCGGATCATGGAGCACGAAGTCGTCCTTGCCGTTGCGCGTGATCCTCCATCCGCCGTGGTGGAGGTTCATGTGGTGGAAGCGACAGAGCAGAATCCCGCGATCGATGTCGGTGCGCCCGCCGGACGACCACCCGTCGATGTGATGCGCCTCGCAATACGATGCGGGCCGATCACAGCCGGGGATTCGGCACCCGCCGTCTCTGATGGCCAGCGCGATGCGCTGCGCGGGAGTGAACAACCGATGCTCTCGTCCGACGTCGAGCGGATTGCCCGAGGAATCGACGGTCACGGCGACAACCCCACCCTCACAGATGCGCTGAGCCGCAGTCGATGCCGGAAGAGCGGTGAGCCCGTCTTCGGTGTGGACGATCGATCCCGGCGCGCCATTCGCGTCGACCACCTGCACGAGTCGGACGCCGGCCTGTCGCGTGCCGAACACGTCCTGCGGCTCGGCGAGTGCGCCCGCGCGCACGACGTCCATGAAGAGATCGAAGGCGAGCTGGTCGTTCGTGCGCGGGTCGGCGACGAGCGCCTCGGCCCGGGCCTTCTCGTTAGTGTCTACGAACCGCGGACCTCCGCGCCGCGGGCGCAGACCGGCGGCGACGATGCTGTCGAAGAATGCTCCGCTCTCCTCGTCGAACACGATGTCGCCGCGGCGGCGCCCGAATGAATCCCGATAGACGCGCAACGATCGGGCCGCATACTGCGCATCGAACCGCGCCAAGGCTCCTTCGGGGTCGAGCACGTCGCGCAGGGCGCGTGCGGCGCTGCGCAGTTCTTCGACGGACCTCACCGGAGCCTCGGCGATCAGTTGCTCCGCGGCGCATGCCCACACGTCTCTTGCTTCGCGCGCGCCGTCGTCATCCTCCGTGTCCGGCGGTTCGCCGAGCCCGTTGCGGATCACGTCGAACTGCGCGGTCGTGATCGCTCCAGCCTGGAGCGCCGACCGCAGCGGTTCGTACCACGGCATGACGGAAGCGACCACGGGCTGAGGAGAAAGGGTGTTGCCGGCATCCGTCAGCGTCTCGCGCGTTCCATCGTCCAGCATCGCGAGCGCCACCCTGACTTCGCGCGCCGCCTCACCTTTGGTGGATCCGGTGATGTTCTGAACGAGATCGACCGCTGAACGGCGTCCCTGCGACTGAGCGAGCCCCGAGTGCCCCTGCGCTCGCGTCGACCGCGCAGCCGCGACGCCCACCGCCGCGAGCTTGATCTGCTCGACCTGACCGGCGAGCTCCACCGTCTCCTCGAGGATCGCGAGGATCTCGGCATCCGACATTTCAGACAGCGTCGCAGGAAGATCGTCAGCGCTCGCGACCGGGATCCGATGCCCACGCAACGTGGGGATCAGGGCCGCGACCTCGCTGAAAACTGCCATACTTCATGATCACATTGGCCTCCGACATTAGGGGATTTATTCGACGTCTTCAGCGTCACAGAACGGAGATCGCGGTGAACAGCGCCCAGCACTCCGTGTCGGCGAGGAGCGATGGCGAGCGAGCGGCGGTCCGGATCGCGAAGCGCAGAGCGCCTCTCCCTTTTCTCAGGCGACGCGTTTGAGGCGCACCGACGACCACACGTCGGAGAGCGAGATGTTGGCGTTGAGCGTCCAGCCGAACTCCTCCACCCGTTGCCAGATGCTGTCGCGGTTGATGTCGGACTTGTTGCCCTTGGGATATCCGATCCACACGGCAAGCGGTGACGAGAGCAGCGGGAGCACGTCGCTCAGCAGCGCGTCGAGCCCGTCGCGATCGCTCGCGAACATGACCGCCACATCGGTGGTGTCGCCGTCGATCCCGTTGACGACCGTGACACCCTCGGGCAGGGGGTCGAGCAGCGCACGCTGCTCCGCCGACGACGGGCCGAACAGCAGCTCGGTGCCGGGCTTGATCTGAAGCTTCTCTGCGGTGGTGCGTGGCATCGTCACTGCTTTCTGTTCTCAGAATCTGCCGCCGTGCATTACTGATACTGGCCCATCGCGCGATCACGCGCGTTCGCATTCGCCGCGATGAGCGTTGAGGCGAGTGTGAACTCCATCTCAGGGACGATGGGTAGTTCTCCCCCGCATCCGCACCTATCAATCCGCTGGGAAGGCGATACCGTTGGTCCCATGAACAGCGACCGGAAACTGCGTACTCGTCTTCTCACCGCTGTGCCGATCGCGGCACTGGCGTTCTCCCTGGCAGCCTGCGGCGGCAGCGCTGCTGAGCGCCCCTCCACCGGTGAGCTCAGCGACGGCATCACCAAGATCCTCGAGGACTCCGGCCAGGCCGACATCCTGACCGAGGGCCAGGTCGACTGCGTGTCCGAGGCGCTCCTCGAGTCGGAGATCTCCGACCAGGATCTCGCCAACATCGCCGAAGGCGAAGACGTCCAGACCTCGCAGGAGGCGAAGGACCTCGTCGAGTCGACCATGGCTGAGGCCGTCTCGACCTGCATCACCAGCACGGAGTGACCGCTCTCCGCTGACAAGCGGAACGCTCACCATCCTCCTCGAACGGTGACGGATGCCTCGGCATCCGTCACCGTTCGTCATATCGATTCCTGGGAATACACCTGGGGGCTTAGCGTTGAGTCCCATCGGCGTGCGCCTCGGCACGCCCGGACCAGGAGTCTCATGAGCACCACCGCCCGCGCCAAGAAGGCGCCAGATACCCGTGGCCCTGTGCGGAAGCTGCTGACGTCGTTCGGCTTCCAGATCATCGCGGCCCTCGTTCTCGGCATCGTCGCCGGACTCATCGGCCGCCAGCTCGGCGCCTCCGCGGAGAACCCGACCGTTCTCTCGGACACGCTCGACAGGATCGGCAGCTCATACGTCACGATCCTGCGCGCAGCCGTCGTCCCGCTGATCTTCACCGCGATCGTCGCCAGCATCTCGAACCTGCGTCGCGTCCAGAACGCCGCGCGCCTGGCAGGACAGACCATCCTGTGGTTCTGCATCACCGCGTTCATCGCCGTGATCATCGGCATCGTCCTGGGACTCGTCATCCAGCCCGGCGCCCGCGCGGGTGAGGGCCTCGAGCCCGGCGACCCGTACACGGTCGGCACCTGGTGGAACTTCCTCCTCGGGATCATCCCGCAGAACTTCCTCGGCCTGACCGTGTCGACCTCGGCCGACGAGGCCGGCGCCCTGAGCTCCAGCGTCGGCTTCAACATCCTGCAGGTCATCGTCGTCGCCGCCGTCATCGGCATAGCCGCTCTGAAGGCGGGCAAGAAGGCGGAGCCGTTCCTCGTCTTCACCGAGTCGCTGCTCAAGGTCATCCAGCGCGTGCTGTGGTGGATCATCCGCATCGCCCCGATCGGCACCTTCGGCCTCATCGGCTCGGCCGTCATCAAGTACGGCTGGGACAAGCTCGTCGGTCTCGGCTGGTTCGCCGGCGCGATCTACATCGGTCTCGCCCTCGTCCTGTTCGTCGTCTACCCGGTGCTGATCCGCACCAACGGCCTGTCGATCAAGCAGTATTTCTCGGGTGTCTGGCCCGCGGTGCAGCTGGCCTTCGTCAGCCGCTCGTCGATCGGGACGCTGCCGCTCACCGAGCGCGTGACCGAGCGCAACCTCGGCGTGCCCTCCTCGTACGCGTCGTTCGCCGTACCGCTGGGTGCGACCACCAAGATGGACGGCTGCGCCGCGATCTACCCCGCGATCGCCGCCATCTTCGTCGCGCAGTTCTTCGGCATCCAGCTCGACTTCTTCCAGTACGTGCTGATCGTGCTCGTGTCGGTGCTGGGTTCGGCCGCGACCGCAGGAACCACCGGTGCCGTCGTCATGCTGACGCTCACCCTGTCGACCCTGGGCCTGCCCCTGGAGGGCGTCGGTCTGCTCCTCGCGATCGACCCGATCCTCGACATGGGCCGTACGGCGGTCAACGTCGCAGGGCAGGCGCTGGTTCCGACGATCGTCGCCAAGCGCGAGGGCATCCTCGACGAGGACCTCTACAACGCATCCCGCGAGGGCCTTCCGTTCGCCGACGACTCCGGTGACGACACCCCCGAGAAGGATGCCGAAGTGGAGACCGTCGGCAGCCGCTGACGCCGCCGCCGCGAGACCTCTCGCTCGTTGCGAAACCCCGTCGTGTTCATGCAGATACGACGGGGTTTCGTCATTACGGAGAGGTCTCGATGAGGGATGCCGGGACGCCGGGAGCTGAGTACTAGGCCCTGGACTGCGGACGCGTCGCACCTCGCGTGTCCAGCGCCAGCTCCTCGGCATCCATCGCCGTGATCAGCTCGCGCATGAGCTCTTCATCGAGGTTCCCCGCGTCGCGCTCCTCCAGGAGGATCTCCCTGCGCACCTGCAGCCATCCCCTCGACAGCGCGACGAGGTCGTCATAGGTCGGGCGGGTGGCGGCCTCCTCGGCCTCCTGTGCCCGGTCCGTCTCCTTCTCAACCGTCGTCATGCGCTTCGTGAACGCGTCGAAGACCGCCAGGTCGCGCTCGCCGTGCTCGGCGACCCACTCGTCGCGCCTGCGCGCCAAGAACTCGGCGCCCGCCGCCCTGGTCCGTGCGCGAACCGCGGCGAGCTCAGCGGCGTCCTGCTCCTCATCGACGTCGCTCGCCACACCAAGTCCCCTGATGAGCACCGGCAGCGTCAGCCCCTGCAGCAGCAGCGTGCCGACCGTCACGACGAACGCGACCACGACGATCGCGTGGGATGCCTCGGCATCCAACTCGGCGAGATCCGCCGCGGCGAGCGCCGTCGCCAGCGTCACCACGCCGCGCATGCCCGCCCAGGAGATGACGGCGTTGTCCTTCCAGCTCAGCGCGGGCTCCGTCAGACGCGCACGGATCTCCTCGTACGTCGGCCGCCGTCGCCGCGTTCCCCCCGCACGCTCGGGATGCTTCGCCTCGAACCGATCCCGCCGCTCGTCGTCGAGACGCTCCCTGCGTTCCCATTCACCCGAGGCCACCGCTCGCTCCCAGCGCCGCAGCCGAAGACGCTGCATCCACACCGCCCACGCGTGCGCCGGGTAGATGTATGCGGGACGCACCACCAGGACGACCAGGAGCACCACGGCGGCGAGGACCAGGATCTCCCCCACCGATTCGCGGCCGAGATCACTGATCACACGCGGCAGTTGCAGCCCGATGTACGCGAACACGAAGCTCTCCAGCAGGAAGTCGGCCGACAGCCACAGCGGCGTCTCCTGCTGCCGGGTGGTGTAGTCCGTCCGCGGCGCGTTGTACCCGACATACAGCCCCATGGCGACGACCGCCAGCACGCCCGAGCCGCCCAGGTGCTCTGCGATCGCATACGCCCCGAACGGCACCAGTAGACCGAAGGTGCCGATCACCACGGGGTCCGACAGACGAACGCGCAGCTGGTGCAGCAGGATGCCGAAGACCAGACCGATCGCGACGCCGACGACGACGGCGACCACGAACTGCCAGATTCCGTCCTGCACGCTGACCGTCGCACCGAGCACGATCGCCGCGAACACCCGATAGAGCGTGAGCGATGTCGCATCGTTGATGAGGCTCTCGCCGGAGAGCACGGTCATCACCCGCCGCGGCAGCCCGAGCTTGCGGCCGATCGCGGCGGCGGAGACGGCATCCGGCGGTGCGACGATCGCGCCCAGCAGCAGCGCGCCGGGCAGAGTGAGCGAGGGGAAGATCAGCCAGGCCACCAGTCCGACGACCAGGGCGGTGACGAGCACGAGCCAGATGCCCAGTCGGCGGATCTGCGGCAGGCTTCGTTTGAACCCGACGAAGGAGACGTCCAGGGCCGCGGAGTACAGCAGCGGCGGCAGCACGAGGTTCAGCAGCAGGTGGCCGTCGATCTCGAGGTCCGGAACGAACGGCAGGAAGGATGCCGCGAGCGCGACCACCGTGACCAGCAGCGGTGCCGGCCACCCGCGCCATCGCGCGACGGCCGCCACGGAGAGGGCTCCGACGAGGACGTAGAAGAGCTCGGCATCCATGCGGTCAGGCTATCGCCCGGCGCGTGCCAGACCGGAGGCAGGCGGCCGGACATGTCCGCACGCACGAGACCCCGTCGGTGCCGCGTGGGCACGACGGGGTCTGTTCGAGGCCTCGCGAGCAGTCAGGCGCTGACGAGCGAGCGGGGCGCCGTCGCATCTGCCAGGGCGCGCTGCGCGACGTGATAGCGGATGTGCCATCGGGCGCTGAAGCTCTGCTCGGGCAGGTCGTCCAGCACCGCGCGGTCACGCGGGTCGAGGCCTTCGCGGACGGCTTCCCGGAGCAGATCGTCCTTGGTCGCGGGGTACTCCATGTTCTTGAGGAAGGTGTCGAGTGCGGGGGAAACGGCCATGATGTTGCTCCTCTCTGATCGGGGTGGATGCCGGGGCAGACGCCCCGGCATCCGGACGGCGGCGGATCAGGCTGTGACGGCCTGACGCTCGTCGCGGGATTCGATCGCGATCTTGCGCGGCTTGGCCCGCTCGCTGACGGGGATGATGACGGACAGCACGCCGCTCTCATACGACGCGCTGATCCCGTCGATGTCGACGCCGTCGCCCAGCGTGAACTGACGCAGGTAGTTGCCCGTGTTGCGTTCACGCGCCAGCCAGCGGACGCCCTCCCGCGTGTCTCCGGTGCGCTGCGCGCGGATCGACAGCTGACCGCCGTCGACGTCCACGTCGATCGTGCCGGGGTCCACCCCCGGCAGGTCGGCGCAGAGGACGTACCGGTCACCGTCCCGGAAGAGATCGACCGGCATCACGCGCGGCGATCGGGCGGAGTCGAGCACGGCCGCTGCGAACCGGTCGAGCTGGCTGAGGGGATCGATTGTCATTGCCATGAGCGTTCTCCTTTCGTCTTCGATGACTCAGCGCACCCCGCAGATAATCTGTGAGTGTTGCTGTATATTTTTTATAGACCGATTCGAGATGATCTGCAAGCGCGAGTGAGGAAATTCTCAGCATGGACCAGCGAGACTCGAGCACCCCGCTGTACGGCATCGCCGTCGCGGCACAGCTGTCCGGCGTGCCGGAGGCCTCGCTCCGACTCTTCGAGGCCAAGGGACTGCTCACACCGTCCCGCAGCGACGGTGGCACCCGCCGGTACAGCGACGACGACGTCGAGCGGCTCCGCCGCGTCACCGACCTGCGCAGCGAGGGCGTCAACCTCGCCGGCATCCGTCGCGTGCTCGAACTCGAGGACGAGAACGCCAGTCTTCGGGACGAGCTCGACAGCGAACAGGACTCCGCACCGGGGGCTTGACCCGCCCTGCACTCCGGCGTAAGCCGGAAGCAGGAGAGACGGATGGAGAGGTTCACGGATCGGAAGGATGCCGGGCGGCGCCTGGCCGCGCGGCTGGCCGAGCACGACGGGGAAGACCCGATCGTCCTGGCGCTCCCCCGCGGCGGCGTCCCGGTCGCCGTCGAGATCGCCCGCGCACTGGACGCCGACCTGGACGTCCTCGTCGTGCGCAAGCTCGGGGTGCCCGGTCACGAGGAGGTCGCCATGGGCGCGGTCGGCGAGGACGGCACCTCCGTGCTCAATGAGGACGTGATCGGGATGGGCGCCATCCCCGCATCCGCCGTCACCGCTGCCCGCGAGCGGGAGGGTGCCGAGGTGACCCATCGCGTCGACCTGCTGCGCGAAGGACGTCCGGCTCCGGCGCTCGCCGGGAGGACGGCGATCATCGTCGATGACGGGATCGCGACCGGCGCGACGGCCAGAGCAGGATGCGCGATCGCGCGAGCGAGGGGCGCCGCCCGCGTCGTCCTCGCCGTGCCCGTCGCCCCGCCGGATGCCGTCACGCACGTCCCGGAGGCGGACGAGGTCATCTGCGTCCTCACGCCGGAATCGTTCATGGCCGTCGGCATGCACTACCTCGACTTCGCCCAGGTCTCCGACGAAGAGGTGATCGAACAGCTGCGGGCGTTCCGCGCCTGATCCCGGGAATATCCGCCCGCGGGCTCCGGTTGCATCCGGGGATGTCTGCTCACGCCGCCCCCGCCCTGTCCGTCCTCGACCTCGTGCCGGTGCGCACCGGGCAGACCAGCACGGAGGCGATCAGCGCCTCCCTCGATCTCGTCGGGATCGCCGACCGCCTCGGGTACCGCCGGTACTGGTTCGCCGAGCACCACAACATGCCGGCTGTGGCATCCACCACCCCACCGGTGCTGATCGCGGCGGCGGCCTCGCGTACGAAGACGCTGCGCCTCGGATCCGGCGGCGTCATGCTGCCGAACCACGCACCGCTGATCGTCGCGGAGCAGTTCGCTGCCCTCGAGGCCATCGCGCCGGGACGCATCGACCTCGGGCTCGGTCGCGCGCCGGGTAGCGACCCGGTGATCACGCAGCTGCTGCGCGGGTCGGGCACCACGAGCGACGTCGAGCAGTTCCCCCGGCACGTGCAGGACATCACGCTGCTGCTGTCCGGCGAGGGCGCGCAGGTGCAGTTCACCTCCGGCGGCGAGTACACCGTCCGCTCGACACCGGCCGCCACCGGTGTGCCCGAGGTCTGGCTGCTGGGCTCCAGCGACTACTCCGCGCAGCTTGCCGCCGCCCAGGGGCTCCCCTACGTGTTCGCCAACCATTTCTCCGGACAGGGTCTGGAGCGTGCACTCGACCTCTACCGTTCGGGATATCAGCCGAGCGAGGCCCACCCCGAGCCGCGGACGTTCCTCACCGTCAACGTGGTCGCCTCCCCGACGCAGGACGAGGCCGAAGCGCGCGCACTGCCGCAGCTGCGCATGATGTCGAGGCTGCGCCTGAACAAGCCGCTGACCGCGCTCGAGACGGTCGAGGAGGCGCTCGCCGCGGCATCCGACCCTGCGACCGAGCAGATCGTCCGGGCCGCCCGCGAGCGCTGGTTCGTCGGCACCGGCGAGTCCGTCGCATCCGAGATCGCCGCCTTCGCCTCGGCGCACGGCGTGGACGAGGTCATGCTCTCGCCCGTCGCCGGCGCCTACGACGCCGAGCCGAAGGATGCCGCCGCCGGCCGCGCCCAGACGCTCGAGCTCATCGCCGCCGCGCAGTAGCTCCGGTTCCGCAACCCCTGGCGCGCCTGCGAGACGAGGCGTACGGTCAGGAGCATCGGAAGAAGGGAGCGCCATGAGCACCACGAAGACACGCGCACTGTGGGTCGCCTACGGGACGAACGGCGTGTGCGGGAGCATCCGGCACGAGGACGAGGGATATGTCGTCGTGATGGCCGGAGCGGATGCCGTCACAGGGACGTACCCGAGCCTGGAATCCGCCAAGGGGGCGCTGCACTCGCACATGTCTCCTGGCAGCGCGTGGCCGCGCTTTCAGGAGCACTGAGTCGCAGCGAGAGGCAGGGCGTCGCGCGCCAGGGCGCGTGACCCCTACGCCTCCGGTTCGCCCGAGAGCAGTCCGCGCAGCCAGTCCCTGGCTTCGACGAAGATGTCGTCGGCGTAGCGGTTCGGGTACTGCACGATCTGCCGATCCGCGCGCGGATACGAGCCGAGGAACACCACGCGCGGACTGAACCGACGGATGCCGAGCAGGGCGTCGGCCATGCGCTCGTCCTGCACGTGACCGTCGGCGTCGATGACGAACCGGTAGCGGCCGAGTTCATCGCCGATCGGACGCGACTCGATCAGCGAGAGGTTGATGCCCCGGGTGGAGAACTGCTCGAGCATCTCCAGCAGCGATCCGGGGTGATCGTGCGGCAGCTCCACGATCAGCGAGGTCTTGTCGGCGCCGGTCGGGGAAGGAGGCGTCGTCGTCCGCGTCACGAGCACGAAGCGGGTGACCGCCTGGGTGTTGTCGCCGATCTCGGACGCCAGCACCTCGACGTCGTAGTGCTGCACGATGCCGGGGGCGGCGATCGCGGCCTGCGCCGGACTGGTCCCGTCGAGCACGCCGATCGCGGATGCCACGTTGCTGGCCGCGGGGACGTGCGAGTGACTCGGCAGATTCGCGCTCAGCCACCCGTGGCACTGCGCGTACGCGACCGGATGCGCGGCGATCACCTGCACGTCCTCCAGCTTCGTGCCGGGGGGAGCGACGAGGACGAAGTTCACCTTGACGAGGTACTCGCCGATGATGCGCAGGCCGGGGAGGGTGGCGAGGGCGTCCTGCGTCGTCGAGACGCCGCCCTCGATCGAGTTCTCGATCGCGATCATCGCGGCGTGACTGCGTCCCTCGAGCACATCCGCGAGGGCCTCTCCGACGTTGTGCACCGGTCGCCAGTGCTGTCCTCTGGCCTCGGCGACCTGGTCGAGAGCCGCCTCCGTGAAGGTGCCGGCAGGGCCGAGATAGCTGTAGGTGCGCCGTTCAGTCACGCGTTTCACCTTAGCCCTCCCCACTTCGCCGCGAAGGTGCACGCGCATCCGTTTTGGGGGCAGACTGGACATATGACGAGCCGTGCCGGCCTCCCCGCGGAGGAAAGTGACCTCATCGATGTCGACGCGCTGATCGCCGCGTACTACGACCGCCACCCGGATCCGTCCGATCCGGCGCAGCGCGTCGCCTTCGGCACGAGCGGGCACCGCGGGTCAGCGCTGACCGGCAGCTTCAACGAGAACCACATCCTGGCCACCACCCAGGCGATCGTCGACTACCGCACCGCTCAGGGGATCACCGGTCCGCTGTTCCTCGGCCGGGACACGCACGCCCTCTCGCTCCCCGCCGAACGCAGCGCGATCGAGGTGCTCGTCGCGAACGGCGTCGACGTCCGCGTGGATTCGCGCGACTCCTGGGTACCGACCCCCGCGCTCAGCCACGCGATCCTGACCCACAACCGCTCCCTGCTCGCGGACGACCCGGGACGCGCGGACGGCATCGTCGTCACTCCTTCGCACAACCCGCCGCGCGATGGCGGATTCAAGTACAACCCCCCGCATGGCGGCCCGGCGGACACGGACGCCACGGGGTGGATCGCCGATCGTGCGAACGCCCTGCTCGAGGCCGGCCTGGAGGGCGTGAAGTTCGAGCGGTTCGCCGACATCGACTGGGACGCCCTGCCCGGCTACGACTTCCGCGACGCGTACGTGCGCGACCTCGGCTCGATCATCGACGTCGACGCGATCAAGCGCGCCGGCGTCCGGATCGGCGCCGACCCGCTGGGCGGCGCCTCGGTGGACTACTGGGCGCACATCAAGGAGGTCTACGACCTCGACCTCACGGTCGTGAACCCCGAGGTCGACCCGACCTGGCGCTTCATGACCCTCGACTGGGACGAGAAGATCCGCATGGATCCGTCCTCGCCGTCCGCCATGGCGTCGCTGGTCGCTCGACGCGCGGACTTCGACGTGCTCACCGGGAACGACGCGGATGCCGATCGCCACGGCGTCGTGACGCCGGACGCTGGTCTGATGAACCCGAACCACTACCTCGCCGTCGCGATCGACTACCTGTTCTCGCACCGCGCCGAGTGGCCCAGGGACGCCGCGATCGGCAAGACGCTCGTG
Source organism: Microbacterium sp. M28 (assembly GCF_025836995.1). Classification (NCBI taxonomy): domain Bacteria; kingdom Bacillati; phylum Actinomycetota; class Actinomycetes; order Micrococcales; family Microbacteriaceae; genus Microbacterium; species Microbacterium triticisoli. The sequence goes on along the minus strand of NZ_CP107546.1, from coordinate 505,348 downwards.
TCGTCCATGATCATCGACCGCGTCGCCGAGTCGCTCGGCCGCCGCCTGCTCGAGGTCCCGGTCGGCTTCAAGTGGTTCGTCCCCGGTCTGCTCGACGGCACCGTCGCGTTCGGCGGCGAGGAGTCCGCCGGAGCGTCGTTCCTGCGCAAGGACGGTTCGGTCTGGTCGACGGACAAGGATGGCATCCTGCTCTGCCTGCTCGCCGCCGAGATCATCGCCGTCACGGGCAAGAGCCCCTCGGAGCGCTACCGCGAGCTGGAGGAGGCGTTCGGTTCCTCCGCATACCAGCGCGTGGATGCCCCGGCGACGCCCGAGCAGAAGGCCGCGCTGGGCAAGCTGGCTCCGGATGCCGTGGCCACCGGGTCGCTCGCGGGCGAGCCGATCACGGCCAAGCTGTCGCACGCACCGGGCAACGGTGCCGCGATCGGCGGGCTGAAGGTGCAGACGGAGCATGCCTGGTTCGCGGCTCGCCCCTCAGGCACCGAGGACGTCTACAAGCTGTATGCCGAGAGCCTGCTCGGGCCGGAGCACCTCGCCCAGGTGCAGGAGGAGGCGCGCACTGTCGTGAGCGCGGCCCTGGAGGGCTGACGCCGCTCATTCGCGAGACGTGGGTTGTGGGGTGAGACTTACTTCGCCTGGCCAAGTCTCACCCCGCAAAGCGGGTCTCGCCGGCGCAGACGAACGAAGCGGGCGCGGGCAGCTCAGCGAACGTGGGCGCGGGCGAGCGCAGCTCCCGCGGCGCGCAGCCACGCGGCGGCGTCGGCCTGCGCGGCCTCGCCCGAGCCCGCGAGTTCTGTCAGCGACGCGGATGCCGCGAACGCGCCTGTGTCGGCATCCGAGGTGATACGGCCGGCGGCGAGCATGGCCGTGACCCCGGCATCAGCTGCGAGATCCGCGACGAACGACGGGACCTTGCCGTCACCGGACTGGCCGTCGAACGACCCCTCGCCGGTGATGACGACGTCCGCCTCGGCGATCGCGTCGGCCAGACCGATCAGCTCCGCCACAGCTCCGGCGCCGGGCGTCAGCGTCGCACCCCAGGCGACCAACGCGGCCCCGGCGCCCCCCGCGGCGCCCGCGCCCGGGTGCGCGGGGTCCAGTCGCAGCAACTCGGCCAGGCGCGCCAAAGCGGCATCCACGGTCCGGATGTCCTCCGGATCCGTCAGCCCCTTCTGCGGTCCGAACACCGCCGCAGCGCCTCTGTCACCGGTGAGCGGATTGGTCACGTCCGTGAGTACACGCACCTCCGGTGCACCCCAGAGACCGACCCTGTCGACCGAGACGACATCGCACAGCCCGGCGGCCCCCGGCGCGACGGGCTCGCCGTGCGCATCGAGGAAACGGGCGCCGAGCGCCGTGAGCAGTCCGATCCCGCCGTCGGTCGACGCGCTGGACCCGATGCCGAGCACGAGGCGCGAGACACCGGAATCCAGGGCTGCGGCGATCGCCTGCCCGAACCCGGTCGTGTCGGCATCCCACGGACGCAGTTCGTCAAGCAGCTCGATGCCCGACGTCGACGCCAGATCGACGACCGCGCTGCCTCGCGGGGCATCCGGTGTCGGAGGCAGCCACAGCCAGCTGCTCGTGATCGGCTCTCCGGCCGGGCCGTCGACGATCACCATGTGGCGTTCGGCCCCGTCGACGGCGGCCTCGAAGGCCGCGACAGTCCCCTCGCCGCCGTCGGCCATCGGCCGCAGCAGGAACTCTGCGTCGTGCTCGACCTCGGCCCACCCCTGCGCGAGGGATGCCGCGGCATCCGCCGCCGAGATGGAGCCCTTGAAGCTGTCAGGGGCGATGACGATGCGGCGGTTCATTTCTGGTCTCCCCAGGTGAGAGTGTCGTTCGCCACGACGGTGACGCTGTCAGGGTCGAGGTCGGATTCGTGCAAGGCCATGAGGAACTCGGCGGCGTAGCCCGCCGCGCGACTGGCCGTGAGGTATTCGGCCTCGTGCGCGGTCATGTCGTCCAGCGACCAGTCGTTCACGGTCAGCCGGACGACCGCGTGGGTCTGCCCGTCCGCCGTCGTCAGATCGACCTTCACCGAGTACAGGGTGTCGTCCAGGTCGGCGACACCGTCTCCTCCGGTGTCGTCCTGCGTGATGCGATCGATGAGCGGCACGAGGTCATCGAGCGCGTCCGCCACCGCGACCGGAGGTGTCACGTCCGAGACGACGCTGATCGAGTGGGGCACTGGATCGGCGTCCGACGGCGACCAGTGCACGTCCCAGCTCGTCGGCCCGAGCACGGGTTCCAGCGGCGGGCCGGCGATGACTTCGCGGATGCCGGTGACGCCCTCGGCCGTCGTCCCGTGCAGCAGGGGCGCGTCGAGGATCCAGTCGGCCTCGGCATCCTCATCCTCGGCCCGGAAGATCGAGATCCACCGGTCGCGCAGCATCCGCTCGGCCAGCACCGCCCAGCCCTGCGCGCTCACGCCGCTCCAGTCCTCGGCGTGGAGCGATGTCGGATGAACTGTTCGCACCTCCGTGATCGCGCAGCGCTCGCCGGTATCGGTCGTGTCTACCCGCGTGAGCACGTCGGTCAGTTCGTCGACGGAGATGTCCTCGCGCATCTGCAACCGCAGATCGCACTGCGGCGAGACGTTGATGTTCGGCTCTCTGACGTAGACGGTGACCTCACCGCTGTCGCCGACCAGGGCCTCGGCCTGCGGCACCGCCGACCAGGTGGCGATCCTCATCGGCGCGCAGGCGTTCGCCACGAGCACGATCGCTCCTGCGATGACGACCGCCGTGGTCGCGCCCACGATGGTCCGGCGCGTCCGTCGCCGGTACGCAGCAACGCCGCTCACGGCGTGCTCGCACGCACGACGACCTCCAGGTCGAGGGGCGGCTGCGTCCAGTCCTCATCCACCGTGGCGCGGAAGGCCTGATAGCCGACCTCGGTCAGCGGCACCCGCACGGTCGTGAGCGCAGGGCTCACATCGAGACTGACCGGCACGTCGTCGAAACCGCAGACGGCGATGTCGGCGCCGACCTCACGGCCCGCCGCGCGGATCGCCGACATCGCTCCGATCGCGACCACGTCGCTCATGCCGAACACCAGCGTCCCGGCATCGATGCCGTCGGCCAGGGCCTCGGCCATCGCCGTCGCGCCCGATTCGCGCGCGAAGCCCGAACGGTAGATGCGGTCTGCTGCTCCGCCGCCGGCCACGAATCCGGCCTGGAAACCCGCGATGCGATCGTCGGAGGTGCGGATGCCCTCGGCGCCCGCCAGCACCACGGCCCGGCGGTACCCGCGAGCGGCCATCGCCTCGCCGAGCATCCGGGCTCCCGCGACGTTGTCGATCTCCACGATCCGCTCGTCGGCGACGCTGCCGCCGAACGACACGACGCGGCCGCCGAGACGGGTGAATGCCTCGACCTCGTCGTGCATGGCGGTGTCCTCGGCGCCTCGCGACGCGGCGAGGATGAGGCCCTGCGGCCGCTGTCCCCTCAGCGCCCGGACGAGCCGCAGCTCGCGCTGGGCGTCGCGCTCGGTGACCGCGATCGTGACGATGAGCCCCTGCTCGTCTGCGCCGCGTGCGACGCCGGACGCGATGAGCCCGAAGTAGGGGTCGGCGATGTCCGCGACCAGCAACGCGATGACCGACGACGTCCCGCGGACGGTCGCCTGCGCGAGGATGTTCGTCGTGTAGCCGAGTTTCTCGGCCGCCAGACGCACCCGCTCGCGGTTCTCCTCCTTGACGTTGCGGATGGAGCCGTTCAGCGCGCGGGATGCCGTGGCCAGCGAGACGCCCGCCTCGCGGGCGACGTCATGCAGCGTGGCAGTGGCCCCGCGGCCCGGGCGCGCGGCCGGAGCGTCCTGAGCTGAGGTCATGACGTCGAGCCTAGTGTCCGCCGCGCGTTCACGACCCCGCAGAGAACGGCCGTTTCGGCCGAGGATCCGCCGCTCAGCACGCATGAGCGCGCTATCCATGAGGAGCCTCGAACCGGCCGCTCAGACGTCGTCACGGTAGCCTCTCAGCGCCGCGGCCTCACGCGCGAGCACGGCGGGGTCGTCGTCCGGCACGAACTCCAGCAACGCGTCCTGCGGCGGCGTCGGCGTCGCAGCTGCCGCGGCGAAGAGTTCTCGCCAGAGGCCGTCGCGCTCCGTCAGCGCCATCCGTTCCGTGCGCGGCCACCAGGAGAACACGTGCACGGCGCTCACCCGATCGGCGACCCTGCGGTACTCGGCGACCGCGACCTCGTCGGATGCCCCGACGGTCGGCTGCCAGTACGTCCGCAGCGCAGGGTGGCGCACGTCGTCGAGCACACTCAGAGTCGCCTCCGGGGTGTCGGCGAGAGTGCCGCCGTGGAACTCGAGCGCGAGTTCGAGCCGCCGTTCGGATGCCGCGATCGCCGCGTCGCGCAGTCGATCGATCGTGCGGGCCCTGTCGGTCGCGTCCGCCTCCGCTGAGCCGACGGACCCCGCCCAGACCCGGATGCGGCGGGCTCCGAGCTCGGCCGCGCTGTCCAGCGCCGGGCCGATGTCCTCGCCTTCGCCGGCGCGGAAGTAGGACCCGTACGAGGCGACGGCGAGTCCGGCATCCGCCGTCAGCGCCGCCACGTTCCGCGCCGCCACCGTATCGCCGGCCGGCACGTGGATGTCACCGCCCCACTCGATCGACTCGAGGCGCGCCTCGGCGGCGAGCGTCACGATCTGTGCGGCGCTCAGCCCGCGGAAGGTCACCGAGCACAGTCCGATTCGGATGGTCATGTCTCCAGCATCACAGGTGCGGGACGACGACGTCTTCGAAGGCCGCGGCGGTGCGCCGCACGACCTCGACCGGGTCCGTCGCCCAGACCTCCTCGTTGAAGATCTCCACCTCGATGTCCCCGGTGTACCCGGCATCCACGACGGCACGGGTCAACGAGCCGAAGTCGATCACACCGTCGCCCATGTAGTGCCGGCTCAGCAGCACATCGGCGGCGAGCGGGGTCTTCCAATCGCACACCTGGTACGTCGCGATTCGACCCTCGCGGCCCGCGCGCGCGATCTGGTCCAGCACCTGCGGGTCCCAGAAGATGTGGAACGTGTCGACCGTCGCACCGACCACGGCCGGGTCGAAGTCCGACGCGATGTCCAGCGCCTGACCCAGCGTCGACACCACGCACCGGTCGGTCGCATACATCGGATGCAGCGGCTCGATGGCGAGCGTCACTCCGGCGGCCGCGGCATCCGGAACCAGCTCGCCGATCGCGTCGCGCACCCGCTCACGAGCGCCGATGATGTCGCGCGACCCCTCCGGCAGACCGCCGGCGACGAGCACGAGGATCGAGGTCGACCCCTCAGCGCCGGCGGCGGCCAGCGTCGCGGTCTCCTCGATCGCACGGCGGTTGTCGTCCAGCGCCTGCGTGCGGGCAGGGCCGTCCGGCAGCGTGAAGAAGCCACCGCGGCAGTGCGTCGTGAACCGCAGACCCGAGTCGGTGAGCATCTCGGCGGCGGTCGCGAGACCGACCTCGGTCACCGGTTCGCGCCACAGACCGATCGCCTCGACACCGCCGGCGACCGTGGCGCTCAGCGCATCGGCCAGGTTCGCGTACTTGATCGTGGCCTGGTTGATCGACAGCTTCGGATGACTCATGCTTCCACCCCGTTCAGCCGCAGCATCCCGTGCCAGCGCTCGAGAGCGAGCTCGGGCTGCTCCAGCGCGAGCGACGCGTTGGCGAGTTCGACGATCCGCGAGAGGTGCGGAAGGCTTCGCGCCGAGTGCAGCCCGCCGACCATCTGGAACGCCGGCTGGTGGCCGTTGAGCCAGGAGAGGAAGGCGACACCCGTCTTGTAGTAGAACGTCGGCGCGGCGAACACCTGACGGCTGAGCTCCTCCGTGGGCCCGAGGATGCGCTCGTACGCGGCGCCGTCTCCGGCATCCAGTGCCTGGATGGCCGCCGACGCGACCGGCGTGATCGCGGCGAAGGCGCCCAGCAGGGCGTCCGAGTACGGCCGCTCGCCGACGCCCGAGTCTCCGATCAGCCCGACGTAGTTGAAGTCGTCGCCCGTGAACATCCGGACACCCTCCGGGAGCCGCTCGCGCACCGAGATCTCGCTCTCCGCATTGAGCAGGCTCATCTTGACGCCCGCGACCTTGCCCGGGTTCTCGGCGATGATGTCGAGCAGCGTCGACGACGCCGTCTGCCAGTCGTCGGCACCGAAGTAGCCGGCGAGCTCAGGGTCGAAGGCGGTGCCCAGCCAGTGCAGCACGACGGGAACCGTCGCGGACTGCAGCACCGACCGGTACACGCGACGGTAGTCCTCGGCCGACGTGGCGACCCGTGCGAGATGACGCGACGCCATCAGCACGGGGCCGGCACCCTGCTCCTCCGTGAAGTGCAGCTGCTCCTTGTACGCGTCGGTCACCTGATCGAGCGAGATGTGCGACTCGAGGATGTGGTCGGTGTTGACGCCGACCACGACCGAGCCGCCCTCCTCGCGGGCGACCTGGGCGCTGCGCGAGATGAGCTCACGGGTGGCCGCGGCATCCAGCCCCATGTTGCGCTGGGCCGTGTCCATCGCGTCCGCGACGCCGAGACCCCACGAGTACACGTTGCGGCGGAACGCCAGTGTGGAGTCCCAGTCGATGTCGGCCGGCTGGCCGGGGGTGTTGTCCCCCCAGACCACCGGGACGACGTGCGCAGCGGCATACGCGACGCGCGAGCGGAGCGGCGAGCCCGGACGCGTGTACGCGCCGGAGTCGTTCAGCGCGGCATCCGAGAGCTCTCCGGATGCCGAAAGCAGGCGAAGCGTCGACATCAGAGGGACAGGGGCTCGATGGCGATCTTGCGACCCTCGGCGCTGGACGCGAGGCCGGCCTCGGCGAACTGCACACCACGGGCGCCGGCGAGGAGGTCGTACTCGTACTCGGTGCCGAACACGTACGACTCCAGGTACTCCTCCCACTGCTGGCGGAAGCCGTTGAGGAACACGTCGTTCGTCGGCACGTTCTGCCAGTCGGCGTCGTAGTCGTGGCTGTCCTCGAGGTCGGGGTTCCAGACCGGCTTCGGTGTGGCGTTGCGCGGCTGGATCTTCGCCCCGAACAGGCCGACCACCGCCGAGCCGTGCGTGCCGTCGACCTGGAACTCGACCAATTCGTCGCGGTTCACCCGGACGGTCCACGACGAGTTGATCTCGGCGATGATGCCGCCCTCGAGCTCGAAGATGCCGTACGCGGCGTCCTCGGCCGTGGCGGTGTAGTGCTCGCCCTTCTCGTCCCAGCGGTCGGCGATGTGCACGGCCGCCTGCGCATAGACGCTCTTGACGTCGCCGAACAGGTTCTCGAGCACGTAGTTCCAGTGCGGGAACATGTCGGTGATGATGCCGCCGCCGTCCTCGGTGCGGTAGTTCCAGCTCGGACGCTGCGCCGGCTGCCAGTCGCCCTCGAAGACCCAGTAGCCGAACTCGCCGCGGACCGACAGGATGCGGCCGAAGAAGCCGGAGTCGATCAGACGCTTCAGCTTCTGCAGGCCGGGGAGGTAGAGCTTGTCGTGCACGACACCGGTCTTGACGCCGGCGGCCTGTGCGAGGCGGGCCAGCTCGAGCGCCTCCTCCAGCGACTCGGCGGTCGGCTTCTCGGTGTAGATGGCCTTGCCGGCGGCGATCGCCTTGCGGATGGCGGTGGCACGTGCCTTCGTGACGAGGAAGTCGGCGTAGATCTCCCACCGCGGGTCCGCCAGGGCCGCGTCGAGGTCGGTGGTGTAGTCCTCGATGCCGTGCTTGGCGGCGAGCTCGGCGAGCTTCTGCTCGCTGCGGCCGACGAGCATCGGCTTCACGGTGACGCGCGTGCCGTCGGACAGCTCGATGCCGCCCTGGTCGCGGATCGCGAGGATGGAGCGCACCAGGTGCTGCCGGTAGCCCATGCGTCCGGAGACGCCGTTCATGATGATCCCGATCTCGCGGGTCGTCGCCTGTGACATTGCTTTCCGTTCGTGAGGTCGGCATCCGAATCCGGATGCTGGGGTAAACGCTTTCCGTTAGTGTGCCATGCGACTCGCTTCCAACGCAAGCAGCGCACCGCCCCACCCGGGAACGGGTGGGGCGGTGCGCCTGTCCGACCGGAACTGTCGTCAGTGTTGGTGACCGATGTCGGGCGTCACCACGTTCTCACCGGGTGGGGCGAGGTGTCCGGCCTCGACCGAGGCGAGCGCCGGCGTCACGAGCGCCGAGGCCAGGATCGCGCCGACGATGATCTCCGCGACGCGCAGTCGACGAGGTCCTCCGGATCCCGCGTACGGTCCCCCGCCGGCCGGGCCCCGCAACCGGAGCGCGCAGGCCACAGCCGTCACGACGAGCAGCGCCACCGCCGGCGCCACCGCGAGGATTCCCATCCGGACCGGGTCCTGCGCGAACGCGGCGATCGCGAGCGCGGCACTCGCCATCGCGCCCGCGATACCGGCCTTCGGAACCACGACTCGTGCCCGGATCAGCGTCACGGTCCCCCAGGCGATGACCGCGGCCCCTGCCACGAGCAGCAGGATGGCCGTCGTCGCGAGCGCGGGGCCGCCGTCCGCCGCGGTCAGCGCTCCGGCCCCGAGCGCGACGAGGATCAGTCCACCACCCCACGCGGCGATGGAGGGCCAGACCGCCACCGCGTCACGGTGCGCATCGGCCTCCACCGCCGTGGGAGGGGTCATCGTCGAGTGATTCATGACGGGCCCGGTCAGGCGGCCCAGCCTGCCGAGGCCCGGTCGACCGAACGATCGGCGGCGATCCCGACGCCCAGCAGCACGATCGCGCTCGCGAGGTGCAGGAAGTGGTCGAACGTGTTCAGCGCCAGGATGTTGAGAGCCGTGCCGACGAGGAAGAACCCGACGATTCCGAGCAGCAGGTACGCCGCACCGATGATGATGTTCACGGTCTTGGCCGCCCGGACGGACACGAGCCCCGCGATCAGCAGCGCCCCGCCGATCAGCAGATGCGCCACGTTGTGCAGCGGGTTGACCATGAAGATCCCGAGGAGCATGCCTCCCTCGGTCGCGAGGAAACCCACACCTCCGGTGACGGCGAAGCCGAGGAGCCCGACGAGGATGTACACCGCGCCGAACACCGTGGCGACAAGACGGTTCGGGGACGAGCGCATGATTGACCTCCTTGTTCCTGTGCGGCCCGATGCCGCATCTACAGGATCTTCGGAGGCATCCGTCGAACGGATTGCCCGCCGTCCCCGCCGCCGTCTACCGCACGGTCACCGTGATCTCCTTCGAACTCGTCGTCCCGGCCGCGTTGGAGAACTCGGCGACGTAGGTGTGGGTCCCCGGCGCCCGTCCGGTCACGTGCGTGACGGCACGCTGCGCGTTCGGGGATGCCGCGGCGAGCGCCTGCTCGTCGATCATCACACCGTTCTCGAACAGTCGGTACGCCGTGGCGTTCGTGCCCCACCACAGGTTCGCGGTGACGGTGTAGTCGCCGTCCCTGTCGCGGTTGTCGTGCGACAGGACCGGCGTGGCCGGAGCGGCATCCCTCACCTTCACCGTGACCGATGTCGTGGCGGTCGTCCCGGCCGCGTTGACGAGCTCGCCGGTGTACACGTAGGTGCCGTTCTCCTTGCCCGCGACGTCGACCGTCGCCAGCTGCGCAGTGGGCGAGTTCGCGTCGAGCAGCTTCGTCGAGATCAGCTCCCCGTTCTCGTAGAGCCGGAACACCGCGCCGTTGACGCCGTGCCACAGGTTCATCGAGACGGTGTACTCGCCGTCACGCAGGCCGTCCTCGTAGCCGGAGTCGCTGGAGAGCACCCCTCGGCCCGGGGCCTTGGACGCGCCTTCATCGTCGAACACCAGCAGCTGCACGGATGCCGAGGACACGAGGCCGTCGTGATTGACCGCGTTCACGGTGAACGTGTGCGGACCGACGAGATCCGCGAGGTCGATCTGCTCGCCAGCGGCGACGGGTCGCCCGTCGAAGGCGATGTCGAGGTTGCGGACACCGGACTCGCCATCCGCCGCCGTGACGTCGACCGTGAAGGTCGACGTGCTCGCGAGCAGCGTCCCGTCGGCGGGGATCCCTGCGAGGACCGGTGCCGTCGTGTCCGAGGCGCCGGAGGGGTCGCCGGTCACCGCGATCTTCGGCGCAGCGGGCTGCTCCATCCCGTCGCCGAGGAAGAAGCTCGTCTGCGTCGGCTGGTTGTACCCGGTGTTCTGCCACGCGACCGACAGACGGTAGACCGGGTCGTGCATCAGCGTGCGGATGCGCAGGTCGGTCTCGTCGGTGGTCGAGTAGATCCGCAGCTCACTGGAGTCGGCGGACCGCCACGCGATCTCCTCCCGCCAGTCGCCGAACAGATCGGCCTGGATGTTGGGGTTGCCCTTCGTGCCGTTGTTGGAGCGCGCCCCTTCATCGGCGAGGATCACCTCGGACTCCCCGGTCTCCCAGTTCCACTTCGACACGGTCGGGTACCCGCGGTAGGCCGCCTGGTCGAAGGTGTGGTCGACGATCTCGCGCAGGGGATCCCCGTCGAACCAGGCGAGGAAGTTGGCCGCGGGGATCTGCTCCCCGATCAGCTCGCCGTCCGCGGACATCAGCTGGCCCACGGGCGAGTTCCACGCGGCATCCCCGCCGATCGCCCAGCCCTCGGCGCCCGCGTAGCGCGGGTCGATGTCGCCGGCGGCGGCCCGCCCGGTGTCCTTCACCGCCGGGATCGACCACAGCACGTCACCGGTGCGGGCATCTCGCATGGTGGCGCCGGCGTTCTGCGACGCGCCCATGTCCTCGTGCGCGGCGAAGACCTCGAGTCCTGCGTTCGAGGGGACGAGGTCGGACACGTGGATCGCGTCACCGTGTCCGAGTCCGGTCGAGTACAGCAGCGAGCCGTCGTCGTCGATCGTCGCCGAACCGAAGACGATCTCGTCCTTGGCGTCGCCGTCGACGTCGGCCACCGACAGGTTGTGGTTGCCCTGACCGTACAGCGCCTCGGCGCCCGCGTCGTTCGAGTCGAGCACCCACCGCTGGGTCAGCTCGGTTCCGTCGAAGTCGTACGCGGCGACGACCGCACGCGTGTAGTACCCGCGGCTGAAGATCGCGCTGGGGTGCTCGCCGTCCAGGTACGCGGTACCGGCGAGGAACCGGTCGACGCGGTTGCCGTAGGTGTCGCCCCAGGCGCCGACGTCGCCGCGCGGCGGCGTGTAGTCGACCGTGTCGATCGCCGCGCCCGTGGCACCGTCGAAGGCGGTGAGGTACTCGGGTCCGGTGAGCACGTACCCCGAGCTGTTGCGATGGTCGGCGCCCGCGGTGCCGATCGGCTGTCCTGCGCCGTCGATCGCGCCGTCCGCGGTCTTCATGATCACCTCGGCACGGCCGTCGCCGTCGTAGTCGAAGACCTGGAACTGCGTGTAGTGCGCCCCGGCGCGGATGTTGACGCCGCCGTCGATGCGCCACAGTCGCGTGCCGTCCAGCTCGTACGCGTCCAGGTACACGTTGCCGGTGTACCCGCCCTTCGAGTTGTCCTGCGCGTTGGACGGGTCCCACTTGACGATCAGCTCGTACTGGCCGTCGCCGTCCACGTCGCCGACGCTCGTGTCGTTGGCGTTGTAGGTGTACGGCTGCCCGTCCTTCGTGTAGGCGTCGGCCGGCTTGTCCAGCGGCACCGAACGGTACGCGCCGTCCTGCACGCCGAACTCCTCGGTCTCGGTGGTCTCGACCCCGTTCAGCACCTTCGTCACGAAGTACGCGGATGCCGCGGTGCCTGCGGCGTCGACGAAGTTCGTCGAGTCGGCGATCGGCTCGGCGGTGATGCGCTTGCCGTCGCGGTAGACGTGGAAGGCCACGTCGTCCGGGTCGGTGCCGAGCATGCGCCAGGACACCAGGTTTCCGGCATCGGTCGCCACGACGGCAGGTGCGCGATCCAGGTACTCGGCCTGACGCTGCAGCACCGTGACCGCGTCGGTCGCGAGCTGCTCCGACGCGTCTCCCGCGCCAGCGGCGTTCACCGCGACGGTCGTGTAGTAGTAGGGGATCGTGGTGAGGACGCCGGTGTCGGTGTACCGGCTGGTGTCGGCGATGCCGATCAGCTCTCCGCGCTCGCCGTCGACCTCCGAGCGGAAGACGAGGTAGTACTGCGCGCCGAGGGGCTCGGCCCAGGAGAACTCGATCGAGCGCTTCTCGATCGACTCGACGACGAGGTCCGTCGGTGCGGACGGCGCTGTCGCCTCCGGGTCGACGAGGGATGCCGTCACCGTGGTCGAGGGGACCGACTCGAGCTTCGTCTGGTCGACGGCCGTGACGTGATAGTCGTAGTCCAGTCCGACGCGCGCCGTGGTGTCGACGTACGCCGGCTCCGTGGTCGTTCCGACGGCCACCGGCACGGCGTCGAACGGCGACTGGCGGTAGACGTTCCAGGTGAGGCCCGGCTCGGCATCCCAGATGAGCGAGACGGCCGGCGCGTTCGGGTCGGCATCCACGTCGGCGACCTCGAGTCCGGTCGGGCCGAGCAGGATCGGAGTGACCTCGAGGCCGTTCAACCGGGTGCCTGCGGCCGCGCCGTACACCTCGACGCTCAGTTGTCCGTCCGTGACGAGGAACGGGCCGCGCAGAGTCGAGTTCACGCTGCCTCGGCCGGCGTTGCCGCTGCCGGCGTCCTTGCCCTCGACCCGGAAGCTGGTGCGGGTCGAGCCGATCCAGTCGCCCGAGTAGGTCTTGACCGAGTACGTGCCGTCCGGCACGTCGAGCGCGAACGTCGCGCTGTCTCCGGGGAGGACGAAGTCGCGCACGAGATCGTCGGATCCCTCCGCCGCGCCGCGGTCACGACCGGCTGCGGCGCCGGGGGCGACGACGAAGCCGTACCCGCGCTCCTCGCTGTACGTCAGATCGGGGGTGACCTCGGTGTACCCGGCCATGACCGGGTTGCCGGCGAGCTGGAAATCGTACTTGTACAGGGCCTGCTTCGTGGTGAACGTCACCACCGCGCTCGGCTCGGATTCTCCTCGACCGTTGACGGCGACGACGCGGTAGCGATATGCGGTGCCTTCGGCCAGGCCCTGCACGATCGAGCTGGTCTGGGTCACCATGCCCACCAGCGACCAGGCGAGATCGGGGTCGGTGACCGCCTGCCGGTAGATCTTGTAGATGTCGGCGGTCGGCGATGCGTCCCACTGCAGGGTCGCGCCTCCGTTGCTGATGGCTCCGGCGACCACGTTCTGCGGAGCCGAGGGCACCTCGGCGGGCGGCTGGATGTCGGCGACCTTCTCCGCCAGCGGGTCATCGAGCTGCGCGACCCCCTGCGCCACGAGTCGCGCCATCTGGATCGCGCCGTACTCCTGGAAGTGCGTGTCGTCGACGGTACCGGCGGGCCGGTTCGGGAACACGCCAGGGTCGACGTGCAGGAAGACCGCCTTGGCGGCATCCGGTCCGATCTCGTTCAGGTACGCCCGGCTTGATGCCGAGAGGTCGACGAGCGGCACGTCCTCCTCGACGGCGAGCTCCGTCATCTTGGCGACGTACTCCGGGAAGCTGACGTTGAACTCCCCCGTCTCCGCGTTGAAGGAGCGCCGAGACACCGGCGTCACGAGGATCGGAGTGGCCCCGCGCTGACGCGCACCCTCGACGTAGACGCGCAGATACTCCTTGTAATCGGCCGGGCTCGCGTAGCGGTCATCCACTCCCTGCGTGGCGTCGTTGTGCCCGAACTGGACCATCAGGTAGTCACCGGGACGGATGCTGCGCAGCACCTCGTCCAACCGGCCCTGCGTGATGAAGTTCTTCGAGGACCGACCGCCGATCGCGTGGTTGGCGAACGCGATGTCGTCGGCGAAGAACCGGTCGATCATCTGCCCCCAGCCGGCCTGCGGCGCGTACGCGATGGGGTCGTAGGTCTGCACGGTCGAATCGCCCGTGATGTACGCGGTGCCGATGGCGCCGGCGACGCGCGCCGGCAGGCGGGTGATGGTGAGGGCGTTCAGCGCCGCGGCATCCCCCGCGATCTGCAGGGTCAGCCGCCCGTCGACCAGAGCGATCGGGAAGGCCATCTCGAGGTACGAACCGGCCGCCTGCGGATTGGCCTGGACCTTGGCGATGCTCTCGGCCGTGATGGTCGTCGTGCTCGCCGCTTCGGCGTCGCCGGCGACGACCTGGACCGAGTAGTCGCCTGCTCCCAGGTCGATCTCGAACGTCGCGCCGGCCGCCGCGACGAAATCGCTGCGCAGCGGGTCGTCGCCGCCGCGGTCGATGTCAGGGGTCGCGGATGCCGGTGCGGTGGAGAATCCGTAGCCCCACGCCGCGTCGTACGCGGTCGCGGAGGTGACGGCGAGCGCACCGTCGGCGACCTGGCCCGCGCCGAAGTCGAACGTGACGACGTCGCCGGCGGGGATCGGAGCCGGTGCCGTGTAGATCGTCGAGACCACCGCGTCGGATGCCGGGGACGAGCCGACCTGGTTGCGGGCGGTCACCCGGTACGACCACGGCTGCGTCGTGTCCACGGCATCTGTGTAGCCGGGGGTCTCCAGCACGGCGAGTTCGGTGAAGGCGCCATCTGCGCCGGCGCGCTCGAGGACGTACGCGTCACCGTTCGCGACCGGAGACCACGCCAGCACGACGGCGTCGGCGGTGACCTGAGCGATCGTCAGGTCGGTCGGTGCCTCCGGGGCGACGAGCTCCGGGATAACCCCGGAGCGGACCTCGGCCGAGGGCGAGGAGACGCGGTCGTAGGCGCTCGCGGCCACGATCGCATAGGCGTACGAACCGCCCTGCACCACGGATGCATCGGTGTAAGTCGGCTCGGCGGACTCGCCGATCTGCGCGAACTCGCCGGTGGTGTCACCCTCGACGTCGGCGCGAAGCACGCGGTACTCGGCGGCGCCCTCTGCTGCCGACCAGGTCAGGTCGACTCCGTTCCACGCCACCTTCGCCGCGACGAGATCAGCCGGGGCATCCGGCGTGACAGGTGCCACGACCAGACCGTTGATGTAGGCGCCGAGCCCGGATCCGGTCACGCCGATCGTGAGCTGCCCGTCCGTCACCGTCACCGGGAACGTCGTGGTCAGGTTGGTGCCGCGCTCGGATGCCAGGCGCGTCTGGGCGACGCCCTCGAGCGTGAGGGTCGCGTTGGTTCCGGATGCCGAGCTGAGCCCGTCGCCGATCGTGACCGTCACCTCGTAGTCGCCCTCGGGAACGCCGTCCAGGGCGAAGCCCCAGTTCGTGCCCGCGATGAAGTCGTCCTCCATCGCACCGGCGGGCGAACCGTCGGTACTGCGGTCGCGATCGAACAGCGAGGCGCCGTCGGGGAGTGTGACGCCCCAGCCGGCCTCCGGCGTGTACAGCGAGCTCGTCAGCACCTGCTGGTGCCCCTCCGCGACTGGACTCGACGCGGTGCCGAAGTCGAAGCGCCAGGCACCATCCTCGTTCGGTGCGAGCACCGCGGCGGCGGCTGGAGCCGTGATGAGGGATCCCACGACCACGGTGGCGGCGATGATCCCGCCGACGCGGAGTCGAGTGGTCTTCGTGGCTGTGCCGGAAGGTTGCGGGGCTCGATGGGCGGGGATGGCGAACTCGTGGGGCACAGTTCTCTCCTGTTGACGGCGGTGGCAAAGGAAAACGTTGGAGAGGCGGGGGATGAATGTGCGGAAAGCGCATTCCAGCCGCTCGTCCGGCAGTCTTGCACGTGCCGCATCACCGTGGCAAGCAAAAGTGCGAAACGTTTTTGTCCGCGCGTCACGGATGCGCCTCCCTCCGAGGAAAGCGCATACCATTGCCAGAAGTGCAGGCGTCTAAGGGAGGGCGATGTGAAACGCGTGGGCATCCGGGATGTCGCCGAGCTCGCCGGGGTATCGATCAGCACCGTTTCGAATGCGCTGAATCGACCTGGACGCGTCAGCGACGAGCTGGCCGAGCGGGTCCGCGCCGCGAGTGATCGGCTCGGCTACGTCCCACTGCAGGCGGCGCAGCAGCTGCGCGTCGGTCGGAGCGGGCTGCTCGGGATGACCGTCATCAACATCGCCAACCCCTTCTTCGCCGACATGGTCGCCGGCGCGGAGGATGCCGCGGCCGCCGCCGGCCTGCGGATCCTCGTCGGCAATGCGAGCGACGACATCGCCAAGGAGCTCGACCACCTCGAGCTGTTCGAGCGGGTGCAGGTGGAGGGCGCGCTGGTGAGCCCGTTCGGCCCCGTGGATGCGTGGCAGGAGCGACTGCGCCGGCGCGGGGTGCCCGTCGTTCTCGTGGACGCGGTCGACGATTCCGGAGAGATCCCCTCGGTGTCCCTCGACGACGTCGCCGGCGGCCGACTCGCAGCCGAGCATCTGATCGCCACCGGGCGACGCCGACTGGCGTTCGTCGGCGCCCGCGAGGAGGTGCGGCAGGTCCGTGAGCGTCTCGCCGGTGCTCGGCTCGCCGTCGCCGAGCACCCAGGAACGACCATCGAGCCGATCTGGGCGACCATCACCACCATGCAGCGGGGCCTCGCGTTCGGTGACGAGATCGCCGCGCGGCGACCGGAGGACCGTCCCGACGGCATCGTCACCTCGAACGACCATCTCGCGGTCGGTCTGGTGCACCGGCTGATCGCCTCCGGCGTGCGCGTTCCGGAGGACGTGGCCGTCGTGGGGTACGACGACATCGAGTTCGCCGCGATCGCCCAGGTACCACTGACGTCGGTGCGGCAGCCCGCGCGCGAGATGGGTCGCGCCGCCGCCGAACTGCTGATCGCCCGCGTCAACGGCACGGAGGCCCCCGACCTCATGAGCGTGGTCTATCAGCCCGAGCTCGTGGTCCGCGGCTCGACCGCTCTCACCTCCGCTCGTTGACCCTCACTCAACGATCGAGGGGGCCGAAGGCCTCGGCGAGTCGATCCCACTCACCGGGGCGCAGCGGCACCACGACGCCGTGCTTCGTGTTCGCAGGCAGCACGAACTCGTCGCGCGGCACCGGCTGCCAGTCCCCCGCCGCGAGGTCGGTCGAGCGCAGTGCGATGTACCCCTGCGGCCAGTCCGAGTACTGATCGACCCAGAGGTACCAGCACCCCGCCTTCGCATCGAAGAAGATCAGCGGCGCCTCGACGTGCTCGTACAGATCGTCGGCGATGCGCGACGCGACCATCGTGAAGTCGGACGACATCGGCGACGAGCCATCCTCCTGGAACAGCCGCCGCTCATCGGTCGATTTCAGGAAACGATGCGTCCGCCCCTCGTGCTCGACCATCGTCAGGTCGATCACGCCATGCCCCGGTCCGAAGTCCGCGAGCACGAACGGCTCCGAGAACGAACGGAAGTCCGTCGTCCTCGCCGCCAGGATCCGCGGATACGAATCACGGGCGTGCGCGGCATCCGCCTCGTCGTACAGCGAGCTCGACCAGTACACCAGGAACTCGCCCGTCGCCGCGTCGTAGAGCGCCTCCGGTGCCCAGGCCATCCCTGCGGTGGGCGGCGCGACCTCGATCAGCCAGGGTTCGGACCACGTGACGAGATCGGTCGAACGCCAGATGACGAGCGACCTGCTGCCGTGCCGGGTCCACCCGTCCCAGTCGTGCTCCGCGCCTGTCCACACCCGCAGATCGGTCGCGATGATGAACGCCTCATCCTCCCCGCGCACGAGGTACGGGTCGCGGACGCCCGTCGTGCCGAGCGTCGACTCCAGCACGGCCTCTCCGCCGTTCGCACGCGTCCAGCGCAGCGGATCGTCGCGGACGCTCAGCGAGAAGTAGATCTTCTCGCCGTGGCCCTCGTGGTCCTCGACGAAGTGCACGAGCAGATACCCGTCAGGCATCGATCAGACTCCCGGTCGCGTACGCCGCCAGCATCCGGTCGCGCTCGACCGCGGAGATCGGCACGACGGTGCCGTGCCGCGGGCTGCGCGGAAGCTCTGCCGGCACCGATTCGAGGGTCCCGGCATCCAGGTCCGTGATACGGAAGGCGAGATAGCCCGCACCGCCGTGGTAGCCGGGCTGGTCGATGAACAGGTACCAGCATCCGTCGCGCTCGGAGCGGAAGGCCGTCGGCCCCTCACCCTCGGTGAAGGTGCCGCCCCACGGGTTGGGCTGCCCGAGTCCGAGCCTGTCGGCGATGCGCACCCACTCCGGCGCGTGCAGGTCGCGGCTGCGGTCCAG
Organism: Microbacterium sp. M28; assembly: GCF_025836995.1. Classification (NCBI taxonomy): domain Bacteria; kingdom Bacillati; phylum Actinomycetota; class Actinomycetes; order Micrococcales; family Microbacteriaceae; genus Microbacterium; species Microbacterium triticisoli. The sequence goes on along the minus strand of NZ_CP107546.1, from coordinate 487,332 downwards.
CACGGGGAGCATCGTCGCCTCGTCCTTCGTGAAGCGGTAGTACGCGCCCGCGTCCCGGACGATCGTCGAATCGATGAACCCCCGACCGGGGCCTCGCCGCTCGTCGATCCATGGGTGCGGCTCGCCGACCGTCACGAAGTCGCTCGTCGTCGCGAAGAACATCCGCTGGTACGAATCCTGGATGCGCCGGTCGACCGGTGCCAGCTCCGGCGGGTACAGCGCGGATGCCCAGAACACGAAGAACTCCTCGCGCTCGGCATCCCACACCGCCTCCGGAGCCCAGGCGTTTCCGGCATCCGGCGGCGCGACAGTCAGCCGACGCTGTTCGGACCACGTGACGAGGTCGGCCGATTCCCACACCATGATGTCGCGCGAGCCGGTCTGCTGCGCCGCGGCGAAGCCCTCCGGCCTGCCCTGGATGCGCAGGTCGGTCGCCATCAGGTACCAGCGGCCCTGCTGCGGATGCCGGACGAGATGCGGGTCTCGCAGACCGCGCTCCCCCATCACAGAACGGATCAGCGGCTCGCCGTCGCCCAGTTCGATCCAGTCCGCCAGCGGGTCGTCCCCAGCGGTCACCGCGAACCGGATCGCCTCGTCGTCCGCACCCGTCTCGCCGGTGAAGTAGACGAACAGGTAGGCCTCCTGCGTCACGCCAGCTCCAGCGACACCGTCACGTAGGAGTGCGCCGGCAGGTCGACCTCGAGTCCTCGCTCGTGGCGACGGATGCCGTCGTGCGCCGCGGGAGCCACGGCATCCGGATTCTGCGGAGTGTTGTGCTCGGCCGTGGATGCCGCCGTCAGCACCCGTGCACTGAAGCCGGCGACGTCGGCGCCACGCAGATCGAGCACGACCGTCCTCGCCTGCTCGGCGTCGAGGTTCGACAGCGAGACGAGGGCCGCGCCGTCCTTCGTGGATGCGGAGGCCGACAGCAGCGGCAGGTCGCGACCGTCCGAGGCGCGCGTGTCCGCGTCGACGACGTGGGCGGCGAGCGCCTGCGCGTCGTGGTGGCCGGTGTTCATGGCGAACACGTGGAACGTCGGGGTCTTCACCAGGGCGCCGGTGTCCGGGTCGGTCAGCAGCATCGCCTGCAGCACGTTCACCGTCTGGGCGATGTTGGCCATCACCAGGCGATCGGCGTGGCGGTGGAAGGCGTCGAAGTGCACGCTGGCGACCAGCGCGTCCCTGAGCGTGTTCTGCTGGTACAGGAACCCGGGGTTCGTGCCGGGCTCGACATCCCACCACGTACCCCACTCGTCCAGGACGAGGCCGACGCGCCGCCGCGGGTCGTGCCGGTCCATGACCGTGCTGTGCCGGGTGAGCAGTTCCTCGATGCGGTACGCACGGGACAGCGTGAGGTACCACTCGTCCTGGTCGAACTCGGTGGCTGAGCCCTTGCTCTCCCACGAGCCGCTCATCGTGTAGTAGTGCAGCGAGAGCGCCTGGTAGGGCGAGGAGCCCTGGCCGTCGCAGCCGAGGCATCCGAGCGCCTTCATCAGCACGTCGGTCCACTCGTAGTCATCGACGTTCGCACCTGCGGCGATCCGGTAGACGGTGTTGTCGCCGTGGTTGCGGACGTAGGTCGCGTACTGACGGGCGAGGTCCGCGTAGGTCTCGGCGCGCATGTTGCCACCACATCCCCACGCCTCGTTGCCGATGCCGAAGAAGGGCACCTTCCACGGCTCATCGCGACCGTTCTGGCGGCGAAGCGATGCCATCGGCGAGTCATCGGCGCGCGTGAGGTACTCGATCCATTCGCTCATCTCACGGACCGTGCCGGAGCCGACGTTGCCGTTCACGTACGCGTCGGCACCGAGCATCTCGCACAGCTGCATGAACTCGTGCGTGCCGAAGGAGTTGTCCTCGACGACGTCGCCCCAGTGCGAGTTGACCATCCGGGGGCGCTCGTCGCGCGGGCCGATGCCGTCGCGCCAGTGGTAGTCGTCGGCGAAGCATCCACCCGGCCAGCGCAGGTTCGGGATCTTCAACTCGCGCAGCGCCTCGACGACGTCGAGGCGGATGCCGCCCTCGTTCGGGATGTCGGATCCCTCGCCGACGAAGAAGCCGCCGTAGATGCACCGTCCGAGGTGCTCGGCGAAGTGGCCGTACAGGTGACGGCTGATCGTCGCGCCGGGAAGGTCGAGGTCGATGACGACACGGGTGCTGGGCATGATGTCCTCTCCGAGGAGTGGTTTCGGGGTCGGTCCCACGTGGGGCTCGTCCGGAATTGTAGCGATACAATTCCGTCGTGGGCAAGACCCGAGGGAGGATGGACGGATGACGACGATCCAGGACGTGGCCAAGGCCGCCGGCGTCTCGCCGATGACCGTGTCCAACGTCCTGAACGCCCATCCGCATGTGCGCGAGTCGACGCGGCAGAAGGTCCTCGCGGCCGTCGAGGAGCTCGATTACCGCGTCAACGCCGCCGCCCGGAACCTCCGCACCGGCCGGACCGGCACCCTGGGCCTTGCCGTCCCGAACATCGGCGATCACTACTTCGCCCGCCTCGCCGCCCTGGTGGCCACGATCGCCGGCGAGGAAGGGTATCGCGTCGAGATCGAGCACACGGACGCCGTGCGCGAGCGCGAACTCGAGGCGATGACACTGTCGCAGAACCGCATGCACGACGGCCTGCTGCTGTCGACCGTCGGACTGGGCCCTGCGGACAAGGGCCTGCTGCGTGTGGACTATCCGGTAGTGCTGCTCGGCGAGGGGATCTTCGACGGGCCACTCGATCACATCGCCATGCCGAACGTCGACGGCTCCTACGCGGCGACCGCGCACCTGATCGCGCAGGGCTCGCGCACCGTCGCGATCTTCGACGTCCGCTTCACCCTGTCTGATTCGGTGCGCGACCTGCGGCTCGAGGGGTACCAGCAGGCGCTCCGGGATGCCGGGATCACCCCCGACCCCCGACTCTTCTTCGACGTCGCGGACTTCACCATGCAGGAGGGGTACCGTGCGGCGCAGCGCGTCGCCGAATCCGGCGTCCCCGTCGACGGCGTGTTCTGCCCCACGGACGGCGTCGCGATCGGTGCGCTGCGGGGCTTCGCGGATGCCGGCATCCGCGTGCCGGAGGATGTCCGCGTGATCGGATTCGACGACCTGCCCGAGAGCGACTTCCTCTCACCGCGGCTCAGTTCGGTGTCGCCGGCGCACGAGGTCACCGCCCGCACGGCTGTGACGTTCCTGCTGGAACGGATCCGCGGCACGGCCCCCGCCGAGGCCCGCGAGTTCGTCACGCCGTTCGAACTGCGCGCCAGAGCCTCGACCGCCTGATCGCCGCTCGGATCGGAAGACGATTCACGGACCTGGTGATTTTCACGGATCGATCGGCCGGATTCGTCCGTGATTCGTCATCGCGTCCGCGATCCGTCACGGCCACTCGGCTTTACAACGTTGAATACCGTTATACGATCGAGCCTTGCGAAACGTTTTTATCTGAGCTAGATTCTCGGTAAGCGCTTTCCCGCACCACGGAGCGCGTGCACCACACCACCCGAGACGCTGAGGTTCCGCGGTCCGAACAGAGGCGTTCACAGAGAGGACAAAGATGTTCAACAAGAAGCGTGTGCTCGCAGTCGGCGCGTTCGCCGCCAGCGCTGCCATCGTCCTGGCCGGCTGCTCCAGCAGCGAGCCGGAGGCGGCAGCGACCTACGACCCCGATGAGAAGGTCACCCTGGACCTGGCGTTCTGGGGCAACGACGTCCGCGCCGAGCTGTACAACGAGGCGATCGACGCGTTCAACGAGGAGTACCCGAACATCACGGTGAACGTCTCCTTCCTGGCGTTCCCGGAGTTCTGGGAGAAGCGTCAGACCGAGGCAGCGGGCAAGAATCTGCCCGACGTGATGCAGTTCGACTACTCCTACCTGCGCCAGTACTCGCAGAACGGGCTGCTGCTCGATCTCGACCCCTACCTCGGCGACATCATCGAGACCGACCCGCTGCCGCAGAACATCCTCGACATCGGCGTCGTCGACGACACGACCTACGGCATCGCGACGTCCACGAACGCGTGGGGCCTGTTCACGAACCCCGTCCTGCTCGAGACCGCAGGCGTCGAGAACTTCGGCGGCGGGTCCTGGACGGACTACATCGACTGGATGGGTGAGGTCACCGACGCCTCGGGCGGCGCGTTCTGGGGCGGCGGCGACTACACCGGCCGCATCCAGAACTTCGAACTCCAGCTGCGCGCCGAAGGCGGAGAGCTGTTCACCGAGGACAGCGAAGCAGGATTCGACGAGGACCGGCTCACGAAGTTCTGGGAAGAGGGCCAGCCGATCCGCGACGGCATCGGGGTTCCGCAGCAGCGCGTCGAGGAGGTCCTCCCGAAGGGCGGCTTCGACAGCGCGCTGACGGCGAGCGAGCTGACCTGGGACAACTTCGGCGCCGGCTACCTGGCCGGCCTGGGCGAGGGCTACACCGAGCTGAACCTCATCGCTCCTCCGGTCACGGAAGAGGACGCGAAGGATCTCTACCTGAAGCCCTCGATGCTGCACACGATCGCGGCCAACACCGAGCACCCCGAGGCTGCGGCCACGCTGGTCAACTTCCTCGTGAACTCGCCGGAGTCCGGTGAGATCTTCGGCACCAACCGCGGCCTGCCGGCCTCCGAGACCGCGCTGGATGCCGCGGAGCTCGACCCGATCAGCCAGCAGATCAAGGACTACGAGGAGTCGATCGCGGACCGCCTCGGTGACGCACCGCCGGCACCGATCGTCGGCTACGGAACGCTCGAGGAGAAGTTCCGTCAGCTCGGCACCGAGCTGAACTTCGGCACGATCACGGTGGACGAGGCTGTCACGCAGTTCTTCGCCGAGATGGACGTCGTCCTCAACCAGTGATGAGCAGCCGGGGCGGGCATCGCGCCCGCCCCGGCCTCCCTCGAACCCCGAACCGAACCCGCATCGGAGTACCCGTGAGCACCACAGCCACCCGAGTCATCGTGACCGGTGAGAAGTCGTCGAGCCGGACCCTGTTCCGGCGAAGCCGCCCGGAGGAGGGCGATCGTCCTGGGCTCCGCCGAAAGGCGATGCGCGAGACGCTGGCCGGGTACGGGTTCCTGATTCCGTGGCTGGTCGGGTTCTTCGGGCTCACGTTGATCCCGATGGCGTACTCGCTGTACCTGTCGTTCACGAGTTACAACATCTTCTCCCCGCCGAAGTGGATCGGCTTCGACAACTACGTGCGGATGTTCACCAGCGATCCCGCGTTCATGCAGTCGGCGCAGATCACGCTGATCTACGTGCTCGTCGGGACGCCGATCACGCTGGCCGCGGCACTCGCGGTCGCGATGCTGCTGAACTACCGCGACAAGGGTGCCGGGTTCTTCCGCTCCGCGTTCTACGCCCCGTCGCTGATCGGCGGGTCGGTGTCGGTGGCGATCGTGTGGCGGGCGATGTTCGCCAACGACGGCCCTGTCGACAACTCGCTGTCCCTGTTCGGCATCGATCTGGGCGGATGGATCGGCAACCCCGACCTGGTGCTGCCGGCGATGATCCTGCTGGCGGTGTGGCAGTTCGGCGCGACGATGGTCATCTTCCTCGCGGGCCTCAAGCAGATCCCGAAGGAGCTGTACGAGGCGGCCGAGATGGACGGCGCCGGTGCCTGGCACCGGTTCCGTGCCGTGACGATGCCGATGCTGTCGCCGGTGATCTTCTTCAACCTGCTGCTGGGTCTGATCGGTGCGTTCCAGGTGTTCAGCTCGGCCTACATCATCTCCAACGGTTCGGGCGGACCGGCCGGTATGACGAACTTCATCACCCTGTACCTCTACAAGCGCGGATTCTCCGATGGCCAGATGGGCTACGCCGCAGCGATCGCCTGGGTGCTGCTGATCGTCGTCGCCATCATCGCCTTCATCCTCTTCCGCACTCAGCGCAGCTGGGTCCACTACGCCGGAGACAACCGATGAGCACTTCCCACACTGCCACCACGTCGGGCGCCGCCTCGACCCCCGTGTTCGCACAGCAGCAGGCCGCCCCGGCCGCCCCGACCCGCCGCAAGGTCGGACGCAAGACCTGGCAGACGATCATCTGGTTCGTCGCCCTCATCGCCCTGACCGCGATCGTGCTGTATCCGCTGGTGTGGCTGCTGTTCTCCACGTTCAAGCCCAACAGCGAGTTCGGCTCCAACATGGGTCTGCTCCCGAACGCGCCCACGATCGAGAACTATGCGAAGGTCATGGAGGGCATCGCCGGCGTTCCGATGTGGCGGTTCTTCCTGAACTCGTTCATCCTCGCCGCCGGCGCCGTGATCGGCACCGTGCTCTCCAGCGCCCTCGCCGCCTACGCGTTCGCCCGCATCCAGTTCAAGGGCCTCGGCATCCTGTTCGCCGCGATGATCGGCACCCTGCTGCTGCCGTTCCACGTCGTGATCATCCCGCAGTACATCATCTTCAACGAGCTCGACCTCGTCGACACGTTCTGGCCGCTGCTGCTGCCGAAGTTCCTCGCCACCGAGGCCTTCTTCGTGTTCCTGCTCGTCCAGTTCATGCGCCAGATGCCCCGCGACATGGATGAGGCAGCTCGCATCGACGGCGCCGGCCACATCCGCATCTTCTGGGCCATCATCCTCCCGCTGATCAAGCCCGCACTCATCACCTGCTCGATCTTCGCGTTCATCTGGGCCTGGAACGACTTCCTCGGCCCGCTGCTGTACCTGACCAGCCCCGAGAACTACCCCCTGCCCATCGCGCTGCGCCTGTACAACGACCAGACCTCCTCCAGCGACTACGGCGCCACCGTCACAGCATCATTCGTCGCCCTCCTCCCCGTCCTGGCGTTCTTCCTCGTCTTCCAGCGCTTCCTCGTCGACGGCGTCGCCACACAGGGCCTGAAGGGCTGACCCATGAACCGTTCGCAACTCCGCGCCGCACGACAGGCCGACGCCTCCGGCAGCGGCCCCACGCTCGACGACCGAGCCCCGGCCCGCTATCCGGGAGCGAAAGGCGCCTTCGCCCTGTTCGGCGAGGTGCTGTGGACCGGCCTGCTCATCACGATCGCCGGCCTGCCTGTCATCACCCTCCCCGCAGCCCTGGCCGCCGGCATCCGGCACCTGCGCCGCTACGTCAACGCCGAGGAATCGCACACGCGGACCTTCTGGCACGATTGGCGGCAGGCGCTCCTGCCCGGCGGACTCGTCGTCGGGGCGATCACCGGCGCCGCTGCGATCGTCCTCGCCGTCGACATCCTCGTCGCACAGTCCGGCATCCTCCCCGGCGGACAGGCCATCGCCCTCATCGGCTGGGCAGGGCTCCTCATCGGAGCCACCGCGCTGCTGATCACCGCGAGCGCCTGGACGCCCGAGACCGGATGGCGCACCGCCGCCAGCGGCATCCTGCGCACCGCCGCAGCCGACCCGGTCGGCGCCGTCTACCTCGCCGTCGCCGCCGTCCTCGCCGGCGTCCTGACCTGGATGCTCGTGCCGCTCATCCTCGCCGGCCTCGGCTGCGCCGCGTTCGCCGCCGTCGCGGTCCCCGCACGCCAGCGCCGCCACGCCTGATCCCCGACCTCACCGCAAGAACTGGAGCCGCTCGACGTGCTGTACGGAGCCGACTACAACCCCGACCAGTGGCCGGAACACGTCTGGGACGATGACGTCCGCCTCATGCAGGAGGCCGGCGTCAACATCGTGAGCCTCGGCATCTTCGCCTGGTCGCGCATCCAGCCGGCCGAGGGCGTGTGGGACTTCGCGTGGCTGGACACGGTGATCGACAAGCTGCACGCCGGCGGCATCAGGGTGAACCTGGCGACCGCCACCGCATCCCCTCCCCCGTGGGTGAGCGCGACCTACCCCGAGACCCTTCCGGTCGACGAGAACGGGGCGTCGTACTGGCCGGGCAGCCGACAGCACTTCGCGCCATCGTCGCCGACCTATCGGCGCCTGGCCGGCGAGCTCGTCCGGCGGCTCGCCGAGCGCTATGCGCAGCATCCGGCTGTCGTGATGTGGCACGTCGGCAACGAGTTCGGCTGCCACCTGTGGATGGACTTCTCGGATGCCGCGCGCGACGCGTACCGCGTCTGGCTGACCGCCCGGTACGGCACGATCGACGCACTGAACGCGGCCTGGGGCACGAGCTTCTGGTCGCAGGCGTACGGATCGTTCCACGAGATCTTCCCCCCTCGACTGGCGCCGTACAGCCACAATCCGTCGTCGATGCTGGACTGGCGCCGCTTCACCAGCGACATGCTGCTGGAGTGCTATCTCGCCGAGCGGGAGATCCTGCTCGCCGCCGGCGTCACCCAGCCGATCACGACGAACTTCATGGGTCCGTTCAAGCCGGCCGATTACCGTCGCTGGGCTCCGCACATGGACGTGATCGCCGACGACTGCTATCCCGATCCCGCCAATCCGAACCGCATCCGCGACGCCGCCTTCCAGCGGGACCTCGTCCGTTCGCTCAAGCCCGGTGTGCCGTGGATGCTCTGGGAGCAGGCGACGGATGCCGTCAGCTGGCGCCCGGGGAATCCGGGCAAGCGCGACGGAGCGCTCATGGCGGAGACCGCGCAGTCGATCGCCCGCGGCGCCGACGCGATCATGTTCTTCCAGTGGCGGCAGTCCCGCGCAGGCAGCGAGAAGTTCCACTCCGCGATGCTGCCTCACGCCGGAACGCAGACCCGCACCTGGAACGCCGTCACCGAGCTCGGTGCGCGGCTCGCCGCGCTCGGTGACCTGCCCGCACCAGGACGGGACGCGCAGGTCGCCCTCGTGTTCGACTGGGAGAACTGGTGGGCCGTCGAGGAGCGCGATCACCCGACCGAGATCGACTACCTCGCGCTGACGCTCGAGTGGTACGGCGCGTTCCACGACCGCGGCATCCAGGTCGACATCATCGCGCCGGAGGATGCCGGTGTCGGATACGACCTCGTGGTCGCCCCCGTGCTGTACCTGCTGCGCGAAGAGGGGGCGTCGGCGATCGCCCGCTTCGTCGAGGACGGGGGCACGCTCGTGACCGGGCCGTTCACCGACATCGTCGACGAGCACGACCAGTTCCGCGACGGTGGATTCCTGACGCTGCTCGGCGATGTCGTGGGGCTGCGCTTCGAGGACTTCGGCGCGCTGGCGGGCGAGTCGACCGGCGGGAACGGCGTCGGCGCGCTGAGCGCGGCGGCGACCCAGGCCGCACGTGCGGCTGCGGCCCGCGGCACGGTCCCGTTCTCGTTCGACGGCGCGACGTACGGCGGACGGCTGGTGGCCGAGGCGGTCCGACCGGCAGGCGCGTCGGTGCTCGGCACGTTCGAGTCCGGCCTGCAGTCCGGATCGGCCGCCCTCACCCGCAACCGGTTCGGTGCCGGCGAGGCCTGGTACCTGGCGACCCAGCCGGATGCCGAAGGCCTCGCCGCCGTCGTCGATGCTCTCGTGGCGGCATCCGGCGTCCGTCCGGTCGTCCCCGACGTGCCGGCCGGTGTGGAGGTCGCCAGGCGCGGCGAGCTCGTGACGATCATCAACCACGGCGATGACCCGGTCGAGGTCGCCGTCCGCGGCACGGATGCCGAGACCGGCGCCGCAGTCGAACGCGTGGCCCTCGACTCCCAGGGCGTCGCGTTCGTCCTCGTACCGATCGATGCGCCTGCCGCGCACACGGCCCCGCTCGCGGACGCCGTCGCCCTCTGATCCCCTCCGAAACACGACAGGAGCATTCCATGCCCGCACCCCGCCGTCTTCTCACCGCTGCCGCGCTGGCCACCGGCGCCGCGCTCGTCCTCGCCGGCTGCGGCAGCGGCGACTCCGGCTCGTCGGACGCGTATGACCCCGATGAGAAGGTCACGATCAACTACGCCTTCTGGGGCAACGACGACCGCGCGACCCGATACAACGACCTCATCGAGGCGTTCAACGAGGAGCACCCGAACATCACGGTGAACGTGTCGTTCACGGACTTCCCGAGCTTCTGGGAGAAGCGTCAGACCGAGGCCGCCGGCGGCGGCCTGCCGGATGTGTTCCAGTTCTCGGACAGCTACCTGCGCCAGTACGGCGAATCGGGCAACCTGCTCGACCTCGCCGAGGTGTCGGACTACATCGACATGTCCACGTTCGACGAGTCCCTGCTCGGCACCGGTGCCCTCGGCGACGTGCAGTACTCGCTGCCCACCGGATACAGCCTGTGGGCGAACTTCATCAACGACGACCTGCTGGCGTCCGCCGGTGTCGAGGCCCCGGAGCCAGGCACATCGTTCGAGGAGTTCGACGAGTGGATGGCGTCGGTCACCGACGCCACAGGCGGCACCGTCTACGGCGGCACGGACTACACGCAGCGCATCCAGCTGTTCGAGCTGCAGCTGCGCGCGAACGGCGAGAACCTGTACACCGAGGACGGTGAACTCGGATTCACCGAGGACGACCTCCGCGAGTTCTGGGAATCGGGCGACGCGATCCGCGAGGGCGTCACGGTTCCGCAGCAGCGCCTCGAGGAGCTCTCGCCGAAGTCCGGCTTCGGCGCCGCGATCACCGCGAGCGAGATGAGCTGGAGCAACTTCCTCGGCGGCTATCTCGCCGACTCCGGCTCCTCATCGATCTCGATGATCGCGCCGCCCACCGCGAAGGAGGGCTCGAAGGACCTGTATCGCCAGGCCGGGCTCCAGGTCGCGATCGCGGAGAACACCGAGCACCCCGAGGCGGCCGCGATCTTCCTGGACTTCGTGGTGAACAGCCCGGAGGCGGGCGAGATCTTCGGCACGACCCTCGGCTTCCCCGCTTCGTCGTCGAAGCTCGAGGGCACCGTCCTCGAAGGGGCGGACAAGCAGGTCGCCGACTACATCGAGGCCGCCGCCGACCGCATCGGCGACGCTCCGCCCGTCCCGGTCGTCGGCTACGGCTCGCTGGAGCAGACCTTCTGGGATCTCGGCAAGTCGATCGGCCTGGGCGCCATCTCGATCGATGACGCGGTGAAGCAGTTCTTCGCCGAGGCCGACGTCATCCTCGGGAGCTGAGCACCGCCACCCCTGTGATCGCGAGGGCAGTGACGCCGGGCCGCCGCGTGCGACCGTGCGTCACTGCCCTCTCGGCATCCCGCCCCGCGGAGAAGGAGCCCGTCATGACCGAACCGCTGCGCCTCGACGCCACCGGCCGAGCCCGCGACGAGCGGCGCCCTCGGATGGCGAACGCCGTCGACCATCGCGAAGGTCTCGGCCTGACCAGCCGTGCACTGCTGCGCGACGGCATACCGTGGATGCCGGTGTCCGGCGAGATGCACTACAGCCGAGTGCCGCGCGAGCGATGGACCGAACGGCTGCGACTCATGCGCGCCGGCGGTATCACGGTCGTGTCGACGTACGTGCTGTGGCTGCACCACGAACCCGTACGAGGCGAGGCGTCGTTCGACGGGAACCTCGACGTCGGCGCGTTCCTCGATGCGGCACGCGACGAGGGCCTCGAGGTCGTGCTGCGCATCGGCCCGTGGGCGCACGGCGAGGCGCGCAACGGCGGCTTCCCCGACTGGGTGCAGGCGGCGGATGTGCGCCACCGCACGGACGACCCCGCGTATCTCGCGCTCGTGGCTGAGTGGTTCCGGCGGCTCGGTGCTGCGCTGGACGGGAGGGCGAGACCCGACCGCCTGCTCGGCATCCAGCTCGACAACGAGCTCTACGACCAACCGGGACACCTGGTGACGCTCAAGCGCCTCGCGCGCGAAGCCGGCCTGTCCGCGCCGCTGTGGACGGCGACCGCATGGGGCGGCGCTCAGCTGCCGGACGACGAGGTGCTCCCGCTCTGGGGCGGATACGGCGACGGGTTCTGGGTGGACCCCGGCGAACCGTGGGATGACACCTTCCGTGCGCACTACTTCTTCTCCGATGAGTGGGACGACCCCGGTATCGGCGTCGACGTCCGCGGCGAGCAGGCGTCGCGCCGATCCGACGTGTCGCCGTGGTTCCCCGTCGCGACGTGCGAGCTGGCCGGCGGCATGGCCACGGCTTATCACCGCCGCCCGAAGCCCGCGGCGCTCGATGTGGCGGCCATCGCGCACGCCAAGCTCGGCAGCGGCTCGTCGTGGCAGGGCTACTACATGTACACCGGCGGCACGAACCCAGGACCCGGGCTCGAGGAGACCCAGGCGACCGGGTATCCGAACGACATGACGCGGATGAGTTACGACTTCCACGCCCCGATCGGTGAGGCGGGTCGCACCTCACCCAGCCACGCGGCGCTGCGCCTGCAGCACGCGTTCGCCGCCGCGTTCGGCGATCGATTGGCGACCGCCGAGGCCCATCTGCCCGACGTGCGCCCCGCCGACGTGCACGATGCCGAGACGCTGCGGTGGGCGGTGCGGGGCGGCTTCGTGTTCATCGGGTGGCACCAGCCGCACGTCCCGCTCGCGACGTCCGAGAGCGCGCGCTTCCAGGTCGAGACGGATGCCGGCACCATCGTCTTCCCCCGCACTCCCGTCGACGTGCCCGCAGGGACGCTCGCCCGCTGGCCGCTGGGTCTCGACGTCTCCGGGACCGAGATCGCATGGGCGACGGCATCCGCGCTGACCGTGCTGCCCGGAGACGTGCCCACGCTCGTCCTCGTCGAGGACGCCGGCATCCCGGTCGAGATCGCTCACGCCGGGACCGTGCATGCGATATCGCCAGGCGGTCCGGCGCTGCACGTCGGCGGGATCGACGTGCTCGTGCTGCCCGCCGCGGATGCCGCGCGCAGCTGGGTCGTCGAAGCCGGTGGTCGGCGCCTCCTGGTATCGGACGACGAACTCACCTGGGATGCGGCAGGCGACCTCTCGTCACGGACCGCGGACGCGGTTCCGGATGTCCGCGAATACGCGCGCGGCGGCTGGCGGACGCTCCAGTGGCAGCATGTCGAAGGAACGCCGGCGCGAGCATCGGTGTCGGTGCGCGAACGACGACCGTCCTCCATCCCGCCCGGCGACTACGGATCGCGCGCGGGTCGACAGGCGGCGCCGTCGGATGCCGAGTTCGATGCGCATGCCGCCGTGCATGCGGTCGACCTCCCTGCACAACTCGACGGCGACGCCGTGCTCACGGTGCGCTGGGCGGGCGACGTCGCCCAGGTGCGGGTGGACGGCAGAACCGCGACCGACCGGTTCTGGGACGAATCCGACCTGGTCGTCAACCTGCACGACGCCGGTGTCCGTCCATGGTCCACTGTCGAGCTGCACGTGCTCCCGCTGCGCCAGGACGCCGGTGTGCATCTGCCCGTCGACGCGGCCGATCGGCTCGCCGCGGCATCCGGGGCACTGTGCGCGGTCGACGCCGTGGAGCTGTCGCAACGGGCGCTGTGGCGCGAGATCCGCAGCTGAGCGGGTCGGTGGTGTCGGCCGCCTCAGCGCGGCGCGTGGCTCGCGCGCTCGATGAGAGCGGTCGGGATCACGCCGCCGGCGCCGGCATCCGCATCGCCCTCGATGTCCGCGACCAGCGCCTCGACGGCGCGGTGCGCGAGCGCCGTGAAGTCCTGCCGGATCGTCGTGAGCGGGGGGCGGTAGTTCGCGGCATCCGGCACGTCGTCGAACCCGATCACGGCGACGTCCTCGGGAACCCGCCTGCCGCCATCCGCGAGCGCACGCAGCAGTCCGAGTGCCATCTGGTCGTTCGCGCAGAAGATCGCGGATGCCGCGTCAAGCGCCCCGGCCGCCGCGTACCCCGAGTCGGCGGACCAGTCGCCGCGGACGACGCGCGACGGCCGGATGCCGGCAACGTCGAGCGTCTCGCGCCACCCGCGCTCGCGTTCGGCCGCCGCGAAGGAGTCCTCGGGGCCGGCCAGATGGTGCACGGTCGCGTGACCGAGTTCGAGCAGCCGCGTCGTCGCCAGCGCCGCGCCCCCGGCGTGGTCGCTGTGCACGACCCGCAGTTCCGTGTCGTCGGCCGCGTCGACGACGACCAGTCGTAGTGCCGTCGGACGTTCGGAGGCCGGCACGAGAGCGGATGCCTCGTTGAGCACGACCGCGCCGTCGACGCCCTGATCGGCGAGCCGCTGGAAGGCGCGGCTGACGCCGTCGGTGCCAGCGGCGGTGACGACGGTGAGCGCGTATCCGCGTTCCTCTGCCGCCTCGGCCGTCGCCTGCAGCATCCGGGAGTTGCCGACGGTGGCGAGCGTCGTCACGACGAGACCGATCGTCTGCGAGCGCCCGGTGCGCAGGGTGCGCGCGGCGAGATGCGGACGATAGCCGAGTTCCGCCATCGCGCGCTCGACGCGGGAGCGCGTGGCGGGGTCCACGCGAGGGCTGTCGTTGACGACGCGCGACACCGTCTGGCCGGAGACCCCGGCGAGCGCGGCGACCTGCGCCATCGAGACCCGCGCAGACGGGCCTGAGCCCCGGCGCGATCGGATCGGGTCGTGCTCCGTCACCGGCATCCTCCGTTCACAACTCCTGAATGTTGACGTTATCACCGGCCGCAGGGTACCGTGTTGACGTGAACATGCATGAATCTGCGGAGTTGCGGACGGCGGAAATCGGCGCTGGCGTCGTCAAGCACGCGACGACGCTCGCCGATGGCCGCGAACTCATCTACTTCGACGACCCGGGGACGACGCTCGGAGCAGACCGTGCGGTCGACGCCCGCGATCTCGCCGTGCGCCCCGAAACCGCCTCGATGCGCCTCGACGTGCTGACCGGTGACTGGATCACGGTCGCCGCGAACCGTCAGAACCGCGTGATGATGCCGTCGGCCGATGCCGACCCGCTCGCACCGCAGACCCCGGCCAACCCCTCCGAGATCCCGTCTCGGTACGACGTCGCCGTGTTCGAGAACCGCTCCCCCGCATTCGGTCCGGCGCTTCCGGATGGATTCGGCGGCGTGCCGGTGGCGGCGAACCCGCCGCGCGGCCTCGACGACCTCGCGGCGCTGGGCCTCGAGCGCACCCGCACGAGCGTCGGACGCTGCGAGGTCGTGTGCTTCAGCCCTGAGCACTCCGGGTCCTTCGGCACGCAGACCGTCACGCGAGCCCGCACCGTCATCGAGGCGTGGGCGGATCGCACCGCTGCGCTGTCGCAGATCCCCGGCATCGAGCAGGTCTTCCCGTTCGAGAACCGCGGCGAGGCGATCGGCGTGACGCTGCCGCATCCGCACGGCCAGATCTACGCGTACCCCTACGTCACCCCTCGGACCACCCGCCTGCTCGACAGCATCGACCGCACCGCACCCGATCTCTTCGCACGGATCCTGGACTCCGAGCAGAAGTCCGACCGCGTGGTGCTGCAGGGCGAGCACTGGACCGCGTTCGTGCCGTTCGCCGCCCGATGGCCCCTCGAGGTGCACCTCATGCCGCACCGGCATGTCGCCGACTTCGCCGAGACGACGGAGGCCGAGCGCGACGAGCTCGCCCCGCTGTATCTGCGCCTGCTCCGCGGCGTCGACGCGCTCTACGAGACCCCGACCCCGTACATCGCCGCGTGGCACCAGGCGCCGGTGCACGTCGGCCGCGACAGCGTGCGCCTGCATCTGCAGCTGACCAGCCCGCGTCGCGCCGCCGACAAGCTGAAGTTCCTCGCCGGCAGCGAATCGGCCATGTGGGCGTGGACCGCCGAGATCCCGCCCGAGAAGTCCGCCGAGCGCCTGCGCGAGGCCGTCGCCTCGGTCGCCGACCCCGCCTCCTGACTTCCCCTGCCACACCCCACCCGAGGACACCATGAGCACCGAAGCCATCGCCCGAGAGCTGTTCACCGCGCTGACCGGCCGTGAGCCGGACGGCGTCTGGTCGGCACCGGGCCGCGTCAACCTGATCGGCGAGCACACCGACTACAACGAGGGCTTCGTGCTGCCGTTCGCGATCCCGCACCGCACGGTCGCCGCCGTCGGCATCCGCGAAGACGACCGCGTGCGGGTCACGTCGACCTTCGCCGAGGAGCCGGTCGAGGTCGCGCTCACCGAGCTCGGCGAGCTGTTCCCGACGCCGACCGGGGCTGCACCCGCTGTTCCCGAGTGGGCCGCCTACCCGCTCGGCGTCGCCTGGGCGATGCAGGAGGCCGGTGCGACCGGCGTCGGAGCAGACGTCGCGATCGCCTCGGACGTTCCCGTCGGCGCCGGCCTGTCGTCCTCGGCCGCGATCGAGGGGGCCACGGCATCCGCGCTCAACGACCTGTGGGCAGCGGGCCTCGACAGGACGGCGCTCGCGCGGATCGGCCGTCGTGCCGAGAACGAGGCCGTGGGCGCGCCGACCGGGATCATGGATCAGATGGCCACGATGATCGGCGGCGTCGACACCGCGATCTTCCTGGACTGCCGCTCGCTCGAAGCGCAGCAGGTGCCCCTGGCGGTTGCGGAGGCGGGGCTCGCGATCCTCGTGATCGACACCCGCGTCAAGCACGCCCACTCGACCGGCGGATACCGCGAGCGTCGGGACGCGTGCGAGCGCGGAGCGGCGATCATGGGCGCCTCGTCGCTGCGCGACGTGTCGGTCGATGATCTGCCCCGTGCCGCCGAGCTCATGGACGATGTGACGTTCCGGCGCGTCCGCCACGTCGTGACCGAGAACCAGCGCGTGCTCGACACCGTCGCCGTGCTGCGCGCGGACGGGCCGCGTGCGATCGGCGACCTGCTCGTCGCCTCGCACACCTCGATGCGCGACGACTTCGAGATCTCGGTCGCCGAGCTCGACACGGCCGTCGAGGCGGCGCTGTCGGCAGGCGCGCTGGGTGCCCGCATGACCGGAGGCGGCTTCGGCGGCGCGGCCATCGCGCTGATCGAAGCGGATGCCACGGAGGCCGTTTCGGCGGCCGTGAACGACGCGTTCGCGGCCGCTGAATTCGAGGCGCCGCTGCTGTTCACCGTCACGCCGGCCGCCGGAGCCCGCCGCGACGCGTGACGCGGGTGTCGCGAGTGGTCGACTCCGCGCCTGAGACAATGGACGAGGCGCGCCCGCGCCGCGGAAGGAGCACCATGAGTTGGATCGTCACCGGCGGCGCCGGGTACATCGGATCGCACGTCGTCCGCGCCCTCGCGGATGCCGGGCTCGAACCGGTCATCCTCGACGACCTCTCCAGCGGTGCGGTCTCCTTCGCTCCTGACGGGGTTCCGTTCGTCGAGGGTTCGATCCTCGATCGCGCGCTCGTCGAGACGGCCCTTCGTGATCACGACGCCGAGGGCGTCATCCACGTCGCGGGCTACAAGTACGCCGGTGTCTCGGTCCAGCGTCCGCTGCACACGTACGCGCAGAACGTCGAGGGCACGCGCATCGTCCTCGAGGCGATGGCAGCGGCCGGCGTCTCGAACATCGTGTTCTCGTCGTCCGCCGCGGTCTACGGCACCCCCGATGTCGCGCTGGTCACCGAGGACACCGCGAAGGCGCCCGCCAGCCCGTACGGTGAGTCCAAGCTCATCGGGGAGTGGCTGCTGCGCGACCAGGCGACCGCCACCGCGGCATCCGACCACCCGCTGCGGCACACGTCGCTGCGCTACTTCAACGTCGTGGGCTCCGCGGACCCGACCGTGTACGACGTCAGCCCGCACAACCTGTTCCCGATCGTGTTCGAGAAGCTGATCGCGGGCGAGACGCCGCGCATCAACGGCGATGACTACGCGACCGAGGACGGCACGAACGTCCGCGACTACGTGCACGTCGGTGACATCGCCGCGGCACACGTCGCGGCCGCGAAGCGGCTGGCCGCCGGCGATCCGATCGAGCCCGCGTACAACCTCGGCTCGGGCGATGGTCTGAGCGTCAAGCAGATCATGGATGCCATGGCCCGCGTCACCGGCATCGACTTCACTCCCGAGATCGGCCCGCGCCGCGCCGGAGACCCCGACCGGATCGTCGCCGCCGGCGATCTCGCCGCCCGCGACCTTGACTGGAAGATGCGGTACACGGTCGACGA
Source organism: Microbacterium sp. M28 (assembly GCF_025836995.1). NCBI lineage: Bacteria > Bacillati > Actinomycetota > Actinomycetes > Micrococcales > Microbacteriaceae > Microbacterium > Microbacterium triticisoli. The sequence goes on along the minus strand of NZ_CP107546.1, from coordinate 469,566 downwards.
GATGGTGCGCACCGGCTGGGACGCCCGCCGCAACGCCGGCTGAGCGTCTCGCGGGTCCGAGTCTCATGGCGCGGGGAGGGCCGCCTCCGGCGCAAGATCCCGCGTCCGGATCGGATACAGCCAGAAGCACACCCAAGCCAGCGCGGTGAACCCCATCGGGACGACCGCCAGCATGATCCGGATGCCGCCGTCCACCGCTCCCGGCTGCGCGTCGCCCAGAGCCGCATCGAATCCGCTGGCGCCCAGCACCCAGGCGGCCACGACGGCCTGCAGCACGACCGAGCCGCGCACGACGAATCCGTTCACGCCGAAGTAGACGCCCTCACGGCGATGACCGGTGCGTGCGGCATCCGCGTCGATGATCTGCGACAGCACCACCTCGAGCAGTTGCAGCAGCCCTCCGACGCCGACACCGACGGCGATGCCGACCAGCGCGGCGCCGAGCACCGTGGCGGGAAGCAGGTAGCCCAGCACGGCGAGGCCGAGCACCGCGACGGCCCAGAGCAGTGCGGTCCGCGGGGTCGTCCGCCGGACCACGGCGCTCCACAGCACGATCGCGGGGATCGCGGTGGCGAAGATCGCGCCGAGCAGGATGCTGCCCTCGCCCTCGGCCGCATGCAGCGAGTAGCGCACGTAGAACGGGATCGCCGCGAGGATCACCGCGATCGCGGTCTGCACGCACAGCGACCCCAGCACGTACGGCACGAACGCGCGGTTGCCGAACGTGTACCGCAGTTGATCGCTCCACGTCATCGAGGTCTCGGCATCAGGCACCGCGCCACGGCGTTCGATCATTCCGCCGGCGAACGACCAGATCAGCATCACGAGGCACACCGCGCCCAGCGCGATCGCCATCCCCGGCCACCCGATCGCGTCGTACAGCAGCGGCGCACCGGCCGTCCCCAGCACCATCCCGACGATCGCGAAGATCTGCCGCGGCACGTTGCCCCTGGCGCGCTCCGCGGTGGTGCGGAAGATCTCGGGGAACAGCGCCGAGATGTTCAGCACCACGACCACGAAGGCGATGTCGTACACCGCGACCACGACGAGGAACCACGCGATCAGACCAGGGGCCGACAGCGACGGCGGCATCCAGACGAGCGCGAAGGCCACGACCAACGGCACGATCCCCAGGCCGATCCAGGGCACCCGCCGACCCCATGGCGTGCGGATCCGGTCCGAGAGCGCGCCGACGACGGGGTTGAGCAGGGCGTTCAGGATGCCGTGGGCGATCATCGTCGCCGCGACCCATCCGGCCGGCACCCCCAGCTGCGCCACGTAGAAGTAGACGACGAAGGCCGAGAACGTCTGCGCCATCAGCTGCGTCGGAAACCCGGAGGCGCCAAACGCGATGGTCTGCCGCCGGCCGGGCGCATCGCCCAGGCGACGGTCCCGCAGGCGGGTGACCATGCTCATCGCCGGTACCCCCTCCTCAGCGCGGTCCGCGTTGCAGGTCCCTCAGCGCGCGCCAGCCGACGCGCACGAGGCCTTCCTCGGCGATCGTAGCGGCGATGATCGGGTCAGTGAGCAGTCTGCGCTCGTATCCGCGCTTGGCCGCGCTGAAGTCGACGACCGAGCGCAGTTCCTGGTCGTCGACCATCGGATGCAGGAAGATCTCCGTGACGCCGGCGGGGACCGCCCGCAGCAGTGCGACGAACCCGTCGCGCACCCGCTCGTAGGTCTCCTCGTGCGGCGTCCCCTCCTGCGCCAGAGCGAAGGGATGCGTCCACGTGCGGTCCGGCAGCAGGATGCCGAGGGCATCCGCCGCGGCGGCGGCGCGGTCCAGCAGGGGCTGCAGCGCGGGGTCCAGCTCCGGCCCGTCGGCCACCCGCGGCAGTCGGAACGGGAGCCCGTGCCGCGCGGCCAGCGCGAACACCTCGCCGAGGAAGTCCCGGCCGGTCTCCAGCCCGTAGACCGAACCCATGTGGTTGTCGAGGTGGGTCACGTCCACGCCGGCATCCGACGCGGCCTGCAGCTGCGCGGCGAGCTCGGCTGCGACGTCTGCGGCATCCGCGTGCTCTTCGACCGCACGCGCCTCCGCCGGGAAGTGACCCGACGCATCGACGAGCGAGCTCGCGCTGCCGGTCAGCGGCCGCCACCGATAGTCGCTCCATTCGCTCGTGAGGACGAGATGCACCCCGATGTCGAGATCCGTGCGCCGCGTCGCGAAGGCGAGCGCCTCCGGCGCCCACGCGCACGGCATCATGATCGTCGTCGAGTCGAGGCGACCCGAATCGAGCAGGTCCATGATCGCGGTGTTGGCCGCGTGGCACATGCCGAAGTCGTCGGCGTTGAGGATGATCGCCCGTGCGCCGTCCGGCATCCCGAGGCGGGCGGTGAGATCCGAAGCCGTCGTCATCACCGCGTCCGATCCGAACCGGTGAGGATGCCGGTGAGGAGCATCTCGCGCAGCCCCGCCGTCGCCTCGCCGACGGCGCCGGTCAGCGTCGCCTCGCGTCCGAACGACGACACCAGGAAGGTCAGCGGCAGAAGGTGCTCGACCTCGTCGGCTGCCTGGCGGATGGCTTCGGAGAAGACCGGATGCGCGGCATCGCCCGCCAGGATGTACGCCGCAGGATCGATCACGAGCGTGATGCTTCCGGCGACGAGCACCACGCGCCTGGCGAGCTCGGCAGTCATCTCGATCGCGGATGCCTCACCCTCGAGCGCCGCGTCGAGATGGCTCCGCAGCGGGAGGTTCGGGTCGCGGCCGTTCGTCGCCGCGAGATCGGCGACGACGACCTCGTTCAGCACGGGGGCGCCGACCGGCAGCGAGGGCTGCGGCAGGTACATGACCTCGCCGGCGATGCCACCGGCACCGCGCTGCAGGGTGCCGTCGATCACGATGCCCGCGCCGAGGCCGTCGTCGACGGAGAGCAGGGCGAAGCTGTCGAGACCGGTCGCCACCGTACCGGACAGTTCGGCCATCGCGGCGAGATTGACGTCGTTCTCGAGACGGACCTCGCACCCCAGCCTGGCCTGCAGCGCGGATCGGAACGCGCCGCCGTCCGGGCCCTGGTCGTCGCGGATGCCGCCGTCCCTGCTGACGATGCCCGGCACTCCGACGACCGCGAGTCGCAACGGGCCCGCCGACGGCATAAGCACCGCGGTCAGCAGTTCTGTGAGGGTGTCGACCCGCTCGGTCAGGTCGCCGGACGGGTCGAAGGAGCTGCGGCGCTCCGCGAGAACGCGACCGGTCGGATCCAGGGTCGCCGCGTTGGCCGAGCGGTGGTCGATGTGCACCGCGACGGCGCACCCGAGCCCTGGGTGCAAGGCGACCCGCCCTGCTGCCGGGCCGCGCGTGACCTTGTCCACTCCAGCGGATGCCACGGCGCCGGCGTTCTCGAGCATCCGCAGGACCTGTGTGACGGCGGTGCGCGAGAGCCCGGTCTCCCCCATCAGCTCGGCACGGGTGAGGGGGCCGCGTCGGGCCAGGGCCTCCAGGATCGCTCGTGCGTTCAGGCTTCGCAGCAGGGTCTGCGCACCGGCGGGAGGTCGTGTCACGTGGCCACCTCATGCTTCGTCGGGATCGGCGTGGTCACCAGTGTCGCACTTCTCGACACATCGTGTCCTACGGATACTCTGACTCCATGACGCGATCCAGTACCGACGCGCCCGTCGTGCACACGGCATCCGGTCCGGTCCGCGGTTTCTGGCGGGATGCCGGTGCGCCCACCGCTTCGGCGGCGTTCCTGGGCATCCCGTTCGCTCAGCCGCCGACGGGGCCCCGACGCTTCGCGGCCCCAGTACCGCCGGAGCCGTGGAGCGAGGTGCGCGACGCGACCGCCTACGGAGCGACGGCCCTGCGCCGTGATCCGGGCGGAACGCTGATCCCCGAGCCGCCGGTGGTGGGGGACGCGACGCTCAACGTGAACGTGTTCACCCCGACGGTCGAGGACGACGACGCCCTGCCCGTACTCGTGTGGATCCACGGCGGCGGCTACACGGAAGGCTCCCCGGCGAGCCCCTGGTACGACGGCAGCCGCTTCAACCGCGACGGCGTCGTCACGGTCTCGCTGTCGTACCGGTTGGGCTTCGACGGATTCGGGCACATCGACGGCGCCCCGGACAACCGTGGCGTGCGGGACTGGATCGCCGGACTCGAGTGGGTGCGCGCGAACATCGCGGCGTTCGGCGGTGACCCGGAACGGGTGACGATCGCCGGCCAGTCCGCCGGCGGAGGCGCCGTGCTGACGCTGCTGAGCATGCCGTCGGCGCAGCACCTGTTCCATGGCGCGCTGGCCGTGTCCGCCGCGCTCGCCGACATCCCGGCGGACGTCGCGCGCGCCAGGGGCGAACGGCTGGCCGGCGTCCTCGAGATCGCGCCGACGCTCGAGGGCTTCCGCTCCGTGTCGGAGTCGCGGATCCTCAAGAATCAGTCCAAGGCGGTCGGCGGGCGGAAGGGGCTCGGCCTGCTCTCCGGCCTCATCGAGGACGGTCTGCCATGGGGACCGGTCATCGACGGGGAGCTCATCCCCCGCCCGACCGTCGACGCCCTGCGGGACGGAATCGGCTCCGACAAACCGCTTCTGCTCGGCGCCACGGACGACGAGTTCACGATGATCGCCGATCGTGCACCTCGCGCGCTGCGCGTGGTGCCGTCGTTCGCGCTGCTGCGGCCCGCGTTGCGCGACCGGGCGGTGCGGCGCGCATACCTGGCGGCGAACCGCCCCCAGCGCGCCAAGGGCTCGGCCGCGATGGTGGGCCGGTTCGTCACGGATCACGTGTTCCGCAGTCTGGTGGTCCGCGTCGCCGAGGCACGCAGGAACGCGGATGCCGAGACCTGGGTGTACGCGTTCAGCTGGGTGTCCCCGACCAAGGGTTGGGCGTGCCACTGCCTGGACGTCCCATTCTGGTTCGACGGCCTGGACCGCGAACGCGTCGCTGACCTCGCCGGTCCTCACCCGCCGCAGTCGCTCGCGGACGACATGCACGCGGCGGCGGTCGCGTTCGTCGGCGACGGCGCCCCCGGCTGGCCCGCGTGGCGGACCGAGCCGGGGACGGCGCGGGTGTTCGGCGGCGACGGCCTGCAGATCACGACGTCGGCCTACGACAACGCCCTCGCCCTGGTCTGAGACCTCGCCGGCATCAGCCGACGACGGCGATCTCGTTCGGCACCTCGGGCAGCTCACCCGACGCGATCTCCTCGCCCGTGTGCGGGTCGAGGGCGACGATCGTGCGGTTCGCGGAGTCCGTCACGTAGACGACGTCGCCGGTCGTGGCGATCGCGGGGTGCGGCTGCTGCCACTCGGTCGGGCTCTCCCAGGCTTCGATGGCGTCGTGGGATGCCGTGATCTCACCGGTCGCCGGATCGATGACGTGCAGGCGTCCGTCCGAGCCGATCATGACGGCGTCGCCGTCCTCGGTGCGGGTGACTCCGCGCCAGGTGTAGCTGATGCCCTCGGGCAGGGCGACCTTCTCCAGCGTCTTCGCCTCGGTGTCCACGAGCGCGAGGTTCGTCAGCAGGTAGCCCTCCGCATCCGGGTCGTCCTTGTAGTCCATCACGACCAGCGGGCTGTTCTCGGAGACGTACGCGTTGCCGATACGGCCGAACTCGTCCGGCGACGAGAGCTTGGTGATGGCTCCGTCGTGGAAGACGAGCGCGCCGTTCTCGCAGCCGAACACGACGGCCTCGTCCTGTGCCGTGCCCTCGCCGTGCACGTTGGGGCACTCGGCGCTCACGGCGATCTCCGCGCCCTCGGCGTCGACAGCGCGGATGCCGGAGCGACCGCTCGCGTCGCCGACGGTCGTGACGAAGGTCCCGTCCTCCAGCACCACGGAGACGCCGTGGTGGGCCTCGACGCCCTCGATCACCTCGGCATCCGGCAGCGCGCCGTCGACCTCGGCGAGCGCTGCGGTGTCGAAGACGGTCGTGTCGCTGGTGGCGTCGTCGTAGAGCACGGTCTTCCCGCCGTGACGGACCACGTGACCGGCGGCGCCCGCCTCGACGACGAGGTCGGTCAGCTCCGGCTCGCGCGTGTCGAGCAGCTGGAATCCTTCGGACGTCGTCACGAACACGTGACGGTCGTCGCCGGCCGGGTTCACCCGGACGAACTCCTCCGATGCGAAATCGTCGATCACCTCGAGGGTCTCGCCGTCGACGACGAGGACCCCGCCCTCGTACGCGACCGCGATGCGCGGCCCGGTGTCGGCGGCGCTGGTGCTGGTCGGCTGGTCGGCCGGGGTATCGGATGCCGGCTGGGCCGTGCATCCCGCCAGGAGAAGTGCCGCACCGGCCGCACCGGCGGCGAGGCGCACGGTTCGCTTGCGCTGTGTCATTCTGTTTCCTTTCGTCGCCCTCTCGGGCGTGTGGGTGCCCTCACGGGCGTGGGTCAGGGGCTCAAGCCCTCGGTGATGCGCGTCGTGTTGACGCGCATCATGTCCAGATACGTGTCGCCGGGCTCTCCTGGTGCGGCCAGCGACTCGGTGATGAGTTCGACGACGGCGACATCCCGGTCGGCCTCCTCCGCCAGCACCTGCACGAGCCGATCCGGTGACGACGACTCGGCGAAGATCGTTCGCACGCCCACCTGGTCGATCGCGTCGACCAGCTCCTGGAGGTCCGCGGCGCTGGGGGCCGCGAGGGTCGTCCCTCCGGGGATCGCCGCGCCGAGCAGCGTGACGTCGTAGCGGTGCGCCAGGTAGCCGAACACGTGGTGGTTGGTGACGAGCGCGCGATGTTCGGTGGGGACCGCCGCGAGCGCGGTCGCCATATCGTCATCGAGGTCGGAGAGCTCGGCGCGGTAGACATCCGCGGCGGAGCGCACCTCGTCGGCGCCGTCACCGGCGAGCTCGGCGAGTTCCGGCGCGAGGGCGTCCACGACGAGGATCATCTGGGCCGGATCCGTCCAGAAGTGGGGGTCCGGTCCTGCGCCGTCGGCGTACTCCAGCACGTCGACATGATCGCCGGCGACCACGACTTCGACCCCCTCGTCGGCCGCAGCGTCCACATGCTGGATGAGGCCTTCCTCGAGTCCGAGGCCGTTCGCCACGACGAGGTCGGCCGCCCGCATCCCGGCGGCCTGCTGGGCGGACAACTCGAAGGAGTGCGGGTCGGCGCCCGGCGCCATGAGGGTCACGACGTCGAGCCGGTCGCCCGCGATCTCGGTGACGACGTCGCCGAGGATGTTGGTGGTGACGTACACGGTCGGTCGGTCGGACGCCGCCGCACCGCAGCCGGTCACGCCGGCGAGCACACCGGCAGCAGCGACGACGACGGCGACACGGCGCAACGCGCTCATCGTCCCGTTCCCGCGAGGTGCAGTGGCGCGAATGCCGTGTCGAACGTCCTGGCGATGCGCGCGCCGTCGGCGGCGTCGATCTCCCACATCGTCTGCTCGAGCGGACCGTTGAGGTACGCCCGGTTCTGGTCGACGACGAATCGGACGGCATCGGCGGCTTCGGAGTCGGCGAGGGATGCCGCCACCAGCGACTCCGTGCGTGCGACGACTTCTCCGCCGGCGAGGACGAGCACGGCGCCGTCGGCGGTGAGCGCGAGCACGCGGCCGTCGGCGTCGTCGATCGCGACCGCGCGGACGATCGGCTCGCCGACATCCTGGAGGGTCCACGACCGCGCCCGGGTGTCGAGCACCCAGACACCCGTGCTCCCGGCGACCGCGGCCACGCGCGGTCGCCCTTCGCGCGCCGCGAACGCCGTGGCCGCCGGCGTCGCACCGTCCGGGTAGGCGATGCGCTCGACGGCGGCGGGGTCGCCGCTCGCGAACAGCACTGCGCCGTCCGCGCATCCGATGACCACTCCGACCACGGTCGTGATGGTCCCCGCGGCGCTCCCGCACGGGATGCTGTCGCCGCGAGTGCCGTCCGCCGCGACCACGCGCAGCGCACCCGTCGCGCCGCCATCGGCATCCCGTGCGGTCATGACCGCTCCGGTGGCCATCGGCACGACGAGTCCCGGGCCGTCTGCGGGGATCCGGAACGACTCCTCGAGGTGTCCTTCGGCGAGTGCGGGGGCGTCCAGGAGCACGGCTTCGTCGTCGAAGTGCACCCCGATGCCGACCTCGCCGGTGACGACGGTCGGCGTGCCCTGTCCGGAGATCTCGCCGAGTTCCTTGGCCGGAGCCTCGTAATAGTGGAAGTGATCGATGTGGCTCCACGTCCACACGCCACTGTCGATGACCGTGACCGACCCGTCGCGGATGCCGAACAGGTACCGCCCGTCGGTGACGACCTCGTCCACCGGGTCGATCTCGGCCAGCACGGATGTCTCCTCGTCGAGGAGGTCGAGGTGACGCACAGTGCCCTCGGCGTCGATCGTCGTGAGGTGCAGGGCCGGCTCCGCCAGTTCGTGGGCCCCCTCGATCTGACCGTGCCCGTCACCCTCAGCGGCTGTCGAGGACGTCGGTTCCGGCGCGGCAGGAGCTGTGCATCCCGAGAGCGCGAGCAGGAGGATGCCGGATGCGGCGGCGATACGGGTTCTCATGAGGTCCTTTCCGAGACGGCGTGGCGGTGCCCGACGGTGATGAGGCGGACGAGCCGGCGAAGAGCGGCGGAGACGGCCGCGGCGAGGATGGAGACGAAAGCGATCGTCGCGCCCGCCGCGGTGCCGGCGTACCAGGAGACGAGGAGACCGACGGCGACGGCCACGGCACCGATCGCGGCGGCGAGTGCCATCGTCGTGGGGATGCGGGCCGTCCACGGGCCGGCCGCGACAGCGGGGCCCAGCAGCATTCCCACGACGAGCAGCGATCCCACCGCCTGATACGCGGCGACGACGGCGAGCGTGATGAGGGCGACCAGCAGGACGTGGGCGAGCTTCGGGCGCAACCCCAGCAGCTGCGCCTGGCGCGGGTCGACCGTGAGAGCGACGAAGGCCCGGTGTCCGAGCATGGCGACGACCAGGGTGATGACCGCGACCGACGCCAGGGTCGCGACGTCCTGCCCCGATGCGGCGAGGATGTCGCCGAACAGGATGGCCGTCGCGTCGGTGGCGAAGCTTCGCGAAGCAGAGATGATGATGACCCCGAGCGCGAGGCTGGCGACGAACAGCAACCCGATGCTCGTGTCGGCCGACAGCCGCCCCCGGCGCTGCAGGAGGCCGATGCCGACGGACATGCCGGCGGCGCTGACGGCGGCGCCGAGAATGCCGGGGATGCCGATCAGGGTCGCCACCGCGATGCCGGGGAGCATGCCGTGCGCCATGGCTTCGCCGAGGAATGCCATGCCGCGCAGCACGACCCATGTGCCGACGACGCCGCAGATCAGAGCGACGAGGACGCCCGCGAGCAGGGCGCGCTGCACGAAAGCGATGGCGAAAGGGTCGAGAAGGGTCACGAGGAGCGACTGTAGCACTTATTGAGAACGATTTTCATTTGCAATAATGAAGGGATGTCGTCCGTTCCCGTGCTCCTGCCCACTACCCTCGTGCTGTCCGTGCGCGACGTCGCCGTCGGTCATGACGGGCATCCGGCGTTACGGGGAATCGACGTGGACGCGCACGCCGGGCGGCTACTGGTCGTCTCCGGACCCAACGGATCGGGCAAGTCGACGCTGCTGAGCGTGGCTGCCGGACTCCTCACACCGCAGAGCGGAACGGTCGAGGTCCGTCCTGGGACGCGAACGGCTCTCGTGCCGCAGTCGACGCCGTTGCCGGCGCACCTGCCGTTGACCGTGTTCGACCTCGTCGCGATGGGGACCTGGGCCCGATTGGGCTTCTGGCGGCCGGCGCGCAAGGCCGATCGCGCCGCGGTGACGGCTGCGATCGCGAAGGTCGGGCTCACCGGGCTGTCGCGGCGACGGATCGGCACGCTGTCCGGCGGCCAGCGTCAGCGTGCGCTGCTCGCGCAGGCGCTCGTGCAGCGTGCCGACCTCGTCCTGCTGGACGAGCCGATGGCGGCGCTGGACGCGCACTCGCGGACGGTCATCGCCGATGCGGTCGATCACCTCGTCGCGACCGGCGCGGCCGTGATCGCGGTGACGCACGACCCTGGGGAGTTCCACCGGATCGACGATCGGCTCGCTCTTGAGGACGGTCGGGTCGTCGAACTGCTCAGCGAGCGAACGCGGTGATCTCGGCGGACGGCATCCGGGCGCGCATCACCTGGATCGCTTCGGGGTTGTCGTCGACGAGCACGGCATCGCGTCCGAGCGCTGCCGCGACGGCACCGGTCGTGCCGCTGCCTGCGAAGAGGTCGAGCACGCGGTCGCCCGGTCGACTGGACGCCTGCACGATCCGCCGGAGGATCCCCTCCGGCTTCTGGGTCGGATAGCCGGTCTTCTCCCGCCCGGTGGTCGGCACGATCGTGTGCCACCATACATCGGTGGGCAGCTTGCCCCGCGCCGCCTTCTCGGGCGTCACGAGTCCGGGCGCCATGTATGGCTCGCGATCGACGGCATCCGAATCGAAGTAGTACGACCCAGGATCCTTCACGTACACCAGGATCGTGTCGTGCTTGGTCGGCCAGCGCTTGCGCGACTTCCCGCCGTAGTCGTACGCCCAGATGAGTTCGTTGAGGAAGCACTCGCGGCCGAACACGGCATCCATCATGACCTTGGCGTAGTGCGCTTCGCGATAGTCGAGGTGCAGGTACAGCGTGCCGTCCTCGGCGAGCAGCCGCCAGGCCTCCTCGAGCCGTGGCATGAGGAACGCGCCGTAGTCGTCGAAACGATCGTCGTAGGTGCGCAGCATCCCACGGACCCGCTCGTAGGCGTGGCCGTGGAAGCCGTGCCTGATCTCCTTCTCGGCGGCCTCGTCCTCGTCCGGTTGCTCGATGTCGAGCACCGGCTGCTCGGTGAACCGCCGAGACGTCACGACCTGCCGCTCCTGGGCTCGACCGGTGTTGAAGGGCGGGTCGAGATAGACCAGGGCGAAGGACGCCGTCGGCAGCGTCCTCGCCACGTCGAGGCTGTCTCCGTGGACGACCGACACGCTCCCCACCTCATCCGGATGCCGTGGAGCAGCGTCGGCCGAGAGGCTGCGCGTCCCGGGGTGTTCGGGAAACTCGAGCTGATCGTCGGAGGCGGGTGCGGGGATCACGGAACGCGGTGCAGCCATGCCTCGGTGGCGAACTTCGACTCGACGAGGGCCTCGGCATCCGCGTACTCGTCGGCCGTGATCGCACCGTCCTCGGCCTTGGTGAGCGAGCGGAAGGTGTCCTTGAAGCGTTCGATGATCTCGGAGCGGGAGAGCCCGGTCTGGCTGCGCAGCGGATCCACGCGCTTGGCCGCCGACGTCGTGCCCTTGTCACTGAGCTTCTCGCGGCCGATGCGCAGCACCTCGGTCATCATCTGACCGTCGATGTCGTACGACAGGGTCGCATGGTGCAGCACGCCGCCGTTGGCGAGGCGCTTCTGTGCGGCCCCGCCGATCTTGCCGGTGGGCGAGGCGATGTCGTTGAGCGGCTGGTAGGTCGCGTCGATGCCGAGCGACCGCAGCGCCTGCAGCACCCAGTCGTCGAGGAACGCGTACGAGTCGGCGAACGTCAGGCCCTGGACGAGGGATGCCGGGACGTAGAGCGAGTACGTGATGATCTGACCCGCCGCCATGAGCATCGCCCCTCCACCGGAGATGCGGCGGACAACGTCGAATCCGTGGCGGGCGGCACCCTCCGGGTCGACCTCGTTGCGGTACGACTGGAACGAGCCGATCACGACGGCGGATTCGTTCCACTCCCAGATGCGCAGGGTGGGGCGACGGCGGCCCTCGCCCACGCGGGAGGTGAGCACCTCGTCGAGAGCCAGGTTCATCCGAGGGGACACGGCCTTCTCGTGCACGATCGCCCAGTCGAAGTCCTGCCAGCCAGGGGCCGTCACGAGCGCGCGGCGGACGGCGGTTCCGACCGCTTCAGGAGTGAAGCCGAGCAGCTGGGCACCGTCCGGCAGCGCACCGCGGACCGCGGCGGCGATCGCCGTCGCATCCGATTCCGCCATCAGGCCGTTGACGGCCGCATTGATGTCGTCGAGAGCGGTGTCGGGCTCGAGGAAGAAGTCGCCGGCGAGCCGGAATCCGTCGATCCGCCCGTCCTTGACCTCGAGGTCGACGACGACGAGCTTTCCACCCGGGACCTTGTACTCACCATGCACGGTCTCAGCCTACGCCGGGCGGCGAGGAAGCGACCTCCTCGTCACCCGCCGGACGGCGAATCCGGGAAGTCGATGCCGCGGGCGCGTTCGAGCTCATCGAGGTTCGGGAGTTCGCGGAAAGCCTCCTCGCGCGTGAGCACCTTCGGATGACTGAACGCCCCGACCTCCCAGTAAGTGCCGCAAAAGCGGCACCGGCGAACCTCGGCCATGAACTCGTCGCTCTCGCCGATCGTCACCGCCCGCGCGTCGTCGGCGTAGGTGCGCCAGTAGCCGACGCAGATGTCGCATGCGCCGGGATACGGGTTCGCGTCTGTCATCACGCGCGAGCCTCGGCGAACCGGCGATCGTCGCGGACAGGGCCGATCTGAGTCACGGGCGCAGCTCTCAGCCTCGAGAGGGGATGTGCTTGTCGAGCCAGGCCAGCAGGTCGGCTCGCACCGCGCCCTGCTGCAGCTCGTTGAAGATCTCGTGGCGCGCGTCGGGGTAGACGAGCGTCGTGACGTCGGTGAGCCCTGACCTCTCGCGGTACTCGTCCGCCAGTCGGTGCACGCTCCGAGGTCCGCCGACCGCGTCGTCGCGTCCGACCATCAAGAGCATCGGAATGTCGCGACCGAGGTGCTTCTTGGGTCTGCCGTACAGTTTGAGCGCCTCGACCGGGCCGAACAGCTTCAGCAACGGCACGTTGGTCGTGAGCGGGTCCGCATCGAACTCTTCCCACACCGCGGCGTCCCGGCTGAGCCATTCGTAGCCGGTGGCGTTCTCACCCTCCCAGCGCGCGTTGAGCGGCGCGGCGTTCAGCATCAGCGGTGTGCGCAGCGCCGAACCGGAAAGCACGACGGCGTCCCACGCCTCCGGATGATCGTTCACGAGCATCTGGGCGAGGAACGATCCCCACGAATGCCCGAACAGCACGAGCGGCAGGTCGGGGTTCTCGTCGCGGATGATGCCGGTGAGCTGCCAGATCGCGTTCCTCGCCGCGTGCAGACCGCCCTTGCCCAGTCGGCCGAGCTTCGCTGCATCCCCGTGCTGGCGCATGCCGGTGCGACCGTGCCCCCGATGATCGTCGGCGTAGACCACGAAACCGGCGCGGTTCAAAGCGGAGATCAGCTCCCCGTACCGCCCGGCGTGCTCGCCGACGCCGTGCAGAAGCTGCACGACACCGCGCTGCTCCCCCTCGGCCGGATGGACGTCGTAGACGATCGCGATGCCGTGAGCATCCGTGAACTCGGCAGTGCGGAACGCGGCGTTGCGGGGGTCGGCCATGGCAGAGAGTCTACGGACGCGATCGGTCGGTGTCGTGCTCGTGTCGCGGACGTCAGAGTCCGAGCGCCGACCGCACGGCGAACGCGGCGTCGCGGTCGGTGACCTCGTATCCGCCGACGCCGTCGGACGCAGAGCCCATCCGGACGCCCCCCGATTCCGTCACCGTGCGCTTGGCCGAGAAATGCACGGCGTCGATGCCGGTCGCGGCGATCTCGACGACGGATGCCGCATCCACGCCGCTGCCGGCCATGATCTGGATGCCGCGGTCCGCCTCGTCGACCAGGCGACGCAGGACGTCGACGCCGTCGATCGCCGCCGACGCCCCGCCGGAGGTGAGGATCCGCGTGACGCCGAGCTCGCGTGCCGCGTGCAGGGTGGCGACAGGATCGGGCGTCACGTCGATCGCGCGATGCAGCGTCACCGGCGCACCTGCCGCGGCATCCACCAGGCGCGCCATCGCCTGCCGATCCAGTGCGCCTGCGGCGTCGAGGCAGCCGACCACGACGCCGTGCGCGCCGGCGGAGATCGCGAGACGCACGTCGCGCTCGATGACCGCGAGCTCATCCGCGTCGTAGTGGAACCCGCCGGCCCTCGGACGCACCAGGACGTGGATCTCGGGACCATCCGCACCCGCCTGCTCCCGTGCCAGCTCCAGCGCGGCAGGGGACGGCGTCAGTCCGCCGAGCGGAAGTCCCTGGGTGAGCTCGACGCGCGCGGCACCGACCTCTCGGGCGATGCGCACTCCGGCGGCATCCTGGACGGCGAGTTCGAGAGCGAGGGTCACGGCATCCATTCTCGCGTGCCGTCGCCTCGGCATGCGCACCCCGCGGCATCTCCCGCGCTGCGGGCGCGACCGCGCGGCTCGCGTTCGTTCTATATAACGTTGTAGAGCACGAAACGGGGACGTCCGAAAGGAACGGTTGTCGTCGCCCGCCTCCCGTGCTAATCTCGGGAAACCGGTTACCGAAGAAGCGTTTTCTCTCTGGTGACCAGAACCCGGAACTCGATGACGAGCGCAGGAAGAGGCCCCCGATGGTGACCGATCTCGCAGCGATGCGGACGCCGGCATGACCGTGCTGGAAGCCGCTCAGAGCACGCAGCCCGACGCGCCGGAAGCGCGCGACGCGCTGCCTCCGCTGCGCACCCGCCCGTGGTGGCAGGAGGTGTGGCGCCACAAGGCGCTGTACCTCATGGCACTGCCGGGCATCGTGTACTTCATCGTCTTCAAGTACGTGCCGATGGGCGGCCTGGTCATCGCGTTCCAGGACTACTCGCCGTTCCGCGGCATCGGGGGCAGCCCCTGGGTCGGATTCGAGCACTTCATCCGGTTCTTCACCGAAGACACGTTCATGATGCTGCTCACCAACACGGTGATCATCTCGGTGCTGCTGCTCGTGTTCGCCTTCCCCGTGCCGATCATCCTCGCTCTGCTGCTGAACGAGGTGCGCACGCGGGTGTTCCAGCGCAGCATCCAGACTGTCATCTACCTGCCGCACTTCATGTCGTGGGTCATCGTCGTCTCGCTGTTCTACGTGCTGCTCACCACCGACGGCGGCGGCATCAACAACCTCCTCGTCTCGTGGGGCTTCGATGAGGTCCCGTTCCTGACGGACCCGAACTGGCTGCGACCGCTCTACACGATCCAGGAGATCTGGAAGAGCGCCGGCTGGGGGACGATCATCTACCTCGCCGCCATGACGGCGGTCGACCTGCAGCTGTACGAAGCGGCTGAGATCGACGGCGCAGGCCGCTGGCGGCAGACCTGGCACATCACGCTGCCGGCGATCCGCCCCACCATCATCGTCATGTTCATCCTGTCGATCGGCGACTTCCTCGAGCTCGGATTCGAGCACATGTTCCTCATGCTGAACTCGCTCAACCGCGAGGTCGGCGAGATCTTCGACACCTACGTCTACACGGCAGGCATCCAGAACGGACAGCTCAGCTACGCCACAGCCGTCGGCCTCTTCAAGGGCCTGGTCGGGCTCGTCCTCGTGATCATGGCCAACCGGCTCGCGAAGAAGTTCGGCGAGGAAGGCGTGTTCTGATGTTCTCGTTCGAGGGCTTCGTGCGCATCAACACGTTCCTGCGCGGCGTGTACCGGATCGCCTACCTGAACCTGCTGTGGATCGCGACGACCGCGCTCGGTCTGGTCGTGTTCGGCATCGGCCCGGCCTCGTACGCCGTCGCGGCCTACATCGACCGGTGGTTCCGGTTCGGCGAGACGCCGCCGGTGACACGCGCCTTCATCGGGCATCTGCGCACCCACTACTGGCGTTCGGCGGCGATGGGCTGGATCCTCACGGCCGCGGCCGCCATCGTCATCACCAACATCTTCGCCGCGTCCACCTGGCTGCTGCAGTTCGGCAACGTCGTGGCCCTGGTCGTCATCGTGATCATCGCCGCCTATGTCTTCCCGGTGATGGCCGCGACCGACGTCCGAGGCATCCCCCGTCAGATCGCCGCCGCCCTCATGCTCGGCGTCGGCTCCCTGCACTGGACGATCGTCGCGGCCACCGCGGTCGGCGTCACGGCGTGGCTGCTGACGTCGTTCGCCCTCCCCCTGCTGGTGCTGTTCGGCATCGGCATCCCGGCGGCCGCCGTCGGCTTCGTCACGCGCATCGTGTTCCGACAGCTCACCGCGGATGCCGACGCCGCCGCCGCTCAGACCTCACCCCCCAGGGCTCGCGCGACCGCGCAGCCCCGTCTCCACCTTGCGAGAGGAACAACCGAATGAGGAACCACAGCAGGCTCGGAATCGCCGTCGCTTCCGTCGCCATCGCATCGCTCGCGCTGACCGCGTGCGGAGCATCCGGTGAACCCGCGAACAGCAACGAAGGCAGCGGTGAAGTCACCGTCCCGGAGAGCATCACCTGGATGGCGATGCTGCACACGCCCACCACGCCGGAAGCGGATGGCCCTGTCGCGACCGCGCTCGCGGAGTACACCGGCACGGAAGTCGACTTCCAGTGGGTGCCGGATGCCTCCAAGGACGAGAAGATCAACGCGGCCCTGGCGTCGGACACGCTCGCCGACATCACATCCCTGTCCAACATCACGAACACCTCGGTGCGCCAGGCGCTGAAGTCCGGGCAGTTCTGGGATGTGGAGCCGTACCTCAAGGACTACCCGAACCTGTCCAAGATCGACGAGAAGACGATCGCCTCCGCTCGCGTGGACGGCAAGCTGTACGGCGTACCCGTGCAGAAGCCGATCGCCCGCTACGGCATCCTGGTGCGTCAGGACTGGCTCGACAACCTCGGCCTCGAGGCGCCGCACACGATCGAAGAGCTCAGCGAGGTCGCGATCGCGTTCGCCAAGGACGACCCGGACGGCAACGGCCAGGACGACACGACCGGGTTCATCGACCGCCTGGAGAGCTTCAAACTCGGCTTCAAGATGCTGGCCGGCCACTTCGGCGCAGGCAACAACTTCGTCGTCGAGGACGACGAAGTCATTCCGACGTTCCAGACCGACGAATTCAAGGAGGCCATGGAGTGGTACCGCGGCCTCTACGAGCAGGGCGCGATCAACGGCGAGTTCGTCACGATGCAGAAGTCGAATCAGCAGGACGCCATCGCCCAGGGCAAGGGCGGCATCGTCGTGACCGGTCTGTTCGAGGCGAAGAACTACATGAACCTCGCGCTCAGCGCCGACCCGAACACTCCCATGAAGTGGGCGCTGATCAACGACATGACGTACGACGACGTCGAGCGGCGCACCCTGTCCGACACCAATGGTGGCTTCGGCGGCTGGCTGGCCATGTCGACCAGCGAGGTCAAGGACGAGGCCGAGCTCAAGGGCATCCTCGCGTTCATCGACAAGCTGCTCGATGAGGAGGCGTTCTCCCTGATGACCAACGGCATCGAGGACGAGCACTACACGATCGACAGCGACGACGTGGTGACGATCATCGATCAGCCCAAGTGGGAGCAGGAAGTGCAGCCGTACAACTCCTCGCGCCCGTCCGACATCGTGAAGACGTTCAAGAGCACCCAGCCGTACGTCGACGAGGCCAACGAGAAGATGGCCGAGAACGCCGAGTTCGCCGTCATCGACCCCTCGCTGCCGCTGTCGTCGGACGCATTCGACCAGAGCTGGTCGACGATCCAGCAGGCTGCGAACGACGCGTACAACAAGTACATGGTCGGACAGCTCGACATGGCCGGCTACGAGGACGCCATCGAGAAACTCGAAGGCCAGGGCCTCAGCACGATCATCGAAGAGCTCAGCGCTTCGTACGCGGAGAACAACTGAGATGCGCAACCGTTCCCGACTGACGCTCGCCACCGCTTCCGCCGCCGTCGTCGCACTCGCGCTCGTCGGATGCGGGGCGTCGGGCGACGCATCCGCCGACGGTGGCGGAGCCGCCGAGATCCCCGAAGAGATCTCCTGGATGGCGATCCTGCACACGCCGACGACTCCGGACGCGGACGGACCCATCCAGACCGCGCTGGAGGAGACCACCGGAGCCGAAATCGACTTCCAGTGGGTTCCTGCCGCCTCCGCCGACGAGAAGATCAACGCCGCACTCGCGTCGGACTCGCTCGCCGACATCACCTCGCTGACGAACATCACGAACACGTCGGTGCGCCAGGCGTTGAAATCCGGCCAGTTCTGGGACGTGGAGCCCTACCTCGACGATTACCCAAACCTGTCCAAGATCGACGATCAGACGCTCGCATCGGCTCGCGTCGACGGACACCTCTACGGTGTGCCGTTCCAGAAGCCGATCGCGCGGTACGGCGTGATCGTGCGGCAGGACTGGTTGGACAATCTCGGCCTGGAGGTCCCGCACACGATCGAAGAGCTCGGCGAGGTCGCTGTGGCCTTCGCGACGCAGGACCCCGACGGCAACGGCAAGGATGACACCACGGGATTCCTCGACCGCCTGGAGAGCTTCAAGCTCGGGTTCAAGAGCCTCGCCGGCTACTTCGGCGCAGGCAACAACTTCGTCGTCGAGGACGACGAAGTCATCCCGACCTTCCAGACCGACGAGTTCAAACAGGCCATGGAGTGGTACCGCGGCCTGTACGAGCAGGGCGCGGTCAACGGCGAGTTCGTCACGATGCAGAAGCAGAATCAGATCGACGCGATCGCGCAGGGCAAGGGCGGCATCGTCGTGACCGGCCTGTTCGAGCCGAAGGGCTACATGAACCTCGCGGTCAGCTCCGACCCGAACACGCCGATGTCGTGGGCGCTGATCAACGACATCACGTACGAGGACGTGCCGCGACGCATCCTGTCCGACACGAACGGCGGCTTCGGCGGCTGGCTGGCCATGTCGAAGAGCCAGGTCGAGACCGAGGACGAGCTGCGAGGCATGCTGGCCTTCATCGACAAGCTCCTCGACGAGGAGGCCTTCACGTTGATGACGAACGGCATCGAGGACGAGCACTACACCGTCGACGCAGACGGCGTCGTGACGATCGCCGACCAGCCGAAGTGGGAGCAGGAGGTGCAGCCGTACTCGTCGTCCCGCCCCAGCGACAACGTCGTCACGTTCAAGAGCTCGACGCCGTACGTCGACGAGGGCAACGAGAAGATCGAGGAGAACACGGAGTTCGCGGTGGTCGATCCCACGCTGCCGCTGTCGTCGGACGCGTTCGACCAGAGCTGGTCGACGATCCAGCAGGCTGCGAACGACGCCTACAACAAGTACATGGTCGGACAGCTCGAAATGGCCGGCTACGAGGACGCCATCGAGAAGCTCGAAGGCCAGGGCCTCAGCACGATCATCGAAGAGCTCAGCGCTTCATACGCGGAGAACAACTGAGATGAGCGGGACGACGCAGATGCAGAGCACACCCACCCGGATCGGGCCCGGCAACGCGAAGCGCACGACGCTCGCGCTGCAGGAAGCCATCGATCGGGCGGCGGATGCCGGCGGCGGACGTGTGACGATCACGTCCGGCGTGCACGAGACGGGCGCTCTGCGTCTGCGTTCCCGTGTCGAACTCCACCTGGAGGCGGGGGCGGTGCTGCGTTTCGTCGCAGACCCCGCCCTCTACCCTCCGGTCGGAGCGCGCTGGGAGGGCGCGGCGACGACGATCCACTCCCCCTGCATCTATGCCAGGGACGCGTCGGACATCGCGATCACCGGCCGCGGCGAGATCGACGGTGGCGGCGCCTGGTGGTGGGATGCCTTCCGCACCGGCTCCCTGTCGTTCCCGCGTCCCACGCTGATCGGCCTGCACGGCTGCTCGCGTGTCGAGATCACCGGCGTCACGCTGCGCGACTCGCCGGCGTGGACCGTGCATCCCCTGCTGTGCGAGGACGTGCGGATCTCCGGCATCCGCATCCTCAACCCCGCCGACTCCCCCAACACCGACGGCATCGATCCGGAGTCGTGCCGCAACGTGCGCATCAGCGACTGCCACATCGACGTCGGCGACGACTGCATCGCCATCAAGGCCGGCAGCGAGAAGTCGCTCGACCGCGTGCCGTGCGAGAACATCGCGATCACGAACTGCACGATGGTGCACGGCCACGGCGGCGTCGTGATCGGCAGCGAGATGTCCGGCGGCGTCCGCGGCGTCGTGATCTCCAACTGCGTGTTCCAGGGCACCGACCGGGGCATCCGCATCAAGTCGCGTCGCGGCCGAGGCGGCACCGTCTCCGACGTGCGCGTCTCCAACATCGTGATGGACGGCGTGATGTGCCCGCTGGTCATCAACCCCTTCTACTTCTGCGGGCCGGACGGCAAGGCGCCGATCGTGTCCGACCGAACCGCCCAGCCGGTGGATGCCGGAACACCGCGCTTCCGCGGCATCCATCTGGCCCATATCACCGCGACGAACGTCACCTCCTGCGCCGCCTGGGTCTCCGGCCTGCCCGAGGCGCCGATCGACGATCTCACGCTCGACGACTTCGTCGTCTCCTTCGCACCGGATGCCGTTCCCACCGTCCCCGCGATGGCCGACGGCGTCCCGGCGATGGCGTCGGCCGGGGTGCACGCGCAGTTCGCGACAGGCCTGCGCATCACCGGACTCCGCATCGACGGCGCTGTGGGCCCCGTCCTCGTGACCGACGGCACGGCGAGCCTGGAGACCCGAGGAGGTGCGCTGGTATGAGTGTCATGACCGAGTCGTCGAAGCCCCAGGATGCCCATGCCGCCGCCCCGTTCCGTCGCCGCGCCGAACTGATCATCGCGGCGATCGGCTTCGCCGCCGCCGCCGTCCTGCAGGGCGGTGTCGCGCTGGTGATCAACCGTGCGGACGCCGAGACGCTCGAGGAGTCCGTCCTTCCTGCCCTCAGCGCCGCCGGGCTCGACGTCCCCGCGGCCGATGCGCACACCGTGCTGAACACGCTCGCGGCGTGGTTCGGGTTCTCGCTCGTCGTCATCGCCCTGCTGTGCGCGGTCGGCTGGTTCTTCGCCACGTATCGGCCGCGTCGCCGCTCGACGGGCTGGTGGTTCGCCGGCGCGGGGCTGGCGTGCCTCATCGGCACGCAGCTCGTGCTGTATCCCGTCGCGTTCCTCTTCTTCCTCTCCGCAGCGCTGTTCGCGGTGCGCACGCCCACCCCTGGGAGCTCGAAATGACCAACACGGTACCCGTCTCCAGCGCGACGATCCCGATCCAGGTGCGCCGCGCCGCCCGCAACAAGCGCCGCGTCACGCCAGGTCGCCGGGCGTTCACGATCATCAATGCGATCGTCCTGATCGCCTTCGCCCTGATCTGCGTGCTGCCGTTCGTCAACGTGCTGGCGAGCTCGCTGGCAACGCCCGGAGAGCTGGCGACGCGTCCGTTCATCCTCTGGCCCGAGACCTTCAGCCTCGATGCCTATCGCTACATCCTGTCGACGCCGACGATCTTCCGCGCGCTCGGCGTCTCGGCGATCGTCACGATCGGCGGCACGTTCATCTCCCTCGTTCTCACCGCGTTCATGGCGTACGCGCTGTCGAAGAAGCACCTGAAGGGCCGCAGGGTCATCAACTTCCTGGTGCTGTTCACGATGCTGTTCGCGGGCGGGATGATCCCGACGTTCATCGTCGTCAAGAGCCTCGGCATGATCGACTCGCTGTGGTCGCTGATCATCCCGGTCGCCATCAACGCCTTCAACTTCGTCATCATGCGCAGCTTCTTCCAGGGGATCCCGGAGAGCCTGGAAGAAGCCGCGCGGATCGACGGCTGCAGCGAGTTCGGAGTCTTCTGGCGCATCGTGCTGCCGCTGTCTCTGGCCTCGATCGCGACGATCGGCCTGTTCTACGCGGTCTACTACTGGAACACCTACCAGAGCGCGATCCTGTACATCAACAGCTCGGAGCTGTGGCCCATGCAGGTGCTGCTGCGTCAGATCGTGATCGTGGCGAGCGGGTTGAACGCCAGCGAGTCGGCGGTCGACATCGTGCCGCCGGCGCAGTCGATCCGCATGGCCGTGATCTTCGTCGCGACGCTGCCGATGCTCCTCATCTACCCGTTCGTGCAGCGGTTCTTCGTCAAGGGCGCGCTGGTCGGCTCGGTCAAGGGCTGATCCTCCTGAGCGACGGGGCGTGAAGATCCCCTGGGTCGCAGATCCTGCGGGTTCGCAGGTTCGCGCCCCGTCTGGGTCGCAGATCCTGCCGCTTCGCGGGCCTCATAACGGCAGGATCTGCGACCTGGAATCCGCGACCGGCGTCAGTGCCGATAGCTGCCGCGGAACGTCCACGACGGGTCGATCGCAGGCCCGAATCCTTGACACATCACGGTGAGGATGCCGTCATCGTCGGCGACCAGCCGCAGGCGCACCGACGCGATGTCGTTCCCCACCGCGCTCAGTCTCACGTCGAGGACGCCGCGTTCGGTCCAGCCGGCCGTGATGACGGCGTCGCCCAACGGCGTCCGCGTCGTCATCGGCCGTTCCGTGTCGAAGACCAGTTCGTGCGCGGCATCCCATCGGACGCGGCCGCCCGCCGCGCCGACATCGACGGACATCGCTTCAGGGGCGTCCTCGCCGGTCATGAGTTCCACTTCGACGACCAACGACCTCGCGTTGCCGGGATGGCCGCCGGGCGCCGGCGGCGCGAGGGCGGGCGTGCTCACGGCATCCGCGTCACGGCCGTCCGCGCCGACGACATCCAGCGCACGAAGCAGCATGTCGACCAGCCGCTGATCGCCGCCGGTCAGCGTGGTGGTGTCCGCCGTCACGACGGCCGCGATCCGGCGTGCCGGGTCGCCGTAGACGATCTGACCGCCGAGCCCGAACATCATCCAGCCGCCGCCACCCGGAAGCCAGACCTGCCGCCCGTAGCCGGCACGCAACGGCGCTCCCCAGGTCTGCATCGCCGGTGAGCTGCGCCGCTCGAGCAGCCGCGCGACCGCACGCTCGGGAACGATGCGCTCTGCGCCCAGGCATCCGCCGGCGTTGAGCAGCTCCGCGATCGGGAGCAGATCGCCCGGCGCCATGATGAGGCCTGACCCGCCGTGGCTGATCCCCTCCGGGCCGGGCAGGAAGTGCGCGCCGGCGCCGACGCCGAGCGGGTCGAGCAGGCGAGGGCGCAGGTAATCGAGCACGGGCATCCCGGCGATGCGTTCGACCAGGGCGGCGAGCACGTACGAGGCGCTCGTGTCGTACGTGAACAGCGTGCCTGCGCGGTGCGTGGGCGGCACGCGGAAGTAGGAGTCGAACCAGCTGTCGGATGCCTCGACGTACGTCGTCCGGCTGTGCGGGCCGGTCATCGCGAGCATGTCGTCGATGCGGGTCTGCTCGAGCCAGGGGTGCACCGGACCCTGCTCGGGGAAGTACGCCGCGATGCCGTCGTCCAGATCGAGTCGTCCCTCTTCGGCGAGGAGCAGGACGGCGAGCCCGGTGAACGACTTCGACACGGAGTACATCCGGTGCGGGACGTCGAGTCCGAACGGCTCGATGCTGTCGCTCACGAGGGACTCACCCGCGACGCTGATCTGGACCGAGTGCAGTGCGATGTCCGCCGCCTGCGCTTCGGCGAACAGGGTTGTCAGGGTCTGTCTCACACGGCGTCCCCGACGCCGGCGAGGAGCTGCTCGGCGACCCCGGCCGGATCCACCGGCGAGCGCTCGAGGATCGCCACGGCGAGGTCGAGATGCAGCGTCTCCCCCCGGGGCAGCTCGCGGCGGCCCTCGACGGCGACCGCGGGCCCGAACCCGACGTATCCCTCGGCGCGGACGAACCAGGGCAGGCCGTTGGTGCTGGCGCCGACGAGCGATGCGTCCTCGGCGTCCAGACAGATCCAGGGCGAGAGCGATCCGTGCGCCGCGTCGACACCGCTGCCGTCCGCGGTGCGCACGCGCGCCTCGGGGAAGGGGGCGCGCCAGAACAGCCCGCCGTAGAAGGCGCCGGGTCGGCCGTTCGTCTGGGGGCTGCCGAAGCTGACGTCCTGCTCGGGCGCGGTGAGCCGCGAGGCCCAGACGACCTCCCAGACGCCGTCTCCAGGGCGGACCGTGATCGTGCGCTCCTCGTCGAGCAACGTCGCGCCGAGCGCATCCCGCCACACGACCTGTTCGACGATCGTCCCGTCGCGCACATCGCGGCTGGTCACCTGCTGCATGCCGTGGTTGTCGAGCATCAGGGAGCCCCGCTCGCGCACGTACGTGCGTCCGCCCCAGAAGCTCGTGCCGTTGACATCGGGCATCGCAGCGCTCACGCCGAGATGATGGCGGTGATCGCCCGGCTCGACCTGCGTGACCGCGACGCCGAGCGGTGTCGTCGCCGTCAGGAACGGACGCGGGGACAGGTCGTGATCGACGCCGATGCCGTCGTGATACTCGACGACCGCGCTCCCGAGGCGCATCAGCTCGATCGTCATGCGCGCGTCCTCGTGCTGGCGCGCGCCGCGAGCTCCGGCGAGAACATGATCGGCTCGCGCAGGGGATCCGCCGTCATCTCCGCTCGGAGCACGGTCCAGATCTGCTCGCCGATCTCACCGAGGCGCGACGTCATCGTCGTCAGCGAGGGGGACGAGTACCGCGCGAAGGGGATGTCGTCGAAGCCGGCGACTGAGACCTCGTCCGGCACCGCGACCCCTTCCTCGGACAGGCGTCCCAGCAGGCCGAGCGCCACGACGTCGTTGTACGCGATCACGGCGGTGGCCCCGGTGGCGCGCAGCGCTGGCCAGGCGTCGTATCCGTCCTCGAACGAGTGACCGCACGGCACGTCGATGATCTCGACGTCCGGTTCGCTCTCGCGGATCTCGGCGAGACCGCGCTCGCGCTCCCAGTTCGCACGCGCGTAGGCAGGGCCCGCGAGGAACGCGATCCGTCGGTGCCCCAGCGCGATGAGGTGGCGGGCGAGCACGATCACGCCCTCGTGATAGTCGATCAGCACGGAGCCGGCGTTCTTGCCCGTCGTGCGGTTGAACACCGCGACGGGGCCGATCCGCGGCAGCAGCTCGAGCAGGTCGGGCCGCGTCATGCGGGGGGAGAACAGCGCGACGGCATCCGTGCGGTCGCGCAGGTCGCGGGCGAGGTCCGGCTCGCCGTCGGCATCCTCGAACGAATCCGTGACCACGACGTGGTAGCCGTCGCGCGCCGCAGCCCTGTTGAAGCCGTGCAGGACCTGGTGGAACATCGGGTTCCCGAGATCGGGGACGAGCACGCCGACGGTCCTGCTCACCCCGAGCGAGAGCGAGCGCGCGGTCTGGCTCGGCGTGTAGCCGAGCTCGTCGATCACCTGCCGGACGCGCTGCGCGATCTCGGCGTTCACCGTCGGGATGCCGTTGAGCACGCGTGACACGGTCGCCTTCGACACCCCGGCCGCCTGAGCGATGTCGTTGATCGTCGTCTCGCGCGTGGGCGCTGTCCGCGCTCGTCGTGTGGCCATCGTCACCCATCCCCCATCGTGATGCCGAAGCCGCGGAACCGGGCGAGCGCGTCGCCTGCTCCGTGCCGCCCCGCTGCGAACAGCGAGACCGCCGCCCCGACCCAGTGCCCCTCGATCGCCTGGAACTGCGGATCGATGTCGATCCTCGCACCATCTGCCATCAGCGCGACGCGCACGCGCGCGTCGGCGTCGACATCCAGCATGACCGTCGCGGTCGCAGCGGAGACCGGCACCCGCAGATGCACGTGCTCCTCCTGGTCCTCGCGTCCGCGGACGGCGACGACGGCCTCGGCCCCGGCCTCGCCGATCCGCACCCCTGCCCAGACGTAGGCGTGACCGAGCACGGCGATGCCCGCCCGATCCCCCGGCCTCGCCGAGACGAGCTCGACGTCCACCCGGGATGCGGAGGGCTGGCCGGGCAGCGGCTGCGACAGGACACGGGGAAACGTGCGGACATTGCCCCCGTCCGCACTGCCGCGCAGCGTGAGCGCGTCCGATCGCCAGGCATCATGGCCGCGCCGCACCACGGCATCCGGATCCGGATCGGCCTCCCACTGCCAGCTCGCGCTCGGTGCACCGCCGGCGAAATCGTCCGAGCGCGCCAGCGTGCGGATGCCCTGACCGGTTCCCCGCGGGGACGGATGCTGCAGCACCGGCTGCGCCGGGCCACCGGCGACCGCCTGGCCCATCACAGGCCAGCCGTCCTCGCCCCACGCCATGGGCTGCAGGTGCAGCACCCTGCCGTACACGCCGCGGTCCTGGAAGTGCAGGAACCAGTCACCCCCGTCGCCGTCGTCGACCCAGGCTCCCTGATGCGGCCCGTTGACCGGGGTGTCGCCCTGCGCGAGCACGATGCGGTGCTCGTACGGACCGTAGGGATCGTCCGCGCGGAACACCGTCTGCCACCCGGTGGCCACACCGCCGGCCGGGGCGAAGATCCAGTACGCGCCGTCGCGCTGGTAGAACTTCGGCCCCTCGAGCGTGGTGAACCCGTCGAGGCGATCGCCGTCGATGACATCGACGGCGACGCCGCGCGTCTCGGTGAGGCGCTCGTCGACGGGGACGACCGTGAGCACGTTCTTGCGTCCGGAGCGCGAGCGCGCCCAGCCGTGCACGAGGTAGGTTCGGCCGTCCTCGTCCCAGAGCGGGCAGGGGTCGATCAGCCCGAGTCCGGCCAGGAGCAGGCGCGGCGGCGACCAGGGCCCTGCCGGGTCCTCGGCGGTCACGACGAAGATCCCCTGGTCGGGGTCGGGGTACACCACGAAGAAGGTCCCGTCGTGGTGCCGGATCGAAGGGGCCCACACGCCTCCCCCGTGCCGGGGCAGGGCGAACCAGGCCAAAGGTTCGTTGCGCTCGAGCGCGTAGGAGATGCGCGTCCAGTTCACGAGATCGTCGGAGGCGAAGATCGGCAATCCGGGCGCGCGATGGAAGCTCGATGCCACGAGGTAGAAGCGATCACCGACGCGGATGGCGTCAGGATCCGGCACATCGGCATCGATGATCGGATTGCGATACAGGCTCGCGTCTTCGACGAGTTTCATCTCCCTCACGGTAGTCGAGAAACCGGTTCCTGTCCAAGTCTCGCCGCCCTCGGCATCCGAAACTTAGTTAGACTACCTAAGTAATGCCTGCCTCCGACGAATCTCTGCACACCACCGCCACCGACTTGCGCATGGCCACCTTCCGGCTGGCCCGCCGTCTCCGACGCGAACGCGCAGACGACCACATCAGCGACGCGCACTTCGCCGTGCTCGCGAATCTGAAGATGAACGGGGCCCTCACGATCGGCGCTCTCGCGCAGCGCGAGCGGGTGACGGCCCCGACGATGTCCAGTACGGTCGCAGCCCTCGTAGAGGACGGATACGTGACCCGCGTGCAGGACGAGGACGACCGACGCCGCGTCCAGGTGGCGATCACGGATGCCGGCACGGATGTCGTGACCGAGACGGTGCGCAAACGCGATGCCGCGCTGTCGTCCGCGCTGGCGGAGCTGGACTTCACCGAGGCCGAGCTGGAGACGCTCCGAGAAGCGAGCGCCCTTATGCGGAAGGTGGCCGAGCGATGACCCGTTCGTCCTCGCGACGCGCCGCCGGCGCGTCGCGCCGAGCCTCCGGGCGCGGGGCCCCTGCGATGTTCCGGTCGTTCTCGACCTTCAACTACCGGGTCTGGTTCATCGGCGCGCTGGTGTCGAACGTCGGCGGCTGGATGCAGGCCACAGCACAGGACTGGGTCGTGCTGACCGAGCTGACCGACAACGACGCGACGGCCATGGGCGTGACCATGGCGCTGCAGTTCGGCCCTCCGCTCGTGCTCGTCAGCCTGACCGGATGGGCGGCCGACCGCTTCGACCGCCGCAAGCTCCTGCTCGTGACCCAGTCGACCCTCATGGTGCTCGCGCTCGGCGTCGCGGCGCTGCTGCTGACCGGGGTCATGACGCTGCCGCTCATGTTCCTGTTCGCGTTGGCCTTCGGCATCACCAACGCCTTCGATGCACCGGCGCGCCAGGCGTTCGTGTCGGACATGGTGTCGATCGACGACGCGTCCAACGCGGTCGCGCTCAACTCGGCGTCGTTCAACATGGCACGGCTCCTGGGGCCTGCGGTCGGCGGCCTCCTGATCGTCGCCGTCGGCACCGGCTGGGTGTTCGTCGCGAATGCGGTCACCTTCCTCGCCATGCTCATCGCACTGCTGCTGATGCGTTCGAGCGAGCTCCTGCCTCGGGCGAAGAGCCGCAAGGGCTCGGGTCTGGCCGAGGGCTTCCGCTACGCGTGGCGGCGGAGCGACCTCGCCGTGACCTTCGTGATGGTGTTCCTCATCGGTGCGTTCGGCATGAACTTCCCCATCTTCGCCTCGACCATGGCGCTCGAGTTCGGTCGGGAGGCTGACGGGTACGGTGTGCTCAGCTCTGTGCTGGCGATCGGATCGCTCACCGGCGCGCTGCTCGCGGCGAGGCGCGAGCGCGCGCGCATCCGTGTGTTCGTGATCGCCGCCGGCGGCTTCGGGGTCGTCTCGCTCATCTCGGCCGCGATGCCGACCTACTGGACGTACGCCGCGTCGCTCATGTTCGTCGGGTTCATGATCGTGACGATGATGACGACCGCGAACGGCTACGTCCAGACGACGACCGATCCGGCGCTGCGCGGCCGGGTGCTCGCGCTCTACATGGCGGTGATCATGGGGTCGACGCCCGTGGGCGCTCCCATCGCCGGGTGGGTCACGGACGTCTTCGGACCGCGAGCCGCGATCGCGGTCGGCGGTTTCGCCGGCATCCTCGCGATGATGATCGGCGTCGGATGGATGCTGGCCTCCGGACGCCTGCACCGCCGAGAGGACGCCCGCTTCCTGCTCACGCTCGATGAGACCCGGCCGCTGACCGTGGTCGGGCCCGACCCGACGGAGTTCAGCGACGAGGTCGCCGCGACGACGCCGATCCGGACGGAGCGCCGCTCCGCGTGACCGGCCGGCGAGAAACCATGCGGGGCGCGAGAAACACCTGCCGACGTGGTTTCTCGAGTACGAAGTGGTTTCTCGCCCGCCTCACGCGGGACGAGTCCTTACGATTCCGTGACCGGTGCCCCGTGCGCGTCTCGATGCTCGTAGCCTGAGCCTGTGACCGCCTCTTCCCGACCCCGCGCGATGATGGCCGCGATCGCCGGTATCGCGGCGGCGATCGTCGGCGTCGGGGTCGGCGAGCTCGCCGCCGCACTGTTCGCCGCGACCTCTGGTCCGTTCACCGTGGTCGGCGGGGCGCTGATCGACGCGGCTCCGACGTGGGCGAAGGACACCGCGATCGCGTGGTTCGGCACCGCCGACAAGGTCGCTCTGCTGATCGGGATCGGCCTCGTCCTGGTCGTGGCCGCCGCGGCACTCGGCCTGTGCGAGGCGAGATGGCGACGGTCCGGTGTGAGCACGTTCGTCGCGATCGGCGCCATCGTCGCCGCGATCGCCGTCACGCGATCGTCGGATGCCGGGATGCCGTCGTGGCTGCCCTCCCTGCTGGCCGGAGCGACCGGCGCCCTCGCCCTGCACCTGCTCGTCGGCGTCCTGGTCGGTCGCCCCGAAGCGGATGCCGCAGCGCACGCGGAGCTGCCGTCGCGGCGCCGCTTCCTCGCCTGGGCCGGCGGCACGGCCGCGCTCGGCATCGCGCTCACGATCGCCGGAACCGTCGCGCGCGCGGGCACCTCGGCGGTCACCACCGTGCGCGACGCGCTGCGCCTGCCGAAGCCCTCGGCCCCGGCGCCGGCTCCACCAGCCGGGGCGGTGCTCGATGTCCCCGGCATCACCCCGCTGATCACGCCGAACGCCGATTTCTACCGGATCGACACCGCCATCGTCGTGCCGACGGTCGATCCGGCATCCTGGCGACTGCGCATCCACGGGATGGTGGCGGAGGAGATCGAACTCACGTGGGACGAGCTGCTGGCTCTGCCGATGACGGAGACGACGGTGACGTTGTCGTGCGTATCGAACGAGGTCGGCGGAGACCTGATCGGCAACGCCGTGTGGCTCGGGCATCCGATCCGCGAGCTGCTCGCGCGCGCGCGTCCCACCGCTGATGCCGACATGGTGCTGTCGACGTCGGTCGACGGCTTCACCGCGAGCACTCCCCTGGAGGCGCTCACGGACGACCGCGATGCGCTGCTCGCGATCGGCATGAACGGAGAGCCGCTGCCACTCGCGCACGGCTTCCCCGTGCGCATGGTCGTACCTGGACTCTACGGCTACGTCTCCGCCACCAAGTGGGTCACGGATCTCGAAGTCACGCGCTTCGATCGGGACCGGGCGTACTGGACCGACCGCGGGTGGTCCGAGCGCGGTCCGATCAAGCTGCAGTCCCGCATCGACGTGCCACGGGCCGGGCGCGACGTCGCCGCCGGCGACAGCGTGATCGCCGGTGTCGCGTGGCAGCCGCACACCGGCGTCGCCGCCGTCGAAGTGCAGATCGACGACGGCGACTGGCGGCGGGCCGAGCTGGCTCCGGCCATCTCGGACGACACCTGGGTGCAGTGGCGGATGCCGTGGTCCGCCGAACCCGGCGACCACCGCATCCGGTGCCGCGCCGTCGGTGCCGACGGGGAGACGCAGACCGAGGCTTCCGCACCGCCGGCACCCGACGGGGCGACGGGGTGGCACACCGTCGCCATCAACGTCCGCTGACGCTCTCAGCTCATTCCTTCACGCTGCCGGAGGACAGCCCCGTCTGCCAATAGCGCTGCAGGAACAGGAACGCCACCACGAGCGGGAGGATCGAGACGAACGATCCGGTGATCACGGTCGAGAACACCGCCTGCGAACCGCCGCCGGCCGAGGCAGCCGCCTGGATCTGCGCGAGACCGACGGTGATCGGATACAGCTCCGAGGTGTTCAGCATGATCAGCGGCAGGAAGTAGTTGTTCCAGGTGCCGACGAGCGAGAAGAGGAAGACGGTCACCAGGCCAGGTCCGAGGAGCCGTAGCCCGATCTGCCAGAACGTGCGGAACTCGCCCGAGCCGTCGACGCGCGCGGCCTCGACGATGCTGTCCGGGATCGCATCGGCCGCGTACACGCGCATCAGGTAGACACCGAAAGGGCTGACGAGCGACGGGACGATGATGGCCCACGGCGTATCGGTGAGGTTCGCCGCGGAGAACAGCAGATACGTCGGCAGGGCCAGAGCGGTGAGCGGGATCATGACGGCACCGAGCGTGATGCTGAACAGCAGCTTCCCGCCGCGGAACTCGTACTTCGCGAACGCGTAGCCGGCCATCGCGGACAGCAGGGTCGCCCCGACGGCCGCGACGACCGCATACAGGATGGTGTTCAGGATCCACCTCAGGAAGATCCCGTCGCGCATCTCGAAGAGCTGGACGAGGTTGTCCCACAGCGAGAACTCCCCGCCGAACCACAGACCGAACGTCGAGAACAGGGCGGCGTTGTCCTTCGTGGACGAGACGATGAGCCACCACAGCGGCAGGACGAAGTAGAGCACGCACAGCCACAGCAGCACGGTCAGCAGCACGCTGCGGCGCTTCTGTGCGACGTAGGGACGCGGAGGCCGAGCACGGCGTCGGCGGCTGACCGATCCTGGTGCGACGACGGCGCGAGTGTCGAGATCGGTCATGAGAGCCTCCGCTCGCGCCGCTCACGGCGCTGTTCGCTGAGCTGGACGACGTACGACACGACGGCGATCACGATCCCGAGCAGGAAGGCGATGGCTGCGGCGTAGTTCAGCTCCTGATTGATGAACGCGAGGTTGTACGCGTAGTAGTTCGGGGTGAACGAGTTCGAGATCGCGTCGGGGGCGATCGTGTTGAGCAGGCTGGGCTCGTTGAAGAGCTGGAAGGAGCCGATGATGCTGAAGATGACCGTCAGCATGATGGCGGAGCGGATCGCGGGGATCTTGATGCTCCAGGCGACGCGGAACTGGCCCGCACCGTCGATCTCGGCCGCCTCGTACAGTTCTGCCGGGATCGCCCGCAGAGCCGCGTACATGATGATCATGTTGTAGCCGATGAACTCCCACGTGACGATGTTCATCATCGATCCGAGGATCGACCCCGGCGAGAGGAAGTCGGGGGTGCCGAAGCCCACGGCGCGCGCCACCTGCGCGATCGGCCCGAAGTCCGGGCCGTACAGGTAGCCCCACATCAGCGTCGCCACCACGGCCGGGACGGCGTACGGCATGAAGATCAGCAGCCGGATGCTGCGCGAACCGCGCGCCCGGCCGCTGTCCAGCGCGAGGGCGAAGAACAGGGCGAGGCCCAGCATGATCGGCACCTGCACGACGAGGAACAGCGCCACCCGCCCCAGGCTGGCCAGGAAATCCGGGTCGAGCAATGCCCTGGCGTAGTTGGCGAGCCCGGCGAACTGCTCACCTCCGATGAGCTTGCTCTCGAACAGGCTCAGGTAGCCCGAGTAGATGAGGGGGACGACGAGCATCGCGGTGAAGACGATGAAGAAGGGAAGGATGAACAGATAGGCGGCACGCTGCTGCTTGCGCTTGATGGTGCCGGTTCGGCGACGCTGCGCCACCGGCAAGGGGGACTGCGACATGACGGATCCTCTCGGAAGCTGGCGGCGGGGCACCGCGCGCGTCGCCGCGGCGGCGCCCCACCCGGTCTCACTCGACGGTGAAGCCCTGGTCCTCGGCGTACGTCACGAGATCGTCCTGCCACGCGTCGAGCGCAGCGGCGATGTCACCCTTGGCCGCGATGACCGTGCCGACGTTCTCCTCGTACGAGGCGTACGCGTAGTCCATGAACGGCAGCCACTGGAAGTCTGTATCGACCGTCTCGGAGATCTCCGCGAACAGCTTGTTGACCTGCTGCCCGCCGTAGAACTCCGACTCGAGGTCGACGAACTCCGGGTTCTCCAGTACCGAGATCTGCGGCGGGTAGAGGAACTGCTGCGTCGCGAACTGCATAGCCGACTCCTCGTCGTGGTTGAGGAACATCGCCAGCTCCGCAGCGGCGATCGGGTTCTTGCTCGTCGCGAGCACGGCGTCGGAGGATCCACCCCAGTTACCCGACGCGGAGGCGCCTTCCTCGATCTGCGGCAGCGGCGCCGCACGCCAGAGCCCCGAGGTGTTCTCGGCGGTTCCCTGCAGGAAGACCGGGCCCCACGCCGCGGTCAGCCAACCGGCGTACTTCCCGTTCGACAGGCCTTGATACCACTGGTCCGTGAAGTCGACGTCGGTGGCGACGAGGTCCTTCTGGATCAGCTCGGTCCAGTACGACGCGATCTCCTTCGCGCCTTCGTTGTTGACGTCGATCGAGACGGTCTCCTTCCCGTCGTAGCCGAACGGCTTGAGACCCGCCTGCCAGAAGAAGCCGATCATCTGGCCGGCCTGCGTGGCGCCGAGGTTTGAGATGTACGAACCGGTGGCGTCCTTCACCGCCTGCGCTGCCGTCGCATACTCCTCCCAGGTCGCGGGCGGCTCGGCGATCCCCGCCTGGCTCAGCAGGTCCTCCCGGTAGAGGTTTCCCATCGGCCCGACGTCCTGCGGGATCGACCAGACCTCATCGCCTGGTGAGACCTGATTCCACGCCCAGCCGACGTAGTCGTCGGCGAGCTCGTCGGCACCGTAGGGTGCGAGATCGAGCAGAGCCTCGGCGAGCACGAACGAGGGGATGTGCTGATATTCGATCTGCGCGACATCCGGCGCCCCCTCCCCGGCTTCGAGCGCACTGCGCAGCTTCTGATAGTGCGGGAGTCCCTGCCCGACGTTCTCGACCTTCACGTCGATCTCCGGGTACTTGGCCTCGAAGAGTGCGACCTCGTCCTCGATGTTCGGCACCCAGGTCCAGAAGGTCAGTTCGGTCGGGGTGCTGAGCGCCTCTTCGCGCTGCTCGTCCGTGATCGGTCCCGCGCTCTCCTGCTGCCCACCGGGAGTGCACCCGGCGAGGACGAGAGCGGTGAGGGCGGCGCCGGCGATGAGCGCCATGCGGCGATGTGCTGTGTTTCTCATATCCTTCTTCCTCTTCTTCGAGTGACGAGCGGGTGCGCGTCAGCGGTCCAACAGGATCAGGGATCCCCACGGGGCGATGGTCAGCTCGTCGGCGGCGCTGTGGACGGTGCCGTCGACGGCATCCTCCACATCGGATGCGAGGGCGATCGATGCCGCGGTCCAACTCCAGTTGAAGACGAACCAGGCGCGCTGTCCGCCCGGCAGCGTGCCGGAGCCGACCGTCACCGGAAGCGCGTGTTCGCTCGTGAGCCGGTCGGCGATCCGCTTCGGAACGGCCCACCGGATCAGGCTCGAGGCGAGTTCGTGGGATGGCACGGTGCCGACGGTGGTCACCCGGCCTCGACCATGCGGCTTCGTGACGATGGCCGGGAACGATCGGAACCGCGGATGGTCGTACCCGGCGACGACCTGGGCATTCTCGTCCGCGATCAGTCCGTCCGCCCAGAGCCGAGCCGTTCCCACAGGGCCCGGCAGTTCGGTCGTGCGCACCGGAACGTCGCGCTGCAGATTCGAGAACTCCTCGTACCGGACGCCGGCGGCTTCGACCAGCCGATCGGGCGCCTGCGCGATGCGGGCGCGCGCCTCCTCGTCGGCATACCCGGTGCGGATGCCGATCACCAGATGCCCTCCCGCGTCCGCATAGGCGGCCAGGAGATCGAGTTCCTCATCGGTGGCGACGTAGAAGGCGGGCGCGATGAGCACCCCGAAGCGTTCGGCCAGTGCGGCGGCTCCGATCCCGAGCGCCTGCGCAGGGTGCAGGATGCGCGTCTGCGCTCCGGCATCGATGACGCCCCGATGGAAGGCGTCGAAGATCCGGTGATACGCGGCTCGGTCGGCTCGCCCGTCGGCATCGGGGAACGGCGGACTGAACTCGAGCGCGTACCGGCTGTCGTTCGACCAGAGGATCGCGACGTCCGCATCAGGCTCGAACCCATCAAGCCGCGTGCCGACGGATCCGAGCGCTGCGCCCAGCGCTGCGACCTCACCGTAGATGCGCCCTGGCTCGAGGCTGTGCGGGAGGACGCCGCCCCAGTACGTCTCCGTGCCGTAGGGCAGCGTGTGCCAGTGCCAGTACTCGATCATCGCCGCGCCCCGTGAGATCAGCGCGAGCGCGGCCTGACGCAACTGCCCCGGATAGGGCGGCAGGTTGAACTCCGGGCCGCCGATGGACTGCGCATCCGTCTCCGTCACGAGGAAGCGCGACTGCTTGGAGGAGAACAGGCGATCCGCCTGTCGGAGCAGCCCGGCCACCCCTGACGTCGTCCACGGCGTCACCGGTTCGAGATCGAGCGTCGCGTCGAGGTGGTCCTGCATCGCGTAGTAGGGATTGCCGGCCGTGACGTCGAGTCCGCGCACCAGCTTCTCATCGTCGACGGCAGGGCGCGGATACGCGATGCACGTCGTCACGAACTGCTCCGGCCGGGCGTATTCGCGCACGATGTCGGCCTGCCAGGTGATGAACTCGGTGGTGAGATCGGCCTGATAGCGACGCCAGGCGAGGTCGTACTGCGGCAGCGTGTTGCCGTCAGGGGTCCACAACTCGGACCAGTCGGCGATGCGGTGAGACCAGTAGGTGAGACCCCACTCGCGGTTGAGCGTCTCGACGTCGCCGTACGTCGCCGCGAGGCGGCGAACGAATCGCCGAAAGGTTCCCCGGTTGTGCGGCAGCAGCATTCCCGGTTCGTTGTCCACCTGGTAGCCGATGACGGCCGGGTGCTCGGCATATCGGGCGATGACAGCGCGGATGACGCGTTCAGCGTGGAAGCGGAACGCGGGGTGCGAGTAGTCGACCTCCTGCCGAGCGCCCCACGCCATCGGCTCCCCCGTACGCACCTCGGCTGCGATCTCGGGGTACGCCTGCTGCAACCACGGCGGCACGGCGTAGGTCGGCGTCCCGATGATCACCGAGATCCCGCGCGCATGCGCTCCGTCCAGGACGGGCTGCAACCAGTCCAGGTCGAACTCGCCGTCCCGCGGCTCCCAGGTCGACCACACCGACTCCCCCACCCGGATGACCGTGAACCCGGCATCCTTCATGAGATCCAGGTCGGTTTCGGTGCGCTCCTCGCGGTGGTACTCCGCGTAGTACGCGGCTCCGAACAGGATGCCGCTGAATTCGGCGGCGTCTGCGGGGCGCTGGTGCTTCATCTGACGTACTCCGTTGTCTTCGTCGTGGGATGTTGTCGACAACATCCGGTGAGAGCTACTATGTTGTCGACCACATTGCTTTGTCAAGACCCGGTTTCGATTCGATCTGCAAAAGTTCATGAGAGACCAGACGACGGGAGCACTCATGACCGCCGGGAACCCCCGAGCCAAGCCGTCGACGATCTACGACGTCGCCGCCGCCGCCGGGGTGTCGCACCAGACGGTGACCCGCTTCCTGCGCGGCTACCCCGGCATCCGGCCGGAGACGCAGGCCAGGGTCGATCGCGCCATCGCGGAACTCGGTTATCGCCCCAACCTCACGGCGCGGAGCCTGAAATCCGGGCGCTCGCACCGCATCGGCGCCCTGACGCACGAGTTGTCACAGGTGGGACCCAGCCGCATCGCCGAGGGCGCCGCGGCCGCCGCGCGCGAAGCCGGCTACGTCCTCGATCTCGTGTCACTGGACATGCGCAATCCGCACGCGGTCGAGGAATCGCTCCAGCTGCTGACCCAGCAGGATCTCGCAGGCATCCTCGCACTCGGCTCGACCGACGAGATGTCGCAGGCCTTCGCCTCGACGAGGTTCCGCGTTCCGACGTACATCGACGTCGAATCCGACGACGCGCCTGACCAGCATCGCAATCGCCTCTCCACCGTCGGGGTACCGGCGCTCGTGGACCACCTCGTCGGCTTGGGCCACCGCCGGATCGCCCTGATCGCCGGACCCGACAACTGGTCGGCGTCCCGCAACCGCACCCGGGCGTTCCACGCGGCCCTGACTCGTCACGCTCTCGAGGCGGAGGCGGTCATCCAGGGGGATTGGTCCGCCCGTTCCGGCTATGCGGCCGTCGCGGAGGCCGCGGGGATCGGAGCCGCCACAGCGGTCGTCGCCGCGAACGACCAGACCGCGCTCGGCGCGATGCTCGCGTTGAAGGAGAGCGGGCGCCGAGTGCCGGAGGACGTGAGCGTGGTCGGCATCGACGACATCCCCGAGGCCCGTTTCTACGACCCGCCGCTGACCACGGTCCACAACCCGTTCGAGTTGCAGGGCCGAGCCGCGCTGCACCGGCTGCTCGCGCTCATCGACGCCGACCACGCGGTCGACCTCGACGTGCCGCTTCCGGAGCTGATCGTGCGGCGTTCATCCGGGCCGGCACCCGCCTCCGCCTGAGGTTGCTCCCCCGCGTGCAGGCCGACCTCGCTACCGTGGAGTCATGAGCGGACCGGAGAACGCGCAGAATCAGGATGTCTCGGCATCCTCCCTCCCGGACGAAGCGACGGCGAGGCGCAGATCGCTGCCTCCCGTGCAGCGCTGGGTGTTCTGGCCTGCGGCGGTGATCATCCTCGCCTTCGTCTCGTTCACCCTCATCGCCCCGCACCTCGCAGAGGAGATGTTCGGCGCCATCCAGAACACGATCGTCAACGCGTTCAACTGGTACTACGTGCTGATCGCTGCGCTGTTCGTCGCGTTCAGCCTGTTCATGGGCTTCAGCCGTTTCGGCGACATCAAGCTCGGTCGTGATGACGATGAGCCCGAGTTCTCTCTCATGAGCTGGTTCTCGCTGCTGTTCGCCGCCGGTATGGGCATCGGCCTGGTGTTCTACGGCGTCTCCGAGCCCCTCAGCCACTTCACGAATCCTCGCCCCGGCGTCGAGGGCACGCCGGAGCAGCTCGCCCAGGCCGCGCTCGGCCAGACCTATCTGCACTGGGGCGTGCACGCCTGGTCGATCTACGTCGTGATCGGACTCGCCCTGGCCTACGCCATCCATCGCCGGCGTCGGCCGATCTCCATCCGCTGGACGCTCGAGCCGTTGCTCGGCAAGCGCGTCGAAGGAGGCTGGGGCCATGCGATCGATGTCGTCGCGCTCGTCGGGACGCTGTTCGGCGTCGCCACCTCGCTCGGTCTCGGTGTGATCCAGATCAGCGCCGGCCTGTCATCCGCCGGCCTCGGCAAACCGGACGAGCCGACTCAGGTCGTCATCATCCTCGTCATCTCGGTGTTCGTGCTGGCATCGGTGTTGTCCGGGGTCACGAAGGGCATGAAGTGGCTGTCGAACATCAACCTGGTGATGGCCGGCCTGCTCGTGCTGTACCTGCTCGTGGTGGGCCAGACCGAGTTCCTGCTGCGCGAGTTCGTGCAGTCGATCGGCTATTACGTCCAGAACTTCGTGGGGCTGTCGTTCAACGTCAGCGCCTTCCAGGGCCAGGCCGGCGAGGAATGGCAGGCGGCGTGGACGTCGTTCTACTGGGGCTGGTGGATCTCGTGGGCACCGTTCGTGGGCATCTTCATCGCCCGGATCTCCAAGGGCCGCACCGTCCGCGAATTCGTCGCCGGCGTCATCCTCGTGCCGACGCTCCTGGGCATCCTGTGGTTCGCCGTGATGGGCGGATCGGCGCTCGCGATCGAATTGCAGTCGCCGGGGACGCTGACGAACGAGGACGGCTCGGTCGATCTGCAGGGCGCGCTGTTCGAGCTGTTCCAGCACATCCCAGGCACGGGCGTAGCCACGATCGGCGCCATCCTGCTCATCTCGATCTTCTTCATCACCTCGGCCGACTCAGGGGCGCTGGTCATGGGCATGATCGCGACCGGCGGGCAGCAGAATCCGAAGCGGTGGATCCGGGCGTTCTTCGTCGGTGTCACCGCAATCCTCGCGATCGCCCTGCTGCTCGCCGGCGGGCTGACCGCGCTGCAGACCGCGGCGATCACGATCGCCTTGCCGTTCAGCATCGTGATGCTGCTGATCTGCTGGGCCACCGCGATCGCGTTCATCCGGGAACGCCGTGCGTACGCCAGAGCCGAGCGCGCGCAGCTCATCGACAAGATCGGCGACTACTACGGGCTCGAGGTCGAATCCCGCGCCGAACAGGGAATCCTCGGGGCGCAGCCGCGCTGGCTGCGCCACCTGCAGCGCCGACTCGGGATGCCGGTGGCGCCGACCGTACCGGTTCGCATCCCGCACGAGCTGCTGGATGCCGAGAGCCATGCGGATGCAGGGCCGGCCGTCCTCGATGTGGACGAGCTCGTCTCGGACGATGAGCTGTCGTCGCACGACGATCAGGACATCCCCGAGCATGGCGAGGGAGGCGCGTCCCCGGTGCGCTGAGGTCGGGATTGTCAATGCCCTTCGTCGGGCCGTCGTCGATCCGTACGCTCACGGTATGGACCAGCACACCGGACGCACACCGCACCCCGAAGAGCCGGCGGAAGGGCCGGACATCGAAGAAGACGCGCCTCTCGGCGGCGATGAGACGACCGAGGAGCAGCTGACGGCCGACAACGCCGCCGAGGAGGACACTCTGCGCACGCTCGACCCCGACGACAACCCGGCTTGAGCGACCCCGTCGAACCATACCCGCTCGTTGAGCGACGAGCGAAGCGAGGAGACGAAACGCGTTACGGCCGAAGAACCTCAGCCACCTGGCGCGTTTCGACTCGCTCCGCTCGCTCAACGAACGATGAAGGGGACCCGCCACACCTCGCTCGTTGAGCGACGAGCGACGGGAACGCGAGTCAGCCCTCCAGAACGAGGCGCAGCTGTTCCAGCGCCCAGTCGATCTCCGTCGCGCGGATCACGAGCGGCGGTGCGATGCGGATCGTCTGCCCGTGCGTGTCCTTGACCAGCACGCCGCGCTCCATGAGCTTCTCGGCGATCTGTCGTCCGGTGCCCTTCGCCGGGTCGATGTCGACGCCTGCCCAGAGCCCCGCGGAGCGGACCGCGGTCACGCCCTGTCCGATGAGCTTCTCGAGTCCCACGGCCAGGTGGGCACCGAGAGCACGCGAGCGCTCCTGCACCTCGCCCGATTCGAGCATCTCGACGACCCGGAGGCCGACGGCCGCCGCGAGCGGGTTGCCGCCGAACGTCGACCCGTGCTCGCCCGGACGGATGACCCCGAGCACGTCACGGTTCCCGACAACCGCCGACACCGGCAGGATGCCGCCGCCGAGCGCCTTGCCGAGCAGGTACAGATCCGGCACGACATCCTCGCGATCGCATGCGAACGTCTCCCCGACACGGCCGAGGCCGGCCTGGATCTCGTCGGCGATGAACAGCACGTTGCGCTCGTTGCAGATCTCGCGAATGCGTCGGAGATAGCCCTCGGGCGGTATGACGACGCCCGCCTCGCCCTGGATGGGCTCGACGAGGACCGCCGCGGTGTCATCCGTGATCGCTGCTGCGACGGCATCCGCATCGCCGAACGGGACGATGTCGAAACCGGTCATGAACGGGCCGAACCCGCCTCGCGCGGACTCGTCGTCGCTGAAGCTCACGATCGTCGTGGTGCGACCGTGGAAGTTGCCGGCCGCGACGACGATGCGCGCGGCATCCGCGGGGATGCCCTTGACCCGGTAGCCCCACGCGCGGGCGACCTTGATGCCGGTCTCGACGGCTTCGGCGCCGGTGTTCATCGGCAGCACGAGCTCCTTGCCGCACAGACGCGCGAGCGCCTCGGCGAACGGCTCGAGCCGGTCGTTCATGAAGGCGCGGCTCGTCAGCGTCACTCGACCGAGCTGCTCGGTCACGGCCGCGACGAGCGCTGGGTGCCGGTGGCCGAAGTTCACGGCCGAGTACGCGGCGAGCAGATCGAGGTAGCGCTTGCCCTCGACATCCGTCACCCAGGCCCCCTCGCCACGGGCGATCGTGACGGGCAGCGGGTGGTAGTTCTCGGCGACGTGCGGCTCGAGTCCGCCGGCGACGTGCGTCTCGACGGCAGTCACTTCGCGCCTCGCAGCTCGAGCGTGCAGCACT
The DNA here is from genome assembly GCF_025836995.1 of Microbacterium sp. M28. Lineage (NCBI taxonomy): Bacteria > Bacillati > Actinomycetota > Actinomycetes > Micrococcales > Microbacteriaceae > Microbacterium > Microbacterium triticisoli. Next base: position 429,144 of record NZ_CP107546.1, on the reverse strand, counting down.
TGATGCCTCCGCCGCCGAGCAGCAGCTCGGACAGGTCGACCATGATCGGGTTGTAGCCGCGCTCGCGCAGCTGCTTCTCGAACCCGGTCGCGCGCGGCGAGATGACGACGTTGTAGCCGTCGCTGGCCGAGTTCAGGCCGAACACGGCGCCGTCCTCGTCCGAGACGAGGATCGCCTCGGGGAAGCGCTCTTCGAGGATCGCGCGGCTCGCGTCGTCGAAGGCGCCGGGCAGGTAGGCGATGTTCGCCCGCTCCGGCCCGCCGTTCTCGGTGCCCTGCACCGGGTCGAGCACGGCGATCGCCGTGTCGAGGTGGTAGAAGCGCGGATCGACGAGGTTGAGCGAGACGACCTCGCGGCCGAACACGTCGCCGACCTCACGGTGGCTGTCGCCCGTGGAGCGGAAGCCGGTGCCGGCCAGGATCACGTCGCCGACGAGCAGGAAATCGCCCTCGCCCTCGTTGACCTCCTCCGGCATGACCGTGTCGAACCCGTTCGCGCGGAACCACTCAGCGAACGCGGGCGCCTCGCCCTGGCGCTCGACGAAGCGGAACTCCGGGACGTACGCGCGGCCGTCGATGAGGAAGCCGCCGTTGGCCGTGTAGACCATGTCGGGGTATCCGGGCAGCGGGTCGATCAGCTCGACCTCGTGACCGAGCTCGAGGTAGAGGTCATGCAGCTTCTGCCACTGCGCGACCGCCTTGGCCGTGTCGGTCGGCTTCGCCGGCTCCATCCACGGGTTGATCGTGTAGCTGACCGTGAAGTGCTCCGGGCGGCACATCAGGTAGCGGCGGCGGTGCGCGGTGCGGGTCGGGGCCGTGGCGGTGACGGTCTCGGGCGTCGACATGGTGCTCCTCAGGAAGAGATGCGGCGGACGCTGTCCAGGGGCCCGGCGGGCCTTCGACCCGGAGCTCAGTACGAGGCGGGGAAGATGCGACACGGGCACGCCAGATGCCATTGTGTCACCCACCGCTGAGAACGCGCCAGATTTCATCGCGATGCAGTGCCGGTGCGCTCACGCCCCGCGGACGACGACCTTGCCGATCGTGTGCCCCGCCTCGACATGCCCGAGGGCTGCGGGGGCATCCGCGAACGCGTACTCCTGCTCGATCACGGGGACGAGGTCGCCCTCGTCCACCAGTTCGAGGAGCTTGTGCAGGATCTCCGGATGCGCGGATGCCGCGAGCGGACGGATGCGCCGCCGCGATCCGATCGACAGGAGCGCCGCTGCCAGCATCCGTGGGATCGGGCCGAGAACGTGCCCGCCCTCGCCGCCGACGAGCACGATGCTTCCCCGCGGTTCGAGGAGTCGACGCAGATGGCGCAGCGGTGCCCGCCCCGCGATGTCGATCACGGCGTGGAAGGTTCCCGCCGGCAGCTCCGTGAGCGGAGCGCTGCGGTGGTCGAGGGTGCGCGTCGCACCGAGGCGGCGCACGAGCGCCGCGCTGCGTTGACCGCAGGATGCCCACACCTCGGCGCCGCGGAGGGCGGCCAGCTGCACCGCGAACGTGCCGACGCCGCCGGAGGCCCCGATGATCAGCACCCGCGGCTGTGCGTCGCCGTCGATGCCGATCTGCGCGGCATCCAGCGCTTGCCATGCCGTCCCCGCGGCGATCGGCAGGGAGGCGGCGTGCGCGGGCGCCACGCCGGGTGGGCGAGGGACCAGCCGGGCGGCGGGCGCCACCACGAACGTCGCGAGGCCGCCTCCAGCGGGGAGCTCGCCGACGACCTCCTCGCCGACCTCGACGCCGACGACGCCGGGGCCGACGGCGGTGGCGGTGCCGGCGATGTCCATCCCGCGCACCGGCTGCTTCGGCCGCCGCAGGCCGAACACGGGTCGGACCAGCAGCGGGTCGCCGTGCAGGATGTGCACGTCGCCGCCGTTGAGTGCGGTGGCGCGCACACGCACCACGACCTCATCGCGACCGGGGGTCGGGATCGGAAGCTGCACCGGAGCGGTTCCGGTGGCTGGCCCATAGGTCTCCCGGCGCCACGCTGTCATCGTCTCGGTCATGTCAGGCCTCCGGAGCGTGCTCGGGATAGTGGAAGAGCTCGTCGAGGCGCACGTCGAAGATGCGCGCGATCTGGAACGCGAGTTCGAGGGTCGGCGAGTACTTGCCCTGCTCGATCGCGATGAGAGTCTGGCGGGTCACGCCGACGCGCCGGGCGAGCTCGGCCTGGGTGAGCCCCGCCTGATCGCGCTGGGCGCGAATCGTGTTCGTGACGCGGGTCGGCTTGACCATCAGACGAGCCCCCGCCGGTACGCGATGACCCGCGCGACTCCGCCGACGATCGCGGACACCGCGAAGCCGGCGAACATCGTGTTGGCGATCCAGAAGACGTCGGCGCCGACCGCGCACAGCGCGATCACGCCGAGGCCGGCGATCACGAGGAAGGCCTGCTCGACCCGCGAGCCCATGTGTCCGATGTCACGGTCGCGGATGTCGGACTTCCCGACGCCGTCCGGGTCCTTCGCCCCTGCGAACAGACCCCACAGGATGCTGAGGAGGATGGTCGCGACGATGCTGATGCCGATCGTCCACAGCATGATCGGGAACCAGTCGACCTCCGTCAGAGGGCGGCCGCCCGCGCTCTGCAGCACGGCGATCACGTAACCGGTCATCGCGATGACGCTGACGACCAGGCCCGTCCAGGTGTTGCGCTCCTCGTAGACCACGACCGCCTCCTTGTGTAAAAGATTCTTTACACGCAAGGTACGCCCGCGGCATCCGGATGTCAAGAATTCTTTACACTTCCGCCGTTCGAATCGCTTTGTTCGCTCCGGAACAGCCGATTTCGAGCAGACATCGCTACTCGAACGTTTGGGACGGGCGGGTGGGGTCGGTGGCGGAGCGGCGGGCAGGTCAGATGACCTCGGCGCTCCAGTCGTCCGGCTGGCCGAAGCGGTGCGCCGTGATCGAGATCGACTGCTCGTGCAGGAACGTCAGCAACTCGATGCGGCCGGCCCCGGTGACCTCACCGTCGTAGACCGCGACGTCAGGGTCGCCGGAGATCGCCTCGGCGAGCACGCGGTGAAGATCGGCGACCGCGGCACGCGATCCGACCAGTCGCACGCGCGGCGGTCGCGGCGGCACCCCCGCTTCCGGAAGCTCGGTCGGCGAGACGCGCGACATCCGCTGCACCCACTCGTCATCCGATTCGACCGCGACCGCGGCTCCGAGCTCGGTGAGCGACCGGCGGACCTCGGCCGGCAGCCCCACGGGCGTGGAGACGAAGAAGCCGGCACCGCTGCGGATCGCCGCGACGATCACGCGCAGCAGCTCGTGCCACCCGGCATCCGCCGTCGCTCTGATCGACACGTCGACGGGCCGGTAGCGGAACAGGTTGCGTTCGACGCCGAGCCGCGAGACGTCGCGCACCTGACCGAATTCCCGGTCCCACGCGATCGCGTCCGAGAGGGCCGCGCGGCGCAGCCATTCGAACCGTTCGAAGTCCAGCGAGGGCTGCGCGGATTCGATGAGATCGGTGATCCGCGAATCCAGCCCTCGGAGGTGCAGCGTGCTCGACGCCGGACCGGTACCGCTCGCGCGCCAGGACCCGAGCGCGATCAGGTGGTTCGGTCCGCCCGCCTTGGCGCCAGGACCGACCGACGACCGCTTCCACCCGCCGAACGGCTGGCGCTGCACGATCGCGCCGGTGATGCCGCGGTTGACGTAGAGATTGCCGGCCTGCACGCGATCGAGCCAGAGCGCGAGGTCGTCAGGGTCGCGCGTGTGCAGACCGGCCGTGAGGCCGTACGCCACCTCGTTCTGCAGGTCGATCGCGCGCTCGAGATTCGGCGCGTGCATGACTCCGAGCACGGGTCCGAAGAACTCCTCGCGATGGAACCGTGACCCCGGCAGCACACCGGCACGGATGCCGGGACTCCACAACCGACCGCTGGTGTCCCCCGGCACCGGTGCCGGGCGGACGATCCAGTGCTCGTCCTGGTCGAGCTCGCTCAGCGCCCAGGCGAGCTTGCCGCGGGGCGGTTCGATCACGGGCCCGACGTCGACGCGCGGCTCGGCAGGCCAGCCGACGCGCAGCGATCTCGTCGCATCAGCGAGTTGCCGTGCGAAACGCTGCGAGCGGCCGATCGGACCGACCAGGATCGCGAGGGATGCCGCGGAGCACTTCTGCCCGGCGTGGAAGAACGCGCTCCGCACCAGATCGGCGACCGCGAGGTCGACGTCGGCGGACGACGCGATGACGATCGCGTTCTTCCCACTGGTCTCCGCATGCAGCGGCAGGTCGGGACGCCACGATCGGAACAGCTCTGCGGTGTCCCACGACCCGGTCAGGATGACCCTGTCGACGTCCGGGTGCGCGATCAGGGCCTGTCCGAGCGGGCCCTCCGGGACATCGGCGAGCGCGAGCACGTCCCGAGGGATGCCGGACTGCCAGAGCGCCTCGGCGATCACCGCGGCGCACCTCCGGGCCTGGGGTGCGGGCTTCAGGATGACGCCGGAACCTGCGGCGAGCGCGGCCAGCACTCCCCCGGCAGGGATGGCGAGCGGGAAGTTCCACGGCGGAGCGACGACCGTGACGCGAGAGGGGACGAACGTCGCCCCGGCGATCGCGTCCAGCTCGCGAGCCTTGGCGCCGTAGTAGCGCGCGAAGTCGACCGCCTCGCTGACCTCGATGTCTCCTTCGGCGAGCACTTTGCCCGCCTCGTCAGCTGCGATCTCGATGAGCTCGGCCCGCCGTGACTCCAGCGCGACGGCGGCCCGCATCAGGGCCTCGGCGCGCTCCGCGGCCGGCCGCGCGCCCCAGGCCGCGCCTGCGCGCCGCACCCCGGCGACGATGGCATCGACCTCCGCCTCGTCGGCGACTGCGGCTGCGCGCACAACGTCGATTCCCACGGTCGATCCGCCCACGCGCGCGCGGATGTCGCGCGCCCACTCGCGATTCGCCGCCAGCGACAGGTCGGTGTCGGGGGTGTTCGCGAACCCCGGAGCCCCGCCGGCATCCGGCGCCGTCTCGTGCTGCGAGTACACCGCCGTCTCCAGGAACGGATCATCCTCCGACCCGCGCGAGATCCCCAGCACGATGTTCGTCAGGTCGGTCTCGATCACCGGAGCGGGCGTCACGGTGCGGATGGATTCGTGCACCGGCGCTCGGCGATCCTGGGTGCGCCTGGGTGTCGCCCGCAGGGTGGGCTGCCCCGACCGGTCGAGGGCGTCGAGGAAGCGGTCCTGTTCGCGGACGAAGAGCCGCTCGTCCTCGGCGAGTTGGAATGCGGCGGACAGGAAGTTCTCCGCCGATGCGCTCTCCTCCAGGCGGCGTGCGAGGTAGCCGATGGCGACGTCGAACTCGTGCGGGTGCACCACGGGAACGTACAGCCTCACCGGTCCGACGTCCTTCGAGACGGCACGGCGGTGGCCCTCTGCCATGCCGAGCAGCATCTCGAATTCGACATCCGCGGCACGACCGTCCGACTCGTCCGCCGGGGTAGAGAGCCCGCGCGCGCCCGCGAGCAGGCGGGCGTACGCGATGTCGAAGAGATTGTGGCCGGCGACGCCCACGCGCACGGCCGCGACGTTGCCGGGTTGCAGCGCTTCATCGAGCAGGCGCAGATGATTCGCGTCGGTGTCGAGCTTCGTGTCGTACGCGGCCTGCGGCCACCCGTGCATCGCGGCGTCCACCCGCTCCATCGGCAGGTTCGCGCCCTTCACCAGCCGTACTTTGATGCGTGCTCCGCCGTGCGCGACGCGGTCGTGCGCCCAAGCGGTCAGCTCCCGCAGCGCCGACAGCGAGTCCGGCAGGTACGCCTGCAGGACGATGCCGGCTTCCAGCCGGGCGAGCCGCGGCTCCTCGAGGATGCGGGTGAACACTGCGATCGTGAGATCGAGGTCGCGGTACTCCTCCATGTCGAGGTTGATGAACACGCCGTGCTCGAGCGCGGTGAGGTACAGCGGCAGGAGACGTGCGGCCGCGGCATCCACCACTTCATCGAAAGACCAGGCGTCCGGCCTGCTGAGGATCGATGAGACCTTGACCGAGACGTAGTCGACGTCCGGGCGTCGGATGAGGTCGTGGATGCCGTCGAGCCGGCGTTTCGCCTCCGCTTCGCCGAGCACCGCCTCGCCGAGGAGGTTGATGTTGAGCGTCGCTCCGCTCTCGCGGATGCGTCCGATCTCGGCTCCCAGCTTCGCCGGTCGCGCGTCGACGATCAGATGGCCGACCATCTCTCGCAGTGCCCGACGGGCGAGCGGGACCGTCGGCGCGGGGAGGACCGGAGCGATCCCTCCGCCGACGCGGACCGCGCCTCGCAGGTACCAGGGCAGGAATTCGGGAACGTCGGGGGCGATCCGGCGCAGCTGTGCAGCGGCGGCGCTCAGGCTCTCCGGTCGGAGCACGCCGTCCACGAACCCGAGCGTGAAGGCGAGCCCTCGGTCGTCGCGCAGCACCTCGGCGAGTCGCTGGGCCGCCGGGTGCGGTTCGACGATCGCCGCCTCGGCGACCCAGCGCCGCACGAGCGCGACGGCGCGTTCGGCCAGCGGATCGGACGACACGGGTGAGACGACCATGTCCACAGCCTAGGAGCGCGGCTGCCGACTCCTGCTCAGGCACAGCGAAGGCCGCCGTGTCGGTGTCAGCTCTGGTCGGGGACCACCTGGACCGAGCTGTGGACGCCGGCGCTCGAGGAGTACGAGTCCTCGACGGCGATCGGGATGAGCACGGCGATGATCACGGTCACGACGGCGGCGATCAGGAACGACACCCCGGAGAGGATCAGACCCGTGATCGACAGCGGACGTCCCTGACTGCGGCGGACGCCGATGATCCCCACCACGATGCCGGCGATCGCGACGATCAGCCCGAGGAACGGGATCCACGCGGTCACGAAAGCCACGATCCCGAGGATCAGTGCCGTGATCGCGAGGCCGCCCGGTCCTGGTGCCGCCGCGGACGGCGGTCCGGCGTACGCGGACGGGGCGCCGTATCCGGGAGCGTAGGGCGCGGTGTTGCCGAGCTGCTGGTCTCCGGGGGCGCCGGTCGGCGGATAGACCACGGGAACGGTCGGGTCAGGGTAGCCGCCTCCGGCGGGCGAAGTACCCGGATAGCCGGCACCGGGACTCGGCAGATGCGGTGCGGGCGGCGGCACATCCTGCCGGCGCGGATCCGGAGTGCGGTCGGTGTTGTCGGTCATGGGATCTTCTCCGATTCAGCCGCGGGCCGGTGGCCAGGACAGGTCGAGCTCGCGCAGGACATATGGGGCGGAAACGGTGTCCGTGAGGAAATAGGCGTAGAACACCTCGGCGGCCTCATCCGCGGTGAACACCTCGTTCCGGAACACCTTCGTGCTGTGTCGCCCATCATCCCACCGGATGACCTCTGTGGGGTCTCCGGTCTGCTCACCGGGCTTGCCGACCGTGTACTGATGCGGCGTTCCGTCCGCATCGAGCGTGCGCACCTCGATCGTCAACGCCTCTGCGGAACCTGCGCACTGCATGGACTCGTCGGACAGCGGGATGTCATCCAGCAGGTCAGCGCCCTCCGGCGCACGCCACAGGCTGTAGGCCCAGAATGATGAGCCGTTCATGCGGTTCAGCGAGAAGCGGATCGCCTCCGGATACGGCCGCATCGTGTCGATGAGCGGCCCTCGGCTCACTCCGTTCGATTCCACGACATGCGTTCGTCGAGTCATTCCACCTTCTCCAAAATCACCTGAATGATCTCGCTGCGTTCACCATCGAGGATCGCGCCGGCGGGCCCGTTTCTACTAACGGTACCGTCGAACAAACGCTGTGCGGGGTCGCGGGTGGCTGTTCCGCTCTTGAGCGTCACGTCCGCGATCACCTTGATCTTCAACCCCAGTATCACGCCCGCTGCGATGTCCGTCGCTGCGGGCACAGGCTCCAGAAGGTCCAGCATCCGCTGCAGGTTCTGCGATCTGTTCGCGTTCCACGCGCTCACGAATGCGGGACCGGCCTGCCCGCGCATCGCTGCCGCCAGATCGCCGTTGACCTTCCTGTCGACGGCCTGGATCTTCCCCTCGAGTTCGCCCCGGAACGTCCCGATGATGTCTCCGCCACGGCGGAGTTCATCCTCGTCCACATCCGGCCACTCGAAACCGAGCTTCTCCATGATCCAGATCAGCTCATCCGGCAACATCATCCCCACGACACACGTCCGACCACCGAGAGCAGCCAGACGACGACGATCCGACCATGGGCAGCACTGCCCATGCAGCGTCGTTGTGTTTCACCGTGACCCGCCGGAACTCTAGGATGTTGCCGTGACTCGGTCGGGGGCAGCTCAGGGGGCGATCGACGGCGCGATCGCGGCCGCGACCTCGAGCGACCCCGAACAGCCCTCTCCCGCGTCGGCCGCGCCGCCGAAGAAGTGGGTCTCCGCCGTCACGTCCCGCGTCTCGACGAAGTGGATCGGCGGCGCAGCCACCGTGCTCATCCTCGGCGCCACCGCCGGCTTCGGCGGCCTCGGAGCGGTCCCCGAGCCGCCGCTGCCGGAGCTCGGCCCCGGCGACACGTTCACGGGCGCCGGCATGGAGATGACCCCGCAGCGCGCTGTCCTCATCGACGAACTCGGGGAAGCCGGCATCCGGGTGGAAGAGGGCCAACGCGTGCTCGCGGTGATCATGGACGTCACGAACATCGACGATGCCGCGCGCCCGTCGACGGGCGACGGCGGCATCACGGAGATCCGCATCGAAGGCGCCCCGGATGTCGCGCCGAGCGTCGCGCGCTATGACGACACGACGCTGAGTCCGTGGCTGCAGCCGGGGGTCACCGCTCCCCTGGTATTGGCGTGGGCTGTCCCTGCCGATGCGTTCGCCGAAGGAGACGATATCCGCGTCGCCCTGCACACCGCGACCGAGTTCACCGGCGAGTACTTCGTCTACGGCGACTACTGGGACGACGTCGAGGTCGCCGCCCACGCCTCGCTTCCGATCGAGGACGTCGGAGCGGGGGTGACCGAATGAATCGCGCGCTCCCGTGGCTGCTCACGGCTGCCCTCCTCGTCTCCGCCTGGCTGGTCGCACTCGTCACGCCGGATGACAGCGCATTCGTCGCCCCGTTCGTGGTCAGGACCTCGATCGGCGAAGAGGCCGTCGGCCGCGATCTCGCCCTGACGGTTCAGGACGTGCGCATGGCGGAGAGCATCTCGGCGCCGGGCGGTTGGACCGCCGAAGGCACCTGGTTGCTCGTCGACGTGGATGCCGAGGCCACCCTCGAGCAGTACGGGACGCTCCTCGGCGGCGCGACGCTGACTATCGGCGATCGCTCGTTCCGCGCGAGCGATCGTCCGGAGTCGATCTTCAAGACACGGCTGGTCACGGGCATCCCGAAGAGCGGCACGATCGCGTTCGAGCTCCCCGCGGATGCCCTGTCCGGCACCGGCATCCTGCAGCTGTCCTCCCAGGAGGACACCCGCGCGGACTCCGTCATCGAGCTCGAGATCGACCTCGACGCCCTGGACCCCGTTGCGGATGCGGAGATCCCGAAGACCGATTGGACGAACCCGTGAGCGGCTGGTGGCGACGCAACCGGATCGCGCTCGCCGCGCTCGCCGTCCTCCTGCCGATCACGGCTGCGACGTTGGTCGGTGTCGCGTGGGCGCGGTACTACGCGTACGAGCCGACCATCCCCCGCGACCCTGGCGCGGACGGCACGGTCGAGCTGGCCGACGCCGATTGGGGTCCGGTCAGAGCCAAGGACCTCACCGGCGGCGAAGGACTCATCGCCCCGGCCGACAGCAGGGTGATCGGCGTCGCCGTCCCGGTCGATCCGCGCGGTGAACCGCCGCGTTGCTCGTCCCCGACGCTCGTGGAGCAGAGCACCGGCCGCCGGTGGGAGCACATGACCTACGATCTGGGGTTCGAGTACTCGTCCGACGAGCACACCTTCTGCGCATCGCCGGAAGAGGACGAGGACGGCGAACCGCTCCCGCTCGGGCCGTACGAGATCGTCGTGGGTTACATCGTGCCCGAGGACGCGGAGGGACCGTTCTGGGTCGAGATCGCCGAGATCTCCTCGTTTCCGAGCTTCGTCAGGTTCTCCGTCGAACCCTGACCTCCCGTGGGAGTCGTCGCGGCGCGGACGTGCTGATACCGCCGCAGCGCGCCCAGCGAATCGTCGTACGCGCCGGCGACCACGCTGATGCGGATCGGCTCGACGATGACCGCGACGAACAGGACCAGCCCGTCACTGATCACCTGCCAGAAATCCGCGAGGGACTGCGGGCCGATCAGACGCGAGATCACGAGGTCCAGCGTCGTGTCGCCGGCCAGGACGATCGTGTACAGCAGGATGTACGTGCCGATGAGCACCGGTCCGGCACGCCACATGAGCACGATGGCGTCGATGATGGGCGTGAAGCGCGACGTGAACTCGGCGCCCAGCTGCCCCAGCATCCGACGCAGCAGGGACGGGACCCTGTCGACGTGGGTGCGCGCCCGCTTGTACAGCGCGATGTCGAGCTTCGGTTTCTCGGCCGCGATCGCCTGGCCGTAGATCACGCCGGCGATCGCGAGCCATGCCAGCGGCTCCACCGTGAGTCCGGCGAGCTGGCCGATGAACCACTCGACGCCGTCCCACACCCACGCGAGCGGCGTCAACTGCTCGCCGACCCAGTCGCGGAACTCCAGGGCCCATTGGATGCCGACGCGGGTGTCGACCCAGGCCTGCAGGCCTTCGAGCGCCCCCTTGATGACCATGATCGACAGGAGCACCCAGACGGCTTCGAGGTACACCGCGAGCACCGAGAACGGAGCCGGGAGCTTCTTCGGCCATTTCTTCCATGCCCACCGACCCGCGAACGCCACGACGATGAGCATTCCCGTCACGGCATCCAGCGTCAGATCCGTGCCGAGGGCACCGGTCGGCGCCTCGGAGCCGTCGACGATCGCACGCCACCCGATGTCGCTGCGCACCTGGAGCGCCCGGAAGTCGTACGCGATCACGTCGTCCTGCAGCATCCCCCAGGCCGCGTACACCGCGAAGAAGGGCAGGATGCTGGCGAGCAGCGTGTTCAGGAATGTCTGCCGTCGCTCGGCCGCAGCCTGCGGCACCGGGGCGATCGCCTGCAGCTCGCGCAGGCCGTCGCGGACCACGAGGAACATGGCGACGAAGGCGATCAGCCGCGCCAGGATCGCCAGCGGGAGCAGCAGCAGTCCACCGGTCGTGCTCCATGCGCCGACGTAGCCGGCGAGCTGGATGAGCCCGAAGTGAAGCAGATACCCGGCCAGGAACCACGCCACGAGCGCGGGCCAGTGCCCGGCGAGCACGCGCCCGGTCGAGGCGAGGAGGGTCAGCACGAAGCCACGTTAGCGCCCGATGCGAACGGCGGTCTACGACCAGACGCTCGGCGCCTCGGCGCGCGTGGACGGAAGGGCGGATGCCGCGGCCCATTCGTGGATCCACGGCTCGACATCCGGGATGCCCTCTGGGCGGCCGACCGCGGCGAAGAGCTCCTGATGCGAGAGCGTCCCGCCGCTTCTCTTGAGCATCCTGGCTCGGACGATCACCCGAGCATAGATCTCGCCGCCCACGACCGCACGATGCTCCATGTAGATCGCCTTGTCGTCGTGGCCGAGCAGGCGTGACTCGACGTCGAAGCGCTGCCACAGTTCGAGCGACTTGCGGAACGTCACCGTCTCGGACGACACGACCGCGTACCAGCCGTTGCGCTTCATGACCTCGCTCATGCCGGTGCGCACGAGCAGATCCCAGCGTCCGAGGTCGAACAGCGACAGGTAGCGGCCGTTGTTCATGTGCCGCAGCACGTCGATGTCCGTGGGCAGCGTGGTGAGTCGGATGCGACCGATCTCGGTCGGCGCGATGCGCCCTTCGCGCCGCGCACGACGCCGTGCGCTCCACATCACGAGCAGGGTCCGCCAGATCACGTTCACAAGGTGCGAGCGTACCGCCAACACCGGGGCTCTCTTCTACAGCCGGTAGATTTCCGGTTCCCCCGACCCGCGCGTAGAGTCACGGGCATGAGCGCCGAAGCCCAGCCAGAAGTCATCGTCCGTCCGGTCCGTGATGTGGATGCGGAGGCTCTGGGTCGTGTGCACGCACAGTGCTGGCACGAGACCTACGACCACCTGATCAGCAAGGCAGCACTCGAGAAGGTCTCACCGCGGCGCCTCGCCGAGCTGTGGACGCACTGGGCCATCCAGGGTCCCGAGTTCAAGATGAGCGCAGCGCTCGTCGACGGGGAGATCGTCGGTTTCGTCGGCTCCGGCCCTGCGCGAGACAAGGATGCTCCCGCGAACCGCGAACTCTACTTCATCTATCTCCTGGACGCCTGGCACTCCACCGGCCTCGGGCAGAAGCTGTTCGACGCCGCCGTGGAGAAGGACGAGCCGCTGTACCTGTGGGTCGCCGAGGACAATCCCCGCGCGCACCGCTTCTACACGCGCAACGGGTTCCACCTCGACGGTGCCACGCACACCGAGCCGTTCCTCGGCGAGACGCTGACCGAGGTCCGCTTCGTCCGCTGACCACCCGCGAGACTTACTTTGTGCGGTGACACTTGGCCCCACCGGCCAAGTCTCACCCCGCAAGGTAAGTCTCGCTGATCTCTCGTGGCGGGATGCCGGTGATCAGAGGCGTTCGATGATCGTGACGTTGGCGACCCCGCCGCCCTCGCACATCGTCTGCAGCCCGTAGCGGCCGCCGGTGCGCTCGAGCTCGTTGAGCATGGTCGCCATCAGCCGCGTGCCCGTCGCGCCGATCGGATGCCCCAGCGCGATCGCCCCGCCGTTCACGTTCACCTTCTCGACTGGAGCGCCGGTCTCGTGCATCCACGCCAGCACGACCGACGCGAACGCCTCGTTGACCTCGAACAGGTCGATGTCGTCGATGCTCATGCCGGCGCGCTCCAGCGCGTGCTTCGTGGCGGCGATGGGCGCGGTGAGCATGAAGACCGGGTCATCCCCGCGCACCGAGAGGTGATGGATGCGCGCTCGTGGAGTCAGACCATGGTCCTCGACGGCCCGCTCGCCGGCGATGAGCACGGCGCTCGATGCGTCGCTGATCTGCGAGGCGACCGCCGCGGTCAACCGGCCACCCGGGCGCAGCGGCTGCAGACCGGCCATGCGCTCGAGCGTGGTGTCGCGGCGGACGCCCTCATCCGCGGTCAGGCCGTTCAGCGCCACGATCTCGTGATCGAAGCGCCCGTCGTCCTGCGCGGCTGCCGCACGGCGGTGGCTCTCCAGCGCGAACTGCTCCATCTCCTCGCGCGTGATGCCCCACTTCTCGGCGATCAGTTCGGCGCCGACGAACTGCGAGATCTCGTGTCCGCCGTACCTCGCCTGCCACCCGGGTGATTCCGCGTACGGAGTCGAGAACCCGTACGCCTCACCCGCGGCGGCGGACGACAGGATCGGCAGCTGCGACATGTTCTGCAGGCCGCCGGCGATCACGAGGTCGGCCGTCCCGCTCATGACGGCCTGAGCGGCGAAGTGCACGGCCTGCTGGCTGGAGCCGCACTGCCGGTCGATCGTGACGCCAGGGACGTGCTCGGGGAACCCCGCCACCAGGACCGCGGTGCGCCCCACGTTGCCTGCTTGACCACCGATCGCGTCGATCGCGCCGATCATGACGTCATCGATCGCACCCGGGTCGATGCCGACGCGGTCCACGAGCGCCCGAAGGCTGTGCGCGCCGAGGTCGGCCGGGTGGATGCCGGAGAGCGAACCGCCCCGTCTGCCGACCGGCGACCGCACCGCGTCGACGATGTATGCCTCTGCCATGTTCTTCCTCCTCCGAGGTCGATTCAGCGCCCTGAGACGTTGCCGAAGCCCTTCGCGATCGGCGCGACGATCAGGGGCCGCGCGGCGACCCAGCCGATCGCGATGACGACGAGCGACGCGATGAACACCCATGCCCCGGTCCAGCTGACGAGGTCCTGCGACGCGTACATGTGGTTGAGGTTGCGCAGCGCCCCCGTCGCCATCACGAGGATCACGTGCACGACGATGAAGGCGATGAAGTACAGCATCACCGGGAAATGCACGGCGCGCGCCCACTCGACCGGATACGCGCGGTTGAGCTTCTCGGCATCCTTCGGCCAGATGCCGGACATCCGCACGCCCGTGATCGTGGCCAGCGGCGCGGCGACGAAGATCGTCGCGAAGTAGGCCAGCTGCTGCAGGCTGTTGTAGTTGGCCCAGCCGTTCTCGGTGGGCCAGTCCAGCGAGACGTACTGCAGGCCGGCCGACAGCGCGTTGGGGAAGACCTCCCAGCTCGTCGGGACGACCCGCACCCAGTGCCCGGTCGTGAACAGCAGCACGACGAAGATCACGCCGTTGACGAGCCAGAGCACGTCCAGCGCCTGGTGCAGCCAGAGGGTGAGGCTGATCTTGCTCTTCGGGTTGCGGCGGGAGGTCCAGAACACCGTCGGCCGCTTCTCGGCGCGCACCGTCAGTCCCGTGCGGATGATCAGCACCATCAGGAACACGTTGAAGAAGTGCTGCCAGCCGACCCAGCCGGGGATGCCGGGCTGCGTACCCTCGGGCAGGTGGTACTCACCGGGGAACGCCGCGAGGAAGTCCATCATCGCGGGCGTGCTGAGGATCGTCCGGACGAACGCGATCACGGCGATGCCGAGGATGCCGAGCCCTGCGAGGCCCAGGAGTCCCGCGATGGCCTGCGGCCACGTCGGACGCTTGCCGCCTTCGGATGCCGGCGCCGGCGCATGCCGCGGAGCGACGCCGTTCCAGACCGTGCGCGCCGCCGTGAGCGGGACGGAGACGTCGCGTGCGGCCGTCACCGCCCGGGGGGCCAACACGCCAAGTGTCGGACGTTCTGCGCCGATCGGTCCGGCATCCGGCGTGTCGGCCCCCGGAGTGGTGGAGGATGCGGCGAGCGGCTGGGCGGTCGAAGGCGCGCCGTCGGGCTCGGCGGCGGCGGATGGTGCTGGCGTCGCGGCGGACGGCGCTGCCGCCGCGGCGGACGGCGCGGCGACCGCGGTTCCCGCCGGCGGCCAGGGCTCGCCTCCGGGCGAGCGAGGGAGCCCCCGACGCAGCGTGGACCCCGCGGCATCCGCCGGTGTCGAGGCACCCGCGGTCGCCGCGAGCGTGGCGGCATCGTCGGCCGCTGCGACGTCGTGCGCGGGCGAGACGGGCGCCGCGGTGGGAGTCTCCGCAGGGGCCGCTGTCGTCGCCGACGTGCCGGACGGCGCAACCGCATCCGCCGCGCCACTTGCGGCAGCGGTCGGCGCACCGGCCGTGGCCGAACCGGCGGGAGGCCAGGGTTCACCACCGGGCGTGCGCGGCAGTCCGCGGCGCAGTGCGCGGGAGGCTGTGGGCGACGCCGAGGCGGCATCGCCGGCATCCGCCCGGGGGGCCGACACGCCACCCGTCGGACGTTCTTCCCCGGACGGTCCGACATCTGGCGTGTCGGCCCCCGAAACGGAGACCTCCGGCGCGACGCCCGCGGCCGGCACGGCACTCGCGACGGTCCCGGACCCTGCGGTCGACGCCGGCGTCGGCTCGTCGAACGACGCGTCGGCCGGAGGCCAGGGCTCTCCGCCCGGTTCACGAGGCAGTCCGCGGCGCAGCATCCGACTACTTCCCTCGCGCTTCGAGCGCCTCGATCACCTGCGGCACGACGGCGAACACGTCTCCGACGATGCCGAAGTCCGCGATCTCGAAGATCGGGGCGTCGCCGTCCTTATTGATCGCGACGATCGTCTTCGCGGTCTGCATGCCGGCACGGTGCTGGATCGCACCGGAGATGCCGAGCGCGATGTACAGCTGCGGCGACACCGAGACGCCGGTCTGTCCGACCTGGTGCGCATAGGGGATGTAGCCGGCGTCCACGGCCGCGCGCGACGCGCCGACGGCGGCACCGAGCGCGTCGGCCAGCTGCTCGACCAGCGCGAACTGGTCCTTCGAGCCGAGGCCGCGACCGCCGGACACGACGCGGGCGGCTCCGCGCAGGTCCGGTCGGGTGGATGCCTGTTCGACGGCCTTGATCGGTCCTGCCGTGGCAGCGGGGGAACCCGATGCCGTCACGGCGAGTTCTTCGACGGTCGGCGACGCGACGGCCTCCGCACGCGTGTCGACCGCGCCCTGACGCACCGTGATGACGGGCGCGCCGTAAGTCGGGGCCGAGTCCACGAGGTAGGCACCGCCGTACACGGAGTGGTGCGCCACGACGCCCTCGTCATCGCGGGACACCCCGATCGCATCGACCGAGAGCGCGTTCCTGGTGCGCACGGCGAGACGACCGGCGACATCGCGGCCCGTGATCGAGTTCGAGATGAGCACGGCATCCGGCGACACCCTGTCATATGCGGCCTGCAGGGCATCGACGATCGGGACGGTCAGCACGGCGTCGTCGACCGCGGCGGTCAGCACGACGGATGCCCCCGCAGCGGCCGCGGCGTCCACCGCGCTCTGCGAGCCACCGGGGACGAGCGCGATCGGGCTGCCGATCGTCGAGGCGGCACCGAGGAGCGCCGCCGTGCTGCCGGCGGCGTCGCCGGTCGGCGTGACATCGACGAGGACGAGGATCGGGTTCTCGGGGTAGCCCATGGTCACACCAGCCTGTTCTGCACGAGGAAGTCCACCAGCTGCGCTGCGGCATCCCCCTCATCGGTGATCTTGACGCCCGCTGCCCGCGGGGGCTTCTCGGCGACAGAGGTCATGATCGTCCGCGGCGCCGCACCCGGGTCGGCGGAGACGCCGAGGTCGGCGAGCGAGAGCACCTCGAGCGGCTTCTTCTTGGCCGCCATGATGCCCTTGAAGTTCGGGAAGCGGGCATCCGGCAGGGCCTCGGTGATCGAGATGACCGCCGGCAGGGGAGCCGAGACAGGCTGCGATCCGGCATCCGCTGCCCTCGTGCCGGAGACGGATTCCGCGGTGATCTCCACTGCGCTCAGCGCGGTCGCCTGCGCGAAGCCGAGGTGCTCGGCGAGCATCGCCGGGATGACACCGGCCGATCCGTCCGTCGACAGGTTGCCGGTGATGACCAGGTCGGGTGCGCCTCGGCGGATCGCCGCAGCCAGCACCTCGGCGGTGAGCCCCAGGTCGGCGCCGACGAGCTGCTCGTCTGCGATGTGGACGGCGGACCCGGCGCCGATCGCCAGCGCACGCCGGACGGATGCCGTCGACGACTCGGGAGCCATCGAGAGCGCGACGACCTCGGTGCCCTCGTTCCTGCCCGCGTAGCTCAGCGCGACCTCGAGCGCGCGTTCGGTGATCTCATCCAGGACGACGTCACCGGCCCCTCGGTCGGCAAGGCCCGTCTCCAGGTTCAGCTTGCGATCACCGTAGGTGTCCGGCACCTCTTTGACCAGGACGAAGATCTTCATCGATTGCTCCTCACGACACTCCGAGTCTAGTCCGGTGAAACTGAGTCTCACCGCCGACGACTGTCGACCGCTGCACGCCTCCGAGCGTAGCGCGCCGCACCGAAGGGGCGGCAGGGCCGAGTACCGTGGAAACGTGGCCCAGCACCGACCCCTGCCGATCGATCCGCTCGCCGAGGCGAAGCGGCAATGGCTCGCGCACGGATGGACGGATGCCGCCGAGGGCATGACCGTCGTCATCTCGGTCATGCGCGCGCAGCAGCTGCTCCTCGCGAGAGTCGATGCGGCTCTCAAACCGTTCGAGCTGTCGTTCGCCCGGTACGAGGTGCTGCGCCTGCTCGCGTTCAGCCGCCGCGGGCGCCTGCCGCTGTCGAGCGTCGTGTCGCGCCTGCAGGTGCATGCGACCACGGTCACGAGCACCGCGGAACGTCTCGTGCGCGACGGACTGATCGTCCGCGAGCCGCACCCGCATGACGGCAGGGCGGCGATGCTCGCGCTCACCGATGCCGGCCGCGCACTCGTGGAGCGGGCGACCACCGCGCTGAACTCCGAGGTCTTCTCGGATCCCGGCATCACCCCCGAGGATGCGGCCGATCTCGTCGGCATCGTCGCGCGCCTGCGCAAGGATGCCGGGGACTTCACCGATCCGCGCCCGCAACCCGACCCGCTGTGACGGGCGGTTTCGTCGTCGAACGCGTGATCCGCGCGACTCCCGAGCGGGTGTACGCGGCCTCCCTCGATCCGCAGCTGCACGTGCGAACCATGGCGAGATACGGCGAGACGATGGTCGCCGGGCCGGACGGCGGCGTGTTCGCAGAAGGCTCGACCGTGACGTGGCGTGCGCGGCACTTCGGCATCCCGTTCCGGCTGACATCCGAGGTGTGCGATCTCGACCCCGCGCATCGGTTCTGCGATCGGCAGATCGCCGGCCCCTTCGCCGAGTTCCATCACGAACACGAGTTCGAGAAGCACCCGGACGGCACGCTGATGCGCGACACCGTGACACTGCGCTCTCCGTTCGGGCCGATCGGCGCGCTGGTCGACCGGCTGTTCCTCCGGGACTACATGCGGCGGCTGATCGACGAACGAGGCGCGATCCTGGCCGCCGAACTCGAGCGCGCGTAATCTGTCGGGCATGACCGAACTCCGCATGAAGACCGTCCTCGAACCGCACGGACCGGCGGCCGCGATCGTCCTCACCGACGAGCAGGTCGCCGGATTCGGAGCGGGCAGGACGTTCCCCGTCGTCGTGACGATCGACGGCCGCAGCATCCGTCTGCGTCTGGCCAGGATGGGCGGGCTGAACATGATCGGCTTCAGCAAGGCCGCCAGAGCCGAGATGAGCCTCGAGATGGGACAGGAGGTCGAGGCCACGATCGCCGTCGACACCGCCGAGCGCGAGGTCGAGGTGCCTCCGGCGCTCGCCGAGGCTCTCGATGCGGATCCCTCGCTGCGCACCGCGTTCGACGCCCTCTCGTACTCGAAGCGCAAGGAGCACGCCAGACAGGTCGCCGACGCGAAGTCGGACGACACCCGCGCCCGCCGCATCGAGAAGGTGCTGGCCGCGCTGCGCGCCTGACGAGGACATCGCCGCGCGATCAGTTGTTCGTGAACCGCGGCGAGCGCTTCTCGCGGAAGGCGGACATGCCCTCCTTCTGATCCGCCGTGTCGAACAGCGCGGCGAACGCCTGCTTCTCGTGGGCCAGGCCGTCGGTCAGACTCGTCTCCATCGCCGCATCCAGTGCCGCCTTCGCCGCGTACAGGCTCGGCAGGGACTTGGACGCGATGGTCTCCGCCAGGGTCGACGCCTCGGCGAGCAGATCGGATGCCGCCACCACGCGTGAGACGAGCCCTGCACGCTCGGCCTCCTCTGCACCGATCAGCCGACCGGAGAGCACGAGCTCGGCGGCCTTGTAGTACCCGACGGCGCGGATCAGCCGCTGCGTGCCGCCCATACCGGGGATGACGCCCAGATTGATCTCGGGCTGGCCGAACTTCGCCGAGTCGGCGGCGAGGATGATGTCGCACATCATCGCCAGTTCGCACCCGCCGCCCAGAGCGAACCCGCTGACGGCGGCGATCACGGGCGTGCGGACCGCCGCGAAATCGTGCCAGACGCCGAAGTGGTCGGTGGCGAGCATCTCGGATGCCGTCATCGACTCCATCTCCTTGATGTCCGCCCCGGCGGCGAACGCCTTCTCGCTTCCGGTGACGACGATCGCACCGACCCCGTCGTCGGCGTCGAAGGCGACGGCTGCGGCTGTGACCTCGTCTGCGAGCCGGGCGTTCAGGGCGTTCAGGGCCTGCGGGCGGTTCAGCGTGATCCATCCGACGCGGCCGCGCTGTTCGACCAGGATCGTCTCGTACTCGCTCATGCGTGTCCTCTCCATCGGGATGCTCCCAGTATCCGCCCCGCTCACACGCGTCCTTCTCTGATCTCGGTGATGATGCCGGAGAAGTCGCGCGCCGCACCGTCACCCGCGGCGTAGGCGGCGTAGATCTCCTGCGCCAGTCTGCCCAGGCGCGCATCCGTGCCGGTCTGCTCGATCGCCTCGAGCGCGAGGCCGAGGTCCTTCGCCATCAGGGCACCGGCGAAGCCGGGCTGGTAGTCGCGATTGGCCGGGCTCGTCGGCACCGGCCCCGGAACCGGGCAGTTGGTGGACAGCGCCCAGCACTGGCCGGACGCGTTCGATGCCACCTCGTAGAGCGCGTCGTGGCTGAGGCCGAGCCGTTCGGCGAGCACGAACGCCTCGCCGACCACGATCTGCGACACCCCGAGGATCATGTTGTTGCAGACCTTCGCCGCCTGGCCGAGCCCTGGACCGCCGCAGCGCACGATGCGCTTGCCCATCGCCTCGAGGATCGGTTGCGCGGCGGCGAAGTCGCCCTCCGAACCGCCGACCATGAACGCCAGCGTCGCGTTCTCCGCGCCGACGACACCTCCGGAGACGGGGGCATCGACCTGGCGATGACCGGCGGCGGTCGCGAGCGCGTGCGCCTCCTGAGCGTCGGCGACGGCGATCGTGGACGACTCGATGAAGAGCGTGCCCGCGGGCGCCGCATCGAGCAGTCCTTCTCGGTAGGCCGAGAGCACGTGGGCACCGGCGGGGAACATCGTGATGACGACCTCGGCGGATGCCGCGGCATCCGCTCCGGTGTCGGCGATGGGGATGCCGCTCGCGGCCGCGGCATCCCTCGCCTGCGGCATCACGTCGAAGCCGGTGACGCCGTGCCCTGCGGCGACGAGGTTGTGGGCCATCGGCAGGCCCATGTGGCCGAGGCCGAGGAACGCGATTCTCACGACGCGACCTTGAGGGTCTCGCGTCCGACGATGAGCTGCATGATCTCGTTCGTCCCTTCCAGGATCTGATGCACGCGCAGGTCGCGCACCACCTTCTCGATGCCGTAGTCCTGCAGATAGCCGTACCCGCCGTGCAGCTGCAGCGCACGGTTGGCGACGTCGAATCCCGCGTCGGTCGCGAAGCGCTTGGCCATCGCGCAGCGCACAGACGCGTCCTCGTCGCCCGCGTCGACCGCGGCTGCGGCGTCCTGCACCATGAGCCGCGCGGCATGCAGCTGCGCCCGCATGTCGGCGATCGCGAACACGATGCTCTGCTTGTCGGCGAGCGGCTCGCCGAACGTGAACCTCTCGTGCACGTACTGGATCGCCTTGTCGAGCGCCCACTGCGCACCGCCGAGCGAACAGGCGGCGATGTTCAGCCGCCCGCCGTTGAGCGCCGACATCGCGATCTTGAAACCGCCGCCCTCGTCGCCGAGCCGGGCGGATGCCGGGACGCGCACCTCGTCGAGGATCACCTGCCTGGTCGGCTGGGCATGCCATCCCATCTTCTTCTCCGGCGCGCCGAAGCTCAGGCCGGCGGTGTCTCCAGCGACGAGGAAGGCGGTGATGCCGCGCGCACCCGCGTCACCGGTGCGCGCCATCACGACGTAGACCGCGGCTTCGCCTGCGCCGGAGATGAACTGCTTCACGCCGGTGAGCACGTATTCGTCGCCGTCGCGGATCGCGCTCGTGGCGATCGCCGCGGCATCCGATCCGGCACCCGGTTCGGTCAGGCAGTACCCGCCGAAACCGGTCATGCTCGTCAGGATCGGCAGCCAGTGCGATCGCTGCGCCTCGTCGCCGTAGCGATCGATCATGCCGACGACCATGTTGTGGATCGAGATGTAGGCGGCGACGGCGGGGTCGCCCTTCGCGAGCTCCTCGAAGATCGCGACGGTGTCGGTGCGCGAGAGCCCCGTGCCGCCGAAGTCCTCGCCGGCGTACACGCCGCCCAGCCCGAGCTCGCCCGCGTGCTGCAGGCTCTCCCGAGGGAAGATGTGCTTCTCGTCGCGTTCCTGAGCGAACGGCGCGAGTTCCGCCTCGGCGAACTCGCGGACCGCCTGCAGGATCGCCTGCCGTTCCTCGGTCGTGGTGGTGATGAGGGTCATCGGTGCTCCTTGTGGGATCAGCGGATGGGGATCAACGGGTGGTGGGCATGACGAAGTTGGCTCCCTCGCGGATACCGGCCGCCGGCCACCTGCTGGTGACGGTCTTGGTCTTCGTGTAGAAGCGGAAGGAGTCCGGGCCGTGCTGGTTCAGGTCGCCGAACCCGCTGCGCTTCCAGCCGCCGAACGTGTAGTAGCCGAGTGGCACCGGGATCGGCACGTTCACGCCGACCATCCCGACGTTCACGCGTGCGGCGAAATCACGAGCCGCGTCGCCGTCGCGGGTGAAGATCCCGACGCCGTTGCCGAACTCGTGGTCGGATGCCATCGCCAGCGCCTCCTCGTAGTCGTGCGCCCTGGCGATCACGAGCACAGGACCGAAGATCTCCTCGCGGTAGATCGACATGTCGGTGGTCACGTGGTCGAACAGCGTCGGCCCGAGGTAGAACCCCTCCTCGTACCCGTCGACGATCAGCCCGCGTCCGTCGGCGAGGAGAGTGGCCCCGGCATCCACACCCTGCTGGATGTAGTCGGTGACGCGCTCGACGGCGGCTCGTGTGATGAGCGGACCGTAGTCGACGCCCTCTGCGTCGGACGGCCCGATCCGCAGTTCGGCGACGCGCTCGGTGAGCTTGGCCGCGAGGGCGTCCGCGGTCGCCTCCCCCACCGGCACGGCGACCGAGATCGCCATGCACCGCTCGCCCGCCGATCCGTAACCGGAGCCGATCAGGGCATCGACGACCTGGTCGAGGTCGGCGTCGGGCATGACGACGAGGTGGTTCTTCGCACCGCCGAAGCACTGCGCGCGCTTGCCGTGCGCGGCAGCCGTCGCGTAGATGTACTCGGCGATCGGCGTGGAGCCGACGAAGCCGATCGCCTTGACGCGCTCGTCTTCCAGCAGGACGTCGACCGCCTCCTTGTCGCCGTGCACGACGTTGAGGATGCCGGCCGGCAGGCCGGCCTCCAGGAACAGTTCGGCGAGCCGAACCGGGACGGACGGGTCGCGCTCGCTCGGCTTGAGCACGAAGGCGTTGCCTGCGGCGATCGCCGGCCCGGCCTTCCACAGCGGGATCATCGCCGGGAAGTTGAACGGCGTGATGCCGGCGACGACGCCGAGCGGCTGGCGCAGGGAGTACACGTCGATTCCCGTGCCGGCCTCGGTCGAGTACTCGCCCTTGAGCAGGTGCGGCGCACCGGCCGCGAACTCGATGACGTCCAGACCGCGCTGGATATCGCCCTTGGCGTCGTCGAACGTCTTGCCGTGCTCGCTGGAGAGGAGCCGGGCGAGATCGTCCATGTCGCGGTGCACGAGGTCGAGGAAGCGCATCAGCACGCGCGCCCTCTTCTGCGGATTGGTCGCGGCCCATGCGGGCTGCGCGTCCTCCGCGTCGGCGATCACGCGGCGCACGTCGTCGGCGCTCGCGAGCGGCACCCGGGCCTGGACAGCGCCCGTGCTGGGGTTGAACACGTCCGCGAAGCGTCCGTCGTCCGGGGTCAGGAGCGATCCGCCTACGAAATGGGGGATGGTGCGAGTCATTGTGCAAAGTCCCTTCGTGCCGTCGTTGGCACAAGGAAAGCTTACTTTGCCCCTCACCCATTTACTAGGGCGTCCTAGTAGTTAGAGGTAGTCGTCGGGATGCAGCTGGCGGATCCCACGATTGTGCAGCAGGAACTGCGCGCGCAGCGGCACCTGGAGCGACGCGGCCTCATCGGCCATCGCACTCGCCCAGGCGCGGTCATCGTCGTCGAGAACACTCGAGCCGATCCGCTCCCACACGAGCACGACGCTCGCATTGCCCGTCAGCTCGAGAAGGAGGCCGCTGCGGTGCATGAGCACGTGCGCCTGGTCGACCAGACCGAGATCGTCGACCACCACCTCCTCGTGCGGGTCGGCGGGGACGTCGTCCATCGGCATGATCGGGTCGCCGAGGCGCCCGTGATCGTCGATGAACATCAGCCACATCTGGCGGCGGGTCGCGTGCCGCAGCAGCACCTGCAGCAGGTCGCGGAGGTTGTCGTCATGGTCGACGATCAGGTCTCTGAGTGTCGCGTTCGCATCGGTCATGAGGCGATGATCGCGTGGTGCCGCGCATCCCCTCCGCGGAATTCCGCGGGCTGTGGAGAATCTCACGGCCATCGCGCCGTTGTGCAGGGCGAGTGGTGTGCGGCCGTGGCGGAAACACATGCACGACCCAGGAACGGCCGCACGAACCGACATCGGTTTCGGGTCGTGCAGTCGCTCCCGGGTCGTGCGACGGCGCCTGAGTCGCGGCTACTGCGCGTCGACGAGCACCGCGACCGAGCGGGCGGGAACCGTGACGGTGCCGGAGGAGGCATCCCAGGTCGTCGCCTTCACGACGGCATCCGCGCCGTCGGCCTGGGCATCCGTCAGCGCGAAATCGCGGCCGGTCAGCGACGACACCGTCTGAGTCACCGCGTCGGGGGAGGCGTTGAACACGACCAGGGCACCAGCGAGCGCGGGGTCGGCGTCGGCGCCGATCAGATCGTCGATCAGCATCACGATGACGCCGGGAGCGGCATCCGCTCCGCCGTTCGGGAAGCTCACCTTCCGCTCGATCAGGTCGGCCGAGCCCAGTCGCAGCAGGTCGACCTCTTCCCGGATCCGGAGCAGATCCAGCGCGGACGCCTCGGCCGCCGCGATGTCCACGGCCGTCGGTTTCAGCGCGGGATCCGCCAGCAGCGGGGCCATGATCGGCCACTTCTCCTCGTTGTCCGCCGCCGGCGGCAACCCGGAGCCGAAGGTCGACTCCTGCCCCGTCCAGTCGATCCGGTTGAACCAGTCGCCCGAGTCGTAGCTGTTGCGATCCAGCGACTTCGACCGCAGCAGCTCGGTCCCGGCGTGCCAGAACGAGGGCGACTGCGAGAGCGTCACCGTCGCGAGCGACAGCGTGTTCATACGGACGCGGTCCGCCATCGGAGTGCCCGTCGGCAGCTTCAGCACCGAGAGGTCGTACAGCGTCTCGTTGTCGTGCGCGTCGACGTAGTTGATGACCTCGCCCGGTTCGTCCGCGTAGCCGGCCCGCGAGCCGCGGTAATCGATGTCGGCCCCAGCGGTCACGGCCCCGTCGCTGGTCGTGAACGCGAAGTCGCGCAGGTTCCCGGCCAGGCCGAGCTTCACCAGATCCGTCTCATGACCGAGGTCGGCGAGCGCCTGCTCGGTCGTGCCGTTGATCGGGTTCCCGTTCGGGTCGGTGCCCAGCCCGGTGCCGAAGCCCTGACGGAACGTGGACGACCCGTCGACCGGGCTGCCGCCGTGCACGGCATCCCGCAGCCGATCGTTGAACGTGCCGATGCCCGTGCCGCCGAGCTGGCCCTGCGTGGCCTGCTCGAACAGGGCGTTGTCCGCGACCTCGCCGAAGTTCCAGCCCTCGCCGTAGAGGTAGACGGCCGAACCGTCGACGCCGTCCTTCCTGACGGTCAGTTCGTCCAGCGCCTCTCGGACAGCCAGCATGTTGGCCGTGGAGTGGTGTCCCATCAGGTCGAATCGGAATCCGTCGACCTTGTAGTCCCGCGCCCAGGTCACGACCGATTCGACCATGAGCTTCTGTGCTGCCAGGTGCTCGGTCGCCACGTTCTGGCAGCACGTGCTCGTCTCGACCGAGCCGGCCGCGTTCAGGCGGTGGTAATAGCCGGGCACGACCCGGTCGAGCACGGAGGTGTCCGCCTGACCGGATGCCGCGGTGTGGTTGAACACCTCGTCCAGCACGACCTGCAGACCCATGTCATGCAGCGAACCGACCATGGTCCGGAACTCGCTCACGCGCTGCCCGCCGTCGGCGTCGACCGCGTAGGAGCCCTCGGGAACCGAGTAGTGGTACGGGTCGTAGCCCCAGTTGAAGCCGTCGGCACCGGCGACTGCGCCGACGCACGCCTGCTGCTCTGCGGATGCCGGGCCGAACGAGCCGAGGTCGCACGCCGGCACGGCCTGCGTCGAGCGGTTCTCGTCGATCGTGGCGATGTCGAATGACGGCAGCAGATGCACGGTGTTGATGCCGGCGTCCGCCAGCTCGCGCAACTGATCGGCGCCCGCGCTGTCCTCGGCGAAGGCGAGGTACGTACCGCGCTTATCCTCGGCCACCGTCGTGTCGCCGATCGAGAAGTCACGGATGTGCAGCTCGTAGATCGCACGATCCACGTCGCGCTCGACCTCCGGCGCCTCGGCCTTCTTCCAGATCTTCGGCTCCCACACCTTGTCGTCCAGGTCGACCGCGACGGACCGCTCCGAGTTCAATGTCAGCGCGGTCGAGTACGGGTCGGTGACCAGGTTGGTCTCGATCTTTCCCGTGCTCGGCGCATAGACGACGACCTCCCACAGGTACTCGTCGTTCTTGAGCCCCTTGTCGCCCTTGGCCTGCCACACGCCGGATGCCTCATCCCACGCCGCGTCGTGGCGAACCGGGTCGCCGGTGGCGCCCGCGTTCCAGGTCAGCAGGGTCACCTGCTGCGCAGTCGGAGCCCACAGCCGGAAGGTCGGCTTCTTGCCCTGGAACGTCACTCCGAGATCGACGTCGTCGAGCTCGGACGCGTACAGGTCATCCAGCACGCCGGGGATCTGCACGCCCGTGAACGCGGTGACCGCTCCGTCCGCGCCGCGCTGAGAGACGGCCAGCTGCGTGCGGACGAGAGCCGCGGCATCCGCATCGGAGATCCTCAAGGCGAGGAACCCGGCGAGCGCCGGGAAGCGCGAGAGCTGCTTCTCGGTCAGCGTGCCGTCGACCGTCAGCTCGATCGTCTCGCCGCCGGTGACCTGGCCGTCCGTCAGCGCGATCGAGGCGTCGGATGCCGAGTGCAGCGCGTACGCGGCTCTGTCGGTGGAGCCGAGGTTCGCCGGCCACGCGATGGTCGTCTCGTCGATCCAGTGCGCGCGCTGTTCACCGACGCCGGGGAGCTGCGGGTCGTCGCCGGTCACCTCGAGAACGTGAGTGGCGAGCGCGTAGCGGAAGGTCGTGACCTTGCCCTCGGTCGCGCTGAACGAGATGTTCGCGCCGTCTCGAGCGCCGTCGGCACCGTAGTTCTCCGCCCAGCTCAGACCATGGGCGACCTTCAGCTCGTACGCGCCGGTCGGCAGCGCGGAGGTCGAGAACTCGTACACGCCGTCGCGGTCGCCGTCGGCCAAGAGCGTGCCGAGGCAGTCCGGCGCCCAGTCCCCCGGGCACCCGAGCTCGGACTGCAGCGAACCCGGCAGCGTCACGATCGGCCCCTCGGCACTGGACTGCACGATGTTCGTGCGGGGGTCGAAGTAGAACGAGATCGGGCCGCCGACGTGAGCGATCGTGATGTTCGCACCGTCCGGAACGCCGTTCGCGCCGTAGTTGACGCTCCAGTTGCCGTTGATCGCCGCCTTGTACTCGTAGTCGCCCGCCGGCAGGTCGAAGGTCCCTGCCCAGACGCCGTCCGCGCGCAGAGCCAGTTTCGCCTTCTCGCAGCCCGGCTCCCAGTCCGCGGCGCAGCCCATCTCCGCGTTCAGGCTGCCGGCGACCGTGACGGAATCGAAGGTCGGCTGCGGCTCCTCGCCTTCGGCCAGGGTCACGGCATTGCCGACGGATGCGTACGTGGATGCCGCAGCGTGATGCCCTGCGGCATCCGTCGTCACCGCACGGTACTCCACGAGCGTCCCCTTCTTCAGGCCGCCGAGGTCGTGGAATACTCGCGGGTCGGTGTCCTCGGCGGTGCCGAGCGGGTGCCATTCGTCGGCGCCGGCCACGCGCCAGGAGAAGCTGGTCTGCGCCCACTGGTCGGCGATGTCGGCCACGACGGCGGCCTGGCCTTCGATACCGGCGCCTGCCGCGGGGACACTGAGGGTGATCGGCGCGGCTTCCGCCGGCGCGGTGACCGCGGCATCCGCCTTCCAGACGACGGCCGACAGTGCAGGCACCGTGATGCTCGTCGCAGCACCGGCGTCGGTCGTCAGCGCCTCGGCCTGCCCGTACAGCGGCGCGTACGACGCCTCGGCGGTCAGGGTGGTCAGCTCGACGCTCTGGTTCGTCGTGGCGTTGTTGACCGCCACGAGGTATTCGACCTTCTCCTCGGCATCCACTCGGGAGAAGGCGTAGACGCCGGGGCCGGATGTCGCGTGGCGCTCGATCTGTGCACCGTCGGTCAGTGCGGGATGCGCGGCGCGCAGCGTCGAGAGCTCCGCGATGTGCGCGTAGAGCGGCGCGTCGGTGCCGTAACGGTCGACCGAGCCGGCGTGCTCCCCCGTGATGAGATTCTGGTTCGCGTACTCGTCGACCTGCGTCGCGAACAGCGTCTGCCTGGCGTCCTTGTCGCCGCCCGGTCCGGTGAAGCCCTGCTCGTCGCCGTAGTACACGACCGGCTGGCCACGGGTGAGGAACATCAGCTCATGCGCGAGCTCGTCGCGCTCGAGCGGCGCATCGAGGTTGTCGACGAAGGATCCGATGCGACCCATGTCGTGGTTGCCGAGGAAGGTCGGCAGAGCCGTCGACGACGTGTCGGACGTCGTGTAGTAGTCGTCGCCGGCGAAGAGCGACTGCAACCCCTTGGCGGAGTTTCCGGCAGCGAAGCTCACGGCCTGCGACTGGAAGGTGAAGTCCAAGACCGAGTTCATGTCGGTCTTCCGCACGTAGGGCGAGAGCTTCGCCGGATCGGCGTCATAGACCTCGCCGAACATGAAGAAATCCTCGTTGCCCTGCGCGTGCGCGTAGTCGAGGACATCCTGGGACCACTGCTCCCAGAACTCGAAGTTCACGTGCTTGACGGTGTCGATGCGGAATCCGTCGATGCCGAGGTCGATCCAGTCCTGGTAGACCTCGACGAATCCGTTGACGACGGTGGGGTGTTCGGTCATCAGGTCGTCCAGGCCGTCGAAGTCGCCGTGCGTCACGGACTCCCCCGACCAGGTCGAGTTTCCGCGGTTGTGGTAGAGCGTCGGATCATTCAGCCAGGCCGGGACCTTGGCGTCCTCGTCTGTGACGACGGGCGTGTAAGGGAAGCTCGTGGCCGGGTCGAGGGCCGGGAAATCGGCGCTCCCCGCGACGTCGGCGGCGTCGAAGGCGGTGCCGGAGGCATCCGTGTAGGGACGGGTCGCCTGGTCGACGTAGCCGTAGGTCTTCTCGGCGTAGTCGATGACGTCGGCGGTGTGGTTGGTGATGATGTCGAAGTACACCTTGATGCCGCGGGCATGGGCGTCGGCGATCAGCGCCTCGAGCTCCGCGTTCGTCCCCAGGTGCGGGTCGATGCGGGTGAAGTCGGTGATCCAGTAGCCGTGGTAGCCGGCGCTGGCCGTGTCGCCCGCGCCCTGGACGGCCTTGTTGGCGAAGCTCGGAGTCAGCCAGATCGCCGTCGTGCCGAGCCCTTCGATGTAGTCGAGGTTCTGGTGCAGGCCGGCGATGTCGCCGCCCTGGTAGAAGCCCTTGTCCGTCGGGTCGTAGCCCGTGGTGAGGCGGTCGCCCTCGAGGCCTCCGGCGTCGTTCGACGGGTCGCCGTTCGCGAACCGGTCGGTCATCACGAAGTAGAACTGCTCGCCGTCGCCCGGCTGTCGCACGGGACTCGCGATGAGCGGCTCGTCTTCGGCCGCGAAGCCGCCGCGGACATCGACGACCTCGAGCCCGACCCGCTTGAGCGTGTCGTCGAACGTGAACCGCAGCGTCGACGGGCCGGCGATCGTGAGCGGGATGTTGTCGCCGCCGCCGTCGAGCCCGTACGCCTCGTCCCAGCCGTCGTCGAGCGCCACCTTGTACTCGTACGTGCCGGCGGGAACCTCGAACTCCGCACTGTAGATGCCGTCGGCTCCGGTGGGTGCGAGCTCGGTCTCGGCGCAGTCGGGCGCCCAGTCCGCCGCGCAGCCGAGCTCGGACTGGAGGTCGCCGACGAGGGCGACAGTCCGGTCGGCGGCGGATGCCGGGGCGAGGCCCGCTGCTGCGCTGATGCCGGTGGCGGCGAGCGTCGCTGCGACGAGAAGGGCGGTGCGGCGCTGGACGGTCTTCTTCGACACGAGAGTCTCCCTGCGGGACGGAGGGCACGGCGACGTGCCCGGGTGCTGTGGACCCGAAGCTAGCAGTCGCCCGGGAGATTCTGCAAGCGCTTCCAGCAGTGATCTCTTTGAACCAGTGGGAACTAACTGATCACCGGGGAGGATTTCGTAAGCGCTTCCAGACGCGGATCGCGAAGTTCGATCCGCGTTCACCTTTCGGACACCTCGGGCGATTACAACTGCTCTTGCGCGGAAGAATCAGACCGGAACGGGTAGTCAGGGACTTTCTGCGCCGCGGTGAGCCGATTGCTCCCGCCCGCGGTTTCCATACCGCGCGAGACCCCCGCCGAATCGGGTCGGCGGGGGTCTCCCCTTCCCCCTCGGCGTTCGGCATACACTCGTATGCGCCACAAGCATCCGAAACCCCGAGGACCCACCATGTCCGGCGAAGCCATCACCGTCTCCATCCGCCGCGAAGTCGACCCCGCTCACATCGCCGAGGCGACCGCCTGGGTGCAGACCGGCGTGAATCTCGCGAACCGGCACCCCGGCTTCCTCGGCTCCGGATGGATCAGAGCAGGCGAGAGTTCGCACGTCTGGTACATGCTCTACCGGTTCTCGAACGCCGAGACGCTCGAGGCCTGGGAGAACTCCGCCGAGCGCGCCCAGTGGCATTCGACCGGTCAGGGCCTCGTCCTCAGCGAACGCGCGAAGCGCCGCACCGGGATCGAGGGCTGGTTCGATGAACCGGCGACCGGCGCGGTCCCGCTTCCCGGCGATGCACAGCCCGACGCGTCGTCCCCGGTGCGGTGGAAGCAGGCCGTCACGATCTGGCTCGGGTTCTTCCCGGTCAACCTGCTCTTCACGTATCTCATGACCCCCGTGCCCGGCTTCGGCGAACTGCCGGTCTGGCTGCGCGTCCTGGTGACGACGCTCGTTCTGACCCCGGTCATGACGTACTGGGTGCTGCCGTGGGTGACCCGGTTGCTCAGGGGCTGGCTGTCCCGCTGATCATGTCCAGCCGACGACGCCCTGCCTCAGCGCGTCCTCGACGATGCGGGAGGCCTCGGCGGGCGCGCCGGGCCGTCGGACGAGGAACAGCGTGTTGATGGGTGGATCATCGGTCGCCACCAGCATCCGCAGGCGGCCGTCGGCGAGTTCGGATCGGATGAGGTAGGTCGGCAGCACCGTGACGCCGGCGCCGGCGACGGCCGCGGCGGCGAGCGCACGGAGATCGGGGGCGACGAGCGCCGGCTCGCGGTCCAGTCGCGCGCCGAACACGTGCCGCCAGTAGCGTCGCAGGATCGGCACGTCCTGCGCGTAGGCGAGCAGCGGGAGCTCCGACAGCGACTGCGTGCCACGCGCCGCGACATCCTCCGGGCCGACCCCCACGTCGCGACCCGCCACCAGTACGAACTCCTCGTCGACGAGGCCGACCGCAGGAAGGGATCGTCCTCGCGGGCGCACCGATGAGACGACGAGATCGAGTCGCCCCCCGCGCGCGGCGTCGAGGAGATCATCGGCGAGGCCGGTCGTCATGTGCACGCGCAGCCCCTCGGCGATCGCCGGCGCCAGAGCGGGCAGGAGGACGGATGCCGTGAACTCCGCCGCGGCACCGAGTCGGATGCTCTGCGGCCCACGGCCCGGCGCCCCACCGCCGACGGCCTCGACGAGACGGTCGAAGGGCTCGGCGATCCGCGTCGCCAGCAGGTCGGCGCGCGCCGTCGGGAGCATGCCTCTGGCGGTACGGACGAAGAGCATCTCGCCCTCGATGCGCTCGAGCGCCTGCAGATGCGCCGTGACCGTCGGCTGGGCCATCCCGAGCATCCGGGCTGCACCGGAGACCGATCCGGAGCGGTGCACGGCGAGGAAGGTCCGCCACAGGGGCAGGCTCTCCAGACCATCAGAATTCTGATCGCTCATATCGTGAATGTATCGGAATCCGGTGATTGTTGCCCCGGTTGTCCCGACTATCGCCCGCAGGCGGCATCCGCCGCTCGAAACAAGGAGACCGCATGTCCACCATTCTCTTCGTCGTGACCGGAGCCCGGACCTGGACGC
The DNA here is from genome assembly GCF_025836995.1 of Microbacterium sp. M28. Lineage (NCBI taxonomy): Bacteria > Bacillati > Actinomycetota > Actinomycetes > Micrococcales > Microbacteriaceae > Microbacterium > Microbacterium triticisoli. Next base: position 397,400 of record NZ_CP107546.1, on the reverse strand, counting down.
TCACAGACGGCACCGAGCACCCGACCGGCTACTGGGCGGAGGAGCTGCTCGCGCCGCACCGTCTGCTGACCGAGGCCGGTCACGAGGTCGCCTTCGCCACGCCGAACGGCGTCGCCCCGATCGTCGACGCCGGAAGCCTGCAGGACGGAGATGCCGCCGCCATCGCCGCGATCGGCGGACTCGACGCCCCGCTCGTGCTTGCGGACATCGACGGCACCGATTATGACGCGGTCTACTACCCCGGCGGCCACGGTCCGATGCAGGACCTCGCGACCGATGCCACCTCCGGCGCGCTGATCGCCGCCACCATCGAAGCAGGGCGTCCCCTCGCCGCGGTCTGCCACGGGCTCGCGGCGCTGCTGCCGGCCCGTGCAGCGGACGGCACGCCCGTGGTCGCCGGACGGCGCATCACCGCCTTCACCGACGAGGAGGAGCGCCTGGGCGGACTCGCCGACCGCGCCCCGTTCCTGCTGGAGTCCGCGTTGCGTGCGCAGGGCGCCGACGTCGAGACCGCCGTGCCGTGGAGCGACCACGTCGTGGTCGACGGCGGGCTCATCACCGGCCAGAACCCGCAGTCGTCGGTGTCCGCGGCCCTGGCGCTGCTGGACGCCCTGGCCTGAGACGGGGAGGGCGGATGCCTCGGCATCCGCCCTGTGCCGTCACTCCCAGACGACCGCCGGGCTCTCGTCCGCGAAGTCGACCTTCGGCGAACCGAGGTAGCCGCCGAACCACACCTCGAACTCGGAGATCGCTCCGCCCTGATCGCCCTGCAGGGTCATGTCGACGTCGATCGTGTCGTAGCTGGTGACGATGGATCCGGAGGAGACCTCCGCCGTCAGGCTGTCGAGCGTCGCCTGACCTTCGGCGGTGAGGGTGCGCGTCACGGTCCCCTCGACCGGTGCGTGACCGTCGAGATCGATGTCGGTCAGGTCCATGCCGCACGGCGTCGTGAGCGTCTTCATCGCTACGCACTCCTCGACCGAGGCGCGCACGAGGGTGCGGAACTGCGCAGCACCCTCGTCCGTGAGCGTGGGACGCAGATCCCAGAGGACCTCGGCATCCGCATCGGACGCGACGACGAACGTCGTGGCGTCCCCCTCGATCGTGAACTGCTCCACGCCCACTGCGAGCTCGTACGTTCCGGGGAACACGTAGGCGGTCTCCGGCGCCTCCACGCCGTTGACCGTCAGGCCGAGACCTTCGAAACCGTAGAACCCGGCCACCGAGATCAGGCCGTCGGCGATCTGCCACTCGTCGTCACCGTACGAGTACACCTGGAAGTCCCGCGAGATCTGCTCCCCGCCGATCGTGAACGTGACCGGCACGGTGGCCTCGTACTCGTCGCTGTCGGTGACCTCTGTGACCTCGATGTCCTCGATCGCGCCCAGCTCGAGCGACGCGGCCAGCACGTCGTCGGTCAGCAGCGCCTCCTCCCCGTAGGGATCGACGTACTCGAGCGCCGCCTCCGCGTCGCCCTCCGAGAGCGCCGTGAGGTAGTTCTCCACGACGTCGGATGCCGTGACAGCCGGCCCGCGCAGTGCCGCCGGCACGATGATGGCCGCGGCGATGATGAGCACGACAGCGATCGCGCCGCCGATGATGCCGAACAGCGCCCCCTTGGACAGGCCCTTCTTCGGCGCGGGCGCCGCACCGGGGTAGCCCCCGTAAGGGGGAACGCCACCGGGGACGTTCGGGTCGTAGGCCGGAACGTTGGGGAAGGCCGGAACGATCGGGTCGGAGGCGGCACCCGGGTACGCGGCCGCACCGGCGTACGGCGGCAGGCCGTCCTGATACGGCTGCGGTGCCGGGGCACCACCCGGCGCCATGAAGGCCGGTTGCGCAGGCGCCGCGGGAGCCGACGGTTCGGTCGAGGCCGACGAGGTCACCGGGGAGAAGGCATGATCACCGGCATCCGGCGCAGGAGGTCCTGACGGGGCCGGGGCGGGCGTCGGGGTGGGTTGCGGATTCTCCGGCGTCTCGGTCACGACATCATCGTAGAGTGTGCGCTGCGCTCTTCGCCCGATACGCGTCTCGCAGGAGCTCCCCCGCCGGCTTGCCGTACGGACAGTAGTCGTCGTTCGAGCTCGCGTCCGACTCGGCGTACAGCACCGGCGGCCAGTCCCACAGCATGAATCCGCGCATCCACGGCCGCGCGTCGCAGGCTGCGAACATCGCGCGGTAGTACCTCAACTGCTCGTCGCCCGACGGCTCCCCGGGCAGGCTCCAGTCGTTCGGCCTGTCCGGAGAGCCGGTGCGCGACGGGCATCCGGCCTCCATGAAGAAGAACGGCTTTCCGGATGCATCGACCACCTTCTCGATGCGGTCCAGCTCGGCATCCCAGCGGTCGATCGGGTAGTAGCCGCTCGAGGTGATCACATCGACGGCATCCCACCAGGTGACGTGGTCCTCCTGGTACTTGTCGCAGTTGTAGGTGACGATTCCCGTGTAGACGTCGCGCACCGCGGCGATCAGTGCCCGCCACTCGTCTTCGCGGGCGTCCGCGCGCACCATCTCGCAGCCGATGCAGAGCATCTCGCAGCCCTCGGCCTCGGCGATCCGCGCCGCATGCAGGATGAACTCCGTGTAAGCGGCGAACCACTGCGTCCAGCTCGGCTCCCCGGGGACGTCCCAGTCGAAGAACCCGATATAGGCGCGCCATGTCCCGTCGCTCACGTTCACGACGGGCTTCAGGCACACCTTCAGCCCGTGCGCCTTGGCCTGGCGGATGGCACCGACGATCTCATCGTCGGTGACAGTCGGCGCCTGGTCCCACGGCATCTCCGTCGACTGCGCCGTGGCCTGCTCGACCGCGTAGGCCAGGGCGGTCCAGGTGACCCCGAGGTCCGCCATCCTCGCCATCGATTCGGATGCCGCATCCGCCGCCCAGGTGCCGCGGATGCCCGTCCATCCCCATGTCATGCCGGCGACGTAGGAATCCAGGATGCCGCGTCCCTCCTCGGTCACTTCGCCACCTCGCTCACCGGACGAGAACCGGCGACCAGTTCGTTCGCCGTGCGCAGCACGGCCGGCGAGATCAGGGCCGCCGCGTCGATCTGCCCGGTGTGCCGGACGAGCAGTGTCGCGGTCTCCCCCGGCAGCAGCGTGATCAGCCCGTCCTCGGTGAACGCATCCGGGTGCACCTTGTCCGGCAGCAGCGACAGGTCCCGCACCAGGCTGTGCGCGGTGATCCGCACCTGAGTGCCATCGGCGACACTCGCCGTCTCGACCGCCACGTCGGCGGCCGGCAACTGCGAGTCCCGCGGCTCGGTGAAGTACCAGAATCCTCTCGCGTCGCCGACGCTCGCCACGATCAGTTCGCCCGCGGCATCCTGCGCGGCCGCCACCTCGGGGGCGATCACGACCGTCGCCCCACCACGAGCGGATGCCGTGACCGGCAGCGCCTGTTCGGCGAGAACCGTGCCGTCGAATCGCACCCGACGGACGACGAGTTCTCCCGCCCACTCCTCCCCGGTGTCGTTGCCGACGATCACGCTCAGGCCGGCTTCGCGCGGCTGGATCGTCACGGCCTTCGGAGCGAACGCGTTCTTGAGCGCGTGCCACAGCGGCTTCAGCCGCTCGTCGCCGTCGATCGCCGCCCAGGATGTGACGGGCCAGCAGTCGTTGAGCTGCCACACCACCGCACCGGCGTTGTGCGGTGCGAGCGAGCGGAAGTGCTCGAGCGCGAAACGCACCGCGTGCGCCTGGTTCAGCTGCATCGCCCAGTGCCAGGTGTCGGTGTCGGAGGGCACACGGAAGTGCGGCAGCAGGCCTCGGGTCAGCTTGACGTTGCCCTCCGCCGCCTTCTGATGCACGATCATGCCCGGCGACTCGGGTGTGAGCGGCTCGTCCGAGATCGACCGCGTCATGGTCGACCACGCCGGCGGTCCCTGCCAACCGAACTCCGCAACGAAACGCGGCTCGTGGTCGCGATAGGTGAGGTAGTCCTGCCTGTTCCACTGCTCCCACAGGTGCATGGTGCCGTGCGGCTCGGCGTTGGGATGCTGCCCACCGGGGCTGAAAGGGCTGCCTGGGCTGTACGGCACGTGCGCTGCCAGCTCGTCGACCAGCTGGGGGAACAGCTCGTAGTAGTAGTACGCGCCCCATGTCTTCCCGTCGAGCTCCTGCTTCCACCCCCAATCCTCGTAGCCCCAGATGTTCTCGTTGTTGCCGGTGAGCAGCACGAGGGACGGATGCGCGGACAGCCGGACGATCTGCTCGCTGGCCTCCGCCTCGACCTCGCTGCGGATCGGCTCCTCCTCGGGATACGCGGCGCAGGCGAACAGGAAGTCCTGCCAGGTCAACAGGCCGAGCTCGTCGCACAGGTCGTAGAAGTCCTCGGACTCGTACATGCCGCCGCCCCACACGCGCACGAGGTTGAGGTTCGCCGCGGCGGCCTGGCGAAGTCGCCGCTCATAGCGCGCGCGATCGACACGGGGGAACAGGGCATCGTCCGGGATCCAGTTGACGCCCTTGACGTACACCGGCTGGTCGTTGACGACGAGCGAGAACGGGGTGCCGTCGGCATCCGCCGCCGTGTCCCAGCGCACCGAGCGGAACCCGACCCGGCGCTCCGTCGCGTCACGTACGCCCTCGGCATCCGACAGGACGAAGGATGTCGCGTACAGCGGCTGCTCGCCGTACCCGATCGGCCACCACAGTTCGGCATCCGGGGCGTCGATCGCGACGGCGGCGACATCATCGGTGACATCGACCGTCGCGGAGCGTCCGGCGACGGAGACGTCGAGCGTCAGAGCTGCGGTGCCGACGGCTTCCGCACGCTCGACGAGCACGCGCGCGGTGAGCCGGCCGCCCTGCTCTGCGCGGTCGGCGGCGACGCGCACCTCGGAGATCCGGGCGACGGACCACGACTCGAGCGCCACGGGGCGCCAGATTCCGCTCGTCGCGGTGGCGATGCCCCAGTCCCAGCCGAAGCTGCACGCGGACTTGCGAATCGCCTCGAACGGCGTCGGGTAGGCGCGGGCCCGAGGAGCGAGCTCCTGGCTCATGGCGTTCGCGTGGCGGACGGGCGAACGGAAGGCGACCTCGAGCCGGTTGGAGCCCTCGACCAGCGCCTCGCGCACGTCGACCCGGTAGGAGCGATGCTGATTGGCGGCGCTGAGCACGGTGTGCCCGTTCACGCGGACGGTCGCGACGGTGTCGAGGCCGTCGAAGACGAGGTCGTGCCGGTCGTGCCCGTCGGGCGCCCAGTCGAACGTCGTCTCGTATGACCAGTCCACCAGGCCGATCCAGGCGAGCAGCGATTCGTTGTCGTCGAGATACGGGTCCGGGATCAGCCCTGCGGCGAGCAGATCGGTGTGCACGACGCCGGGGACGGTCGCCGGGATCCGCCTGCCGTCGATGGCCTCGGGTGCCGGGCCGTGTGCGGCACGGACGGTCCAGCCGGAGTGCAGAGGGATGCGGACGGGGGCGAGTGTCACTTGACGGCTCCTGAGGTGAGGCCCTTGTAGATCCAGCGCTGAAGCAGCAGGAAGGCGATGAGAGTGGGGATGATGACGAGGACTGTTCCGGCGGCGATGACCTCCCACTGCGCGCCGAACGGTCCTTTGAACCGGAACAGAGACGTGGAGATCAGTCCTTCGGACGGCAGATAGAGGAAAGGTGTGTAGAACTCGTTGTACACCGCGATGCCCTTGATGATGACCACCGTGGCGATCGCGGGCTTCAGCAGGGGCAGCACGATCCGCCAGTAGATCGTCCAGCGGTTCGCTCCGTCGATCATCGCGGCCTCGTCGAGCGAGACCGGTATCGATTGCATGAACTGGATGAAGAGATAGATCGCGATGATGTCGGTGCCCATGAAGAGCAGGATCAGCGCCGCCTTGGTGTCGTAGAGTCCGAGGCCGTTGATGAGCTGGAAGGTCGCGACCTGGCTCGTCACGCTGGGGATCAGCGTCGCCACCAGGAACAGGCCGAAGACGAGCTTCTTGCCGCGGAACTCGAACCGGTCCAGCGCATAGGCCGCCATGGTCCCCAGCAGGATCGTCCCGACCAACGAGACCACCAGCACGATCGTGGTGTTCACGAAGCCCTCGAGCATCTTGCCGCTCGTGAACGCGGTGACGAAGTTCTCGAAGTTCAGCCAGTTCGCCGGCGGGTCGAAAGGACCGGTCTGCGCGTACTCCGGCGCGGTCTTCATGCTCGCGAACAGCAGGACAGACAGCGGCAGCAGGGTCACGACCGCGGCGATCACGAGACTGGTGTACTTCGCCGTCGTCGCGCTGCCGCTCTTGAACCGGTCGAGGAACGAGCGCCCGCGGATCGGTCGCTGCGGTGCGGTGCGCACCGGCATGGTGCGCACCGGCTCGGTGGTGGTGGTCATGTCAGGTCGACCTTCTCGTCGGGGAACACCGTGCGCTGGATCCAGGTCACCACGAGCACGATCGCCAGCAGGACCACCGCCATCGCGGAGGCGAGCCCGACGTTGCGGAACGTGAACGCGGTCTGCAGGGTCTGGATCACGAAGGTGGCTGAGCCGTTCGCGCCGCCGGTCATGATGAACGGGATCTCGAACACGGCGAGGCTTCCGGAGATCGCGAGGATGAACGACAGCCCGATCACGCGTCGGATGCCAGGGAAGATGATTGCCCAGAACTGCTGCCAGCGGCTGGCACCGTCCAGGTCGGCCGCCTCGTAGAGATCGTGCGGTATCGATTGGATTGCGCCGAGGAAGAGCACGAAGTTCATGCCGGTGTACCGCCACACCGAGGTGGCCGAGAGCGACCAGTTGACGACGTCCGGGTCACCGAGCCATTGGGGAGGATCGACCATGCCGAACCACGCGAGCACGGTGTCGAGGGTTCCGCCGGGCTGGAACAGGTACAGGAAGACGAAGCCGATGGCGACGCCGTTGATCAGGTAGGGGAAGAACAGGATGCCCCGGAACAGGTTCGAGAACCGGGTCGAGAAGCTGAGGATCGTCGCGAAGTAGAGCGCGATCGCCATCTGCGCGAACGACGCCGCGAAGTAGTAGAGGCTCACCCCGAACACCGAGAAGATGCGCGGGTCGGTGAACACCTCGACGTAGTTCTCCAGTCCGACGATGTTCTTCTCGAGGTCGATGCCGTCCCAGTCCGTGACGCTGAAGTAGAACAGGTTCAGCGCGGGCCAGTAGGTGAACAGCAGGAGCAGTCCGACGGCGCCCGCGAGGAAGAACCACGGGGTGAGCTTCTGAAGGGGACCCTTTCCCGCCGTTCCGCTGCGGGCCGGGTCGGTTCGACGACGCGCGCCGCCGAACCGACCCGCTCGCGCGGGTGTCGAGAGGGCGGCAGTGCTGTCGACGGGTGCCGCACCCGGTGTTGCGATGGCCATGTCTCTGCCGCCCTCTGCCTCAGCCCGCGAGCTTCTCGACCGAGGCGCCCCAGCGCTCGTTCAGTTCGGCGAAATAGCTCTTCTTGTCTCCGTCGGCCGCGCCGCGCGCGACGTCGATGAGCTTCTGCCGGTAGATCGGACCGTAGAGATCGATCTGCGAATCGCTGGAGACCTCGTTCAGCAGACCCTCCTTGCCGGCCGGTGCCGCGTTGATCTCCATCAGCTCGACTCCGGCGGCTTCGAAGTCGGTGAGCGAGTCGGGAAGCGGTGCCTCCTTCAGCGGCGAGACCATGCCCTGCGTCTCCGTGTAGCCGGAGTCGGCCACGACCCACTGGATCCACGCCCATGCGGCGGCCTTCGCCTTGGAGTGCTTGCTGACGGCGAGGTTGTAGTCGCCGCCGATCACGGCCAGTTGCGTGCCGTCGACGGTGGCCGGGAAGGCCATGAATCCGATGTCGTCCGCGGAGGCGCCGTTGTCCTCGGCCGCCTGCTTGATCTGCGAGATGGCCCAGGAACCGAGCGGCATCGTGGCGATCTTGCCGGTGCCGAGGTCGACCTTGGACTGCTCCCAGTTGGTGGTGAGCGGGTCGGCCTCGGTCAGACCGGCGGCGACCGTCTCGTAGAGCAGACCGTCGATGGCGTGGATGTCCGTGCCTTCGGTCCACGGCGCCGGGTCCTCGGCGAGCGTGATCGGAGCATCCGGGTCGTTCGTGATGGCCCCGAGATTGCCGAAGCTCTGCGTCAGCGGCCAACCGTCCTTGTAGTTCGTGTACATCGGGATCGCTTCGGTGCTGTCCTTGACCTTCTGCAGCGTCTCCAGCCACTCGGCCTCGCTCGTCGGCAGCTCCGTGACGCCGGCGGCCTCGAAGACCTTCTTGTTGTACACGACGCCGTTGGCGTTGCCGCCGAAGGCGATGCCGTACTGGGTTCCCTCATAACTCGCGGCGGGGAGAAAGCGGTAGGTGTCCTCGAAGTCCGCGGTCTCGCCGAGCGGCTCGAGGAACTGCTCGTACTGGTCGGGCTGGATCGCCGGGATGCCGATGACGTCACCGTAGTTGGTGGTACTCATCCGGGTGAGCATCTCGCCGGCGTAGTCGGTGATGCCCTCGAAGGTCACCTTCACGTCGGGGTACTCCTTGTTGAACTCCTCGGCGTACGCCTCGAGCGTCCCATCCTCGACGAGGTCGGTGCGCCAGGTGACGACCTTGATGTCGCCCTTCACCTCGCCGTCGATCGCGTTGTCTGCGTCACCGCCTCCGCCGCCGCTCGCGCACGAGGTGAGCAGGAGCGCTGTGGTCGTCGCGACGACGGCGATGCCGGTCGCTGGCTTGCGTGATGCCATGTGAATCTCCCTTGATGTCGTGGCAGCCGGTCCGTGGGTCGCGTGGACCCTCGTCGCCGGATGTGCATGTCAGCGTAGGACAGATCAGGCAGGATGTAAAGCGCTTTAGTTCGGACGTGTGAAGACCGACCTCAGTCAGCCCGACGGTCAGGCCGGCGCGGGTCCGGTGGACTCGCGCGGCTGCAGCACCGGAGTGGAGTCGAGGTCGGTCTCGGGCGCCGCTCCGCCGACGACGTCGAACAGCCGACGGGCCACGTGAGCACCGAAGTTCACCACGTCGTGGCTCAGCGAGGTCAATCGCGGATACGAGTGCTGACACAGCACCGAGTCGTCCCAGGCGATGATCGACAGATCCTCGGGCACGCGGATGCCGAGTTGCGCGGCCACCCCGAGAGCGGCGACGGCCATGACGTCGTTGTCGTAGATGATCGCCGTCGGGGCATCGATCCCGCTCAACGCCGCCCTGGTCGCCTCGACGCCCTGCGCGGGGGTGAAGTCGGTGTACAGCACGCGGCCTTCGGCATCCTGACGACGCATCTCGTCGAGGAAGGCGTCATCGCGCAGGCGCGTGTGCACCAGCTCGGCCATGCCGGCGACACGCGTGATGCGGCGGTGTCCGAGCTCGACGAGATGTCGCACGGCCGCTCGGACGGCGGTCGCATCGTCCGTGCCGACCGTCATCAGGTCGACGGCGACGCTGGGGTCGCCGACGATGACCGCAGGCAGGTCGGGAGTCCCGGTGAGGTACGCGATGCGCGGATCGTCGACGCGGATGTCCGTGACGATCACGCCGTCGACTCGGCGGGCCTTGTGCCAGCCGCGCAGGGTCTCGAGCTCGCTGCGGATGTCGGGCACGACCTGCAGGAGCAGACCGTGATTGCGCAGCGACAACTCGCTCTCGACACCGGCGAGGAACTGCATGTAGAAGGTCTCGACGCCGAGGTTGCGCGGGTCCCGCGCGAGCACGAGCCCGAACGTCGCCGTCTTGGCACCCGCGAGCGAACGGGCCGCGCTCGCCGGCGCCCAGCCGAGCTCCTCCGCCACGCCGAGGATGCGCTCCCGCGTCTCGGCGGAGACACCTTTGCGACCATTGAGGGCGAACGAGACGGCTCCGATGGAGACGCCGGCGCGGGCGGCGATGTCAGCGATCGTCACGCGCCGCGTCGTCCTGCTCACCCTTGAACCCTACGCCCTCCCCGCGCACCGACCGGCCAGGACGGGCACCGCGCTCCAGGTCGCTGTCGCGAGGGGCGAGCGACGTCTTCTGCACCCTGGTGCGACGCCACGCACCGATGACGGCAGCGGAGGTCGGCCCCACCCGGGCTCCCGGGGGTCAGATCCGCAGCAGAGCCGCGCCGTGCGGAGCAAGCGGCACCCTCAGCGCTGCGCTTCCCGGTGCGACGCCGCGGGCAGCATCGCTCTGCGCGGTGATCGGCTCGAGCGGCACCTCGCGGCCGGTCCACAGCTCGGTCGCGACGCCGGATGCCGGGAAGCCGATGTTCCCGGCATCCAGCACGGCATCCATCGGCTCGGAGCCGAGGTTGAAGGCGGCGGCGTAGCGCTCGCCGTCCGCGCCATCTGCCGCCCAGAGAACGAGGGAGCCCTCGCGGAACACCTCGCGATTGCGCGTCGAGCGCGACAGCACCGCGAGCACGTCCGCGTTCTGGAACAGCGCGATGGTCGCGGGAGCGGATGACGGCAGGTCGCCGCCGATCATGAGCGGCGACCGGGCGATGATCCACAGCGTCAGCAGCGAGACCCGCTCATCCGGGGTGAGCCGGTCGTCGCGCGGTTCTCCCCGTTCGGCGCGGATGCCGATGCGCCCGAGCGGCAGCATGTCTCCATCGGGCCAGCCGTCCGACCCTGCGAACGGAGCCCAGCGCGCGAATCGGGCGAAGTTCGCCTCGACGTCCGACCACTGATCCCACAGGTCGTCGCAGATGCGCCACATGTCGGCGTGCCCGCGGAGGTGCTCGAGCCGCTCCAGCGACAGGTCGCGGCCGGGCGACAGACTCAGGACGATGTCCCGGCCGGAGCGCTCGATCGCCGCCGCGTACGCCTCGACGTCCGCCGCCTGGTACGGCCAGAGCATGTCGTCGGCCTTGATGAAGTCGACGCCCCAGTCGGCGTACAGCGCCAGGGTGGAGTCGTAGTACGCCTGCGCCGCCGGGTGCGCGTGGTCGAGGCCCAGCATGTCGGGGTTCCACTCGCACACGTTGGTCCGGTCCGCGACGTCCGATGCCCGCGCGTCGGCCCCGAGGATCGGCAACTCCTGCGCGACGGCCCGCCGCGGGATCCCCCGCATCGTGTGGATGCCGAAACGCAGACCGAGCGCATGCACGCGCGCCGCGAGCGGGCCGAAGCCCGCACCGCCGGCGGAGCTCGGGAAGCGTTCGGGGTCGGGGATCAGGCGGCCGTGCGCGTCCAGATGCAGCGGGGCATCCGCATTGTAGCCGTGCGACCGCGCCGTGGGGTCGGCCCAGTCGATGTCGACGACGATCGTGTCCCAGCCGAAGCGCAGCAGGTGCTCGGCCATGAACTCGGCGTTGGCGATGACTTCGGCCTCGGTGACAGTGGTGCCGTAGCAGTCCCAGCTGTTCCACCCCATCGGCGGTCGCGACACGGTCACAGCGCGGCGATCCGCCAGGATGCCGCGTGCGAGGCGCCCGGCTCGAGCACGACGAGGTCGACGCCGGAGTTGAACGCGTCGGGCGGGCACGTCATCGGCTCGACCGCGAGGCCGACCCGGTGGGTCGCCTCGGTGCCGGTGTCGGCGGTGTGCACCTGCACCCACGGGCAGCGCTCGTCCCAGCGCATGGCGACGCCGGTGCCGTCCGACGCAGTCACGCGCACCTCGGCGGAGCCGTCCGTGTACGACAGCGACGTGAACGCATGATCGATGAACACATCGCCGATCTCGCGCGCGGAGCGGAAGTCCCACTCGGGGTGTGCCGTGATCGGCTCCACGGCGACCGGGCTCAGCCGGTCGGGCGTCACCGTCAGGACCTCGGATGCCGGAAGCGTGAGCGTCCAGTCGTCCACACGACCGGCACCTGCGACGAGGTACGGGTGCGGCCCGGTGCCCCACGGCGCGGCATCCGCCCCGATGTTGCGCGCCGTGACCGTCTGCTGCAGGCCGTCGGCGTCGAGACGGTACTCGGTCTCGACCTCGACCCGGAAGGGGTAGCCGTCCTGCGGCTGGATGACCGCGTACAGGACCACGCGGTCATCCTCCACGGCACGCGGCACGAATTCGGTCCACGACAGCAGTCCGTGCAGCGCCTGACCTCTGCCCGGTTCGGTCAACGCGAGCTGGTGCTCGACGCCGGCGAACGAGTAGCGGCCGTCGACGATGCGGTTCGGCCACGGCGCCAGGGTCGTGCCGCGGTACCCGGGACGGACCTCATCCGCGTCGAACGGCACGACGAGGTCGCGGCCGTCGAACGCGAGGGTGCGCAGCGAGGCGCCGACGCTCGCGATCGCGGCCTGGTACCCGTGCGCGGCGATCGTGAACTGCTCACCCGAGCGCGAAGGGGATGCCACGGTCACAGTCCCTGCGCGAGACGGTAGTAAGCCTGGTTCCAGCGGACCTGCTTCTGGAACTCGACGAGCGTGGTGTCCTCGTCGATGACGAGGAGCTCGACCTCGGCCATCTCGGCGAAGTCGCGGAACGCCTCGAGCCCCACGGCCGTCGACATGACGGTGTGGTGGGCGGCACCGGCGGTCAGCCAGGCGGCGGCCGACGTGTTGAAGTCGGGAGCCGGCTTCCAGACGGCACGCCCGACGGGGAGCTTGGGCAGCGAGGCTCGAGGCTTGACGTTCTCGACGACGTTGGCGGTCAGGCGGAACCGGTCGCGCATGTCGCTCATCGCGACGACGACGGCGGGTCCGGCATCCGCGGTGAAGACCAGGCGGACCGGGTCGTCCTTGCCGCCGATGCCCAGAGGGTGGATCTCGAGCGTCGGCTTCGCGGTGGTCAACGACGGCGACACCTCGAGCATGTGCGCGCCGAGGATGAGCTCGTCGCCCGGGGTCATGTCGTACGTGTAGTCCTCCATGAGGCTGGCGCCACCGGGGAGGCCGGCGCCCATGACGTTCGCGATGCGCACCAGCACGGCGGTCTTCCAGTCGCCCTCGGCGCCGAAGCCGTAGCCCTCGGCCATGAGGCGCTGGACCGCGAGACCCGGCAGCTGCTTGAGCTCACCGAGGTCCTCGAACGACGTGGTGAAGGCGCCGAACCCGCCCTCCTCCAGGAACGACCGGAGGCCGATTTCGATCGCGGCGCCGTCGCGCAGCGACTGGTGACGCTCGCCGCCCTTGCGCAGCTCGGGGACGACCTCGTAGAGGTCTTCGTACTCGGCCACCAGGGCGTCGATGTCGGACTCGGATGCCGCGGCGACCGCCTCGGCCAGCTCGTTGACGCCCCAGGTGTTGACCTGCACGCCGAAGCGCAGCTCGGCCTCGGTCTTGTCGCCCTCGGTGACCGCGACGAAGCGCATGTTGTCGCCGAAGCGGGCGAGCTTGAGCGAACGCGAGGCGGCGAGGCCGGCCGCGGCGCGCTGCCACGTGCCCAGCTCCTGCTGCACCCGAGGGTCGGACGCGTGGCCGACGATCGTCTTGCGCGGCACGCCAAGGCGGGTCTGGATGTAGCCGAACTCGCGGTCGCCGTGCGCGGCCTGGTTCAGGTTCATGAAGTCGAAGTCGATGTCGGCCCATGGGAGCTCGACGTTGGCCTGCGTGTGCAGGTGCGCGAGCGGCTTCTGCAGCGCGTCGAGACCCGCGATCCACATCTTGGCGGGGCTGAACGTGTGCATCCAGGCGACCAGGCCGATGACATTGTCGTCGGCGTTGGCCTCGAGGGCTGCCTTCTTGATCGCGGCGGAGTCGGTCAGCACCGGCTTCCAGACGATCTTCACGGGGACGTCGCCCGCGGCATCCAGCAGGCGCGCGATCTCCTGCGACTGGTCGGCGACCTGCGCGAGCGTCTCGGGACCATACAGGTGCTGGCTTCCGGTGAGGAACCAGACCTCGTAGCCGTCGAGGGAAGTGGTGAGCTGGGGCATGTCAGGTCCTTCAGATGTTCTGGGTGGCGGCGGCCTCGATGGCCAGACCAGCCCGGTAGCGGTCGAGGTAGGTGGCGAATCCGGCGACGTCCGCCGGGTCAGGGTCGGCTGTGGAGAGGGATGCCGAGGCGAACACCCGCTCTTCCAGGAACGTGCCGAGGTCGGCATCCTCGGCGTGTGCGAGGTACGACGCGAGCACCGCGATGCCCCACGCACCGCCTTCGCTCGCGAGCTCGCCGACCGCGACAGGAGCGTCCAGTGCTCCGGCGAGGAAGCGCTGCGCGACCCCGGCGGTGCGGAACATCCCGCCGTGCGCGAACATGCGATCCAGCCCCACGCCCTCGGCGGCGAGCACCTGCATGCCCAGTGCAAGCGTGCCGAACACGCCGTACAACTGCGCGCGCATGAAGTTCGCCAGCGTGAAGGCGCTGTCCGGCGTGCGGACGAACAGCGGACGACCTTCCGTGAGGCCGGCGATCGGCTCCCCGGCCAGATGGTTGTAGGCGATCAGACCGCCGGCATCCGCTTCGCCCTCGAGCGCCTCGCGGAAGAGGGCGTCGAACACGGCGTCGTCGTCCAGCGGCTGTCCTGCTGCCGCCGAGAAGCGGGTGAAGAGCCCCGCCCAGGCTGCCAGCTCGCTCGCACCGTTGTTGCAGTGCACCATGGCGACCGCATCGCCGGCGGGGGTCGTGACGAGATCGAGCTCGTGGTGGACGTCGGCGAGCGGGCGCTCGAGCACGACCATCGCGAAGATGCTCGTTCCGGCCGACACGTTTCCGGTGCGGGGGGCGACCGAGTTGGTCGCGACCATGCCGGTGCCGGCGTCGCCTTCGGGCGGGCACAGCGGGATGCCGGGCTGCAGCGCTCCGGTCGGGTCGAGCAGGGCGGCGCCCTCGGCGGTCAGCGTTCCGGCTGCGGCTCCGGCGGGGAGCACGGCGGGGAGCAGGCTCGTGATCGGTGCCGGCAGACGCTCGGCGGCTCGGTCGTCGTAGGCTGCGATCATGCGGGCGTCGTAGTCGCCGGTCGCCGAGTCGATCGGGAACATGCCGGAGGCGTCGCCGACGCCGAGCACTCGTTCACCGGTGAGCTTCCAGTGCACGTAGCCGGCGAGGGTCGTGACGAAGTCGAGCTGCGGGAGGTGCGCCTCGGCATCCACGACCGCCTGGTGCAGGTGCGCGATGGACCAGCGCAGCGGGATGTTCACACCGAGCAGTTCGGTCAGCTCGGCCGCCGCTGCGCCCGTGTTGGTGTTGCGCCAGGTGCGGAACGGGACGAGCAGGCCGCCGGCGTCGTCGAACGCGAGATAGCCGTGCATCATCGCCGAGATGCCGATGGCGCCGAACGTCGTGGGCTTCACGCCGTAGCGGTCGTGCGCGTCGGCGACCAGGTCGGCGAATGCGGCCTGAAGGCCTTGCCACACCTCGTCGATCGCGTAGGTCCAGAGACCGTCCTCGAGCCGGTTCTCCCATGAGAACGATCCGGTGGCGAGGACCTCGGTCGCGTCGGAGCCGATCAGGCACGCCTTGATGCGGGTGGAGCCGAACTCGATGCCGAGACTCGTGCGGCCGACGAGCAGATCTTCCCGCGCGCTCATCGGCGGACGTCCGAGTTCTGCCCGTAGACGTTCTGGTAACGGTTGAAGAGGCTGTCGATCGCCTCCTGCGGGATCGGGATCAGCGGACCGGCCTCGCGGGCGTAGTGCACGGTGCGGGCGACGTCCTCGACCATGACGGCGGCCTTGACGGCGTCCTTCGCGTCGACGCCGATCGTGAACGGACCGTGGTTCTGCATGAGCACGGCGCGCGAGCGGTGCCCGGTGAGCGTCTGGACGATGCCGCGGCCGATGGAGTCGTCGCCGATGATCGCGAACGGGCCGACCGGGATCGGTCCGCCGAACTCGTCGGCCATCGCCGTGATGACGCAGGGGATCTCCTCACCGCGTGCCGCCCAGGCGACGGCGAAGGTCGAGTGCGTGTGGACCACGCCGCCGACGTCGGGCATGTGGCGGTAGACGTACGCGTGCGCGGCGGTGTCGCTGGAAGGGCTGCGGTCGCTGCCGGCCGTGCCGGGGATGACGTTGCCGTCCAGGTCGCACAGGATCATGTTGTCGGCCGTGAGGTCGTCGTAGCTGACGCCGGAGGGCTTGATCACGAACAGGTCGGCGCCGGGGACGCGACCGGAGACATTGCCTCCCGTCCAGACGATCAGCTCGTATCGGACCAGCTCGCCGTGCAGTCGGGCGACGTCCTCACGGACGGTCTGAATGGCGGCTTCGATCTCAGGGGCGAAGACAGGGGCTTCGTTGCTCACGGATACCTCATCATGCGGCGGATTGGCGGTCACTGTGACCGGTCACAGTAGTGTGACATGCGGTGCTGGCGTCGTCAAGGCGGCGGGCTGGTGTTCCGCCGCCCCGACGATCGGTCACGCTTCTGGCGGGATGCTGAGCCCGGATGCCGCCGCAATCGTGACCTCGCGCCCGATCGGTCACGCTTCTGGCGGGATCCCGAACGTCAAGGTCACCCCAAGCGTGACCGACGCGGGAGGCGCGGCTCACGACCGCGGCGGAGCGACCGATGCGCGCGGCACGAGGACCGGCGCGACGGGCGCGAGGTCGGCGGCTGCGTCCTCAGATCCGGAGATCAGCGTCGCGACGGCGCGGCGGGCGAGCTCGCCGAAGTCCTGGCGGACCGTCGTGAGCGGGGGCCAGTAGTACGCCGAGTCGGGGATGTCGTCGAAGCCGACCACGCTCACGTCGCCCGGAACGTCGAGGCCCGCTTCGCGCAGCCCGGTCAGCAGGCCGAGCGCCATCTGGTCGTTCGCCGCGAACACGGCCGTGACCCCGGCGGAACGGATGCCGTGCGCTGCATCGTATCCGGAGCGGGCGGTCCAGTCACCGACGAGCACCGGGCCGGCCGACAGCCCTCGGTCCGCGAGCTCGGCCTGGAATCCCTCGACGCGCGACTCCGCCTCGAGCCAGTCGGCGGGCCCCGCCAGATGCGCGATGCGGGTGTGCCCGGCATCCGCCAGCGCAGCGACGGCGAGCCGGGCACCGGCGGCGTGGTCGACCGAGAGGCCACGGGCACCGCGTCCGGCGGAGTGCAGCGTGACGACGGGGATGCCGATGCGCGACACGTCGAGGGCGAGGAGCGTTCTGGCGTGCGGGGCGACGACGACGATGCCCTCGACGCCCTGGGCGATCAGGTGATCGACGGCCGAGGCGACGGCCGCGTCATCCGCGGCATCCGCGAAGGCCGCGCTCACCCAGTACCCGGCGTCGCGGGCGCTGGACTCGATCGCGGCGATGCTCCGCGACGGTCCGTACTGCAGCGCATCCGAGGCGAGGATGCCGATCGTGCGCGTCCGACGGGTGCCGAGCGCGCGGGCGGCATTGTTCATCCGGTACCCGAGCTCGTCCATGGCGGCGAGCACGCGTTCGCGGGTTCCGTCGGCGACCTCCGGGTGGTCGTTGAGCACGCGCGAGACGGTCTGCCGGGAGACCCCGGCGAGCGCGGCGACTTCGCGCACGCCGACCGTGCGGGTGCCGTCGATTCTCGTCTCGCTCATCGCGATGAGTCTAGGGCCGGTGCCGCTCGCGACGATCGCGTGGCACTCTGGACGCATGCGCATCGCACTCACCGGATCATCGGGCAAACTCGGCCGTGTCGTCGCGCGGGAGCTGCGCGCCGACGGCTACGAGGTCATCGGAATGGATGTCGCGGGCGACCGCGGCCCCGACTTCGTCCAGGTCGACCTCACCGACTACGGACAGGTCGTCGACGCGTTCACCGCCGTCGGGGACCGCCACGACGGGATCGACGCGGTCGTGCACCTGGGTGCCATCCCGGCGCCGGGGATCCGCAGCGACGTTGCGACGTTCCACAACAACATGCCCGCGACGTTCAACGTGTTCTGGGCGGCGGTGCGACTCGGCATCCGGCGCATCGTCTACGCGTCCAGCGAGACCGTGCTCGGCCTGCCGTTCGACGCGCCGCCCCCGTACATCCCCGTCGACGAGGAGTATCCGGCCCGGCCCGAGTCGGTCTATTCGCTGGTGAAGACGCTCGAGGAGCAGCTGGCGACCGAGCTCGTGCGCTGGCACCCGGAGGTCTCGATCACCGCGTTGCGCTTCTCGAACGTGATGGTGCCGGAGGACTACGCCGAGTTCCCGTCGTTCGACGAGGACGCGCTCCGGCGCAAGTGGAATCTGTGGGGCTACATCGACGCCCGCGAC
This sequence comes from Microbacterium sp. M28, assembly GCF_025836995.1. Lineage (NCBI taxonomy): Bacteria > Bacillati > Actinomycetota > Actinomycetes > Micrococcales > Microbacteriaceae > Microbacterium > Microbacterium triticisoli. Next base: position 379,432 of record NZ_CP107546.1, on the reverse strand, counting down.
GGTGCGCAGGCGGTCCAGCGTGCGCTCGAGGTCGCGGCCCCAGGCTTCGATCGGTTCATCATCGCCGCCGCCGACACGGTGATGTCGCGCCCGAACGCCGAGCTCATCGCCGAGGTCTTCCCCGGTGTGCCCGTGACGCGGGAGGTCGGGGAGCACGAGACGCTACTCTCGATCGACAAGGCGCGGCGCGTGCTGGGGTTCGACCCGCAGCACTCCTGGCGCGACCACGTGTGAGCGCCTCGCCGCGGTCGTCGCTCAGCGCGCGAGAGGTAGGGCGCTGCGCTCATCGCTCAGCAAGCGAAGGGGCTACCGCCGTGCGATCGTCGACCCGCGGATCACGAGCCGCACCGGCAGCGTCCGCGTGCCGCTTCCGATGTCGACGCCGTCGATCGCGTCGAACACGCGCTGCGCGGCCTGCCGACCCAGTTGCTGCAGGTTGGCGTCGATGCTCGTGAGCTCCGGGCGCGAGTTCGTCGCGAGCACCTCCCAGTTGTCGTAACCGATGACGGCGAGGTCGTCGGGCACGGCCCGCCCGAGATCGCGGGCGGAATCGAGCGCCCCGCGAGCGATCTGGTCCGACCCGCAGAAGATGGCATCGATCTCCGGATGCCGCTGCAGCAGCAGCGCCGCGGCATCCCTTCCCCAGTGCTCCGTCCACTCCGAGAACATCGGGGACCCCACGAGATCGAGCCCGGCGTCAGCGAGCGCCGCTCGCGCGCCCGTGAGACGATCCTGCGCCGCCGCGTACGAGGGGTCGCCGGAGATGTGCGCGATACGTCGACGCCCGCACGCGAGCAGGTGCTCGACGGCCAGCCGTCCCCCCTCGACGTTGTCCGGGGTCAGAGACAGATCGCGTGTGTCGTCGGACGGGGCGTACGCGTAGACCACCGGCACGGGGATGTCCTGTCCGAGCGACGGCCGCGGATCCGTCTGACGTCCGACGACGATGATCCCGTCGACGCGGCGGCTCAGCAGCTCGCGCAGATGATGCTGCTCGCGGATCGCGTCGCCGCGCGCATCGCACAGGAACACGTTGATGCGGCCGGCGCCGAACGCGTCCTCCGCGCCCATGAGGATCGGCAGCATGAATCGACCCTCCAGGTCGCTGGTGAGCAATCCGACCGTCCCGGTCCGCCCCGCGAGCAGGCCCTTCGCCATGGCGTTGGGGGTGAACGCCAGCTCTTCGGCCGCCGCGCGGACCCTGGCTCGGGTCGCCGCGGCGACATCGCCGCGGTCGTTGAGCGCCTTGGATGCCGTTGCGATCGACACCCCTGCGCGACGCGCGACGTCATTGAGGGTCGAGGCCTTCGCCGTGGTCTCGCCTGCTGTCAACGCATCCTCCCGGTGCCCACTCGTTGCTGAAAGGTTATCGGACCGTCTCTTGACCAGTCGATGAATCCCACGGTATACCTTTTCGAAAGGGGTTTCGGTGATTTTCGATCCGGCTCCGGAACCTGAAGGCAGCATCCACTCGAAACCGCTCGAGGAAGAGCCGAGGAGGCACACCCATGCACACCCCCCGACGCCGCACGATCAGACGTGCGGCCATCGCCCTCGCCACCACCGCAGCGCTGGTCGGCTCGCTCGCCGCCTGCGCGGGCGGAGGCGGCACCGACGGACCGGCGGAGGCCATCCCCGCCGAAGGAGTGGACGACGGCTCGACGCTCACCCTCTGGACGCGCGCTCCACTCGAGCACCAGGCCAACCTGCTGGTGGATGCGTACAACGAGACGCACGAGAACCGGGTCGAGCTCACCGTGGTCCCGAACGACGACTACGTCGCCAAGGTCGGCGCGGCCGCGGGATCCGGCGGACTGCCTGATCTGTTCGCCGCTGACATCGTGTATGTGCCGAACTGGGTGCAACAGGGGCTGTTCACCGATATCAGCGAACAGGTCGACGGCCTGGAGTTCAAGGACTCGATCAACGAAGGCCATCTCTCGGCCGGCACGCACGAGGACAAGGAGCACGTGCTGCCGTTCGTGCTCGACCTGTCCATGCTGTTCTGGAACAAGGAACTCTTCGCCGAGGCCGGTCTCGACCCCGAGAAGGCGCCTGCCACGCTCGAGGAGTTCGCCGCAGCAGCTCAGGCCGTGCAGGACCTGAACAAGCCGGACACCTACGGAACCGCCACCGGCCTCAACTGTGGTGGATGCCTCGTGTTCACCTGGTTCCCCTCCATCTGGGCATCCGGCGAAGAAGTCCTGTCCGATGACGGCACGGAGTCGTTGCTGAACGGCGACGCCGCGCAGGAGGTCTACGACACCTGGACGGGGCTCCAGGAAGGCGGCGCGATCCTGCCGAGCTCGACGGATGAGGCGGGTCCGACCTGGACCGCCGCGTTCAGCGAGGGCAAGGTCGGCGTGATGCCGTTCCCCGCGACGCTGCTGCCCACGCTCGAGTTCGACGCGGGCGTGGCAGGGCTCCCCGGTGTCGACGGCGGTGCCTCCACGTTCGTCGGCGGCGACGGCATCGGCATCTCCAAGGACTCCGAGCAGTCACCCCAGGCGTGGAACTTTCTGAACTGGATGATGTCCGAAGAGGCGCAGGTGGAGGTCCTCGCACAGGACGGCAACGCGGTCTCGCGCAGCGACCTCGCCGACAACGAGTACGCCGCGGCCGACCCGCGTCTGGTCACGATCAACGAGGTGGCGGCTCAGGGCGACACTCCGGTGGCGATCAACTTCCAGCAGGCGTTCAACGCCCCAGGCAGCCCCTGGCTGAACCTGGTGCGCAACGCGGTCCTCAAGGGCACCGACACCGTCGACGCCGACAACGACGAGATCACCGCGATCCTCTCCCAGTGATCCCGGCGGAGGGGCGGTGCGAACCGCCCCTCCGCCCGTCTCGACCCCGAAGGCAGATGATGACTTCCACCGTGCCGCGCGGCAGACCCTCGCGCACCCGATACGGCGGCCCCGTGCAGGGCTGGCTGTACGCCGCCCCGACCGCGACCTTCGTAGCGCTGCTGTTCATCGTGCCCCTGGTGCTGGTCTTCCAGATGTCGGCATCCGACTGGCCCCTGCTCAGCGGCAACCAAGGCGTCAACTTCCCCGACAACTACGTGGATGCCGTCAACCACCGACTGTTCTGGGACTCGATCTGGTTCACCCTGAAGTACACCCTGATCGCAACCGTCCTGCTGATCGGGCTCGGCCTCGGGCTCGCGCTGCTCGTGCAGGAGTCCACCCGCTGGAAGGGATTCCTGCGCACGGCCTTCCTCATCCCGAGCGCGCTCGGACTGGCATCCGCGTCGCTGCTGTTCTACGTGCTGTACTCCCCCATCGCCGGACCGTTCGCCGACCTCATGAAGTCCTGGGGGATCACGTTCCTCGGGACGCCGGAGGGCGCCCTGTGGTCGACGATCTTCCTGATCGTCTGGCGCTACGCCGGGTTCTACATGCTCCTGATGCTCGTGGGATTGCAGGGCATCCCGGACGACGTCTACGAGGCGGCCCGCATCGATGGCGCGAATCGGTGGCAGACCTTCCGCGACATCACCGTGCCGCTGCTGCGCCCCACGTTCGCGCTGACGATCGTGATGTGCGTGACGGGGTCGCTGCTCGCGTTCGAGCAGTTCTACATCCTCACCAAGGGCGGTCCAGACAACAGCACCATGACGGTCGTCCAGCTCATTTACAACGTCGCGTTCCAGGGACAGAACAGCCTGGGTATCGCCGGCGCCCTCTCGGTGATCGTGCTCGTGGCACTCATCGTCATCAACGTCTTCCAGTTGCGCGCCTTCCGGCGCCCCGACGAGAGCTGACCCCATGTCTCAGACGCTGACCCGCACCCTCGTCGCACCTGATCACCAGCCGACCACCCCGCAGTACCGCTCCAGAACGAAGCGACTCGTCTACGGCATCCCGTACTGGGTGTTCACGACCGCGCTGGCCGTGATCTTCCTCTACCCGCTGATCTGGACCGGCGTCTCCAGCGTGAGTCCGCTGGCCGGTACCAGCCAGACCGACGGCTGGGGCTTCGGCAATTACGCGGCCCTCGGCGAGTACCAGGCGGGCATCTGGGTGTATCTGGGCAACTCGCTCTTCGTCTCGGTGCTGACCGTCGCCCTCACCCTGTTCATCTCGCTGCTGGGCGGCTACGCGTTCGCGCGCTTCTCCTTCCCAGGCAAGAACGCGCTGTTCCTGCTGACGTTGGCGATCCTGATGGTGCCTTACGCCACGCTGCTGATCCCGCTGTACGTGATCCTGAATTCGGTCGGTCTGCAGAACTCGCTCGTCGGCGTGGCCCTGGTGATCACGATGTTCCAGCTGCCGTTCTCGATGTTCATGATGCGCATCTCGTTCGAATCGATCCCGCGCGAGATGGACGAGGCCGCCATGGTCGACGGCTGCTCGAGCTGGAGCGCGCTCTGGCGAGTGCTGCTTCCTGCGGTCAAGCCGGGCCTGGTGACCGTCGGACTGTTCGCGTTCCTGACCGCCTGGAACGACTTCATGGCTCCGCTGATCCTCATCAGCGACACCAACCGGATGACGCTGCCGCTGGCCGTCGCCAACCTCCGCGGCCAGGTGCAGGGCGTCGTCGACTACGGCGCCACCGAAGCAGGAGTCGTCGTCCTCGCCCTGCCGTGCATCCTCCTCTTCCTGATCCTCCAACGGCACTACGTGCGCGGCTTCATGTCCGGCGCTTTCAAGGGATGACCATGTCAGACACCACTTCTCCCGCAGCCCCCGTCGTCCCCACCAGCGGACGACTGCGCCCGCTCGGCCTCGGCGAGGTCAGCATCACCGGCGGCTTCTGGGCCGATCGACAGCGCGTCAACGGCGCTGCGACGCTCGCGCACATCGAGTCGCGCCTGGAATCCGAGGGCTGGCTCGGCAACTTCGATCTCGCGGCATCCGGCGCACTCCCGACCGGCCGGCGGGGCCGGGAGTTCGCGGATTCCGAGATCTACAAGTATCTCGAGGCACTCGCGTGGGAGATCGGACGCACGGATGCCGCGGCATCCTCTCCCCTCGAAGCGCGCTTCCGCGCGATCGTCGCCCGCGTCGCCGCCGCCCAGGAGCCGGACGGCTACCTGAACACGAACTTCGGACGCCCAGGACAGGGCGCGCGCTGGTCGGACCTGGAGTGGGGCCACGAGCTGTACTGCCTCGGGCACCTGTTCCAGGCTTCGGTCGCGCGGGTGCGCACCCGACCGGATGCCGACGACGGCCTGATCGGGATCGCCCGGCGTGCCGCGGAGCTCGTGTGCCGCGAGTTCGGCGCGGACGGACGCGACGCGATCTGCGGGCACGCCGAGGTGGAGGTCGGGCTCGCCGAACTCGGCCGTGCCCTGGGAGAGCAGCGGTTCGTCGATCAGGCCGCGCTGTTCATCGAGCGGCACGGACGAGTTTCGCTGCGCGACATCGAGTGGGGCCGGAAGTACTACCAGGACGACATCGCGGTGCGCGACGCCGAGGTGCTGCGCGGGCATGCCGTGCGGGCGAACTATCTGTCGGCAGGGGCGACGGACGTCGCGGTCGAGCGTTCAGATGTCGGCCTTCTCGATGCGTTGCGCGCGCAGTGGGACCGCACGATCGAGCGCCGTACCTACATCACCGGCGGGCAGGGCTCGCACCACCAGGACGAGGCGTTCGGCGACGACTGGGAACTGCCTGCCGACCGCGCCTACTCGGAGACCTGTGCCGGCATCGGTTCGGTGATGTTCTCGTGGCGGCTGCTGCTGGCGACAGGAGACGCTGCTTACGGGGACCTGATCGAGCGGACGCTGTTCAACGTCGTGGCGACGTCGCCTTCCCCTGACGGCACCGCGTTCTACTATGCGAACACGTTGCACCAGCGGATGCCGGGCGTGCCGGCCGATCCTTCTGCGACGTCGTCTCGGGCGTCGTCGTCGCTGCGCGCGCCCTGGTTCGAGGTGTCGTGTTGCCCACCCAACGTCGCCCGCACCTTCGCGAGCCTGGACGCCTACGTCGCCACCGCGGACGATGAGGGCGTGCAGTTGCACCAGTACGCCCCGGCCCGGGTGCGCACGAGACTGCCCGACGGCCGAGTCGCGGCGTTCGATGTCGCGACGGAGTACCCGGCGGACGGGCGCGTGCGGATCACGCTCGTCGAGGACGGCGAGTGGACCCTGACTCTGCGCGTGCCCGCATGGGCTGACGGGGCGACGCTGCGGGTGAACGGTGCGGAGTCGACCGTCGCTTCGGGGGCCGTCACGGTGCGGCGCGCTTTCCAACGCGGGGATGTCGTCGAACTGGACCTGCCCGTCGCGCCTCGTGTGACGGAGCCCGACCCCCGAGTGGATGCCGTCCGCGGCTGCGTCGTCGTCGAACGAGGACCAGAGGTGCTCGCTCTGGAGTCGACCGACTTCGGCTCGGACGTCGTCGACGCCGTGATCGTGGGCGAGCCGGTCGAGCGCGAGGGACGGGTCGTCGTGCCCGTGCGGAATCGATCGACCGGTTCGGTCGTGGATGCCCCGCTCGTGGCGTACCACGACTGGGCGCAGCGCGGACCGTCGACGATGCGGGTGTGGCTGCCGACGAGCTGAGCTCTGCCCGCGATCGAGGGGTCGCATATCGCCGCATCCCGCCGCGCGAGGCGACCATACGCGACCCCTTGTGAATCGAGCCCGCGCCCCTGCCCGCCAGCGACCGCCGGCGAATGGCGGCATTCCGCCGGACGTCGGCACTCCTCGCACTGCCCCGGGGAGCGCGTGTTCGTTACGCTCGCCCCATGCGCATCTCCGATTTCGCCGTGCCAGACACCGCCGCCGCCCGCGGAGCCCGCGAGCTGATGGACGAGTACCACTCCCCCGCACTGCGCCATCATGTGCTGCGCTCCTGGCTGTGGGCCGAGGCGTTCGCGGTGATCGAGGGCCGCACGGGCGTCGATCACGAGCTGCTCTACGCTGCGGCCCTGCTGCACGACATCGGACTCGCACCGGCGTTCGACAATCACCTGCTCGGCTACGAGGAGGCCGGCGGCCATGTCGGCGAGGCGATGGCCGCGGGCGCCGGGTGGCCGGCCGAGCGCCGCCGACGCATCAACGAGGTCATCGTGCGGCACAACTGGCCCGAGGTCGACCCCGCGTTCGATCTCGAGGGCTACCTGCTCGAGACGTCGACCGGGCTCGACATCTCCGGACGCCGGGATGCCGAGATCCCGCTCGAGTTCCGCCGCGAGGTGCTGTCCGTGTACCCGCGCCTGGATCTCGCCGCGGAGTTCGGCACCGGTGTGCAGGAGCAGGCGGACCGCAAGCCGCACAGTCTCGCCCGCGGCCTGATCGACGGCGGACTCATCGACCGCATCGCGACGAACCCGCTGGTGCACCTCCCCGGGCTACCCGCTCGTTGAGCGAGTCGAGCGAGTCGAAACGGGGCGGCTGCTGATCGGCGGTCACCCCGTTTCGACTCCTCGCTCAACGCGAGCGCCCGCCCCCACGCCGTAGGGATCGCAGATGGCCGCCTCAACGCTCGCGAGGCGACCATACGCGACCCCTCGAGAGCGCAGGGCATCAGGGCCTCTACTCCTTCTTGCGCGTCACCGCCCGCTGCAGCAGCACGAACACGAGCAGGATGCCGCCGGTGATGATCGTGGTCATCTCCGGCGGGATGCCGCCGTCACTCGTGATCAGCACGTTCATGAGTCCCAGCACCAGCGCTCCGATGACGGATCCGAGCACGTAGCCGTACCCACCGGTCAGCACGGTGCCGCCGATCACGGCCGCGGCGATCGCGTCGAGCTCCCAGCCGACACCGGTGATGTTCTGCGCTGTGCCGATCCGCGCGGTGTAGATCACGGCGGCCAGCCCCGCGAGCGTTCCGCTGATCACGTACACGAGCACCTTGGTGCGCTGCACGGGGAGCCCCATGAGCAGCGCCGAGTTCTCGGATCCGCCGATCGCGTACACCGTGCGCCCGGTACGGGTGCGGTGCAGGACGAAGAACGCCACCGCGACGACGACCACGGCGATGATGACGCCGGGCGTGACCACGAGGTCGTTCACCTTCGGACCGTCGATCACCTTCAGCTGCTCGCCGAGCCAGCGGATCGGCGACTCCTCGCCGAGTCGCTCCGCCTTGGTGCTGAGCAGCGACGCGAGGCCCCGCCCGAGGAACATCATCGCGAGAGTCGCGATGAACGGCTGCACGTTGAAGTACCGGATCAGGATGCCGGAGACGAGGCCGAACGCCGTGCCGATCAGGATCATGACGACGACGACCGCGAACGCGTTCCAGCCGGCGTTCGCCAGCATGACGCCCGCGACCGACGACACGGCGATGATCGCTCCGACCGACAGATCGATGCCGCCGGTGATGATGACGAAGGTCAGCGCGACGGCCAGCACGATGAGGTGCGCGTTGTTGATCAGCAGGTTCGACAGAGTGCTGGCCTGCACGATGTGCCCGTACGCGAGCTCGCCGTACACGAGCATCCCGATGAAGATCACGACCGACGCGACCGTGGGCAGCACGGACGGGTTGGCCTGCACCGCGCGTCGGATGCGGCCCGCGAACGCGGGCGACTCGGACCGGGACTCGGTCGCCGTCAGAGCGGTCATGCCGCCACCTCCTCTTTCACGGGTGCCGCTGGCGGTTTGGGCGCCGATGCCCTCCTGCTGCGGAACCAGCCGCGCACGCGCTCGGACTGCAGCAGGCACAGCACGACGATCACGATCGCCTTGAACGCCGGCGTCGCCGACGAGGAGACGCCCAGGTACAGCACGGTCTTGTCGAGCGTCGCGATCAGCAGGGCGCCGACGAAGGCGCCGCTCAGCGAGAACTTGCCGCCGGCGAGCGATGCGCCGCCGATCACGACGGCCAGGATCGCATCGAGCTCGAGCTGGTAGCCCGTGCGCGAGACGTCGACCGTCATGACGCTGCCGACCGCCATGATGCCCGCGATGCCGGCCAGGATGCCGCTGAGGATGTACGTCGTCAGCAGCAGCCCCTTGGGCTTGATGCCCGCCATCCGGCTGGCCTTCGGGTTGATGCCGATCGCCTCGATCATGAGCCCCAGGGCGCTGCGCCGCACGACCCACCCGACCAGCAGCACGATCGCCACGGCGAGGATGAACACGACGGGGATGCCGAGGACATAGCCGTTCGAGATCCAGCGGAACGCGTCGTTGGATGCCGTCGTGTTCTGCCCGCCCGTGATCACCTTCGCGATCCCTCGGCCGGCGAGCATGAGCACGAGCGTGGCGATGAAGGGCTGCAGCCCGACGTAGGCGACCAGCACTCCGTTGACCGCGCCGAGGATGCCGGTGATCAGGAGCGCGAGCCCGACGGCGGCGAACGCGGAGCCGGCCGAGCCGTCTGCGGCGCTGAGGAACTCCATCGACACCGCACCGGCGACCGCCATGAGCGAGCCGACCGACAGGTCGATGCCGCCGGTCGCGATGACCAGGGACATGCCGATCGCGATCATCATGATGGGCGCCGCCTGGCGCAGGATGTCGATCACGTTGCCGACGAGGTGGCCGTTGTTCGGGTTGACCGACATCGCCAGGTACGTCGGGTCCTTGATGAGGTTCAGCGCGAGCAGCGCGAGGATCGCGATGAGCCCCCAGAAGAACGGTTTGTGGATGAGCTCACGCCAGAACGACGTGCGGGATGCGGCGGTCATCGCGCTTCCTCCTTGTCCGTGGTGTGCGCGATCGTATCGGGTGCCGCACCCTCGGTCTCCTCGAGAGTCTCGGCCGCGGCCTCGGTGCCATGCGCGGCGATCACGTCGACGATCTCCTGCGCGCTGACATCGGGGCCGTTCTGGATCTCGCCGATCTTGCGGTGATCCTTGAGCACGACGATCCGCTCCGACAGACGGACCACCTCCTCCAGCTCGGACGAGATGAACACGACCGCGACACCGTCTTCGGCGAGTTCGGCGACGGCTTCCTGGATCTCGGCCTTGGCGCCGACGTCGATGCCGCGGGTGGGCTCGTCGAGGATCAGCAGGTCGGGCTCTGTCGCGAGCCAGCGTCCGAGCAGCACCTTCTGCTGGTTGCCGCCGGACAGGTTCTTGATCATGCGGTCGGGATCGGCCGGCCGCACGTTGAGTTCGGTGATGTACTTCTGAACGATCGCGTCCTGCTCCTTGCGCGGCATGGGCTTCGCCCAGCCCCGCTCGGCCTGCACCGCGAGGATGATGTTCTCGCGCACGGTGAGGTCGCCGATGATGCCCTCATCGCGCCGGTTCTCGGTCGAGAACGCGATGCGCTTGGCGAGAGCATCCGACGGCGACTTCAGATCGACCTCGGCACCCTTGACCGCGATGGTTCCGGCATCCGCTCGATCGGCTCCGTAGAGCAGCCGGGCGAGCTCGGTGCGTCCCGACCCGAGGAGTCCGGCGAACCCGACCACCTCGCCGGGGCGGATGTCGAGGTCGGTCGCCTCGACCGAGCCTCGCCGTTCGATTCCGGATGCCGAGAGCACCGGCTGCTCGTCCGCGTCACGGGGCGCGGTCCGGCGGTTGCCGCCGAGGGACTTGAGCGCGTCCAGATCCTTGCCGATCATGGTCGAGATGAGGGCGTGGCGATCGAGATCGCGCGTGAGGAACTCGCCCTGGTACTGACCGTTGCGCAGTACCGTCAGGCGGTCGCTGATCGCGTAGATCTGGTCGAGGAAGTGCGAGACGAAGAGGATCGCGACGCCCTGGTCGCGCAGCGTGCGCATGACCGTGAAGAGGCCTTCGACCTCGGCGGCGTCGAGGCTCGAGGTGGGTTCGTCGAGGATGAGGACCTTGGCCTTGATGGCCATCGCGCGGCTGATCGCGACGAGCTGCTGGACGGCGATCGACAGCGTCGACAGCGGCTTGTGGGTGTCGAGGTGCTCCAGCCCGAGCAGGGCGAGCGCTTCGGTGGCTGCGCGATGGGTGGCGCGCCAGTTGATGCCGAACGGACCGCGGACCTCGTGCCCGAGCATGACGTTCTCACCGATGGTGAGGTTCGGGGCGAGGTTGACCTCCTGGTAGACCGTGGAGATCCCGGCATCCTGTGCGTCCGACGTGCCGACGAAGCTGCGCTCCGCGCCCGCCACGACGATCGATCCGGAGTCGATCCGGTAGACGCCGGTGAGCGCCTTGATCAGCGTCGACTTGCCGGCGCCGTTCTCTCCCATGAGCGCGTGCACCTCGCCCTGGAACAGACGGAAGTCGACGCCGTCGAGGGCTTTCACCCCGGGGAACTCGATCGAGATCCCGCGCATCTCGACGATGGGCAGTTCTTCGTTCATCGCTGACTCTCAGTTTCGAAGATGGGATGCCGGGGCGGCGCAGGTCGCTGCGCCGCCCCGGCAGTCGATGCGATCGTGAGCGATCAGTACTTGCGGTCCGCGAGGACGGCCTGAGCGGCCTCCGCGGAGTCGAACGCCTCGCTCGGGACCACGATGTACGACTCGACCTCTTCGCCGGCGAGCGCCTTCTCGACGACCTCGAGGGCGGTCTCGCCGAACAGCGGGTTGTACTCGTGCACGTAGCTGAGCTGACCGTCGGCGAGCGCCTGCATGGCGTTCTTGGTGCCGTCGATCGTGGCGATCTTGACGTCGGTGCCGATCACGAGGCCGGCTTCTTCAGCGGCCTGCGCGGCTCCCAGACCCATCTCGTCGTTCTGGGCGAACACGAACTGGATGTCGTTGCTGTTGGCCTTCAGCATGGTCTCGAAGACGCTCTTGCCCTCTTCCGCCGACCAGTTCGCCGTCTGCGCGTCGACCTTGGTGAGCGCCGAGTCGCCGAGGCCCTCGTCGAAGCCCTCGTTGCGCTCGTTGACCACGCCGACGCCGGCCGGGCCTTCGAGCACGACGTAGTTGCCGCCGTCGGGGAAGGTCTCCGCCGCCCAGGCGCCGACCTCCTTCGCGACCTCGACGTTGTCGGGCGCGATGCGGGTGACATACAGGCTGTCGTCATCGGGCTCGATGCCGCGGTCCAGCAGGATCACCGGGATCTCGGCCTCCTGCGCACGCGTGAGCGAGTCCTCCCAACCGGATGCCTCGGTGGCGGACAGCAGGATGACATCCACGCCCTCGTCGACGAATCGCGTGAAGGCGTCGATCTGCGACTTCTGGTCGAGGTTGGTGGCGGGTGCGTACTTGAGCTCGTATCCGGCGTCCTCCGTGAAGGTGTCCTGGATGTTCTGCTCGTTGGCCTCACGCCATGCACCCTCGGGGCCGACGGCGACGAATCCGACGGTGGTCAGTTCGCCCGAGCCGCCGTCACCGGTCGAGCCCTCGGCGCCGCCGTTGTCGCCGGTCGAGCACGCGGCCAGACCGAATGCGAGGGCGCCGACGGCAGCCAGACCCAGAGCGGTGCGAATGCGCTTCTTCGCGGACATGTTTCTCCTCCTTGAGAGACCGAGGATCTCCCTCGGCTGCAGTGCGGGACCGGTCGTGGTCCCCTCTGTGATTGCGGACAGCTGGCGCGTGTCCTGACTGGATGTTACCGGGAACATTCCGTGGAACACAACACATTGCTCAAACCGTGACCTTTTGGACGTCCGGTCAGTGGTTACCGGTCACAGCGGACCCGCATCGCCGCGGTCGGCCGCGATCATCTCGACCACGGTGTCGACCGTGACGCCGGGGCCGTTGCTGAGTTCGCCGATCTTCTCGCGGTCCTTCAGCACGATGATCCGGTCGCTGAGGCGGACGACCTCCTCGAGTTCGGAAGAGATGAACACCACCGCGACGCCGTCTCCGGCGAGCTGGGCGATCCGCCGCTGGATGTCGAGCTTCACGGCGATGTCGATGCCGCGCGTCGGCTCGTCGAGGATCAGCACGTGCGGGCGCACCGCCAGCGCCCTGGCCAGCAGCACCTTCTGCTGGGTTCCGCCCGAGAGCAGCTGTGCCGGCCGGTCGAGGTCGGCGGGGTCCAGGTGCAGCGCCTCGACGTACGTGTCGATCAGCGCCGCCATCTCGGACGGAGACAGCGGACGCGACCAGCCGCGCATGGCCTGAAGCGAGAGCACGATGTTCTCCCTCGCCGTGAGCTCGGCGATGATCCCCTGCGTGCGGCGGTTCTCGGTCGTCATCGCGATGCGCTGTTTGAGCGCGGCAGATGGACTGCGCAGGTCCACCTTCGCCCCGTCGACCCAGATCTCTCCGCTGTCCGCGCGGACGGATCCGCTCAGCAGTGACGCCAGCTCGGTCCGCCCTGAGCCGCGCAGTCCCGCGACGCCGATGATCTCGCCGCGCATCAGATCGAGGTCGGTGCGGTCCATCTCGCCGCGACGCCCGATGCCGGTGGCCTGCAATGCCGGCATCCCGTCGGAGGCGTAGTGGTGGGCCTTGCGCTCGGATCTGAGCGCGCGCAGCCCCTCGATGTCCTTGCCCAGCATCTGCGAGATGAGATCGGCGCGCTCGATGTCGCGCGTGGAGTGCTCACCGATCCACCGGCCGCCGCGCAGCACGGTCATCCGGTCGCTGATCGCGAACGCCTGCTCGAGGAAGTGCGAGACGAACAGGATCGCCACGCCGCGTTCCCGCAGACTCCGGATCACGCGCATCAGCACGGCGACGTCGGCGGCGTCCAGGCTGGACGTCGGCTCGTCGAGCACGAGGACGCGCGGATCGTCGACGACCGCGCGGGCCAGCGCCACCAGCTGCTTCTGCGCCGGGGACAGCGTCAGCAGCGGGGTTCTCGGATCGAGGTCGTCCAGGCCGAGCCGCGCCAGGGCGTGCGCGGCGTCCTCGCGCGTGCGACGCCAGTCGATGCCGAGAAGGCCACGGCGCTCCCGGCCCAGCATGACGTTCTCGCCCACGCTGAGGTTCGGCGCGAGCTGGGTCTCCTGGAAGACGGTGGCGATCCCCGCCGCGCGGGCATCGGCGACACCGGCGAAACGACGCGGCTCCCCCGCGACCGTGACCGTTCCAGCGACCGGTGCGCACGTGCCGGTGAGCACGCCGATCAGCGTCGATTTGCCCGCGCCGTTCTCGCCCATGAGGGCGTGCACCTCGCCGGCGAAGAGCTGGAAGTCGACGTCGTCGAGCGCGCGGACCCCCGGGAAGTCCACTGTGATGCCCTCGAGCTCGACCAGCGGCTCGGCATCCGGAGCCATCAGCGCACCTCCCGGGGAGCCGCGGACGACGCGCGCGCGACGAGCTCGGTGGGGATGCGGGTAAGCGACGGGATCTCGCGCTCCTCGACGGCGGCGCGCAGCATCTCGACCACGGCGGAGCCGAGCGCGTGGAAGTCCTGCCGGACCGTCGTGAGCGGCGGCAGGAAGTGGCGCGCGAGCGGGATGTCGTCGAAGCCGACGACACTGAGGTCCTTCGGCACCTCGAAGCCCTTGTCGTTCAGACCGTGGATGAGCCCGATCGCCATGTCGTCGTTGGCGACGAAGATCGCGGTGTAGTCGGGCAGGCGGTTCAGGCCCATCGCGAAGTCGTAGGCGAAGTCCGCCGTCCAGTCGCCGACCACGATCGGCCGCTCGCGAATGCCCCACGACTTCGCCCTGCTGTGGAACGCGCGCTCTCGGGCGCGGGCGTCCAGCCAGTCCAGCGGGCCCGAGATGTGCAGGATGTCGCGATGCCCGAGGGCGACGAGATGATCGACCACGAGCGTGGTGCCGGCGTGCTGGTCGATCGAGACCGTCAGGAAGGTGGGGTCGGCGTCGGCCTTCACGACGAGCATCGGCACGCTCAGCGAGATGCGGCGCAGCGCAGCCACCGACGACGACCGCGGGGCGATCACGCACAGCGCGTCGACGCCCTGCGCGGCGAGGTTGTCCACGGCATCCTGCGGCGAGAGCGCATCGCCCTCGTGGAGTGCGACGGCCGTCACGGAGTAGTCCGCGGCGCGGGCGGCGAGCTCGACCGCGCGCAGGATGCTGGTCGGCCCGAACGCGACGGGGCTCTCGATGATCACGCCGATGCGGCGCGTGCGCTGCGTCGCCAGGGCGCGGGCGACGAGGTTCGGGCGGTAATCCAGCTCCTCGATCGCCTCGAGAACGCGCCTGCGGGTGTCCGGCTTGATGTTCGGGTGATCGTTCAGCACCCGCGACACGGTCATGTGCGAGACGCCCGCGATCACCGCGACCTGGCGGATATTGGGCTTGTCGGAGCCGACGTTCGCCATGGGCACCTCCGTCGGCCTCGCCTGGGGAGATGTTACCGAGCACAACGCGCGCGGCGCAATCGCGCGGGGTGGCGGTGTCGGCCGGCCGCGGCCCTTGCCGGAGAAATCCCCTCCGTCGGATGGATGCCGTGATCGGCGCCCGACGAAGGGGATTTCTCCGACGAACGGGCGCGAGCCCGCGTCGGGTCAGGTCAACCGCAGCTGGCAGCCTCCGTGGCCACGCGCTGCTCGACCTCGTGCCCGTCGATCACCGCGGTCACGACGATCTCCCCGGCCGGCACCTCCGCCCGCTTCGTGTTGATCGACGCGGACGCGCTCTCCCCCGCGGCGATCACGCCCAGATCCCGCGCACCGAACGGCGACGAGACCACGAACGACGCATCCGCATCAGACGAGTTCGTCACCGTCACCGTCTGCTTCACGAACTTCCCCGCCACGCACCGGTCGGTCACCTCGACCGAGAACGGGATCTCCGGGTCTGGCGCCGCAACGCGCAGCGTTCCCAGCCGTGCCAGCTGATAGCTCAGCGCGCGCTCCGGAGCGTCGATCTGGTTCTGGGTACCGAAGTCACCAGCCGCTTCGGCCTGTTCGAGAGCATCCTGCATCGCCGCCCAGGCCTCCGCCGGGTACTCGCGCTCTTCCAGTGAGCGAGCGTGGGCGATCGCGGCATCCAGATCCCCGGCATCCAGAGCCAGGCCCTGAGAGGTGAGGGTGTCGCTCAGGAGGAACTCGTCGAAGTCGACGTGCCCGCCGGCCTGCTTCGTGGCGTAGCTGAACAGGCCGACCCTGTGCCCCATGAAGTGCGTCAGGCTGCCGTCCAGTCGCAGCGGCCCGACCGGGTCGCCGAGCGTCGTCCAGGAGCGGCCGTCGAGGCTGTACGAGAACGTCGTGAACAGCTGGCCCGGCGAGCTCGCGAAATCGAGATCTGCCTTGAGGTGCACCTCGCTCTCGCCGAATTCCGCCGTGCTGCCCGTCACGAAGCTCTCGACCGCCGCCTGGTCGATGGATGCCGCGAACGGCTGCCCGCGGTGCACGACACCGACCGTGTTCACGCCGTCGATCCGTTTGACCGCGACGTAGGAGAAGTCCCGGTTGTAGGCCGCGAGCCCTGCGACGTCGCCGTCTTTCATGCCGGAGACGTCGAGCGTCGTCTCAACGGACTGCCGAGGACCGAAGGAGCGCTGCGACAGGGTGTTGCGCGCCTCCTCGAACCAGGTCAGCTCGCCGCCGTTGCGGTGCGCGTACGCGCCGGTGACGACCTTGCCGTTCGTGAGCCGGAGCCAGCCGTCGCGGTCCGTGAGCGACCAGTACCGGTTGTCGGGGGCGTGGTTCCACTCCCAGGCGAGGTCGAGATTCGACCCGTTGGGGGCGACCTCATCCGGATGCGGCGTCTCGACGACGGCAGGCCGACCGATCAGAGATGCATCGTCGATCGCGAAGTCCATCAGGTGCGTGGTCGGGTCCGCACCCGGATTCGGCGTCCAGGTCGTCTCGACGAAGAGCCGTACATCGTCGATCGGCTGCGTCGACGGGACGGTGAACGAACCGGTCAGCAGACCCCACTCGCCCCGTACGATGTCCGCCGCCGGAGTGACGTTCACGTACGTCGTGTTCCCTCCGCCGTACCGGGCAGTCATGACGAACGACCTCGTCGCCGGGCTCGCCGGGTTGTCGTACTTGACCCAGGCCGACACGTCGTAGGTGACGCCGTGCTGGAGCTTGGCGGTCACGTCCTGCGCGGGACCCGCGCCGGTCGTGGTGCGGCCCGTGACAGCCAGCGCCGAAGCGCCGCTGCGCGCATCCGTCGTCTTGGACAGCACGGCCGTGTCGTTCGCGATCCAGCCGGCGGTGCCGTCCGCTTCCGCGTCGGCATCGGCGAGGAGCTCGACGCCGATCAGCGACTCATCGAGTTCCGGCGGCTCGGGCAGTGTCCACTGCTCGTTCTGATACGCCTGGTGGGGCGCGTCATTGCGGAAGTCGTCCGAGGCGACGATGCTCTTCTGCTGCTCGAACAGCTCCTGCTCCGCGGTGAGCTGGATCGGCTTCGGGAACGCGCCATCGACGGGAACCACGCCGTCGTCACCGAACGTCGGCCAGCCCTCGCTCCAGGTCGCGGGGATCAGCGCGGGGATGCGCCCGATCGGGAACGTGTCGCGGAAGAAGAAGCCGTGCCAGTCATCGCCTCCTTCTCCGTTCGCCACCGGCACGAGGCTGCCCTGGGCGAAGCCGTTGGAGTTGAGCACGCCGCGGGACTCGTACGGAGCGGGAGCGCTCGCGAGATGCCCGAGGAGGTCCGTCGATCGGAACATCGCGACCTGCCTGCCGCTGCTCGGCCACGTGATCATGACCACGTAGTAGTACCCGTCGATGTAGAACGCCTGCGCGCCTTCGAAGAGACCGGTGCTGCCGACGTACGTCTCATCCGCGTATTCGCTGCGCGGGATGATGTTCGCGAAGTCCTGCTCGATCGCCGTGAGGTCCTGGTTCAGCCGGACGGCACTCACCCCGCCGTAGATGATGTACGGAGTGCCGCCGTTCGCGTCGTCGAAGAACAGCGACGGATCGTGCAGGCTGCGCCCCAGCGCCGTCCGCTCCCATGCCCCGTTCTCGATGTCGTCGGTGCGGTAGATGTAGGCGCCACCGAGGTTGAGCGAGTTGACCAGCACATAGTAGGTGCCGTCGTGATAGCGCAGCGAGGACGCCCACTGCCCCTGACCGTAGGAGTTCGCGCCGTTGCGCAAAGAGTAGGCGTCGCCGATGTCGAGCCGGTCGAAGACGTAGTTCACGATCTCCCAGTTGACGAGGTCGTACGACTTCATGATGGGCGCCCCTGGGCTCAGCTGCATCGTGGTGCTGATCATGTAATAGACGTCGCGGCCCTCGTCGCTCTCTGAGGCGGGCACGCGTTCGACGCTGACGTCGGGGACATCGGCGTTGAGTCCCGGCACACGATAGGTGCCGTCTCCATTGTCCGTCGACGTATAGGACGGGTCGGGGTTCCACTCGTCAGCCGCGTGGGCCGCGGCCGGGGGCGAGATGAGGCCGATGCCGGCGAGAATGCCGACGACGGCGAGCGAGGCGAGCTTCAGTGCTCGGAGGGGGATGGACACGTGTTCTCCTTCGAAGGCATGAGGGGGTGGGGGAGCCGGGGCCACTGCCCGGCTCCCCGTGGTGTCGTACTCAGCCGCAGCTGGCCGCCGGGGTCGCGACCTTCTGCTCGACCTGCACGGGCTCGCCATCGACCGTCGCGGTCGCGGTGACCGTCAGCTCACCGGCGGGAACCTGCGCCTGCTTGGTGTTGATCGACGCCGACGCGCTCGCACCCGAAACAACGGTCCCGAGGTCGCGATCGCCGAACATCGATGACACCGAGAACGCCGCATCCGCCTCGGAGTCGTTCGTCACCCGAACCGACTGCTTCACGAACTTGCCCGCGACGCAGCGATCCGTCACGTCGACCGAGAACGCGAGTGCAGGCGCGACGGCGGCCGGGGCGAACGCCCAGTTGTCGATCTCGGCGAGGTCGACATCCTCCTCTGTGCCCTCGGCGGCGGCGAAGACGAAGAACACGTCGTGCTCTCCGGTCGCACCGGTGACCTCGGCCTGCACGTCGGTCCATTCGCCGGCCGAGCCGTCGAGCGGAAGCTCGGCGACGACCGGACCGTCGACGTCGTCCAGGCGCACCTGGATGCTCGTTCCGTCGACGAGCGGCTTCACGCGTGCCGACACCGTCGCGGCGCCATCGCCGAAATCGACGCCTGCGATGCCGGTGAAGTCGCCGCCATCGACGCCGGCCAGCACCATGTTGCCGCCGCCGTTGTGCTCGGCGAACTCGACCGAAGCCGCCTCGGTCGGCGCCGTCGTGATCCCGAGCTGCCAGGCGAGCGTCTCGGCTTCGAAGGTGCGGTACGGGTCGAAGGCCTCCACCTGCTCGACACCCGCACGCGTGCCCTGGATCGGCTTGATCGTGCCGTCCTCGTTGAACTCGAGCTTGTCGATGTGCACCGAGCGATATCCCTGCGTCGCCCCCGGCGTGCCGAGTGCTGCTGCCCACGCCGCTCCCCTCGTCTGCGCGTGATACGTGAAGTAGGTCTCGCCCTTGAACGTGAACATGTCGGAGTGGTTGTTGCCGCCGTTACCCGCGCCGAAGTGGACCGCCGGGTTCTGGAAGGCCACACCCGCGTACTCCGCCGATGTCAGATCCATCGGATCGTCCGTCATCATGTACGCGATCGCGCCGCGCTCGGGGTACTCCCCCGGCACCTCGTTCACCTGGAAATTCGAGGAGTACGAGTAGTAGTACTTGTCGCCGTGCTTGAACATGCTCGACGCCTCGAAGATGCCGGGTGCGTCGATCTCGACCGGATCGCCGTCGAGTGTGACCATGTCGTCCTGCAGCTTCGCCACACGGGTGGACTTGGGATTCTGCGGCCCCTGCTGGTTCGGGCTCGTGCCGATCACCGAGTTGCCGCCGAAGTAGAGGTAGCCCTGACCGTCGTCGTCGATGAACACTTCGGGATCGAACAGCCACATCCCGGCCGGGAAGCCGCCGTTCGCGATGTATTCCGGCGATACCGTGTCCGGAATGATCTTCTTGCCCAGCGGGTCCTCCCACGGGCCGAGCGGAGAACCGCCGACGACGACCGCTGTCCCGGTGCCGCTGTCGCAGAAGTACAGGTAGACCTTCCCGTCCTTCTCGATCGCGGCGGGCGCCCAGGAGTTCCGCGCCCAGGGCGCAGCTCCGCCTTCACGGGCGATCGGCACCGCGCCGTGGTCGACCCAGTTGACCATGTCACTGGTGGACATGACGTTCAGCCGCGTGATGCCGCCGTAGCCGTTCGACTGCGTCGGAAGGCCGTTGGCGTCCTTGCTGTTCAGCTCGTACTGCTGCGTGTCATCGGTCGAGTAGATGTACAGACGACCGTTGTAGACGAGGTGATGCGGGTCCGCGCCGAACTTGTGGCCGACGAGCGGGTTGTGGTCGCCGATCGGCTTCGTCTGCACCTGCTCGAGGCTCGAGTACTCGGGCGCGGGCGGCGCGTCGGCGATCTTCACCAGCGACACCTCGTCGACCTGGAAATCCTGCAGCGCGTTCGATCCCCACGGCGTCTCGACGAAGAGCCAGTCGGCTCCGGCGTGCCTCGCCTCGGCCGTGAACTCCCGCGAGAACGTGCCCCATTCGCCCTTCGTGAAGCTCTGGCCGTAGTCCGCGCATCCGTTGAAGTTCGCCGGGCAGAACGTGAAGTTGAACTGCTGCGCGTCCGCCCCCTCGGTGTACTTGAGCTTGCCGGTCATCCGATACGACGCACCGAGCTCGAGCTTGCCCGTCACGCTCGCGAAGGGTCCGGACTGGGTGTTCTCCCGCGCAGTCGTCAGCAGCGAGAACGCTCCGCTCGCGGCATCCGAGGAGAGCTGGAGGGTGCCACCGCGTGTGTTCGTCCACCCGCTCGAGTCCGCCACGAAGCGACCATCGGGCAGGAGGTTCCCCGGGATCGCTGGCGTCTCCTCCGCCGCCAGTTGCGCCGCGCCGACCGGAGCCGCGTTGGCCTCGTCGCCGGCGGCGACGACGGACATCGATGACGCGATGAGCGCGGCCGCGCCCATAAACGCGGTCGCGATCCGGAGAGACTTCTCCCTCGTTCGCGCACCCTTGAGTTGCTGTGCTGATGTCACGGTCTGCACTCCTTCGTATGATCGACCGCCATGCCGGCACGATGTTGTGCCGACGCCCGGATGTTACCGGTATCAATCCATCGGGAGCAAGAGTTTCGGAACTATCGGCAGAACTATCGGACGCCCGCGACATCCCCAGAACCGGAGAAATCCCCTCCGCCGGATGGATGCCGTGATCGGCGTCCGACGAAGGGGATTTCTCCGACGAACGGGCGCGAGCCCGCGTCGAGTCAGGTCACCCGCAGCTGGCAGCCTCCGTGGCCACGCGCTGCTCGACCTCGCGCCCATCGACCACCGCGGTCACGACGATCTCCCCAGCCGGCACCTCCGCCCGCTTCGTGTTGATCGACGCCGACGCGCTCTCCCCCGCAGCGATCGTGCCCAGATCCCGCGCACCGAACGGCGACGAGACCACGAACGACGCATCCGCGTCGGACGAGTTCGTCACGGTCACGGTCTGCTTCACGAACTTCCCCGCCACGCAGCGGTCGGTCACCTCGACCGAGAACGAGGGCGCGACGGTCACGGTGACCGAGACGTTCCGGTTCTCCGGTGCCACCTCTTCGGCGGATTCCTGGTCGAGCACCGGCATCCCGTCGGCCGAGAAGTGCACGCGACGGACAAACATGTCGCGTCCGGTCAGACCGTTGTGGTCGGTACGCGCGTGGAACACGTACAGCAGATTGCCGTCCTCGTCGGACGACCACATGCCGTGGCCGGTTCCCAGTTGCCACTCGCCGTTGAACATTCCGGACTTCTGCACCGGATAGTTGAGCTTGGTCCAGGATGCCGGGTCGGCGAGGTCCGCACCCGCACCCGCCGTGGCCGTCGCGAGCCCGGTCGTGTACGTGTCGCCCACGGTCGATCCGGAGTACAGCAGGTAGAGCGTGCCGTCGCGTTCGAGCACGTTCGGCCCTTCGGCGATCGTGTTGTCCCATGCGTACTCGGGGGCGAGGATCCGCACCGGTTCGGTCGTCAGGCGGGTCGGATTCGCCGGGTCAACCTCGGCGAGATAGATCGCGCCGAGCATCTGCCAGGCGTAGTACGACTTCCCGGAGTCCTGGAAGAACGTCATGTCCAGCGAGATCTGCTGCACCGGGTTCAGGATGCCGCCATCCGCGCGCACGACCGGCTCGGCCTTGGACCAGTTCGCCGGGACAGCCGGGTCGAGGTCGTTGCCCTGCGCATCCTTCTGCAGCTGGATGATGCTCGCGCGGCCCGTCCACATGTCCGGTCGACCACTGTCGCCGTCGTAGCAGGGCATGAACAGGATCGACAGCTTCCCGTCGATCACGTGGAATTCGGGCGCCCAGAAGCATCCGGTCATGGCCTCGCCCGCGGCATCCAGATCCCCCGCCTTCAGCAGGTCGATCTCGACGTTGCGGCCGGCGGCGATCGCATCATCCGAGAGGTCGTCGATGGTGTCCGCGATGCGGATCGGCATGTGCGGCCCGTTGGCTGGATCGACCGGGTTGAGGTTGAGGTCCTCGGTCGCGATCATCAGAAAGGTGACCTCGCCGTTCGCCTCGTAGCGGAACACCGAGGGGTCGGCCCGCTCGTCCGCGAACGGAGTCGGGTACTCGGGCTGTTTGACGACTCCGGTGACGGTGTACTCCCCCGGCACGGACGTGTCGACGGCCGCGAGCTCGTCTGCGTTCCACGCGATCGCGCGTGTCGCCTCGGATCCGTCGCTGTAGCCGAGTCCGACGCGCTCCGGCAGATCGGATGCCGAGATCGCATCGCCCTGCGCCACCGTCACGCCGTCGAGCGCCTTCGCGCTGGTGTTCGAGATCGGGCCGAAGCGCACCTGCAGCTTCTCGGCCGTCTCCGTCGGGATCGGCGGGGCGTTGCCGGTGGCGTAATCGGCGACCCCTGCTGCCGACGTACCAGCGGCGGCCGCGATCGTCCCGCGGCGCACGTCACCGCGGGTGCTCTCGTCCGCCAGATCGGCGAAGGTCGTGTAGTTGCTGACGCCGGAGTCGCTCGTCCAGTTGACGACATAGCGCTGAGCGGCGGAATCCCACACGGATGCCGGGTCGTTCACGCCGTCCGTGACACCGAGATCCAGCATCCCGACCTCCGTGTACGAGAGCAGGTCGTCGGTGCGTGCGAAGAGCACCGACGACGCCTGCGTGCCGTCCGATGCGCCGCCGCGGGCGACCCGGGTGGCGACGATGCCGTAGCCGCCGTCGGCCAGCGCGAACAGATGCGGGTCGCGGAGGCTGCGGATCAGCGACTCCGACGGACCGTTCGCGGGCACGGGCTCCGACGTCTTCGGGAAGAAGATGCCGTAGTTCTCATTCAGCGGCGCCCAGCCGTCGGCGCCGGCGAGCGCGAGGTGCATGCTCAGCGCGACATCGGCGTTGTTGGCCTCGGTCTCGCTCGTGGGCGCGCGGCTGTAGGCGAGCAGGTCGACGGATGCCGAGGCCGGCAGCACCGTGACGGCGAAGCGCCGAGGGATGACCGTGCCGGTGGACTCATCGGTGACGGCAACCTCGATCTCGGCCGGGACTGCGGCACCGCCTGAGACAGAGATCGTGCCGTCGGCGACGGTCACGCCGTCACCCGCGACCTCCGTGACGGCGACCGAAGTCCCGGCAGGGGCCTCGGGCAGCGCACCGCCCGACGCGACGACGGGGGCGATGACGAATTGCTCGGCGAGTCGCTCGGCGCGCTCGGCGTCGTTCAGCGTCGACGGCTCGACCGTGACGGTGATCGTCCGGCTCGCGGACTGTCCGCGCACCGACGCCGTCGCGGTGAGCTCGACGTCGATCGGGGCCTGGCCGGCCAGTGGCGGTGTGACAGTGCCGTCGGTTGCGACGACCTCGGGGTGGGATGACATCCAGGAAACCTCTCCTCCTGCTGTGGGCAAACTGATGTGATCGCTGGTGGTGATGTCAGCGAGATCGAGAGCGTCGATCACGGCCTGCGCCTGCGCCTGCAGCTCGGCGGCGTGCACCGCGGCATCCGCGTCGGTGACGGCGGCGACCTCGGTGTCGGCGAGCGCGCGGTCGTAGACGCGGAAGGCCGAGATCTCGCCCTGGAACAGGGCGTCGGGCCAGGGCGAGCGGCCGATGGCGTTGAGCGACTGGTCCGCGACGTCGCCGGGGACGAATCCGACTTCCCGCGAGGCGACGCGCGCGCCGTCCAGGTAGAGCGACAGGGTGCCCTCGGATGCCGTGACGGTGACGTTTACCCACTGATCGGCCGTCACACCGCACGACGTCGACGCGGCGAGCTGCTCGACGCCGGCGGACTTGATGCCCGCGAGCGGGGCGCGTCCGAAACCGCAGTTCAGCGAGGCGAAGAAGTACTCCGTGGCGGAGGCGTCGTTGCCGATGCTCCACAGGAAGTGGAACGAGTTCAGCATCGCCGCAGTGGCCTTGACCTCGGCGGTGACGGTCGCGGCGCGCGCTCCCGGGAGCAGGTCGTCCGGCAGCTCGACCCAGGTACCGGTGGCTTTGTCCCCGCCGCGCAGCGTCAGGCCGGCATCGGTCCAGTCGGCGGGTTCGGCGTTGTGCACGACGGCGGCGCCGAGTGCGGCATCCGGTGCGTTGTTCGGGATGCTGTCGCCGACTGCGGTGGTGAAGTCGTAGGCGACGACGAGGCCGTCGGTGGGCGCTCCGGTGGCCGCGAGCGCGGCAGGGGCGACGAGCGCCCCCAGGACCACGGAACAGGCGGCGGCCAGGGCGACCGCCATCGGTCCCCTGCGGTGAATGGTGGGCATTCTCACTCTCCTCTGAGTGGTCTGCGGCGCGGGGCGCCGCGACGTCACGCCGACGTTACCGGTAACTCGACCGATTCTACAACGTTGTACTTGCGACGGGCGGCCCCACCATTAGGCTGGCCCGCATGACAGCGACGACGCCGACGCGCGCGACGATGAAGGACGTCGCCGCGCTCGCCGGCGTCTCGCCCAAGACCGTCTCGAACGTCGTCACCGGAACCGTGGCGGTCCGCGAGGAGACGAAGGCCAGAGTCGAAGCGGCCATGGTCGAACTCGACTTCGTCCCGAATCTCAGCGCCAGGGGGCTCCGCCAGGGACGTTCGGGGATCATCGCGCTCGCGCTGCCCGATCTCGCGACGGCGTACTCGGCCGAGCTCGTGCACCGCATCGTCGAGGCCGCCCACGAGCGCGGACTCGCGGTGCAGATAGAGGAGACCGCGTCCGATCCGGCACGCGAGAAGGAACTGCTCTCGCGCGCACGCGCGCATCTCGTCGACGGGCTGATCCTGAACCCCATCCGCCTTGAGGACAGCGTGATCCGCTACGCGGACCGCCTGCCGCCGATCGTCGTGATCGGCGAGGTCGAGCAGCACCGCGCCGACCAGGTGCGCATCGACAGCCGACTGGCCGCCGCCGACGCAGCCCGCCATGTCATCGCACGCGGCGCGCGCCGGATCGCGGTCGTCGGTGCGGACGACCGCGGCGAGGTCGCCACCGCGACGAGCCGGCTGCGTCTCGAAGGCGTCCACGACGCGCTCCGCGAGGCAGGCCTGCCGCGCGACCCCGCACTCGAGGTGAACCGTCTTCCCTGGTCGATGGCGGCGGGCGCCGACGGCATGAAGGAGATCCTCGCGCGACGGGTGCCGTTCGACGCCGTCGTCGCGTTCACGGACTCGATGGCCGCCGGGGCGCTGCACACCCTGCACGACCACGGAATCGACGTCCCCGGCGACGTGATCGTCACCGGCTTCGACGACGTCGAGTTCTCGCAGTTCACCTCGCCGTCCCTCACGACGATCGCCTTCGATCGCGGCGCTTTCGCGCAGGCGACGCTCGGACTGCTGCAGACCCGCATGGACGACCGGACCTCGGCGCCTCGTTCCCTGACGCTGTCGCATCGGGTCCTGGAGCGCGCGAGCACAGCACCCAGGCCCGCGGGCCACCAGCCCTGAGCACGGCGTCGCGCCCTGCCGGGGCACGTCTTTCCGGGGCATTCGGATCCGGTTCTGGACGATTGCTTGCGCACGGGATTACCACGATGTAATGATGAGACCGCCCGATCCAACGAAGCAACGACGACTGTCACGAAGGAGTGACGATGACTCCCCCGCTCGACCTGTCCCGAAGGCAGTTCCTGGCTGCCGCATCCGTGGCCGCCGGCACGGCGCTGCTCGCCGGCTGTGCACCAGGCACCTCCGCCGGTTCCCCCGCCCAGACCCTCCAGTTCTGGCATCTGCTCTCCGGCGGCGACGGCGTCACCATGACGTCGCTGCTCGACGGCGTGAACAAGGCCCAGGATGCGTACGCGATCCGTCCGACCGTCCTCGCCTGGGGCACGCCGTACTACACGAAGCTCGCCATGGCCGGCGCCGGCGGACGCGCACCGGACGTCGCGATCATGCACGCGACCCGCACGGTCGGCTGGGCGCCGGGCGGTCTCCTCGACACGTGGGACATCGACAAGCTCGCCGAACTCGGCGTGGACAGCTCCACGTTCCCGAAGCCGATCTGGGAGAAGGGCTTCGTCGGCGAGGGGATGTACAGCATCGCCCTCGACGCGCATCCATTCGTCCTGATGTTCAACACCGACATCTGCGACGCGGCCGGGGTGCTCGAGTCCGACGGGTCGCTCACGCCGACCTCGTCGCCCGAGGAGTATCTCGACCAGCTGCGCACGATCGCCGGCTCTTCCGGCGAGCACGCCCTCTCGTACGGCTACCTCGGCGACGGCGCGCAGATGTGGCGCCTCTTCTACGGCCTCTACGCGCAGCACGGTCTCGAGATCGAGCTCCCCGTCGGCGGCAAGGCCGTGATCGACAAGGATGCCGCGGTCGAGGTCCTCACCTTCATGCAGTCCCTGCTCGACGGCGAGATCGCCAACACCCAGGCCGACTACGGCACCGCGGTGGCCGAGTTCGCCTCGGGCAAGAGCGGCATGTTCATGACCGGCGTCTGGGAGCTGAGGACCATGCAGGGCGCCGGCATCCCGTTCGATGCGACCATGATCCCCGCGCTGTACGGGCAGCAGGCGGTCTACGCGGACTCGCACTCGTTCGTGCTTCCGCATCAGACCAACGCCGACCCGGTCCGGCGCGATCTGACCTACCAGTTCGTCGCCGACATGCTGAAGGGTTCGTTCGGGTGGGCTGAGGCCGGGCACATCCCCGCCTACCTGCCCGTCACCGAGTCGCCGGAGTACGACGATCTCGTGCCGCAGGCGAACTACGCCGAAGCGGCACAGCACGTCGTGTACGACCCGATCGCCTGGTTCACCGGCTCCGGATCGAACTTCCAGAGCGAGTTCGGCGCCGCCGTCCAAGGCGTGCTCCTCTCCGGCGATGACCCCGCCGCCGCCATCGACCGCTTCGAGTCGCGAGTGAACACGATGCTCGCGCAGCCCAACCCGGCCGACCCCGAAGGGACGTGGAAGCCATGACCACCACCGCCTCCTCGTCCACGCGGGTGATCGTGACCGGCAAGAAGGCCGACCACCGCGCACGCCAGTCCGTGCCGGCCAAGCGCGAGCAGCTGATCAGCTGGGCCTTCCTGACGCCCTTCCTGATCGCCTTCCTGCTCTTCCTCATCTGGCCCATCGTCCACGGCATCTACCTGAGCTTCACCGACCAGTCCCTGACCGGCGCAGGCGGATCGCTCATCGGATTCGCGAACTACGCCGAAGCCCTCACCGATCCGGTCATGTGGCAGTCGCTGTGGAACACGGTCTGGTTCACACTGCTGTCCACCGTTCCCCTCGTGCTGATCGCCCTGATCATGGCGGCTCTCGTCGACCGCGGCCTCCCCGGCCAGTGGCTGTGGCGCCTGTCGTTCTTCATGCCGTATCTGCTGGCGTCGACCGTCATCTCGCAGATCTGGGTCTGGATCTTCAACCCGCAGATCGGTGCGGCCAACAACATCCTCAAGGCCGTCGGACTCGAGCCGATCGCCTGGCTGCAGAATCCCGACACGAACATGATCTCGATCGTGATCGCGACGGTGTGGTGGACGGTCGGGTTCAATTTCCTGCTCTACCTGGCGGCGATGCAGAACATCCCGCCGCAGCAGTACGAGGCCGCCTCGCTCGACGGCGCAGGCGCATGGCGGCAGTTCTGGTCGATCACGCTTCCGCAGCTGGGCCCGGCCACCGTGCTGATCCTCATCCTGCAGATCCTGGCGTCCCTGAAGCTGTTCGATCAGGCGTACCAGATGCTCGGTGGTGTCGCGAGCGACACCACCCGGTCGATCGTCCAGTACATCTACGAGGCCGGATTCGTCAGCTACCGGTTCGGATATTCGGCAGCCATCTCCTACGTGTTCTTCGCAATCATCGTCATCATCGGCGTCGCCCAGGCTCTGGTCATGCGCCGCCGGAAGGAGCAGTGATGTCCACCGCAACTCTCTCTCCGACCGAGACGATCACGGTCGCGAAGCCCGGCCGCGCTCGCCGTTCGCACCTTCCGGGGCAGAAGCCCTTCGGTGCGCTGCGCGTCACCGCCTTCATCGTCCTGCTGCTGATGGCCGTCGGCTGGCTGCTGCCGTTCCTGTGGGCGGTCGCCACCGCCTTCAAGACCGAGACGGATGCCGCATCCGGAGACGCCTCCTGGATCGGCGCCTCCGGTCCGACGGTCGAGGCCTTCGTCGCCATCCTGTCCCAGGGCAACGTCTACATCTGGGCGTTCAACAGCCTGTGGAGCTCCGTCGCCGTGACGGTGATCACGCTCGCGATCTCGGCTCTGGCCGCCTACGCGTTCTCACGGCTCGACTTCACCGGACGCAAGTGGCTGTTCGCCGTGATCATCGCGTCGATCGTCGTGCCGCCGCAGGTGCTGATCATCCCGCTGTTCTACCAGATGCTCACGTTCAACATGATCGACACCTACTGGGGTCTGATCCTGCCGCAGGTCGTGGCGCCGGCGATGGTGTTCATCCTGAAGCGGTTCTTCGACGCCATCCCGATCGAGCTCGAGGACGCCGCACGCGTGGACGGCGCGAGCCGGCTGCGGATCTTCTGGTCCATCGTGCTGCCGCTGTCCCGGCCGATCCTGGCATCCGTCGCCATCTTCGTGTTCATCGGCGCCTGGAACAACTTCCTCTGGCCGTTCCTCGTCGTCAACGACACGACCCTGATGACGCTCCCGGTGGGTCTTCAGACCGTGATCAGCGCCTACGGCGTCCAGTACGCACAGGTCATGGCGCAGGCGGTGCTCGCGGCGCTTCCGCTGATCATCGTGTTCATCATCTTCCAGAAGCAGATCGTCAAGGGCGTCGCGACCAGCGGCTTCGGCGGTCAGTGATCCCCGCTCAGAGACCAACGAGGAGAGCAATGTCCCAGGCCCGCATCACCATCGACCGCGACTTCACGATCGCCGACGTGCCCCGCAGGCTCTTCGGATCGTTCGTGGAGCACATGGGGCGCTGCGTGTACACCGGCATCTATGAGCCGGGGCACCCGCAGGCGGACGAACGCGGCTTCCGCCGTGACGTCCTCGCCCTGGTGCGCGAGATGGGGCCGACCGTGGTCCGCTACCCGGGCGGCAACTTCGTCTCGGGGTACAACTGGGAGGACGGCGTCGGGCCGGTGTCCGAGCGCCCGGTGCGCATGGACGGCGCGTGGCACACGATCGAGACCAACGCGTTCGGGCTGCACGAGTTCGTCGACTGGGCCCGCGAAGCCGAGGTCGAGATCATGGAGGCCATCAACCTCGGCACCCGCGGTGTCGACGAGGCCCGCGCGCTGGTCGAGTACGCGAACCACCCCGGTGGCACGTACTGGTCGGATCTGCGCCGGAGAAACGGTGCCGCCGACCCGTTCGACATCAAGCTGTGGTGCCTGGGCAACGAGCTCGACGGCCCGTGGCAGATCGGCCACAAGACGGCGTCCGAGTACGGCCGGCTGGCGCAGGAGACGGCGAAGGCGATGAAGCTCGTGGACGACTCGATCGAGCTCGTCGCGGTCGGGTCCTCGAACCGGCAGATGCCGACGTTCGGATCGTGGGAGCACACCGTCCTCACGCACGCCTACGACGAGGTGGACTACATCTCGATGCACGCGTACTACCAGGAGCACGACGGCGATGCGGAGTCGTTCCTCGCCGAGGCCGTGGAGATGGATGCCTTCATCGACGGCGTCGTCGCCACGATCGACGCGGTCAAGGCAGCGGGCAAGCACACCAAGCAGGTCGACATCTCGTTCGACGAGTGGAACGTCTGGTACCAGCGCGGCCTGGACACCGAGGACCAGCCGCACCAGGTCTCCAAGTCGTGGCGCACCCACCCGCGCCTGATCGAGGACACCTACTCGGTGACGGATGCCGTGGTCGTGGGCACGTTCCTCAACAGCCTGCTCCGGCACGGCGATCGGGTGCGTATCGCGAACCAGGCGCAGCTGGTCAACGTCATCGCGCCGATCCGCTCGGAGGAGGGCGGTGCTGCCTGGCGGCAGACGAGCTTCTGGCCGTTCGAGCGCATGGCACGACTCGCGAAGGGCCGCATCCTGCGCCTCGCCGTCAACGCGTCGCAGATCAGCACGAAGCGCTACGGGGACGTGGATGCCGTGGACGCCGCGGCGACGTACGACGAGGAGACAGGCCGCGTCGTGGTGTTCGTCGCGAACCGGTCGCTGGAGACGTCCAACGACCTCACCCTGGACCTGCGCGGCTTCGGCGACCTGCGGATCGCGAGCGCCGAGACGCTCACGATCCCGGAGGGCGGCGACCGCCACACCGCGAACCTGGAGACCGCTCCTGATCGCGTGGGGATGGTGCCGCTGGCCGGCGCCGAGGTCGTCGACGGCGCCGTTCGCGCCACGCTTCCGCCGCTGTCCTGGTCGGTGATCGAACTCGCGTAGCCCCGCTTCCGCCCACTCAGGTCGCGATTTCTGTCACTGAATGCGTCGTTTAGCGACAGATTTCGCGACCTGAACGCGTTCAGGACCGTCAGAGGGCGACCGGAATGCGCGACGTGAGCAGCCCGGCATCCACGAGTGAGCGCTCCAGAGCGATCATCGCGATACCCGAGGCGACAGGGTTGCCCCGCACGGTCGACACCTCGAGCGCCAGGGCCGTGCCGGCGCGGCCGGGCGACTGCTCGCGCATGCGCTCCGCGGCGTCCGGCAGGAGCAGGTCGCCGAGCGCCCAGGTCGTCCAGCCCGTCAGCGTGATGACCTCGGGGTTCACGATCGCCACGAGGTCCGCGAGCGCCGAACCGAGGTAGTACGCCGTGCGGGCCACGGTCTCGCGCGCGGCGGCATCCTGCTCCGGCTCGGCCGCGGCCTCGGCGAGCTCCATGATGAAATCCCGCTGCAGATCGACGTCGGCGAGCGGATGCTCCGAGGCGATCTCGCGCAGCGTCTGCTGGATGCCCGGCACACCGACGTACGCTTCGACGCAACCGCGGCGACCGCAACGGCACAGCCGCCCGTCCAGCTGCAGCAGCGAGTGCCCCCACTCCCCTGCGGAGTTCGTCGAGCCGCGCAGCACCCGGCCTTCCAGGACGATGCCCGCGCCGACGCCCGTGCCCAGATTGACCGTCGCCATGCTGGACGCCGAACGACCGCGTCCGAGCCACAGCTCGGCCGCGACCATCGCCTTGAGAGGGTTGTCGATCACGAGCGGCAGCCCGACGCGCTCACGCAGATGCTCGAGCTCGACGCTGCGCCACTCCCAGTTGGGCACGACGACCGCGATGCCGGTCGGCTCCTGAATGAGGCCGGGCAGCGAGATCCCGACGCCGAGGACCTGTTCGCGGGAGACGCCCTCCCGAGCGAGCAGGTCGTCCAGGACCAGCCCGATCGCCTCGACGATCGAGTCCGGTTCCAGCAGGCGCTCGTCGTGCGCCCGCTCGATCTGAGCCAGCGGGTTCAGCGCCGCATCGAAGAGCACCCCGCGCACATAGGTCTCGGCGACGTCGAGGCCGACGACGCGGCCTCGATCCGCGTTCATCGCGAGCATCGCAGTCGGCCTTCCCACCTGACCCGCCGTCGTCTTGGTCCCGACGATGATGCCCTGGTCCACGAGTTCGCCGGCGATCGTCACGACCGTCGCCGCGCTCAGCCCGGTCTTCCGCGCGATCTCGTTGCGGGTCGTCTCTCCCGCCGACAGCACGGCGTGCAGGACGTCCACCATCGAATCGCTGCGGATGTCTCGCGACGTCCGCCTCGGCACCGCACCCCTCATAGCTGAACCGTAACAGCCTCGACACCGGTGGCGCTCAGCCGGACACCGGTCTGATCGCCCGGGCGCACGTAGACGATCAGCCGACCGTCGCGGGTGCGGCGCTCGGCATCGCGGTACGACGTGACGTCGGCGAGATCGCCGTTCTCCAGGCCGAGCAGCGCTCCGTCCAGGACTGCGGCCGAGACCATCGCTTCCCCCTCCGCGAGTTCGCCGTCGACGCCGCGCAGCGCGCACTCGATCTGCACCACGTCGTCGATGTCGATTCCGGCGGCCCGGCATCGGCGCGCGGCTTCGTCGGGCGCGCGCCAGGCTGCGGCATCCAGTCGTGCCGGCGACCCGGCGGGACGCAGCTCGTCCACCGCCGCCGCCCGTCCGTCGTGCGTCACTTCCAGCCTCAGCGACGCAGCGGATGCCGGAACGACCGCGCGCCAGTACCCCCCGTCGTCATCGAACGCCAGCGCGACCTCGGCGCCGTCGACCACCAGGCAGGGGTCACCACCGGCGGCGAAGGCCAGCACTTCGATGTCGCCGCCGTCCGACGCCCACCGACGGGACACCGGATGCTCCCAGAACGTCCTGCGACCGGCATCCGTCCCATGCGCGCGCACGACGAGACGCGCGGTCGGCTCATCCGACCACCAGCTGCGGCGGAGGTGCCACTCGTGCTTCGGGAAGCCGGCGAGCGTCAGCAGCCCGGCGCCCGAGCCGTGGATCGGCCAGCCGTGCGCCTCGCCGAGGTAGTCGATCCCCGTCCAGAGGAACTGCCCGGCGACGAACTCGTTGTCGACGACGGCGCGCCACTGCGCGTAGCCGTGCCCGTTCTCGCTGCCGAGCAGCGGCTTGTCGGGGAAGCGCTCGTGATCGTCGGTGTAGAGGTGCTCCTTGTAGTTGTACCCGACGACGTCGAGGTCATCGAGCAGCCCGGTGCGGCCGGAGAGCTCGGGGAAGGCCGCTGCGAGCGTCACCGGCCTGCTCGGATCGGCGTCGCGCACGATCTCGCCCAGGCGACGCGCGATGGTCGTGAGCCGGCGGGCGTCCGGCCTGCTCGGATCGTAGACGCGCTCCTGCGCCGGCTTGTTCGCGTCGTTGTTGCCCGTCATCTCCTCGAAGAGCTCGCTCGCGTACGGGTCGTTCGGGTAGTCGATCTCGTTTCCGGTGCTCCACGCGATGATCGAGGCGTGGTTGCGATGCGCGGCGATCATGTCGCGCAGATCGCGTTCGTGCCAGAGCGGGAAGTGCGTGGCGTAGCCCTCGTGCTTCGGCGGGTACACGTTGTGCCCCTGCCACCACTTGTTCTTGGGGTTCTCCCACTCGTCGAACGCCTCGTCGATCACGTAGAAGCCGAGCGCATCGCACAGCGCGTAGAGCACAGGGTCATGGGGGTTGTGCGCCATCCGGACCGCGTTGCACCCCATGTCCTTCAACGCGAGCAGTCGTCGCAGCCAGACCTGGGCCGGAACCGCGACGCCCAGGCATCCGGCGTCCTCGTGCAGGCAGACGCCCTTCAGCGTCCGCGGTTCGCCGTTGACGAGCATCCCGCGCTGAGGATCGAAGACGATCGAGCGGATGCCGACGATCTCGCTGCTCTCGCTGTGTCCGCTCCCGTCGGAGCTCCGCCAGTTCACCGTGGTCGTCAGTCGATACAACGACGGGTCGACATCCGACCACAGCTCGACGTCGGGTACCCGGCCGTCGACGACGAGTCCGGCCGAGGCGCCGGCCGGCACCTCCAGGTCGCTCTCGAACACGTGCACCCGGCCAGAGGAGAGCGAGCGCAACTCGTGGCGCACGCCGACATCGGCGGACCGGCCGAGGTCGTTGCGGACGGTCTGCGCGATGCGGATGCCGGCCGTTTCACCGTCCACATCCGCGGTGGTGAAGGCCGTGCTCTGCGGGACGATCCGAACGGGGCCGTGCGCCTCGAGCACGACGGCGCGGGTGATGCCCGACCCGTTGTACCAGCGCGAGTCCGCGATCTCGGTGCGATCGACCCGCACGCTGATGACGAGATCGTCGTCCGGCGCGTAGGACGCGATCTCGGTGAGATCGAAGAAGAACGGCACGTGACCGTTGGGGCGACCACCGAGGTGATAGCCGTTGACCCAGACATCCGCGTTCTTGTACACGCCGGCGAAGGAGAGCCGCAGGACCGAGTCGGGCGCGCGATCGAGAGTGCTCAGCGGCACGTGTGCGCGATACCAGCCGATCCCGCCGGGGAGGTAGCCCGTTCCGCTGGCGTGCTCGACCGCGAAGTCCTGCTCGACGCTCCAGTCGTGCGGTACGACGACCTCCCGCCACTCCGAGTCGTCGAAGCCCTTGGCCCACGCTTCGCGGTGATCGGCGAGCGCGAAGCGCCACCGATCGACGCGGAGCGCCGATGCCCCGCTCACGCGGCGCCCGCCGTGGCGGCGTAGCGGGCGAACACCCGGGTGAACACGACCGCGTGAACCACGGCAAGACCTCCGAAGCCGATGAGGAGCCAGAACAATCCGTACCCCGTGACCTGGGGCGAGAACACGCTCACGACGATCACGAGCACCGTGATCGCGAGCACCGCCAGGGCTGCGAGCGGATGGCGCAACCCGATCAGTCGGGCGTTGCGGAGCACGTCCCTCGTCGAGTCGTCGAAGGTGGCGAGGTACGGGAAGACGAAGAGGACGGAGGTCACGGCGAGGAAGAGGAGAACGAACCACCCTCCGAGCAGCAGGAACTGGAGCACCGCATCGGTCACCAGCTGCGTGACCACGAAGTACCAGGCTGTGAAGGCGCCGGCGACCGCGGCGAGGATCAGCGCGATGACGGTCGACTGGCGGAAATCCCGCCGGAAGGCCGTGAAGTAGTCGCGCGTGATCGATCGCTCCGTGCCGGCCACGATGCGCATCGCAGTGGCGTTCAGCGCCGTGAGCGATGCGCCGATCGTCACGATCGGCAACGAGGTCACGATGAACAGGAAGTTGAGAATCATGACGTCCGCAATGCGCGTGAGCGTGCGCATGAGCGCGGAGTCGGCGGCGAAGATGCCTGGCATGGATCGGTCCCCTCGAACGATGAAGTGTGCGGAGCCGGGCGGGCCTCAGCCCGCCCGGCTGCGCGTGTCAGCCGAAGTCCTGCTCCTCGGCCCAGGCGTCGATGTCCGCCTGGAGCGAGTCGCGGGCATCTTCGTAGCCGGCGTCCGTCAGCTTCTGGCGCATCTCCTCGATCGCGGCCGCCGGATCATCGAACTTGCCGTACTGCAGCTGCGGGATGTACTCCGACAGCACGGCTCCCATCGCGGCGAGCGTCGGGTCGATCATGCTCTTGTCGATGATCAGCGTCGAGTACGGGTACTCCTTCGCGACCTCGTCCAGCGAGGCGTAGATCTCGTCCTTGTTCGGCGCCTCGGTGACCCGCTGCGGCTCGAACTCGTCCATGCGGCCGGCCCAGAAGTTCGAGCCGAGCGAGTCCGTCGACGGGTCGTACCCCTCGGGGAAGCCGAGCATGCCGTCATCGGTCATGACGTAGTCGGTGCCCTCGATGCCGAAGTTGAGCAGCTTGTACAGCTCCTCGTCGTTGCGCAGCGCGTCGTAGACCTGCAGCGCCTTCTCCGGGTTGCTGGAGTTCGCGCTCACCGCCATCGCACCGTGCGTGAGGATGTCCTTGTAGACGTTGTCGTTCTCCTGGCCCCAGTAGAACATCTTCGGGTCGGACCCCGGCTGCTTCTTCGTCATGTTGTCGACGATCGCGCCGATGTACGTCTGGGTGTGGTGCTGGTCGGCCCCGCTGAGTCCGGCGTAGAACTCCTCACGAGTGTCGCCGTCGTAGTTCAGCGCGTCCTCGCGCCAGACCCCGATCTCGTTCCACTCGCGTGCCAGTTCCGCCGCCTCCAGCAGCTCGTCACCCTCCATGTAGACCGACGTCACGGTCGTCGGGTCGGATGCCGAGAGCTGGAACGGCATGAAGATGCCGGCGCTCACGCCCTGCAGTGTGACCAGGTCGGTGTGGCCCTGCCAGTACCCGGTCAGCGCCGCCTCGTTCGTGCCGACCACGTCCCACGGGTAGACCTCCGGCTTGTTCTCCTTGATCCAGCGGAAGTAGGTCGTGAAGTCCTCGAACTTCGTGATCTCGCCGTTCTCGAACCCGGCCTCGGTGGCCCAGTCTCCGCGGTAGAAGAACCCGTGGTTGGTGTACTGGGTGTAGTTGTCCTCCGGGATGAACATGATCTCGTCGTTCAGCTTGGTGAGATCCCAGTGGCCCTCGGCATCCACCTGCGCCCAGGTCTTGGGGGCGTTCTCCTTGAGCATGTCCTCGGTCAGCGGCAGGAAGGCGCCCTTCTCGGCGTTCTCCCACGCGTACAGCCAGTCAGTGGCCGTGGTGATCAGGTCGATGTTGTCATCGCCGGACAGCAGCTGCACGTTGTACTGGGTCTGCCAGTCCGCCCACTCGACGTAGAAGAAGTCGAGGGTCGCGTTCACCTTCTCCTT
Organism: Microbacterium sp. M28; assembly: GCF_025836995.1. Lineage (NCBI taxonomy): Bacteria > Bacillati > Actinomycetota > Actinomycetes > Micrococcales > Microbacteriaceae > Microbacterium > Microbacterium triticisoli. The sequence continues at coordinate 343,148 of NZ_CP107546.1, read as the reverse complement.
GAGCTTCGGGTTGAGCTCCTCGAGCATCGCCTCGAGGCGGCCGTTGGTGGGCTTGTTGCCCAGGACGAGCATGGTGATCTTCGCGGCGTCGCCGCCTTCTTCACCACCGGCGGGCGAGCAGCCCGCCAGGGCGCCGACGCTCAGCCCGACGACGGCGAGCGCCGCTGCGGACGTGAGGATCCTTTTCTTCATGTGAGACTCCTTCGGCTCGGGGTGTGATGGTGCAGGGGGTGGCCGCGTGGCCGGGGACGTCAGCGTCGGTGGGTCAGCCCTTGACCGCGCCGACCGTGATGCCGCTGACGAAGTACTTCTGGACGAACGGATAGAACAGGAGGATGGGTCCGGTGGCCACCACGGCGCTCGCCATCTTCAGCGTGTTGCTGGGCAGATCGGCGATGCTCACGTTGGCGCCGGCGACCGAGTTGCGCAGCGCACTGGCCGTGTTGATGACGTTGTACAGGTAGTACTGCAGCGGTTTGAACTCGACGGTGCTGCCGAGATACAGCGAGGACAGGTACCACTCGTTCCAATACGCGAGGGCGAGGAACAGTCCGATGGTCGCCAGCGCCGGCTTCATCATCGGCAGGGTGAGCTTCGCGAAGATACGGAAGTCGCCCGCGCCGTCGATCTTGCCCGACTCGACGATCTCGTACGGCACCGTCTTCATGAAGTTCTTCATGAGGATGATCAGCCACGGGGTCATCAGCAGCTGGAGGAACACCGCGAGATAGGTGCCGCGCAGTCCGAGATCGCGGCCCACCCAGAGGAACGTCGGCGCCAGCCCAGCGGAGAACAGCGTCGTGAAGTAGATGAAGAACGAGATCTGATTCCGGAAGGGGAAGTCCTGCCGGTACAGCGCGTAACCGGTCATCGCGATCACGAACAGGCCGATCGCCGTTCCGAACACCGTCATCGTGACGGTGACCGCGTAGGCACCGAGGATCTGACGCGGCGCCTGGAAGATCAGCTCGTAGGCGGCGAACGTGAACTCCTTCGGCCACAGCCCGAACCCGTCGGCGCGGATGGCCGATTCGCTGGAGAACGAGGCCGAGACGATCAGGACGAACGGCAGCAGGCAGAACAGCGCGAACAGGCTGATCCACACGTAGGAGATCCCGCGCAGCCAGCGATCGCTCCTCGACAGTTTGATCGCGCGCGGCCTCGGTGACCGGTCGAACAGGCCCTTGCCCTTCTTCGGCAGCAGCAGCGTCCGCGTCGCGCCGGTGTCGGTGAAATCGGCGGCCGGGGCGGTCATGGTGACATCAGAAGAGGGCATAGTCCTTGTTCATCCTTCGAACGATCCAGTTCGCCGTCATGACGATGGCGAAGCCGAAGAGGGATTGGTACAGCCCCACCGCCGTGGAGGTCGTGAAGTTGTTCTGCGACATGACCATCCGGTACACCGAGGTCTCGATGATGTCGGTGGTCGAGAACAGCGCCGCGTTGTTTCCGACGAGGTTCCAGAACAGGCCGAAGTTGCCGCTCATGATGCCGCCGAGCGAGAACAGGAACAGGATGATGAACGTCGGCTTGAGGCTGGGCAGGATGACGTAGCGGATGCGCTGCCAGGCGGAGGCGCCATCGATCTCGGCGGCTTCGAACAGCCCCTTGTCGATGCCCATGATCGCCGCGAAGTACACGATCGACCCGTATCCGGTGCTCTGCCAGAGGTGGACCACGATGATGATGAGCGGCCAGACGCCGGCCATGCTGTAGATCTTGATCGGGTCGCCGCCGGTCTGCTCGATCAGCGTGTTCAGCGCCCCGGTGTCGTAGTTCAGGATGTTGAAGGCGATCACGCCGATCAGCACGACCGAGATGAAGTAGGGCAGGAACATGATGCCCTGCGTGATCTTCTTGAAGAACTTCAGCCGGACCTCGTTGAACATGATCGCGATCGCGATCTGCAGGATGTTCCCGAGCACGATGAAAGCGACGTTGTAGAGGATCGTGTTGCGGGTGAGTTCCCACAGCATCCCGGACTTGATCAGGAACTCGAAGTTCTTCAGTCCGACGAACGGGCTTCCGAAGATGCCGTCGCGGTAATTGAAGTCCGTGAACGCGATCCAGATCCCCGGCAGCGGGGCGTAGTTGAACACGAGGAAGAACGCGATCGCCGGGACGCACATGAAGATCAGCATCCGGCTGCTCTTGATCTGCCCCCACAGCGATTTGCGCCGTCGTGGTGCTTGCGTCAGTGCCATCCTCCGCCTCTCTGCGGTCGTGGCGTCAACACTGACACCCGGGATGAACAGGGATAAACATAACCCCTGATTTAACTACCGGCAAAGCTAGCAGAGAGTCCTCGCCCAGCCAAGAACTATTTCTCGGAAGGCACCTCTGGCCAGCCATCCCGCCACGTGATCGGGAGCAGCCCGAGGGTGGGGATACCGTCGGCAGCGCCGTCGTAGAAGTGGAAGGCGAGGGTGTCGTCCCACACCGACTGCCCGCCCGGGCCGATCCGGTCGCCCTCACCCGTCAGCACGACCGTGCCGCCGTCTTCGAGCAGCACCCCGCCGTCGGCATCCCGATACGGACCGGTCACGGCGTCCGCACGACCGACGATGATCTCGTACGTGCTGTCGGTGCCCTTGCAGCAGAAGCCGCGCGAGGCGAACAGGTAGAACGCTCCGTCGTGCGGGACGATGTACGGCGCCTCGATCGCGTTCTCGGTGAGGCCACGGTCCGCGATGGTCACGGGCTCGCTGTCATCGGCGCGAAGGCCGCTCGGCCACTCCAGCGGCACGATCTTCAGCCCCGACGAGAACGATCCGAACGCCATCCACGGCTCGCCGTCCTCGTCCTCGACGATTCCGGCGTCGATCGCGTTGTAGTCGGTGCCTGCCGATGCGATGACCTCGCCGCGATCGACCCACTCGTAGGCGGGGTCCTCCGGATCGAGCGTCGTGTTCGTCGCGAGGGCGATCACGGAGGTGCTGCTGCCGAACGTGGACGCCGAGTAATAGAGGTACCAGGTGCCGTCGTGCTCATAGAGCTCGGGTGCCCAGAGGTTGTCGACGCCGGGCACGGCATCCGACAGCCAGGCAGGCTTCGTCGCCCAGACCTCGCCGGCGTACTCCCAGTCCGCACCCTCTTCGGAGGTGCGGACCTGGATGTTGCCGTCCGCGATCCGCCCGTCACCGGTCGAATACACGAAGTACCCGTCATCCGTGACCGCGTACGCGGGGTCGTGGACGAAGAGATCGCCGGACAGGTCGGGGGCGACCGCCGCGGCGGGGGCGCACCCGGCCAGCGCCGCGACCGCGGTGATGACCACGGCCGCGGCGCCGGTCAGGCGCAGGATGGGTGAGCTCACGAAAGGGCGATCGCCGACCACGAGACGGGAGGCAGCGTCACGGTGAGCACGCCATCGACCAGGACGGCGCCCTCGAGCTGCTTCAGCCCGACGCGGTTCTGGTCGGCCAGGGTGTTCTTGGCGTACACGTCGTCATCCCAGACGGTCACGGCCTCGGCGATGCTCGTCGCCCCCAGCTCGGCGACGTCGACCGTGACGGTGATGGCCTCGGTCTGGCTGCGGTTCACGAGGAACACGGCGGAGGAGGTTCCATCGGTCGTGACGACCGAGTCGACCAGCGGAGCGTCGCCGTAGACCTTGGTCTCGTACGTGCCGGCATCGATGCGCGGCTTGAGGATCTCGCCCTTCGCCAGACGCGACGTCACCGAGAACGGGAAGAACGTGGTCTGACGCCAGGCGTCTCCCCCCGGCTCCGTCATGATCGGCGCGATCACGTTGACGAGCTGCGCCAGGGATGCCGAGGCGACCCGGTCGTGGTTCTTCAGCAGCGTGATCATGAGGTTGCCGAGGACCACGGCATCCGCCACGGAGTAGACGTCCTCGAGCTGGCGGGGAGCGATGCGCCATTCGTCGTTGACCTCGTCGGATGCCTGGTGCTCGTCGAGGTACCAGATGTTCCACTCGTCGAAGGAGAGCTTGATCTTCTTCTTCGACTTCAGCTTGTTGCCGACGTGATCGGCCGTCGCGACGACGGTCTCGATGAAGTACTGCATGTCCAGCGACGAGGCGAGGTAGGAGCCGAGGTCGCCGCCGCGCTCCTGGTAGTACGCGTGGCAGGAGATGTAGTCGACGTGCTCGTACGCGTGCTCGAGCACGGTGCGCTCCCAATCACCGAACGTCGGCATCGAGGAGCTCGACGAGCCGCACACGACGAGCTCGAGCGAACGGTCGGCGGTCTTCATGGCCTGCGCAGTACGGGCCGCGATCTTGCCGTAGTCCTCGGCCGTCATGTAGCCGGTCTGCCACGGCCCGTCCATCTCGTTGCCGAGGCACCACATCTTGATGTCGTGCGGCTCGACCGTGCCGTTGGCGATGCGCTGGTCGCTGAGCGCCGTGCCTGAGGGGTGGTTGCAGTACTCGAGCAGGTCGAGGGCCGCCTCGATGCCGCGCGTACCGAGGTTCACGGCCATCATCAGCTCGGAGCCGGTGAGCTTGAGCCAGCGCGAGAACTCGTCGACGCCGACCTGGTTGGTCTCGATGGAGTGCCAGGCGAGGTCACGACGCACCGGGCGCTGGTCGCGCGGCCCGACCGAGTCCTCCCAGCGGAAACCGGAGACGAAGTTGCCGCCGGGGTAGCGGATCGTCGTGGAGCCCAGTTCGCGCACGAGGTCGACGACGTCCATACGGAAGCCGTCCTCGTTGGCGGTCGGGTGGCCGGGTTCGTAGATGCCGTCGTAGACGCAGCGGCCGAGGTGCTCGACGAACGAGCCGAAGATCCGACGGTTGAGCGGAGCGACGACCGCTTCACGGTCGACGGAGATGCGTGCCTGAGTCACGGTGATTCCTTCTGTGGGACAGGCCGCGCTGCGGACAGCACGGCGTGCGGGTGATGGGCAGGGAAGTCGGAGTGCGGATGCCGGCTCAGTCGGCATCCTCGATGCGATCCAGCCGAGCATCGATCAGACGCACGACGATCGCGAGCGGGAGGGCGGCTCCTGCCAGGGGCAGCAGCACGGGCAGGATCGAGACGATCAACGTCCACGCGAGGACAGCGACGATCACGCCGATGCTCATCGCCGGCGAGGTGGGTGGGAGCACCAGCGCATAGCGCAGGATGGCCGGGACACCGTCGTCGTACCGGGACAGCAGCGTGACCGTGGCTGCGAACGTCGTGATCGCGGCGATCAGCACGGCACCGGTGAAGACCAGCAGCACAGCCGAGACAGGTCCCGCGAGCTGCGGAAGGACGGCCAGGTCGGCTGCGAGCAGGATGCCGACGATCCAGAACGGGATCCCCGCCCGGTTCGCCCGCCAGAACTGTGCACGGTAGTGCGACCAGAAGGTGCGCAGCAGACCCTCCTCCGCCGAGCCGAGGAGCAGGTCGTTGCGGCGCAGCACGGCGATGGCCGCGACAGCGGCCGGCATGACGCCGAAGAGGATCAGGCCGGCGACCCCACCGAGCAGGAACAGCACATTGACGAGCACGATCGCGGTGATGACGCGCAGCCACTGCATGACGCGGCCGGTCCAGCCGAGAGCCACGTCGTCCGATCCGGCCACGACGCCCTCGCGGCGTGGATGGACGAGCGCGGTCATGACGTCACCTGCTGCGATCCGGTCCAGACGACGCCGGCCGCGTCGATACCGGCGAAGGCCAGCACGGCGCTCTGCGCCACCGGGTCCCAGGCGCCGAACACGACGCCGTCCAGGATCGCGTCACCGGATGCCGCGGTGAGCGCGAGCTCACCGGCGACCGCCTCGCCGGCGCTCACGAGGGGCGCCACCAGATGCACGGTCTCCGCCTCGATCAGCTTCGCCTCTTCGGGGGCGTAGCGCACGGCGTTCCACGTCCCGGAGACGGATGCCGGGGCATCCAGCGTCTCGGCATCGAGCCCCGCGTACGGATGGGGCGACACCAGCGGCCAGCCGCCGCCGGTCCAGTGCACACGACGGATCTGCGCCTCGTGCTGCGTCGGGGCATCCGCGAGCCGGACGTGGTGCACCAGGAAGGTCGCGTCGCCGTCGCGGAAGACCGAGTTGTGGCCTGGGGCGATGAAGCCCGTCCCGCCGGGGAACCGGTGGCCGCCGAGAATCTTGGTGCCGACCACGGCCGCCTGCTCGGCCGCGGGGTCGGTGAGGTCGTTGCCCGCCGCATCCCGATACGGACCCGTGATCTCGTCGGCCACGCCGACGCGCACGCTGTACGTGTCCACGAGGGAGTCGTACGAGACGAACAGCACGAAACGGTCCTCTTCGGGCCGATACACGACGAAGGCGCCTTCGATCGCGCCGTCGACGTTCGACGGGCGTCGCGCGATCAGCGCACCCTTCTCCTCTCGGACGCGCTCCCCCGTCTCGAGCGACAGCTCGACGATGTGGATGCCGTCGAAGAACGAGCCGTAGATCATCCATGCGCGGCCGGCGCGATCGAAGGTCACGGCGGCGTCGATGGCGTTGTGGCCGTCGCGCTCGTGCCGGGTCGCGACGACGATGCCCTGATCGGTCCACGGGCCGGCGAGGTGCTCCGCCGTGGCGAGGCCGATGGCCGACGTCCGCGACCCGAACGTCGACGCCGAGTAGTACATGTGCCACCGGGTCGAACCGTCGGCCGTCGGCCAGCGGACCACCTCAGGCGCCCAGAGTCCTGCGGCTCCGCTCCACTCCCGTGCCGGCGCTGGCACCTCGCCGAGCGCGGTGCCCTGGAAGGACCACGTCACCAGATCCGGCGAGGTGCGCACGTGGGCACCCACCGGGATGCCGTCGAAACCTGCGGCGGCATCCGTGGAGAACATGTACCAGAGACCGTCGTCTCCGCGGACCACCGTGGGGTCGTGCGCGTTGCGCGCGCCCCACGTGGTCGGGTCGCCGGTGGAGGTGCTCATGTCAGCCCTTCGATCCGCTCAACGCGACCGACTCGATGATCTGACGCTGGAAGATCAGGAAGACGACGAGCACGGGGATGAGCGCGATGAACGATGCCGCCATGATCAGCGGGTAGTCCGTCTGGCTGGCGTAGGTGGCGTTGAACGTCGCGATCACCAGCTGCAGGGTCTGCTTCTCGGGCGAGTTCAGGTAGATGATCGGAGCGAGGTAGTCGTTCCAGACCGCCATGAACCAGAGGATGAACTGCGCGGCGATCGCGGGCCGGATCACCGGGAAGATGAGCCTGAAGAAGATCCGCAGGTAGCCGGCGCCGTCGAGCTTGGCCGCCTCGATGATCGAGTCGGGGATCGAGCTGAGGTACTGCTTCAGGAAGAAGATCATCACGATGTTGCCGAAGATGCCGGGCAGGATCAGCGGCCACAGCGTGTCGACCAGGCCGGCGTCGCCGAACATCTTGAACTGCGGGATCATGATCGTCGGGAACGGGATCATGATCGCGGAGAGCATCGCGAGGAACACCACGTTCTTGAACGGCAGACGCATCTTCGCGAACGCGAAGGCCGCGAGTGACGACGTCACCGCGCCGACCACCGTGACGCTGACCGACACGATGACGCTGTTCATGATGCCGCTCGCGAGGGGGCCGGCGGTCCACACTCGGACGTAGTTCTCCCACTGCACCGGGTCGGGGATCCACTGCGGCGGGAGGGCGAAGACGGCCTCACGGGTCTTCAGCGACGTGCTGAAGGTCCACAGCAGCGGCGCGATCATCACGATGCCGCCGATGGCGAGCACGATCGTGACGATCACGTTCATCATGCGGTACGAGCGCGAGCGGCTTCCGACCGCCTGCACGGAGTTGCCGTTGCCCTTCCCGATCGGGTTTCGAGGCAGGCCGCGACGGCGCGACACCTCGGGGAGGACGGTGGTCATGGTTCCAGGAGCTGGAGCTGTCTGAGTCATGGCTGCCTCACTCGATCGAGAACTGGGAGCGCCGGTTCATCTGGAACTGGATCGCCGTGACGACGAAGACCAGGATGCCGAGCACGACGGACATGGAGGTCGCGTAGCCCATCTGGAGGTAGTTGAAAGCCTTCTGCCAGATGTACCAGACGATGGATGCGGTGGAGAATTCGGGTCCACCGGTGGGGGTCATGATGTTGATCTCGATGAAGATCTGCGCGCCGCCGATGATGCTCGTGACGACGAGGAAGAACGTCACCGGCTTGAGCATCGGGATCGTGATGTGGCGGAACTGCGCGAACGTGCCCGCGCCGTCGATCGCCGCTGCCTCATAGAGGTGGCGGGGGACGGACTGGAGGGCTGCCAGGTAGAGCAGCATCGAGAAGCCGAGGCCCTTCCACACCGACATGATGATGATGGCTGGCTTGGCCGTCGCGGCATCCTGCAACCAGTTGGGTCCTTCGATCCCGAAGATCGCGAGGACCTGGTTGACCAGACCGAAGTCGCCGTTGTACGCCCACTGCCAGAGAATGGCGACGGCGGCGAGCGACGAGATGACCGGCACGTAGTACACCGTGCGGAAGAAGGTCGTCCCGCGCATCTTGCGATTCAGCGCCAGGGCAAGCAGCAGCGACAGGAGCAGACCGATCGGGATGCCGATCATCATGAAGACGGTGTTGCCCATCGCCTGCCAGAAGTAGCGGTCCCCCATCATCTCGATGTAGTTGTCGAGACCGTTGAAGACCGGCTCGCTCAGGCCGTTCCACTTCGTGAAGGAAGCGTAGACCGCGAACACCAGCGGGTAGGCGATGAAGATCAGGAAGCCGAGCAGCGGGGCCGCGATGAACGCGAACGCCGCCAGGTGCTCACGGCGGTGCAGCCGGGATCGACGAACAGTCGTCGTGGACATGGTCACCTCAGGGTTCAGGACGGGCGGATTGGACCTCGGGGCCGGCTGGCGCCGACCCCGAGGCAGTCGGGCGTCGACCGGTCAGCCGATTCCGGCGTCCGCGTTCGCCTTGTCGAGCAGCTCCTGCATGCGCGGCTGGACCTCCTTGAGGTACTCCTCCGCCGTCTGGTCGCCGTCGAGCACGGGCTGGATGTTCTTGAACAGCTCGTCGTACCACTCGGCGCTGTACGTCGTGTTCGCCGGCAGCGCTCGACCGTAGTCCTGCGCGACGTCGAGGAACTCCTGCTTGTTCGCCGGGGGCAGCGTGCTGGAGGCCACCCACTCGTCTGCCATGTCGATGAGGTTCGGGATCTGCACGCCCGCATCGACCAGCGACTGCTGCGCGGTCGCGTCGGTGGAGAGGTAGATCGCGAGCTCGGTGGCGAGGTCGGCGTTCTTCGTCGTCTCGGAGACGGCGATGCCGAGCGTGCCGATCCAGCTGGCCGGCTCTCCGGTGGAACCGACCGGATAGGGGATCAGGTCCCACTCGAAGTCGAGCGTCTCGTAGGTGGGCACGTCCCACGGGCCGACCGGGAAGAATCCGATCTGTCCCTGCATCCAGCGCTGGTAGGTGTCCAGCGTCTGCGCGTCCGAGGTCGACGGGGTGACGCCTTCGACCAGCGACAGGTCGGCGAACCACTGCAGCGCCTCGACGAACTCGGGCTCGTCGACGGTGACCTCGGTGCGGTCCTCGTTCAGCCAGTCGCCGCCGTTCGACCACACGAAGGGCTGCAGGTTCCACTGGACGTTCAGTCCGGTGCCCCACTGGTCCAGCGTGCCGTCTCCGTTGGTGTCGAGCGTCAGCTTCTTGGCGACGTCGACGAACTCGTCCAGGGTGTACGGCTCGTCCTTGTCAGGCAGCGGGACACCCGCGGCCTCGAACATGGTCTTGTTGTAGCCGAACGAGAAGGGACCGATGTCCTTGGGCATCGCGTAGATCGCGCCCTGGCCCATGAGCTGGCCGTCGAAGCGGTAGCTGTCGACACCGTACTGCCAGAGGTTGTCGAGGTCGACATCCGCCTCGACGGCCTCGGTGATGTCCTTGACGATGCCCGACTTGACATACGCCTGGACGCTGCCGGGGTCGATGTAGAAGACGTCGGGGATCTGCTTGCCTGTGATGGCCGCCTTGAGCTTGGTCGAGTAGTCGTCGGCCGTGGTCATGATGATCTTGACCTTGGCGTCGTGGTCCTTCTCGAACTGCTTGATGGCGGCCGTGTACGCCTCCTTCTCCGCGTCGTTGCCGCGGAACATGAAGGTGATCTCATTGCTCGCGGCGTGACTGCTGCCGCCGGCGCAGCCGGTCAGGGCGGTGGCCGCGAGGGCTGCGATGCCGACTCCGGCCAGAATTCGTGACTTCATTGTGCTGTGTCCTCTCGGGGCTGACTTCGATGTCGCCTCGCGCGCTCCCGCTGGTGAGCACGGTGCGATTCCCAATCGATCTACAACGTTGTAGTAAACGTTGTAGAAATCATTGTGAACCCGCACCGAACGATTGTCAATCGCGCGGTCGAATCGTTATCGCGCGGCCGGAGCCGACTCGCGCTCGAGCATCCGGAAGTCGGCCAGGAGGGTCCGAGGGGCGGGCTTGTCGTCGCCGGCACCGATGCGTTCGAGCAGCGTCTTCACCGCCGCCTTCGCGATCCACTCGCGTCCGGGATCGACGGTCGTCAGCGAGGGGATCGAGTACTCGGCCTCGTCGAGACCGTCGAAGCCGACCACGGCGACGTCGTCGGGGACCCGCCGACCCGCCTCCTGCAGGACGCGCATGGCGCCGAGCGCCAGGGTGTCGTTCAACCCGAAGACCGCGTCGAACTCGACACCTCTGGCCAGCAGTTCGCGCATCGAATCGGCGCCGTTCGCCCGATGCCAGAGCGTCGTGTAGCCGACGATCGAATCGTCGTACGGGATGCCGGCATCCGCCAGCGCCTCCCGATAGCCCTGCAGACGCAACGCCGCCGACCCGATGACCTCTCCCTCGTGCGCGCCGACGACGGCGATGCGGCGTCGGCCGGCACGCAACAGATACTCGGTCGCTGCCTTCGCGGCCTCGACGTTGCGCATGGTCACATGATCGGTCGGTCCGTTGAAGATGCGCTCACCGAGGAGCACCATCGGATACGAGACCTCGAGCGCGGCTACATCCTCCTGCCCCATGCCCAACGGGCTGAAGATCAGCCCGTCGGTCAGCTTGAGCCGCGGGCTGCGCAGCAGGTCCATCTCCCGATCTCTATCAGCACCCGTCTGCTCGACGAGGACGACGACGCCGGCCGCCTCGGCCTCGTGGATCACCTGCGCGGCGAGCTCGCCGAAATAGGCCAGACTCAGGTCAGGCAGCGCCAGCGCGATCGCGCCGGTGCGCCCCGAGCGCAGGTTGCGAGCCGTCAGGTTCGGGGTGTAGCCGAGCTCCTTGATCGCCTCTTCGACCTTCTCCCTGGTCGTCGGACGAATATGCGGATAGTCGTTGATGACGTTCGACACCGTCTTGATCGAGACTCCCGCGAGTCTCGCGACGTCGTGCAGCGTCGCGGCCATGATCCCACCCCTCTTCAGCGTCAGTCTACAACGTTGTAGAGACGTTCTGATGCGTCAGAGCGCGACGTGCCGCTCCTCGGGCCCATCGTAGGCCGACAGCGGGCGGATCAGCGCGTTGGCGCCCGCCTGCTCGATGACGTGGGCGGTCCAGCCCGTCACGCGAGCGGCGACGAACAGCGGAGTGAACGTGAGCGTGTCGAATCCGATGAGGTTGTACGCCGGGCCGGACGGGTAGTCCAGGTTCGGGTAGATGCCCTTGCGTGCGACGAACTCCTGCTCCAGCGAGTCGTACAGTGCGGCGACGTCGTCGCGTCCGTAGTGCTCGACCAGGGTGTCGAGCGCTGCCTTCATGGTCGGCACCCTCGAGTCGCCGCTCTTGTACACCCGGTGTCCGAAGCCCATGATCTTGCGCTTCTCGGCGAGCGCGGCATCCAGCCATTCCGTGACGTTCGAGGCGTCGCCGATCTCGTCGAAGATGTGCAGCACCGCCTCGTTCGCGCCGCCGTGCAGCGGGCCTTTGAGCGCACCGATGGCGCCGACGACGGCCGAGTAGAGATCACTCAGCGTCGACGTGATGACGCGCGCCGCGAACGTCGACGCGTTGAAGGAGTGCTCCGCGTACAGGATCATCGAACGGTTGAACGCATCGACGACGACCGGGTCGGGCAGCTCGCCGAACGTCATCCAGAGGAAGTTCGCGGAGTAGTCCAGGTCGTCGCGCGGAGCGACCGGCTCCTGGCCTCGCCGACGGCGCTGGCCGTAGGCGACGATCGCGGGGAGCGCTGCGAACAGGCGGATGCTGCGCAAGAGGTTCTCCTCCGGGCTCGCCTGCGCGTCCAATGCGGAACCGGCGGCGTCCGTCGCGCCGATGACACTGACGGCTGTGCGCACCTCGTCCATCGGGTGCGCCTCGAGCGGGACCAGATCGATCGTCGCCTTGACCTGGTCGGTCAGCGCGCGATGGGCGCGCTCGGTCGCGCGGAACTCCGCCAGCTGCTCGGCATCCGGAAGGTCACCGTTCCAGAGCAGGTAGGCGACGGCCTCGAACGGCTGCGTCGCGGCCAGCTCCTGCACCGGATACCCGCGGTAGAGCAGGCTGTTCGTCTCCGGATTGACCTTGCTGATCGCGGTCGTGTCGACGACCACACCGGCCAGGCCCTTGCGGATCTCGGTGTCTGCCATGTCCTGCTCCTTTGCCACGTTCACGGGTGCTCGATGGTGAAGTTGAAGACGCCGGAGTCGAAGTGGTTGTACGACTCGTAGTCGATCAGGTCGTAGAGGTCGGCGCGGTGCTGCATCTCCCCCAGCTTCGAGGTGAGGTGCCCCTCCTCGTTCAGCGTATCGAGTGCGCGGCCGGCCGCACCCATCGCGATGCGCAGCAGCGACACCGGCCAGATGACGATGTTGACCCCTGCGTCGCGCAGCTGATCGGTGGAGAACAGCTCGGACTTGCCGAACTCGGTCATGTTGGCGAGGATCGGCACGTCCAGCGCCGTGGCCATCGCCTCGAACTCGCCGAGGTCGCGCATGGCCTCGGGGAAGATCGCGTCGGCACCGGCATCCACCAGCGCCTTGGCGCGTTCGATCGCCGCCTCCAGCCCTTCGACGGCCCGGATGTCGGTCCGAGCCATGATGAGGAAGTTCTCGTCCCGACGGGCGTCGGCTGCGGCCCGGATGCGCTTGATGGCGGTGTCCTCGTCCACGACGGCCTTGCCGTCGAGGTGACCGCACCGCTTGGGATTGACCTGGTCCTCGATGTGGGTGCCGGCGAGCCCGGCATCCTCGAGGGTCTGGATGGTGCGGGCCACGTTCATCGGCTCGCCGAAGCCGGTGTCGGCGTCGACGATCGCGGGCAGCTCCGTCATCCGCGCGATCTGCTGCGCCCGACCGGCGACCTCGGTGAGCGTGGTGAGGCCGATGTCGGGGAGCCCGAGGTCCGCCGACAGGACGGCGCCCGAGATGTAGACGCCGTCGAACCCCTTCTGCTCGATCAGCCGGGCGCTCAGCGGATTGAACGCACCCGGGAAGCGCAGCAGTTCACCCGAAGTCAGGCGCTCGCGGAACAGCCGCCGCTTCTCTGCCGGGGTGGTCGTGGAGTACAGCATCAGAGGCCTCCCCGCATCTTCTCGGACTCGGTCCGGCGGGCAGACATCAGAACAGGCCCTTCGTGGTGGGCTCGGCGGCGAGGATGCCGGGGCGCGCGATGATCGACAGCTCGCCGACCTCGGCGGCGCTCAGCTCGGGAAGGCGCTGCACGAGCTCGAGGAAGCGATCGATCTCGGCCGCGTCGAGCACGGGTTCGGCGAGCAGACGGAACTTCGCGATGTAGTCCGCGCGGGCGAACGGGCGGGCGCCGAGCGGGTGCGCGTCGGCGACGGCGATCTCCTCGACGATCGTCGAGCCGTCCGTGAGGGCGATCTCGACGCGCCCGCCGAAGGCCTTCTCCGCCGGATCGATCGAGTGGTAGCGGCGGGTCCACTCGGCATCCTCCGCCGTGGTGATCTTGTGCCACAGCGCGACCGTGTCCTGCCGAGCTGCGCGCGAGGGCAGGTACGAGTCGACGTGGTGCCACGCACCGTCCTGCAGCGCGACCGCGAAGATGTACGGGATCGAGTGATCGAGGGTCTCCCGCGACGCCGTCGGGTCGTACTTCTGGGGGTCGTTGGCGCCGGAGCCGATCACGTAGTGCGTGTGGTGACTGGTGTGCAGCACGATCGACGTGACGTTCGCCGGATCGGCGAGCTCCGGGTGCTCGCGGTGCAGCTTGCGGGCGAGGTCGATCCACGCCTGCGCCTGGTACTCCGCGGAGTGCTCCTTCGTATACGTGTCGAGGATCGCGCGCTTGGCCTCGCCGGCCGCCGGCAGCGGCACATCGTAGGAGGCGTCCTTGCCGTCCAGCATCCAGGCGATGACGCCGTCCTCGCCTTCATAGATCGGCGACGGCGAGGTCTGACCGCGCATGGCACGGTCGACGGCTTCGACCGCCATCTTGCCGGCGAAGGCCGGCGCGTGCGCCTTCCACGTCGAGATCTCGCCCTTGCGGCTCTGGCGCGTGGCGGTCGTGGTGTGCAGCGCCTGGCCGACCGCCTGGTAGATCGTCTCGACGTCGAGTCCGAGCAGGGTGCCGATGCCCGCGGCGGCGGCCGGCCCCAGGTGGGCGACGTGGTCGATCTTGTGCTTGTGCAGGGAGATCGCCTTCACGAGGTCGACCTGGATCTCGTAACCGGTCGCGATGCCGCGGACCAGCGCCCGACCATCGCATCCGACGTGCTGGGCGACCGCGAGGATCGGCGGGATGTTGTCACCGGGGTGCGAGTATTCGGCCGCGAGGAACGTGTCGTGGTAGTCGAGCTCGCGCACGCCCACGCCGTTGGCCCACGCCGCCCACTCCGGGCTCGTGCGGCGATCCAGCGCGGCGCCGAACACGGTCGCGCCCTGCCCGCCGGACGAGACGGGGTGGCTGAACGCCTGGTCGCGCGCCGCGACGATCGGCGCCCTGGTGAGGGATGCCGCGGCCACCGACGCGTTGTCGATGATGCGGTTGATGATCATGTCGACGACGTCTGCCTCGACCTCGGCCGGATCGGCGGCGACTTCGGCGATCCGCCAGGCCAGCTGCTCCTCGCGGGGGAGCTCCTCCTCGGAGCGGTGGACGCGGACGTGGTGGGTGACGGTCATGACTGTCCTTCGGTGTCGATCAGGGATTCGAGGATGCTGGTGAGGGCGTTGCGCAGATGCACGTGCGTCGCATGGGCGGCGAGTTCGCCGTCGCGATCGGCGAGCGCCTCGGCGATGAGACGGTGCTCGCCGACGGAAGCGGCCAGGCGCTCCGGCTTGTCTCGGGCCATGCGGCGCACGCGGACCAGGTGCGTGCGGATCGTGCGCAGCGCCGCGTCCATGTAGTCGTTGGCCACGGCCAGGTCGACGGCACGGTCGAGACGGGCGATGAGCGCGTAGTAGTCGTCCTTACCGGAGGCCGCGGTGAGGTCGACGCGGGCGAACTCGGCGGCGAGCGCCGCGAAGACCTCGGTGTCACCGCGCTGAGCGGCCAGGCGGGCCGCGGACTCCTCGAGTGCCCTTCGGGTCTCGAACAGCGAGCGGATGTCGTCGACGTCGACGGCGGAGACGACGGTCACCCTGGGCGACTGCTGGACGACGAGCCCGTCGAGCATCAGCTGCTGCAGCGCCTCCCGCATCGGCGTGCGGCTCACGCCGAGGCGCGCTGCCTGGTCGCTTTCGGCCAGCACGGTTCCCGGCGCCAGCGCTCCGGACTGGATCTCCTCCAGGAGCGCGGCGTATGCCCGGTCGCTTGCTCGCATGCCGCTATCGTATACACAAACCGAGCAGGACGGGGGCCTGACCCTCGAATCGCCCACTCACCGTATACGCACAGCGGTCAGATCGCGCGTTCCGGGAGCGGCTCGACCAACTCGGCTGCCGCCGGCTCGCCGAGCTTCACCACGACCACGCCCGCCAGCACCAGGGCGGCGCCGATGCCCTGCAGGAGATCGGGGAGCTGGCCGAGCAGCAGCCATCCGAAGAGCATCGCCGCGACGACCTCGGCGAGCGCGACGAACGAAGCCAGCCGCGACCCCAGCATCCGGGTCGACACGATTCCGAGGACGTAGGCCACGGCGGTCGCACCGAGTCCGATCGCGAGGACCGGGATGAACCACGGCACGGTGCCGAAACGGTAGGCGATGTCGCCGGTGGCCCAGACCATCGGCAGCACGCCGACCAGCCCGGCGAGCGACAGCGCGATGGCCCCCAGCAGCAGCCCGAGCCCGGCCAGTGCGACCGGCGGGATCCCGGTGTCCCGCTGCGCGGACAGCAGGAAGTAGCTCGCCGCTCCGACCATCGCCCCGAGCGCCCAGAGGATCCCGATCACGTCGGCCGTGGCCCCCGTGATCACGTCGAGCATCAGGACCAGTCCGACGAAGGCGATCGCGGCGCCGAGGATGCTGCGCCGCGTCGGCCGCTCCCCCCGACGGATCCAGAGCCACAGGACCACGGCGATCGGGGCGGTGTACTCGATCAGCAGCGCGATGCCGACATCCATCCGTGCGACGGCCTGGAAGTAGAAGAGCTGCGTGGCGGCGACGGCGAGGATGCCGTAGGCGAGCACCATGCCGGCGTTGCGGCGGACCGAATCCCAGCGCCCTCGCAGCGCCAACAGGGCCGGTACGAGAAGGATGAGCGCACCGACCCAGACACGAGCGGTCACCGCCGCGCCGGGCGTCCATCCGGCATCGATCAGCCCGCGCGCCCACGCGCCGGACATCCCGAACGAGAAGGCGGCCCCGATCGCGACCACCAGTCCGATGCCGACCTGCGAGCGACGCGTCACGTCATTGGTCATTGCCCTCATGGTCGATGACACTAGTCGCGGCCGATGTAAGCTGTCAACATGCTCTTCACCAATGACACCGAGGCATCGCTCAGTGCTGCCGTGGAGCTGGCCAACAGCGCGGAGCACCCGGACACCCTGACCTCGCGCGGCGACCTCGACGCGTTCCTCGCGGCGCACTTCTACACCGGCAGGGTGGATCATGACGGCCGCGAACTGGACGCCGTGCGGGCACTCCGTCCTCGACTGCGGACGATGCTGCTCGCCGAGCGCGACGAGATGGTCGCACACGTCAACGACGCCCTCGCCGCCGTGCCGCTGAACGCGCGGCTCATCCGGCACGGCGACGTGGACTGGCATCTGCACGCCGTCTCCGACGACCGATCGCTGCCGGAGCGGATCCTGATCGAGACGGCGATGGCGCTGATCGACGTCATCCGTGCGGACGAAGGTGGCCGCTTGGGCGTGTGCGCCGACGACGACTGCGACGCGATCGTGCTCGACCTCTCCCGCAACCGCTCCAAGCGGTACTGCTCGACGACCTGCACCAACCGCAACGCCGTCGCCGCCTACCGGGCACGGCGCGCGGCCCGCTGACGCGCGGAACGTCGTGCGGCGCCCCCTCCCTGGCGACGCCGCACGACGCGATCAGACCGCGGCGAGCTCGCGACGACCCACGGGGCGCGGAAGCCCGTAATGCTCTCGCAGGGTCGTCCCGGTGTACTCGGTGCGGAACAGCCCGCGCTCCTGGAGGATCGGCACGACCCGCTCGACGAAGGCCTCCAACCCCGAGGGCAGGACGGCGGGCATGATGTTGAATCCGTCCGCCGCGCCGTGCTCGAACCACTGCTGGATCGTGTCCGCGACCTGGAGCGGCGTACCCGTGAAGGTGCGATGCCCACGCCCTCCGCCGAGGCGGCCGATCAGCTCGCGGACGGTGAGGTTCTCCCGTCGGGCGAGCGCGACGATCAGCGTGTAGCGGCTCTTCGCGCCCTCGATCTCGTCCTCGCTCGGCAGATCCGCCGGCAACGGGGCATCGAACTCGAGCTCTTCGGGCTGCAGCTTCAGCACCTTGGCCAGCTGCGCGCGCGCGAACTCCGGGGCGATGAGCCGGTCCAGCTCAGCCTCCTGCTCTCGTGCTTCGGCCTCCGTGTCGGCGATGATCGGGACCAGGCCGGGCAGCACCTTGATCTGTTCGGGGTCACGGCCGTTCTCGATCGCCCGACGCTTGATATCGGCGTAGAACTCCTGCGCCTCCTCGATCGTCGGCGTCGCCGTGAAGATCGCCTCAGCCCAGCGCGCGGCGAACTCCTTGCCGCTCTCGCTCGACCCCGCCTGCACGAGGAGCGGGTGCCCCTGCGGACTGCGCGGCGAATTGAGGGGGCCCTCCACACGGAAGTGCTCCCCGCGATGACCGATCGCGTGAACCCGATCGGCGCGCGCGTGCACCCCGGCATCCTTGTCGGCGATGATCGCATCGTCCTCCCACGAGTCCCACAGCTTGGTCGCGACCTCGAGGAACTCCGACGCCCGCGCATAACGGTCGCGGTGCAGCGGCTGGTCTTCGAGTCCGAAGTTCCGGGCAGCGGCCTCCCCCGCCGTCGTGACGATGTTCCAGCCGGCTCGCCCGTTCGAGATCCAATCGACCGACGACAGGCGCCGCGCGAGGTTGAACGGCTCGTTGTAGGACGTGGATGCCGTGGCGATCAGACCGATCCGGGAGGTGGTGACGGCGAGGGCCGTCAACAGCACCGTCGGCTCGAACCCGCCCACGGGGCGCCGACCCACCTCACCGAACAGCGCAGGGGAGTCGGCGAGGAACAGCGAGTCGAACTTCGCATCCTCCGCGATCTTCGCGAGCCGCTGGTGGTACGCGAGATCGAGCAGCGCATGCGGATCGGACTCCGGCAGGCGCCAGGATGCCTCGTGAT
This sequence comes from Microbacterium sp. M28, assembly GCF_025836995.1. Classification (NCBI taxonomy): domain Bacteria; kingdom Bacillati; phylum Actinomycetota; class Actinomycetes; order Micrococcales; family Microbacteriaceae; genus Microbacterium; species Microbacterium triticisoli. The sequence continues at coordinate 324,564 of NZ_CP107546.1, read as the reverse complement.
GCCCCGTGTCGTGCAGAAACAGGTTGAAGTGCAGTTGTCGTGCCGTGCTCATGAGATCTCCTCGGTCGTCGTGGATGTCGTGTGGTCGCCGACCGGATCGCTCTGCACTCCGAGCGAGGCCAGTAGCAGCGTGCGCAGGCGGGTGAACTCCCGGTCGGCGGGAGTGCGCTGCTCGGGCAGTTCGATCCGCAGATCGAGTGAGAACCGCCCGTCGTCGATCACGAGCACGCGGTCGGCGAGCAGCAGAGCCTCGTCCACGTCGTGCGTGACCAGCAGAACAGCAGGACGGTGGACGCGCAGCAGGGTGCGCAGCAGGCCGTGCATCCTGATGCGGGTGAGTGCGTCGAGCGCCCCGAACGGCTCATCAGCGAGCAGCAGCTGCGGCTCGCTCACGAGGGAACGCGCCAGCGCCGCGCGCTGCTGTTCGCCGCCGGACAGCTCGTGCGGCCAGGCGCGCTCGCGGCCGGCGAGTCCGACCTCGGCGAGCACCTCGCGGCCGCGCTCTCGCGCGAGGGACCCGGACTGGCCGAGCACCACGTTGTCGAGCACGCGCAGCCACGGCAGCAGCCGCGAGTCCTGGAAGACCATCGAGACGCGCCGGGGGACGTGGATCTCGCCGGATCCGTCGACGGTGTCGTCCAGGCCTGCGACCGCTCGGAGCAGGGTGCTCTTGCCCGAACCGCTGCGACCGATCAGAGCGACGAACTCGCCCCGATCGATCTCGAGGTCGATGCCGTCCAGCACGTCCCTGTCACCGAAGGACCGGCGCAGCCCGACGGTGCGGACGGCCGTGCCGACGGTCGGGGTCAGCTCGCGAGTGTGCGGCGCCATGACAGCACCCGCCTTTCCAGAAGTCGGACGAGGGCGTCCGAGACGAAGCCGAAGACGCCGTACACGACGAGGCCGACGAGGATGATGTCCGACTGGGCGTACAGCTGGGCCTGGGACATCATGTAGCCGACGCCGGAGGTGGCGTTGATGGTCTCGACCACGATCAGTGCCATCCACGATCCGACGACCGCGAGACGGAAGCCGACGAAGAACCCGGGCAGCGAACCGGGCACGAGCACGAAGCGGATGTACTGCCACCGCGTCAGCCCGAGCGATTCGGCGAGCTCGATCTGCTTGGTGTCGATGCCGGTCAGGGCGCTGTAGGTATTGATGTAGATCGGTACGAGGACCCCGAGCGCGACGATCGTCACCTTGAACTCCTCCCCGATGCCGAGCCACAGGATGAGCAGCGGGATCAGCGCGAGGACCGGGATCGCCCGCTTGACCTGCACCGTGCCGTCGACGACGGCTTCGCCGAGACGGCTGAGCCCGGCGATGACGGCCAGTGCCACGCCGGTCACCGTGCCGATCACGAGGCCGAGCAGCGCCCGGGACAGCGAGGCTCCGACGTGCTCGGCGAGCGTGCCGTCGATGATGAGCTGCCATGCGGTCGCCGCGACGGTGCCTGGTCCGCTGAGCAGTCGCGGGTCGAGCAGCCCCCACGAGGATGCCGCGAACCACAGGACCACGATGATGAACGGGCCGAGCAGGCGCGCACCGGGCAGCGACCGGCCACGACCGAGGCGATGACGACGCGACTGCAGGACGAGATCGGAGCTCGGTGCGGGCGCGGGCCCTGTGTCCGGGGCCGCGACCACAGCGGTCGGCCGTGTCGTCAGCTTGATCGAAGACATGTCACTCCCCCTTCACGTACTCGTCGGATACCGCGGCGGCGGCGTCACCCTCGAACCGACGGTCGAACAGCACCTCGGCATCCACTTCGTCGATGAACCCGCCATCGGCGAGCAGGTCGGCCGACGACTGCGCCCATTCGACGGCGGTGTCCCAGTCCGTCGGGAAGGAGGGCTTGCTGGCCAGCGCCCAGATGCGATCGGCGTCCTCGGCCGTCACGCCCTCGGTGTCGACGAAGTAGAACTGCTTCCACTCGTCGGGGTGCTCCCAGGCCCAGACCTGGGACTGGGCCCACACCCGGATGTAGTCGCGGACCGCGCGCACGTTCTCCTCGTCCTCCAGCACCGTCGTGGGCACCCAGAGGACGGTCAGCAGATCCGGGACCTCGGCCGGCAGCGCCTCGGCCCCGTCCGTTCCGAACTGGTCGATGTACTTCGTCACCGCCGGCTCGGAGAGCGGAGCGATGTCGACCTGCCCGCCCTGCAGCGCCGTGAGGAACTGCGTACTCGGCAGCTCGACGAACTCGACCTCGTCGTATTCGATGCCCGCCTCCTGCAGCGTCCGCAGAACCGTGTCGCCCTGCGACTGCCCCTGCGAGAAGGCGATCCGCTTGCCGCGCAGATCCTCCCAGTCGCTCAGGTCGACGCCGGGTGCACTCGCGAACACGTAACCCGGAAGCGGACGCTCGAGCACGCTGACGATCGTCGCGTCGAATCCGATGTCGTGCGCCTGGATGGGCGGGATGATCGCGTTGCTCGCGATGTCGAGCGCTCCGGCGCGGAAGGCCTGGATCACGTCTGGGCCCGCTGCGGCGTTCACCCATTCGGCGACGCCGAACGCAGGACCGTCGAGTTCATCACCGGCCAGCTCGAGCTGCAGCTGGGTCGTCCTGCCCGCGACGCGGAGTTCGGTGTCGGCCGACGGCGCTCCGGTCGGCAGGGGCGCGGATGCCGAAGGCTCCGATGAGGCGGAGCTCGCACTCGCGCAGCCGACCAGGAGAGTGAGACCGACGACCGCACCGGACATCAGAGCCAGCCGCCTCGTCGATCGTCGGAGAGGGGATCTGGAGGAGATCATGACGGTTCCTTTCGGTCGGTGGGGATGCTGGGAATCCTGCGTCGAGCGCTCGGGCGGCGTCCAATAGCGATTCCCACGACCACCGATCACGAACGCTGATGCATGGGCCGGTTGATCGCTCCGTTCCGCGTCATGACGCGGAACGAGCGCACCGCGGCATCACCACTCCGCGAAGACGCGCAGCGTCACACACGACGGGACGTGTCAGTGCGTGACGATGTGTTACCGGCAGCGGACCACTCGGAGAGCAGCTGTGGAGCGCAGTCGGCGACGAAGCGGAGAAAGGCGGACAGCTCACCGCTGTCCTGCACGCCGACGCCCTCGATCTCGGCCTCCGTGCTCACATCGGCGGACGCCGGCGCTCCCCTCAGTTGCCGCAGCGCCTCGTCGTGCACGGAGATGATGCGGCGCGCCTCGATCAGCAGTCGTTCGCCGTCCGGCGTGAAGCGCGCGACCCGTCCGACCTTCTCGACGAGTGACAGGCCCAGCCGTCGCTCGAGCACGCGCACGTGCTGGCTGACGGTGGGCTGGCTGCATTGCAGCGCCGCAGCCGCGCGTCCGAAACCGCCGTGCTCGCGGATCGCGACGAACGTCCTGAGCAGCGTGATGTCCAGTGTCACGTCCATGCCGCGATGGTAGAGACGTGCTCATGAACGGAGCGCGCGGGCCGTCATGCGCGGTCACTCCGCGTCGCAATCCGCTCCCACGGCGCGGTCACGGCCTGCCGTGGGAGCACCGCCGGAAGGGCTCAGCCGCCGACGACGCCTTCGAACAGCCCGATGTGGTTGCCGTCCGGATCGACGATCACGGCCCACGCGCTCGTGTCGGTGATCGGCTGCCGTTCGGCAGCGACGCTGCCTCCGGCTGCGACCGCCGCCGCGATCGTCTCGTCGATCGAGTCGACCTCGACGTACGAACGCGGTTGGGTGAAGCCGGGATCGCGCGGAGCGAGTCCGCCGCCCGAGATACCGTTCGGGGCCTGCCACATCGGGTACCCCTCGAACCCGGGCATCTCGGCGATCTGCCAGCCGAACAGCGTCGAATAGAACGTCGTCGCACGCGCCATGTCCCCCACCGGGATATCGATGTGCGTGATGTCTCCGTGTGCCATCTCTCTCGCCTCTCCGTCGGGCCTTCACAGCCGCAGTGCCGAATCCTCGCGGCCAGTCTGCTCCGCCCCTCCGACATCGACAAGGGGTTCCCGTCCGTGTACACCCCGCCGTCGCCAGCCACTGCCATCATTGGTGTGGAATTGCTCGGCCACAGCCTCATTCCGCCCTCGTCGCAACCACGAAGTACTTCACAAACGATTATCGATTAGTGTATGTTCGGGACATCCCTCCCGTGCACCACGAAAGGATCAACGATGATCAAGGGCCGACACCTCACCGCGCTGGGCATCGCCTCGGCCGCCTCCCTCGCGCTCGCCGGCTGCGCGTCGTCCGCCCCGGCGGACAGCGACGAGAAGATCGAACTCAGCATGCTCGTCAACGTCACTCCGAACCTCACCGAGGAGTATTGGAACGACCTCGTCGCCCCCTTCGAGAAGGAGCACGAGAACATCGACGTCGTCATTCAGAACCCCGGTGCCGAGGGCGTGCACGCGGCTGTCCCGCGACTGCTCGCCGCGGGTGATGCCCCGGACATCGTCCAGTCCATGGCCCCCACGACCGAGATCGCCCCTGAGCTGGTCGACCTCTCCGAGTACGACTGGGCGACCTCCGGACCGCTCGCCGAGCAGTACACGATCGACGGCAAGTACTACATGGCCGGCATCGGGGTGCAGCTGCAGAGCCTGTTCTTCTACAACAAGACAGCCTTCGCCGAGGCGGGAATCACGGAGGCCCCCGCCACCGTCGACGAACTCACCGAGGCGCTCGGCAAGCTGAAGGCCGCCGGCTGGACGCCCGTGCAGACCGGCGGCGACTGGATGACCAGCCACACGCTCCAAACGCTCGGCCTCCCGTCGATCATCACCGAGTACCCGGACTGGTTCCAGGAGATGAGCGCCGGTGAACTGACCTTCGGCGACACGTACGCGGAAGCAGTCGACACTTATGCGGAGTGGGTCGCCCAGGGGTACATCCCGAAGGAAGCCCTCGGCATCAAGTACCCGGATGCCGAGCAGGCGTTCCTCTCCGGCAAGACCGCCGTGTACTCGATGGGCAGCTGGTTCGCGGGCACGCAGGCGAACGCCGCCGAATCCGCTGACATCGGAGTCTTCCGCGCACCTGCGTTCGATGCCGGCACGCAGCCGTCGATGGGCGCCAACATCGCCAGCCCCTACTCGATCATGAAGTCCAGCGAGCATCAGGATGCCGCCGCCGAACTGATCGAGTTCCTGGTCACCGATCAGGAGGCGGTCAGCAGCCAGCTCGCGGTCGACGGCAACTTCCGCGACGGATACGAGTACGAGATGACTCCGCTCGGCGAGGAGTTGCTCGAGATCGTCGCCGACACCCCGGCCGACGCGTACACGCCGACGGGCAACGGCTACGGCGAGCGCACGCTGCCGTCGGAGTACTCCAACGAACTCAACACGCAGACGCAGGCCCTGATCGGCGGCACCCCCGCGCAGGAGATGCTCGACGCGATGGATGCGTGGTTCCTCGCGAACGCGAACTGACGCCATGCTCCGGGCGCGGCTCCCGCTGCGCCCGGAGCCCGCACGACAGAGGATCTCGAAGATGAGCCAGACCATGATCGCCCCACCGGGCACCGCTGAGCCAGTGACCGCAGCGGCGCCGCCTCCGCCACGACGCGGGAAGTCGGCAGCCGCGCGCGTGCGGAGCGCCTTCCCCGGGTTCCTGATGGCGGCACCCGCCGTCGCCGTCTTCCTGCTGATGTTCGTGATCCCGATGATCCTCGCGTTCGTCCTGAGCTTCACGAACTGGAACGGGTACAGCCTGAACTTCACGTTCGTCGAGTGGGACAACTACCTCAAAGCGTTCCGGAACCCGCGCTCGGTCGACGCCGCCATCTTCACGGGGATCATCGCGGTCATCGGGACGGTCCTGTGCAACGTGGTGGGTCTCGCCATCGCCGCCCTCATCTCGGGCCCCGGCCGATCGAACACCCTGCTGCGCACCATCTTCTTCTACCCCTACGTCATCAGCGCCCTGATCATCGGTTTCCTGTGGTCGGCGATGCTCGCTCCTGAGGGCGCCGTCAACGGGATGCTGACGACACTCGGACTCCCCGCGATGCCGTTCCTCGTCGAGCCCGACTTCGCCAGGGCCTGCGTCATCTTCACCATCGTCTGGTCGCACTTCGGGTTCAACATGATCCTGTTCCTCGCCGGCATCAAGTCCGTGCCGATCGAGTATTACGAGGCGGCGACGGTCGACGGCGCGACTCGGTGGCAGCAGTTCCGCAACATCACGCTGCCGCTCATCGCCCCCGTCTTCACCGTCAACATCGTCCTCACCCTGGTCGGGCTCCTCAAGGCCTACGACATCGTCCTCTCCCTCACGGATGGCGGACCGGCCGGCTCGACGCAGACCATCGTCTACCAGATCCTCAAGGACAGCTTCGCGAACTCGAACCTCGGCTTCGGCGCCGCGCAGTCCGTCATCCTGCTCATCGTCACCGCCGTGCTGGGGCTGAGTGTCACCCTCATCCGCCGCCGCGCCGAGCGAAAGGTCACCGACTGATGGGCGCCCGCACCTCCGCTCCCGTCCCCGCCCGCGTGGTCCGCTGGACCATCCTCGGCGCCGTGGCACTGCTGATGCTCGTGCCCCTGTACACGATGGTCATCAACGCCTTCAAGCCGCAGGCCGAGATCATCGCCAACCCGCTCGGCCTCGATCCGGCGACCTTCACCTTCGACTATCTCTGGGCAGCGATCACGAGCTCGAAGTTCAACGTCATCGCCGCCTACGGCGTGACGCTCTTCTTCGTCGCACTCGTCAACGTGTGCTGCATCGCGCTCGCGGCACCTGTGGCGTTCGTCATCGCCCGCGGCCGCTCCAAGTGGCACATGGGACTGCTGCTGCTGTTCGTCTCCGGGCTCTTCATCCCAGGACAGGTGACGCTGATTCCGGTCGTCTTCGTGCTGCGTCTGCTCGGGCTCATCAACACCGTCCCCGGCTTCATCCTCTTCGAGACCGCGGCGACGCTGCCGGTGACGATCTTCCTGTTCGCGGCCTACCTGCGCACCGTTCCGCGAGACATCGACGAAGCAGCATCTCTCGACGGCGCAGGGCGCATCAGGGCGTTCTGGTCCTGCATCTTCCCCGTCATGCGCCCGATCGTGGCGACGGTCGTCGTGCTGAATTCGATCGGAGTGTGGAACGACTTCGTCAGCCCTCAGATCATCCTCGGACCGAGCTCGGGCATCTACACGGTCACCACGGGCGTCTATGCGGCCGTCGGGCAATTCGCCACCGACTACACGGTCGTCTTCCCGACGCTGCTGCTGGCCGTGTTGCCGGCCATGGTCTTCTTCGTCATCATGCAGCGGCACATCATCGGCGGTCTCGTCACCGGCGCGACGAAGGGCTGAGGATGTCGACGACCGCTCACACGACGCCCCTCCGATCGCTTCCCGCATGGGCTGTGCTGCAGCGTCGGCTGTTCTCCGAGATCGAGGACGCCAGACGTCTGTTCGTCGAGCGCTACACGAATCCGGACGGGAGCCTGCGCGGAATCGCCGCCTTCGCGGACCGTGACGGCGTCGACGACCTGTACGAGCCGTTCTTCAACTGGCCCGCGTTCTATCTACTGGGGGGACCGGATGACGCGCTGAGCGATGCCAAGCGGCACTGGGAGGGGGTCACCGCCCAGCTCTCGTCCGCGGGCATGCTCACCGACGAGTACGAGAACGGGTACGACTGGTTCCACCAAGGCGAGTCCGCGTTGCTCTTCCTCGGCATCTGCGCCGCCGATCCGAGAGACGAGCGGTTCGCCGAGCGCGCGCAGCGGTTCGCGGCGCTCTACACGGACACGCGGCACGGCAACCATGACGCCGAGCGGAACATCATCCGTGCGCCGCACAACGGTGCGCTCGGCGCGCGGCGCGGCCTCGAGGACGGCGTCCCGCAACCGTACTCCGCCGCGCTGACCGAGATGCGCCCGTATGGACTGCCCGTGCAGGGCATCGACGGGATCGCGGAGTGGGATGATCTCGCCGATCCGGAGAACGCCCGCCGCATGGCGGAAGAGATGCAGCGCCGGGCCGTGGGAGACGTCGCGGTGAACCTCGCCGCGACATCGCTCGTCGCCAACGCCTGGCTGTACGACGGGGATGCGCGCTCGGCGTCCTGGGTGACGCGCTACGTCGACGGGTGGATGGCGCGGGCCGCGGCGAACAACGGGCTGCTGCCGGACAACGTCGCCCCCGATGGAACCGTCGGCGGGCTCCAGGACGGACGCTGGTGGGGCGGCCACTACGGCTGGGCATGGCCGCACGGACTCCATTCCGTCGCCATGAGCGCCCTGATCGGTGGGCTCAACGCCGCACTCATCACCGATGACGATCGCCCGCTCGACATGGTGCGAACGATGCTCGACACGGTGCTCGAGCACGGAATCCGCGGCAGCGTGGACTCGTCCGACTACAGCCTGCGCGGCGAATGGAAATTCCGGTTCGGCGTGGCGTCCGCGGACGATTGTCTCCTCGTGCCGTATCGCCACGGTGCCGATGGCTGGTTCGATTTCGGCCCTCTGCAACTGGACCTTCCGACCTGGCTCTGGTGGTGGTCCCGGTCGGATGCCGATCGTGCACGTCTCGATCGCGCGATCGACGGATTGCCCTCCACCCTGGACCCGGTCGGCGAGTTCCGGGACAAGGAGGAGGCGGGACACGAGGCCGGCTGGATCCGGTTCCTCGACGGAGCATTGCCGGAATACCCGGAGCGCGCGCTCGCCATGGCCCTCGGACAGGTGGCTCGCCGCGTCGCGCTGATGCGCACGGATGGCGACGATCCGGACGGCGCGCATCTGCACTTCTGGCAGCGCGTCAATCCCGTCGTCACCGAAGTGCTGTCGCAGCTCGTCACCGGTACGCCGCAGGTGCTCTACAACGGCGGGCTTCCGTTCTCGGCGATCGACTACGCCGATGCGGACCTCGGTCGCCCCGGACTCCCCCAGGACGTCGCCGCGCTCGTCGACCGTCTGGAATCCGACACCATCGGCATCCGCCTGGTGAACACGTCGACGACCCGCGCCCGCCGTGTGCGCATCCTCGCCGGACGCTTCTCGCGCACCCGCATCGCGAGCGCCGCGGTCACCGCAGAGGGCGACGACGGATACCCGGGTCCGAGCGGGGCCTACGCCGGCACCCGCGTCGAACCCTCGACACGGACCGTCGAATGTCCGGACGGCACGCTGACCGTGGAGTTGGCGCCGGCCCACGCCGCCGAACTGACCCTGACCCTCACGCGGACGCGGTCCGCACCGCATCATCGCACCGACGAAGGAACATCATGAGCGACACCCCTCTGATCCGCCCCGACTTCACGCTTCCCGTCCGCGGGCCGATGTACGAGCGGCCGTCCGCCGAACTGATGTCCTCGTTCGACCAGGTGTCTTCCGCGACCGCGTGCGCGAAGCTCCACGGCCTCGGCATCCGTCACAGCTACGTCGACGGACCGGTCCCGCTCTCCCCCGGTCAGCGCGTCGTAGGCTCCGCGCTGACGCTGCAGTTCATGCCGCAGCGCGAGGATCTCGCCTCCGGACACGGTCAGGAGTACGCCGAACGGCACACCGCTCTGTGGCACGTCCTGGAGGCCGTGCAGCCCGGTGACGTTCTCGTCATCCAGGCGTACGGAAGCCGATTCTCAGGCTGCATCGGCGACATCCTCGCGCGATACTTCGCCCGCAAGGGCGGCGCGGGCATCGTCGTCGACGGCCGGATCCGCGACTCGGGCAAGATCCGCGAACTCGGCATCCCCGTGTGGTCGACGGGGACCACCCCCCACTACGCCTCGCAGTCCGAACTCACGCCGTGGGGCTATGACGTCCCCGTCGCCGTCGGCGGCTCGTTGTGCATGCCGGGAGACGTCGTCGTCGCGGACGACGACGGACCGGTCATCGTCCCCCGGGCGATGGCATCGAGCGTGGTCGATTCCGCGCGCGACCATGAGGAATGGGAGGGCTTCAGCCGTCAGCGGCTGGATGAGGGCGCGCGCCTGAGCGACTACTACCCTCTCACTCCGGACAGCCGGGAGGAGTACGAGGCATGGCGTTCCGCGCAGAGCTCCGTCCGCTGATCGAGGCCGACAGCCGCCACGACTCTCTCGGCCTCGGCTGCGCGCCGATCGGCAACCTCTACACCGCGGTCGGCGACGACGATGCCGTCGCCACCGTCCAGGCTGCGCTCGGCCACGGCATCCGCTTCTTCGACACGGCCCCGAACTACGGCGCCGGCGAGAGCGAGCGTCGACTGGGCGCGGCTCTCGCGGGCATTGATCGCGATACCGTGACGCTCGCGACGAAGGTGGGGCGCATGATCGTGGACGCCGACGGCACCGAGGTCCCGGTCGGAGGGAGCGGCGCAGGACTGGTGAGCGACATCGGCTACGACGCCGTGTGGCGCAGCGTCGAGGGGAGCCTGAAGCGCCTCCGTACGGATCGGATCGACCTGCTGCACCTGCACGACCCCGAGGACGTGGACGCCGCACTGTCCGGTGCGATGCGGGCGATGATCGAGCTCAGGGAGCAGGGCGTCGTCCGCGCGCTCGGTGTCGGAATGGTGCGGACGGCGCCGTTGACACGGTTCGCCGCGGAGGCGCCGGTCGACGTCATCATGGAAGCCGGCCGGCTGACTCTGCTGGACCGAACCGCGCTCGACGAGCTGCTGCCCGCGTCCGCTGCGCACGGCGTCGGCATCCTCGCCGCCGGCGTGTACAACTCGGGCATCCTCGCCGATCCACGCGGCGCCGCGTACTTCGACTACCACCCGGCCCCGCCCGCGACGGTCTCGACGGCGCTGCGCCTCGAGGAGGCCTGCCTGAGTGCGGGCGCGAGCCTCGCCGATGCCGCCGTCCAGTACCCGTTTCAGCATGATGTCGAAGGGGTGATCGTCGGCGCCAGGACCCCATCCGAGGTGGAGGCCTTCGTCGCGAGTGCGAACGCCCGGATCCCCGACGCGCTCTGGTCCGAACTCGACCGCATCGCCACCGGCTGACATGCGCATCGTCGACGCCCACATCCATCTCTGGGACCGCACACGGCATCCGCTGTCCTGGTTCCGTGACGACATGGGGCTCGCACCGCGCGTGACGGCGGCCGACCTCGAGGCGGAGGCGGCCGTGGATGCCGCGATCGCTGTGCAGGCCGCCGACACGCTCGAGGAAGCCGCCTGGCTCACCGAGCAGGCGGCGCGGAGCCCGATGCTGTCGCGCATCGTGCTTCAGTACTCGCCCGCACCGGGCGCATGGGCCGGGGTCGCGGCGAGGGCGCTGGGGCCTGAAGTGGCGGGACTCCGGGCCGCGATTCCGCAGCATGCGGCCGACCTCTCCGACGTCGTCGAGCTGGACGCTCTGGCGGATGGCCTCGCCCGCACCGACCGGGTTCTCGAGTTCCTCATCCGCCCCGACCAGCTCCCCGGCGTCGCGGCACTCGCCGACCGGCATCCAGACCTGACCGTGGTGCTGTGCCATCTGGGGCTCGGCGCCGGCGACCCGACGCCCGGCTGGCGCGCGGATCTCGTCGATGTCGCACGCCGGAGCACCGTGCACGCCAAGCTCTCCGGCGTGGTCGGCGCACGGACCGATCATGAGCTGCAGGAGATCTCGGATGCCGCGCTGGCGGCTTTCGGGCCGCATCGACTGATGTTCGGAAGCGACTGGCCGATGTCCGCGCGGAATCTCCACCACTCCGACGTGGTCAGCGCGACCGCACGGATGCTGTCGGCACTCAGCCGCGACGACGCGGCCTCCGTCTGGCACGGCACCGCTGACCGGGTCTACGCGCTGGGCGCTTCCTGATCCTCGAGGAGAGTCCCGGCCGCGTGCCGGCGGAACAGGGTGGATGCCGCGTCCGGGTCCCCGGCATCGAGGACGTCCAGGAGCCCGCGGTGCCACTCGGCGACCTCATGCCAGTCCCCTGTGAACGTCGGGTCACCGAGCACGTGCATCACGCGCAGGCTGGGTTCGAGCAGATCCCACATCTTGGGGAGGTAGACGTTGCCACTCGCTTCGATGACGGCCCGGTGGAACACGAAGTCCAGTTCTCGGAAAGCCGGAAGATCGGAATCATCGGCGGCCGCATGCATCTGCTCGATGACCGTGATCAGCTCGGTGCGACGATCCGCATCCAGATTGCCACTGGCCAGCCGTCCGGCGAGTCCCTCGAGTTCGACACGTGCGATCTTGGCCTGAGCGGCCTCGTCATCGGTGTAGGTCGCGACGAAGTTGCCCTGATGGCGGATGTGCGACACGAGTCCTTCGTGTGCCAATCGCTTCAACGCATCGCGCACGGGCGCCTGGCTGACCTCCAGCTGACGGGCGAGCTGAGACTCCACCAGCTGCTCGCCGGGTGCGAGACGGGAGTCCTTGATCATCGCCTTGATCATCAGGTAGATCTGATCGGAGAGCAGCCCTCGCTGCAGCCCCTGCGGAGCCAGTGCTTCTGCCATGTCCTTCATACTACGTCCATTATCGACTATCGCTAATGGCGCGACCCGCGGGCTCGAGGGTGTCCGCAGGCCGCGCCACGAGCTCACTTGTGCTTCTTCTTCACGGATACGACGAGCTCCACCGCGCCGCCCTCGTAGGAGACGGTCAGCTTCTGGTGCGGGCGCACTCGGCTGCTGTCGAACCCCGTCACCATCTCAGGTGTCACATCGACCTTGGTCGTCTTGCCGTCGCTCCAAGCGACGTCCAGGATCATCCCGGTCACGTCCAACCCCTCACCGACGAGGTACTTCACCTTCGGCGCGGCCTCCTCGGCCCATGCCACCCCCGTGACGGTCGCAGGCGGTGCGACCCTCGTCAGCGTGATGCTGTTCTGCTTGGCGTAGTGGTAGACGTTGAAGAAGCCGTCGGCACCGATGCGCAGGTTCTCTCTGGCATCCAGACGATTCCAAACGGTCTTCCCGTCCACCTCGAGGACGATACGGGTTCCGGTGCCCTCGGCGACGGCGCCGAACGCGATGCGGTGGGTGCTTCCCGGCTCGATCACGGTGTTCGGGATGATGTCGAGCATCGTCTGCCCCGGACTCCAGCTCTGGAACTCGATCGTGTCCTCCTTGACGACGACGAGGTAGCCCGTGTTGGAGTTCTGCCAGGCAGGGACACCCGTCTGGTCGGATCGGACCTGGAACCCGTACCAGCCGCCGTCGAACGCGCCGAAGGTCGCGTCGAACTCCAGCAGCCCGTCTCCGAAGCGCTCCGCCTCATAGCCGTGCACCCCCTCCGCGCCTACCCGTATCGTCCCCTGATCGAAGTCGAGCTTGTCCGACTGCGTCCAGTTCGCCGCATCGGCGAGCTGGTCGCCGAGCGCGACGGTGGGGTGCTCGGCATCCGCGACCGTCACGACCGCCGTAGCCGAGATCGACGGATCGGCCACCGACGTGGCCGTGATCGTCGCTTCGCCGGCCGCGAGGGCGGAGACCGTGCCGCCGGCGACCGATGCCACGGCCGTGTCGCTGCTGGACCACGTGACGCGCACGTCACTGGCGTCCTGCGGCGACACCGTCGCGATCACCGGACGGCGCTCGCCGGTCTGCAGGACCAGCTCGTTCGCGTCGAGAGCGATGCCGTCCACCGGGACCGCCGAGATCGAGAACCCGACGTCGTCGAAGTCCAGGTGCGAGAAGCCCTCGGTGTAGAACCCGACCTTCCCGGCGGCTCCCGGGGCCGGGTCCGCGTCCTCGAGGACGACCTCTCCGTCCACCACGATGCGGATCACACCGTCCTGCACGGCGATGCGGACATGGCTCGTCGCTGCGGCAGGCAATGCCTTCGATGGGTCGAGCACCGCCTCGCCGACGGTCTGCCACGCGTTGTCGAAGATCGTCCATGTCGGGCCTGCGGCAGCATTGCGGTAGCGGATGTACCCGCCGCCGGCACTGTTGCGGTTGTACACGATCATGACCGCATTCGCGGGGATCGTCGCCGGCGTCGTGACGTCGAAGTCCAGCACGAAGCTGGTGAAGTCCCGCGGGAGCTGCGAGTTCGCGCCGTTCACGATCCGGTAGACGTGATCGCCGCCGTCGCCGGTGACGATACTGCGGTTCGGATCCGTCGGCCACCCGTTCGAGCCGTCTTCGAAGTCGGTGAAGTGCAGCACGCCGTCGCCCTCGCCGACGGTCACCTCGATCGTGTCCGAGATTCCGGCATCGGATGCCGCGGCCACCGTCACGGTCGTCGAACCGGGTGCCATTCCGACCAGCTTCCCGTCGTCGACCGTCGCGATGGACTCATCGGCCGATGAGTAGACGAGACCGGCGTCATCCGCGTTCCACGGCAGAGGCGTCGCCTGCACGAGCAGTTCCTTGCCGACGTCGAGCGTGACGGCATCGGCATCGAACGCGACCGCCTCGAGCGGCACCGATTCGGGCGACTGCGTCTGGCCGATATGGCCCTTCGTACCGATCTCGTCGAAGCCGATGTCCTCGAACCCGGGGATCTGTGCGAACACCGCCGCGTCCTCGGTCAGTCGGTAGTCGCCGTTCGCGGCATCGACGAATCCTGGATCACCATCGCTCACCCAATTGCTGTCGTAGTTCAGCAGCTCCTTGACATCTCTCGCCCCCTGCGCGTTGACCTGGGACTGGCGTGGCACGGTCGGGTTCCATACGACGTTCCTGGCGAACGTGCTGTGGTCGGGGAAGTAGTGGTTGTCCTCGAAGAAGTGACCGAGCTCGGGATACTTCTCGAGATACGGCGTGCCGACGAAGTCGTTGTTCTCGACGAACACCTTCTCCCACTCCGGCATGTAGGAGCGATCGACGACATTGCCCTCCTGATCGCCCATCCACAGCTCGTAGTTGTCGTACGGGACGTTCGCGTCGACGAAGATGTTGTTCGTGGCCTCGATGTAGTCGGCCGATCCGCTCTTGATGGCGCTGTTTCCCATGTTCACGAAGATGTTCTTCTCGATCGTGAGGTCCCACGTGAAGTTGTCCGCGTAAATCCCTTCGACACCGGCCATGCCGGCGCCGATGTCATGGAAGTAGTTCTGCCGGAACACGTGGCCGCGTTGCTGCGGCGTCATCCCCGCGTTCATGTAGATCGCCCCGAGATCGTGGAACGTCTTGCAGACGTCGTAGACCTCGTTCTGCTCGAACAGGTGATCGTTGCCGTGCACGATGATGCCGGGGTGCGGGGCGTCGTGGATCTCGTTGCCGCGGGCCACGTTGCCGACGCCGTCGAACATCACGCCGGGGTTGTAGGCCTTGTGGTAGTACGCGAAGTCGTGGATCTCCGAGTTCTGCACGCTGTTGTTGCCCGGCGTGAGCGTGGTCTTGTCGCCGCCCTGCAGCACGACGCCGACGCCGCCGACGTGGCTGAGCTCACTGTCCAGCACCGCGTGGCCCTTGCCACCTCGGTTCACGGGGATTCCGTCATAGGTGTAGCGGCCCGGCGAATTGATGAGCACACCGCCGTCGGTGAAGTTGCGGATGTCGCTGTGCTGGATCGTCACGTTCGACCCGCCGAGGATGACAGCGGCTGTGGCGCGCCCGTACTCGAGCACGAGGTCGTCGAAGGTGATGTGCGAGGCGCCGTCGGCGCGGATCATCGGCTCGTCGAGCGTGGTGACCACCGGTTCGCCTCGCCCGGCGAGGAAGGCGGCGTTCGGGACGAGGTACAGCTTGCCCGCGGCCCGATCGATGTAGTACTCCCCCGGTGCGTCGAGCTCCTCGAGAAGATTCTGCGCGAAGTGGAAATCGGGGAACCAGCTCTTCATGATTCCCGACATCTCGCCGTATCGCAGGGTGATGGTCTTGGCCTCGGTGTCGATCGCCTCGATCTTGTTGTACGACCACTCCCAGCTGTATCCGAAGATCCCGTCGAGCCACACATCTTCTGCCTGGGTCCAGTGCTGCGGACGATCGTATGTGTAGGTGAAGGTGCCGCCACGCTCCTGCAGGTCGGCATCAGCGCGGGTGGGACCCGGATCGATGATGTCGCCCATCTGCACCGTGTCCTTGGTGGCGCCCGCGTTGGGCCAGCGTGCGAGGGTCATCCCCTGGCCATCGACGTAGAGCTCCATCGGCGGGGTGACGCTGACGTCGTTGGCCTTCCAGTAGCCGTGACGGCTGAGCTGGCCGTAGTCGTCGATGCCGAGAGCCGCAAGGTCGATCTCGCGGATGTCATCCCTGGCGGACTCGTCGATCACGCGGTCGAGGACGGCCTGATCCTCGGTCAGACGGAAGTCCTCGTACGCGAGGGCCTGACCGCCGGTCAGCGTCGCCACCTCGCCGGGGTACGACCGATAGACGATGGGGGCATCCGCCGTACCGGAGTCCTCGGCACCGAGCGAGAAGGATGCGGAGCGCTGGTAGCTGCCTTCCCGCAGGTAGACGGTGGTGCCGTCCGCCGACAGGGTGCCGGCCTGCTTGCGCTCGCGGATGAGGTCGCGTGCCGCTTCGAGCGTCGCCAGCGGGGCGTCGACGGAGCCGACCGCCTCGTCGTCACCATCAGTGGCGACGTAGATCACGTCACCCGGCGGCTCGTCGACTGCAGAGGCCGGTTCGGGGTGGAGCGCCGGCAGGGCCGTCGCCACCAGGGCGGTCAGGATCAATGTCGTCGCAGCTCGCTTCATCGCGCTCTCCAGACTCAAGGGCACCGCGCGACGGTGCGCGGTGCGGTGGATGGCCTCATCCTAAACTAATCGATAATCGACTGACAAGTATCGATTGACTGGGAACCCGTTCGAGTCCACGCCGCGACGCCAGGGCGCAGACATACCCGACCCGTGGGCGGCATCGTCAACGCGACGACAGGGGCTCCGCTGAGGACCTCGTCGATCGCATCCTGGCCGCGCGTGAGCGGGCGTCAGCTCGAGGAATGCCCCACGACGCCCTTGCGCAGCAACGCGTTGCCGTACTTCCGCATCTCGCCGGTGCGGACGATGAGATACGCGTCCTTCGCGACGTCGTAGTACGCGAAGCGCTCGACGAAGCGCGTGGTCGCCTCCACGGTGCCCGCGGCGGTCATCAGCTCCCGCTGGACGTCCAGCACCTCGGCATCCGCCGACTCCATCAGGTCCAGACCTGGCGCGTCATCCAGCGGCAGCACTGTCCGGATCGCCGCGACGACGTCGGGGGTCGTGGTACCGGGCAGATCGACGACCCGATCCCCGAGCCCCCATGCCGGAAAATGCGCATCGGCGACGACGACGGAATCGGAGTGACCCATCCGGTCCAGATGCAGCAGCAGCTCACCGGTGAGCAGCGGGTGGATTCCCTCAAGCATCCTGACCTCCGGGAATGAGCCCTTCGTCCGCGAGCTCCGCCCAGAGACCAGTAGGGATGGCGAGGGCGGCGTACTCGGCGTTCTGCCGCAGTTGCGCAGGCCGGCTGCCGCCCACCACGACCGAGCGCACGGCCGACGCCTGCAAGGGGAACTGGATCGCGGCCGCGGGCAGGGGCACGTCGTGGCTGCGGCAGATGTCCGCGATCCGCACGAGGCGTTCCCACAGCTGCTCCGGCAGCGCACCGTACTCGTAGCGTCCGTCCCGGCGCGGCTCGCTCTGGGCGAGCAGCCCGGAGTTGAAGACGGATGCCGCGACGATCCCCGTTCCGGTCTCGTCGCAGGCGGGCAGCACATCGGCCGCAGCCGGCTGCTCGAGCAGCGTGTACCGTCCCGCGACCATGATCGTGTCCAGATCGGCTTCCCGGACGGCGCGTGTGAGCGCCTCGGCCACCATCGAGCCGATGCCGATCTCGTCGACCTCGTGCTCGGCGCGGAGCCGTTCGAGCGCGGGGAACGCGCTGTCGATCGCGAGATCCAGGTCGTGACGCTCCGGATCGTGCAGGTACAGGATGTCGATGCGCTCGATGCCCAGCCGCTCACGCGACTCGTCGAGACTCGCGCGGATGCCGGCATCCGAGAAGTCCCACACCCGCATCAGATCGTCGCGCACGTGGAAGTCGTTCGCGGTGTCGAGTCCGCCGGTGCGCTCGGGGTTGGGGCGCAGGAGCCTGCCTGCTTTCGTGGACAGCACGAACTCGTCGCGGGGCTTGGTCTGCAGGAAGGCACCCAGCCGCCGCTCGGAGAGCCCGAGCCCGTAGTGCGGAGCCGTGTCGAAGGAGCGGATGCCGCCGTCCCACGCCGTCTCGAGGATCTCCCATGCCTCGTCATCCGTCAGGGCGCGGAAGAGGTTGCCGACGTTCGCGGCGCCGTATCCGAGAGCCGGAAGCTCACGCGAGGGCATGCGCACCGCTCCAGGTGTAGGCCTCGATGCTCTCGGGCTTCATCTCCATGCCGGCTCCCGGCGCGGTCGGCGGCATGTAGGACCCGCCGCGGATGTCGGTCGGGACGGCGAAGTGCTCGTGCAGGTGATCCACGAACTCGATCAGACGCCCTTCTCGGGTGCCGGTCACGGCCACGAAGTCGAACATCGACAGGTGCTGCACGGCCTCGCACAGTCCGACGCCCCCGGCATGCGGGCAGACCGGGATGCCGAACTTGGCGGCCAGCAGCAGGTTGGCGATGTTCTCGTTGACGCCGGCGACGCGCACCGCGTCGATCTGCATGACACTGATCGCATCGGCCTGCAGGAGCTGCTTGAACATCACGCGATTGTGCGCGTGCTCCCCCGTGGCGACCCGAATCGGAGCGATGCCGCGGGCGATCTCGGCGTGACCGAGGATGTCGTCGGGGTTCGTCGGTTCCTCCACCCAGGCCGGATGGAACTCCGCGAGCGCGTTCACCCATTCGATCGCCTCGGACACCTCCCAGCGCTGATTGGCGTCGATCGCGATCGGGAAATCGGGCCCGACGACCTCTCGGGCCTTGCGGAAGCGCCGGATATCGTCCTGCAGGTCGGCGCCGACCTTGAGCTTGATCTGGGTGAAGCCGTCGGCCATGGCCTCGCGTGCGAGGCGCTCGAGCTTCTCGTCCGAGTATCCGAGCCAACCGGGACTGGTCGTGTAGCCGGGGTAGCCGGTCGCGAGCAGCTCCCGCTCTCGCTCCGCACGGCCTGGCACCGCCGCCCGCAGGATCTCGAGCGCGTCGTCGCGGGTGAGGGCGTTGGTCAGATAGCGGAAGTCGACGAGGTCGACGATCTCCTCGGGTGTCATGCGGGCGAGCAGCTGCCAGAGCGGGAGCCCGGCGCGCTTGGCCTTGATGTCCCACAGCGCGTTGGTCACGGCGCCGATCGCCATGTGCATGACGCCCTTCTCCGGACCCAGCCAGCGCAGTTGCGAATCGCCGATGATCTCGCGGAATGTGCCGCCCATGTCGTCCAGCAGCGGTTCGATCTCGCGTCCCACGAGGTGACCGACGAGCGCATCGATCGCCGCCACCTGCACATCGTTGCCGCGGCCGATCGTGAAGACGAACGCATGACCGGCGTCTCCGGCATCCGTGCGGATCACCACGTACGCCGCGGAGTAGTCCGGGTCGGGATTCATGGCGTCTGAGCCGTCAAGGCTCAGCGACGTCGGAAAGCGGACGTCGGTGGTCTCAAGCGCGACGATGCGGCTCACGGTTCCCTCTTCCTCGCGCGTCGATCGATCAGCGCGGATCTCTTGGAGTGTAAACATCCGATGTCTATACTGTCAACGACACCGGCCGCAGGACGGCCACTCCCCGACGAAGCAGGAGAATCATGAAGTTCGCGCGGCTTGGCGCCCCCGGATCCGAGATCCCCGTCCTCGTGGACGGCGATCGCCACCTCGACCTGCGACCCGTGACATCCGATGTGAACGGCGACTTCCTGTCGAGCGACTTCCGCGCCCGGGTGCAGTCGGCTCTGGATGCCGGCGCACTGAACGAGCTCGACGGAGCAGCCGAGTTGCGCATCGGTGCCCCCATCGCGCGTCCGAGCGCGGTGATCTGCATCGGACAGAACTATGCCGCCCACGCGAGAGAGTCGGGAGCGGAGCCGCCGACGGTGCCGATCATGTTCCTGAAGACGCCGAACACCGTGGTCGGGCCGAATGACGCCGTGACCATCCCGCGCGGCAGCGAGAAGACGGACTGGGAGGTCGAGCTCGGCATCGTCATCGGCGAGCGCGCCGCATATCTGGACTCCCCCGAGCAGGCGGAGGCGCACATCGCCGGTTACGTCGTCGCGAACGACGTGTCGGAGCGGACGTTCCAGATCGAGCTGTCGGGTGGACAGTGGTCGAAGGGCAAGATCGCGTTCGGCTTCAACCCCACAGGACCCTGGCTGGTCACCCCGGACGAGGTCGACGTGGACGATCTGCGACTGCGCAGCTGGGTTGGCGGTGAGCCGCGCCAGGACTCGAACACGAGCGACATGATCTTCGACGTACGCGCGATCGTGCATCACCTGTCGCAGTTCGTCACCCTGGAGCCGGGGGACCTCATCCTCACCGGGACGCCGCAGGGCGTCGCGTTCGGCGGGAAGTTCCCTTATCTGACCCCGGGTGACGTCGTCGACATCGAGATCGACGGACTCGGGCATCAGCGGCAGGAGTTCGTGGCATGGGAGGCGGCGGAATGACGCGTCGACTGGAGGGACTGGTCGCGGTCGTCACCGGCGGCGCCTCCGGAATCGGTGCGGCGATCGCCGAGCGGCTGCACGCCGACGGCGCCGAGATCGCGGTCGTGGATCTGCACACGGAGGGCACTCCGTTCGCCGCCTTCACAGCCGATGTGTCCGACCGCGCATCCGTCGACGCGGCCGTCTCAGCGGTCGCCGAGCGGTTCGGGCGGATCGACATCGTCGTGAACAACGCCGGCGTCGGTGCCGTCGGCGACATCGCCGCGAACGATGACGACGAGTGGGCGCGCGTGCTCTCCGTGAACGTGACCGGAATCGCGCGCGTGACAGCGGCCGCGCTGCCGTGGCTCAGGCGCTCGCCCGCCGCGGCGGTGTGCAACACCTCCTCGATCGCTGCCACCGTCGGCCTGCAGCAGCGGGCACTGTACAGCGCTTCCAAGGGGGCTGTGCTCTCCCTGACGCGGGCGATGGCGGCCGATCACCTGCACGAGGGGATCAGGGTGAATGCCGTGAACCCCGGGACAGCGGACACCCCATGGGTGGGTCGCCTGCTGGACCAGGCCGAGGACCCCGCCGCCGAACGCGCGGCTCTGGAGGCGCGTCAGCCGCACGGCCGGCTGGTCTCCCCGATCGAGGTCGCCGCGGCCGTGGCCTACCTCGTCAGCCCGGACGCCGGGTCGACGACGGGCAGCTATGTCGAGGTGGACGGCGGCATGGTCGCTCTGCGCGTACGGCCCCGGTAGCGGCATCCGCTTCGGAGGACCTCAGCCGATCCCGTAGAACCGCGCCGCGGTGCCCCACATGATCGCCTCGACGTCGTGCCCGCGGTCCCGCGCCCAGTCGACGACCGCTCCGGCCCAGCGGCTGCGGCCGGAGTACTGGTAGCTCGGCGACCCGTCGGCCGGGGCGTGCGGGTCGTCCGCCTCGGCGGGGCCGATCACCGACACCGGCCAGTCGCTGCCCCACATCAGCCGCTCGGCGCCGAAGGCCTCGACCGCGGCATCGAGGAACGGCGCCATCTGCTCGGCGCTCCAGTCACCGCCGGCCTCCGCCGGCAGTCCGGAGAGCTTGCAGTGCACGAGCGGATGCTGCGCGAGCGCGTCTATCCCGCCGAGCCACAGCGCTGACGGTTTGAGGGGCGCGGATGCCGTGCCGACGCCCGGCTTGCCGAGATGGTCGAGCACGACGCGCAGGTCGGGCACGGCCCGCGCCAGCGCATCGACATCGGCGAGCTGGCGCGCGCCGCGGACGCACGCATCGAAGCTCAGACCGCGTTCGGCGAGTCCGCGGGCGCCCGCGATGAATGCGCCGGATGCCGCGAACCCGTCCGGTTCGCTCTGCAGGAGGTGTCGAACGCCGGCGACGCGCGCGAATCCGGTCAGGGCGTCGAGGTGCGAGATCGTGGCGGCGCCGCGGTCCAACCGCGCCCCGGCGACGATCGCGCTGATGCCGAGCTCCTCGGCGAGGCCGTCCACCCAGCGCACCTCGTCCAGGTACTGCTCTTCGACGCAGTCGGCCTGGACGAACACGGCACTCTCCTGATCCGTGAGCTCGACACGGGCATGGTCGAGCTCGAGCCCGGCGAAGGCGTACGCCAGCGGCCCCTCCAGCCATTCGTAGCGGAGGAGCTCCGGGTCCCAGAGATGGAGGTGGGAGTCGAGAACGCGCATGCCCCCATCCTGCCGCAGACATCCGATCACTGTGCGAGGATGACCGCATGGCAGTCACGGACGAGGCGATCGAGAAGATCAAGGCGATGATCGTGTCGGGCGAACTCGCCCCCGGCGACCGCCTTCCCCCCGAGAAGGAACTCGCCGAACGGCTCGGCCTGTCCCGCAACTCCATGCGCGAGGCCGTCAAGGCGCTCGAGGTCATCCGGGTGCTCGACGTGCGGCGCGGGGACGGCACCTACGTCACGAGCCTCGAACCGCACCTGCTGCTCGAGGCGATCTCCTTCGTCGTCGACATGCACGACGACGACTCGATGCTCGAGATCTTCGCCGTGCGGCGGATGCTGGAGTCCCAGGCCACCGGGCTCGCCGCCACTCTCGGCGACGACGAGCAGGTGCGGGAGTTGCACGCGGAGCTCGACAGCGTCGACGCGGACGTCTCGATCGACGATCTGGTCGCACACGACGTCCGCTTCCATCGGGACATCGTGCGGATGGCGGGGAACGCCTATCTGGCCAGTCTGATCGAGCATCTGAGCAGCCAGACCGTGCGGGCACGCGTGTGGCGCGGTCTGACCGAGCAGGGCGCCGTCGAGCGCACGCTCGCCGAGCATCGGGCGATCGCCGAGGCGATCGCGCTGCACGACCCCAACCTCGCGACCTCCCTCGCCACCGCGCACATCGCGGGTGTCGAGCGATGGTTGCGCCAGGCCGCGACAGGAGCACCATGACCGCCGCATCCTTCGGCGAGCGCTCCGGCGTCGTCATCATCGGCAGCGTCTCGGCGGACGTGACCACGTTCTCATCACGCCTGCCGGCCAGAGGCGAGACCGTTCTCGGCGAGCAGTTCACGCTTCTACTCGGCGGCAAGGGCGCCAACCAGGCCGTGGCCGCCGGCCGCGCCGGTGCCACGACGAGCTTCGTCGGCTGCGTCGGCGACGACCTCTTCCACGATCTCGTCGTCGACGGCCTGACCGACGCCGGCGTCGATGTGACCCACCTGCGCACCGTCGACGGCCCCACCGGTGTCGCGCACATCCGCGTCGACGCCTCGGCGCAGAACGACATCGTGGTGGTGCCGCTCGCGAACGCTCAGCTGAGCACCGAGCAGATCGACGATGCCCTCGCGGACCTCGCCTCGACGGCATCCGTGCTCCTGACACAGCTGGAGACGCCGATCGCGCTCACCAGGCACATCACGGCGCGGGGACGCGCGCTCGGCTACACCGTGATCCTCGATCCGGCACCGGCCGCCGACCTCCCCGCCGACGTGTGGCGGAACGTCGACATCGTGACGCCGAACGAGACCGAGGCCTCGCTGATCACCGGCATCGAGGTCACGGATGCGGCATCCGCCGAAAGCGCCGGACGGTGGTTTCTCGCCCGGGGCGTCGGAGCCGCGGTCATCACGCTCGCCGTGCAGGGGTCCGTCGTCGTCACCCCCGACGGCGCGTTCTTCGGTCCCGCGCTGCGGGTGGAGGCCGTCGACACGACCGCGGCAGGCGATGCCTACGCCGGATATCTCGGCGCCGCGCTCGCCGGCGGCGCCACCCTCGCCGAAGCGGTGCGGCTCGCCACCGTGGCCGGCGCCCTCACCGTCACCCGTCAGGGCGCATCGCCGAGCATCCCGCACCGCGCCGAGGTCGATGCGCTCCTCGCCTCGCGTGCCGGCTGACGGGGTTACGCTCGAGACCATGAGCACCTGGACCAGCACCGCGATCACCCTGCTGGACGCCGACGCGAACCGCAGCGCCGACACGCATCTGCACGTCTTCCCACTTCCGGTCGAGTGGGGCATCGATCTGTACCTGAAAGACGAATCGGTCCACCCCACGGGGTCGCTCAAGCACCGGCTGGCCCGGTCGCTCATCCTGTACGGACTCGTCAACGGCCGCATCCACGAGGGCACCACGCTCGTGGAGGCATCCAGCGGCTCCACGGCCGTCTCGGAGGCGTACTTCGCACGGATGCTGGGGCTCGATTTCGTCACGGTCGTCCCCCGCTCGACGAGCCCGGAGAAGATCGAGCTCATCGAGTTCTACGGCGGACGCTGCCACTACGTCGACCGCGCGCCGGAGATGTACGCCGAGGCCGAGCGCCTGGCCGCTGAATGCGGCGGGCACTACCTCGACCAGTTCACGTACGCCGAGCGTGCCACGGACTGGCGCGGCAACAACAACATCGCCGAGAGCGTGTTCAGCCAGATGGAGCACGAGCGGCATCCGATCCCGTCCTGGATCGTCGTCGGAGCCGGAACCGGCGGGACCAGCGCCACGTTCGGACGCTATGTCCGCTACCGGAGGCACCACACGCAGGTGGCGGTCGTCGACCCGGAGGGCTCGGCGTTCCACGGCGGCTGGAGCACCGGTGCCGCCGACTACACGACCGGCACGCCGAGCCGCATCGAGGGCATCGGCCGGCCGCGCGTCGAGCCGTCGTTCGTCCCAGGCGTGATCGACGAGATGCTGCAGATCCCGGATGCCGCATCCATCGCGGCGATCCGACTGCTGCAGGAGCGGACCATGCACTGGGCGGGCGGGTCGACCGGCACCAACCTCGTCGGTGCGTTCCAGCTGATCGCGCGGATGCGGGCCGCGGGCGAGACCGGCAGCGTCGTCACGCTGATCTGCGACGGCGGGGCGCGCTACGCCGGCACGTACTACGACGACGAGTGGGTCGCGGCGCAGGGCTGGGACCTCGTGCCGCATCGGGCTCGGATGGATCGGTTCCTCGAGACGGGTGTCTGGGCCGAGTGAGGGCTACGCTTCTGGCATGACCACGCTCATCCTCACCGTCGTCGGTTCGGACCGTCCAGGGCTCGTCGCGGCCGTCGCCGACATCGTCGACGAGCACGGCGGCAACTGGGAGAACAGTCAGCTCGCGGAGCTCGCCGGCGCCTTCGCGGGCGTGATCCAGGTGTCCGTCCCGGACGACAGCCGCGCCGACCTGACCGCAGCGCTGCGGGAGCTGGACGGCCTGCTGACGGTGACCGTGCATGCCGGGTCGGATGCCGTGGACGACGCCGATGCGCGTCCGATCACCCTGCAGATCCTCGGCAACGACCGACCGGGGATCGTCCGTGAGGTCTCCGCCGTCCTGAGCACGCACGAGCTCAGCATCGAGAGCATGACGACCGAGACGCGGGATGCCGCGATGGCCGGAGGACGCCTGTTCGAGGCATCCGTCGTCGCCGAGGTCCCGGCGTCCGCCGATCTGGACCAGCTGCGCGCGGATCTCGAGCGTCTGACGACCGAGCTTCAGGTTGACATCGCGCTGAGCTGACATCGAGCGCCCCGGCATCCGCCGAGACCTCTCCGTAACGGCGAAACCCCGTCGTATTCGCGCGAATACGACGGGGTCTCGCAACTCACGAGAGGTCTCGCGTGCTGCAGAGGATCAGGCGATCAGACCAGGCGGGTCTTCGGCGAGACGCCGTAGGTGTCCTCCGGGTCCGAGAACACGGTGTCGCCGAGCGCCGTGTCGATCGCCGCGAGCGTGTCGGCATCCAGCGTCACGCCCGAGGCCTTGACCGTGTCGGCGAGCTGCTCCGGACGCGATGCCCCGACCAGTGCCGCCGCGACGTTCTTGTTCTGCAGCACCCACGCGATCGCCAGCTGCGGCATGGTGAGCCCCGCCTGCTCGGCGATCGGCTTCAGGCGCTGGACGGCCGACAGGGTGTCGTCGTTCATGAAACGCTTGATGAACCCGGCACCGCTCTTCTCGTCGGTCGCGCGGGAACCCTCCGGAACCGGCTGCCCCGGCAGGTACTTGCCGCTCAACACGCCCTGCGCCATCGGCGACCAGACGATCTGCGAGATGCCCAGCTCCTCGGATGCCGGGACGACCTTGCCCTCGATCACGCGGTGCAGCATCGAGTACTGCGGCTGGTTCGAGATGAGCTGGATGCCGAGCTGCCTGGCGAGTGCGTGTCCGTCCTGCAACTGCTCCGCGGTCCACTCGGAGACGCCGATGTACAGTGCCTTGCCCTGCCGCACGACGTCGGCGAACGCCTGGAAGGTCTCTTCCAGCGGCGTCTCGTAGTCGTACCGGTGCGCCTGGTACAGGTCGACGTAGTCCGTGCCGAGGCGCTGGAGCGAGCCGTTGATCGACTCGAAGATGTGCTTCCGGCTCAGTCCGGTGTCGTTCGGTCCCTTGGGGCCGGTCGGGAAGTACACCTTCGTGAAGATCTCCAGGCCTGCGCGGCGCTGACCATGCAGCGCCTTGCCGAGCACGACCTCGGCTGCGGTGTTGGCGTAGGTGTCCGCCGTGTCGAACGTGGTGATTCCGGCATCCAGTGCCGCGTGCACCGTCTTGACCGCGGCGTCGTCGCCGACCTGTGATGCGTGCGTCACCCAGTTGCCGTAGGTGATCTCCGAGACCTTGAGACCGCTGTTACCGAGAAAACGATATTTGACCATAGGTCAACGCTAGAGCCTTCGGCGGGACCCGGGGTGGGATGCCGGGACGAAAGTCGCACTGTTTCAGCCCGCGACAGCCGGTCGCCTCGGCCCGACGACCCAGGCGAAGGCCGTGCCGGCTATGACGGGAAGCATGAGCGCGCTCGCCAGATAGTACGCAGCGACACCGGGCAGGGTGACGCCCGCGGACACGAAGAACGTGTCGGCCAGCGCCATCCCCGGTCCGAAGGACGCTACGAAGAAGGCCGGTGCGCCCATCGCCAGGATCACCGCGAACGCCAGCACCGCCAGCGCCGGATGCGCACGTCCGCGGGCGAGCACGATGGCCGCGATCACGGCGATCGCGATGCCGGCGCCGAGAAAGGTCGCGACTGCCGCTTCTCCCGGGTTCTCACCGGCCGCGGACATCTCGGCGCGAATCTCCGCGAGCGAAAGCCCCGGTGCGGCCGCGAGCGGCGTCCAGATCGTGATCTGCAGGGCGGCGAGCACGGCGTAGGCGGTGACGAGGAGCACCCCGATGGCCGACACCCACAGCGTCCTGTTGCCTTGCGCGCGCATGGCCTCATCGTAGGGACGTCGTACGGCCCGCATCGGTCGGCCGGCACCTTTCACCGGCACTTCCCAGTGTCCCGCGCTGCCGGTCAGAGCCCTGCCCGATACTCCCGCCACGCCGCCCCCAGACGACGTACGCCCTCCGTGAGGATGTCGTCCGGCGGAGTGAACGGAATCCGGATGTGATCGTCCGGCGAGGTGGATGCCGCGAACTCGGCGCTTCCTGCCACCGAGACGCCGTGCAGCGCCGCGACGCGTGCGAAGGCATCCGCCGACCCGGTGGGGATCTGGGCCCACAGCGACAGCCCGCCGCTCGGTGCGCGGAATGTCCACTCCGGCAAGTGCTCCTTCATCAGGCCGAGCAGCAGGTGAAGGCGTCCTCGATGCGCAAGGGAGACCTCGCGCTGCAACGCCGCGGTGTGCACGAGGAGGTCGCTGGCCAGCAGCTGCGCCGGCACGCTCGTGGACTGGTCCGCGAGCTGACGCGCGCCGCGCAATCGCCTGACCAGTACGGGGTCGGCGCGCAGCCACCCGATGCGCAGTCCTGCCCAGGCCCATTTCGACACCGACTCGACCACGATCACCGGGGCATCCGGACGCTCCGCCGCGAGCGGAGGCGGTACGACGCCGTCGAAGGAGATGCCTGCGAGCACCCGGTCCTCGACGATCGGAACCCCGTACTGCGCCGCGAGGTCGGCGATGCGCCGCCGTGCCGGTGCCGGCAGTCGTGTGCCGGTCGGGTTCTGATGATGCGGATTCAGCGCGATGAGCGCCGGACGGAGCCGCGCCATCGCGACCTCGAGCGCGGCGGGATCGAGGCCGTCGTCCCCCATCGGGATGCCGTGCACGCTGCCGCCGCGCAGGCTCACCGAATCGGTCACCCCTGGCCAGGTCACCTCCTCGGCGAGGACCACGTCGCCGGGCCCCACCAGCGCGTTGACGACCAGACTGATGGCCTGCTGCGCACCGTGCGTGACCAGGATCTGCTCCGGCGAGGTCGGCGTGCCTTCGGCCGTGAGCATCTCGGCGATCTGCGTCCGAAGCATCGGCAGGCCAGCAGGGTCGGTCTCCGGAAGCAGCGCGAGGTCGAGGCGGGGCTTGTGGTTGCGGATGAGCTCTACGGCCGTCTGCGGGATCTGCGGCACCGACCGCAGCAGATCGATCGCGTTGGGCAGCGAGGAGAACAGCGCCTCCCCACGGCCCGCTCTGCCCGGCTGCGAGACGAGGGTTCCGGCGATGCGCGTGCCGCTGCCCTGTCGCCGCTCCACGTTCCCACGCTCGGCGAGGTCGGCATACGCGGCGACCACGGTTCCGCGCGACACCGAGGTCGCCGCCGCGAGCGTGCGCTCCGCCGGTAGTCGATCGCCGGGGCGCAACTCTCCCGTCGCCACCAGCGCTCGGATGCCGTGCGCCAGGCGCGCCGACAGCGTTCCATCGCCCTGCGCCCACCGTCCGAGCCGCGCCGCGAGGGCGGTGGAATCGACGATGGCCGTCCGGTGGTCCACCAGCCGCGGATTGGCTCTGTCCTCTGTCGTCATGATCATGAATTCTGGTCCAATGAGCAGCATCCTCGACACTAATTCGCCATTCACTGGTCCAATCGCGCCAGATTGGACCATCGAGGCGCTTCTGGAATGGTTCGGTGACGACGATCATCGGCTGAGCGACGCACGGCTGCGCGCACCGCTGCGCATGCTGGAAGAGACGCTGACCGGCACCCGCTGGACCCTCGAGCTGGATGCATCGCTCACCGGCACCCGCATCACGCGAGAACCGGCCATCATCAGTCTCGTCCGTTCGATCGCGTTGCACGCGTCCCGACATCCGGCCGTCCGCGCATGCACGGTCGCGGAGGTGCTGCGCGACGCGACCCAGGTCGCAGAGTCTGCCGTTCCGACGCGCGTTTAGCGGCAGAATTCGCGACCCGCGTCGGCGGGGAGCGATCAGAGCAACGCATTGCGCGACCCAGGAGGCGCGGCACCCGCGAGACCACGCGCAGCGATCCGCCAGCGGCCGCAGCGACGGCACGGCCGCGGCCGGCGGCCGGTCAGGCCGGAAGCATCCGCCTGATCGCAGCCTCACCCGCCGCGAGCGCGGCGTCGAGGTCGAAGTGTCCGGCCGCGCACAGGGTGCCGAGCCCGTGGATGAGTCCCCACAGCGCGAGCACGTCCGTCTCCGCTGCGAGTCCGGCGGCGCTGGCGGCGGCCCGCAGGGCGTCCTCGAGCTCGCCGATCATCGGGGCCATCGTGGCGCTGGGGTGACCCGGTACGCACACGGTCGGGTCGTAGATGACGTCGAAGCCGTTCGGATTCTCCACCGCGTAGCGGATGTACGCACCGCCCCCGGCGATCAGCGCCGGCACCGGTTCGGTCGTGCCGTCGATCGCCGCGCGGACGAGCGCCACGAGGTCGGCCATGCTGCGCTCAGCGAGGACCTTCAGCAGCCCCTGCCGGTCGGCGAAGTGGTGATACGGCGCGTTGTGGCTGACGTTCGCCGACCGCGCCACCTCTCGGAGGCTGATCTCCTGCGCCGGCTTCTCCGCGAGAAGGCGCATAGCCGCCGCCTCCAGGGCGTGGGCCAGGTCCCCGTGATGGTAGGCCGTTCGAGAAGTTGACACGAGCAACATTGTCTCCTATGTTGACACTGTCCACCAAGTAGACACTGTCAAGATAGGAGATCTCATGACCACCGCGCTGATCATCGACGGCAACCCTGATGCCCGCTCGCTCACGGCCGAACTCGCCCGGCGCTATGCCGCAGGACATGGCGACGCACGGGTGCTGGCACTGCGCGATCTCGATTTCGACCCGCATCTGCGCTTCGGCTATCGGGAGCGGATGCCCCTGGAGCCCGACCTCGCCGACGCGAAGCGCGCTCTCCACGCGGCCGAGACCGTCGTCGTCGCGACGCCGCTGTGGTGGGGATCTGTGCCCGCCGTCCTCAAGGGCTTCTTCGATCGCGCGCTGCTGCCCCAGCAGGAGTACCGGTACACGAAGCTCGGCCTGCCAGAGGGACTGCTCGGCGCCCGCCGAGGCCGGCTCCTCCTGCTCGCCGACACCCCCTGGTACGCCGCGCCCTTCACAGGACTCCCCGCCCAGACGCAGGTCGCCCGCAACACGCTCCGGCTCTGCGGTATCCGCTCGGTGCGCACCCACCGGATGCTGGGCGTGAAGGATGCCGGACCGGAGCGGATCGCGACCTGGCTGGACACCGCGGAGCGACTCGGCGCACGGGACGCGCAGGCGCGCGCCACGGCTCCGGTCGCAGAAAGTGTCGTTACGGCGTCGGCATAGCGACAGAATTCGCGACCGGAACGGGCGCAGACCCGAAGCCGCCTCAGACGGAGGCCGCGGCTGCCTCGTCCTCGGTCGTCGCGACGAGCTGTCCGCAGGCCCCGTCGATCTCCTTGCCGCGGGTGTCGCGCAGGGTCGTCGGGATGCCGGCGTCGTTGAGGCGGCGCACGAACTCGTTCTGCACCCACACCTCCGACGAGGTCCAGATCGAGCCCGGCGTCGGGTTCAGGGGAATCGGGTTCACGTGCACCCACCCGCGGCCGCGCGCGTTGAGCTTGTCCGCGAGGAGGTCGGCGCGCCAGGCGTGATCGTTCATGTCCTTGATGAGCGCGTACTCGATGGACACCCGGCGTCCGGTCTTGTCGAAGTACTCGCGCGCCGCATCCAGAGCCTCGTCGACCTTCCAGCGGGAGTTCACGGGGATGAGTTCGTCGCGCAGCTCGTCATCCGGAGCGTGCAGGGAGAGCGCGAAGGTCACCGGGATGTCCTCGGCGGCGAGCTTGCGGATCGCGGGCACGAGGCCGACCGTGGACACCGTGATGCCGCGCGCGCTCATGCCGAGCCCGTCCGGCTGGGCGCTGACCATGGTCCGCACCGCGTGCATGACGCGGTTGTAGTTGGCCATCGGTTCGCCCATGCCCATGAAGACGATGTTGCTGACGCGCTCCAGGGAGTGATCGTCGCGCTTCTTGCCGCCGAGCTCGCCGTTCGCGATGGCGCGGTTCGCACGGACGACCTGCTCGATGATCTCGGCCGCCGACATGTTGCGCGTGAGCCCGGCCTGACCGGTCGCGCAGAACGGGCAGTTCATGCCGCAGCCGGCCTGGCTCGACACGCACAGCGTGATGCGGCCGGGGTAGCGCATGAGCACGGATTCGACGAGCGCACCGTCGTGCAGCCGCCACAGGAACTTGATCGTGTCGCCCTTGTCGGTCTCCAGGCGCCGCACCTCGGTCATGAGCGGGGGCAGCAGCCCGGTGACGAGTTCGTCGCGGATGCCTGCGGGCAGGTCCGTCATCTCGGCGGGGTCCGACGTGTAGTGCTTGAAGTAATGGGTCGACAGCTGCTTGGCGCGGAAGCCGGGCAGGCCGAGCTCCTTGACCTTCTCGACGCGCTCGGCCGGCGTCAGATCGGCCAGATGCACGGGCGGCTTGCCGCGCTTCGGGCTGGCGAACTGCAGCAGCGGCCGCCCTTCGGCATCCTTCTTCTGCGTCCATCCTTCGGTCGTCGGCCGCACCTGGGGTGTGCCGGATGCCGCGGGCGTCGTCGTGGGACGCACTGCGCTGGCCTTGCGCGGCGCACGGGAGGTCTCGGTCATACCTTCCAGGGTACGGCGTACCGGCTGGGAGACAGCGGGGCTGCGCGAGGCCGGTGAGAGAATGAACGCACGCACGCCCGATGAAGGAGCCTCCATGACCGACCGTCTCGACAGCGCCCGCGCCACGGGCGTCCTCGCCGTCCTCCGCGCCCCGTCGCCCGAGCTGGCCCTCGAGGCATCGGAGGCGATCATCCGCGGCGGTGTGACCGGCATCGAGGTGACCTACTCCACCCCTGACGCGCCGGCCGTCATCCGCGAGCTGCGCGCCCGTCACGGGGACGCCGCCTACATCGGCGCCGGGACGGTGACCACCGTCGAGCAGGCGAACGCGGCGGCCGACGCCGGAGCGGAGTTCCTCGTCAGCCCCGGAACCCTTCCCGACCTCACACGCGCGATGCTCGACACCCGCCGTGTCGTCATGACAGGCGCCATGACGCCCACCGAGGTCATGGGTGCTCTCGCGCTCGGCGTCGACGTCGTGAAGATCTTCCCCGCGTCGCTCGGCGGCCCCTCCTACCTCGGAGCACTCCGAGGCCCGTTCCCCGACGCCCCCCTCATGCCCACCGGCGGCGTGAACCCGGACAACCTCGCGGACTGGTTCGCGGCGGGCGCGGTGGCCGTCGGCGCCGGCGGCGACCTGGCCAACGGGTCGTCGATCAAGGCGCAGAACTGGTCCGATCTCGAGCAGCGTGCGCAGCGGTTCGCCGCGGCGCTCTCCGCCGTCCGAGCCTGATCACGACGCGGGGCGAATCGCATGAGGCGAGCGGCGCTCGCGGCAGCGCTGGCCATCCTGATGATGGGTGCGGCCGGCTGCGCGGCGCCTGAGGCCCCGATCCCGGAGGAGACAGCCATGACCGAATCGGCGGACACTGCACTGCTGACGGCCGCCGCGGCCGGTGACGCCGACGCGGTCCGCTCGGCCATCGACGCCGGCGCCGACCTCGAAGCGCGCGGCGGGAACGGAGCCACAGCCCTCGTCGCCGCGACGAAGCAGAACCACGTCGAGGCCGCCCGCGTGCTCATCGAGGCCGGCGCAGACGTCAACGCGAAGGACGACATCCAGGACTCCGCGTACCTGTACGCCGGGGCGCGCGGTCATGACGAGATCCTCCAGCTGACGCTCGCGAACGGCGCCGACCTCGCCAGCACGAACCGCTTCGGCGGGACCGCTCTGATCCCGGCATCCGAACGCGGTCTGCTGCCGACGATCCGGATCCTGCTGGATGCCGGGGTCGACGTGAACCACGTCAACGACCTCGGTTGGACCGCCCTGCACGAGGCCATCGTCCTGGGCGACGGGTCGGCCACGTACGTCGAGGTCGTACGCACGCTCATCGAGGGCGGCGCCGATGTGTCGATCCCCGACGGCGAAGGCGTCTCGCCGCGTCGGCTCGCCGCCGACCGCGGGTACGACGCGATCGTCGCCGAGATCGACCGAGCCGGATGATCGAGCTCACTCCCCTCGCCTGGAGCCTGCTGGGCCTGGCGGCCCTGGTCGCCGGCCTGGGCAAGACCGCCATTCCCGGCAGCGCGACCGTGTCGGTGGTGCTGTTCGCCGCGGTGCTGCCAGCCAGGACGTCGACCGCGGCGATGCTGCTGCTGTTCATCGTCGGCGACGTGTTCGCCCTGATCGCCTACCGGCGGCACGCGCACTGGCCGACCCTTGTGCGCCTGGCGCCGGCGGTGCTGGCCGGGCTCGTCCTGGGCTTCCTGTTCCTCGCGTACGGCGACGACCGGATCGTTCGTCGCGCGATCGGGGTCATCCTGCTGCTCATGATCGCCGTGACGCTGTGGCGTCGGCGCCGAGCGGCGACGCCGGTGGGCGGCCGGATGCTCGGAGCGACCTACGGCACGCTCGCCGGCTTCACCACGATGGTCGCCAACGCCGGCGGACCGGTGATGTCGATGTACTTCCTCGCGACGCGGACGCCCGTGCAGGTGTTCCTCGGCACGTCGGCCTGGTTCTTCGCGATCGT
Organism: Microbacterium sp. M28; assembly: GCF_025836995.1. Taxonomy (NCBI): domain Bacteria; kingdom Bacillati; phylum Actinomycetota; class Actinomycetes; order Micrococcales; family Microbacteriaceae; genus Microbacterium; species Microbacterium triticisoli. The sequence continues at coordinate 290,991 of NZ_CP107546.1, read as the reverse complement.
GAACCTCGTGAAGGTGCCGTTCCTCGCCGGCATCGGGCTGTTCACACCCGAGGTCCTGCTGATGGACCTGCTGCTCACGCCGCTCGTCGTGATCGGCGCGCTGGTCGGCCTGAAACTCGCCAAGCGGATGCCTCAGCAGCTGTTCGACCGGCTCGTCATCATCCTGACGATCGTCGGTGCGGTGTATCTGCTGTTCTGACGCCCGCGTCAGTCAGTCGAGGAAGATGTCCGGGAACAGCGCGCTGTCCGGGGTGCCGGGGATCGCCGCGTAGCCGGAGAAGTCCGTGACACCGTCCGCCTCGAGCACGTCCTCGACGATCAGACTCTGTCCGGTGCAGTCGCGCGCCGGCTTGGTCAGCACCGCGTACGCGGCATCCGCGTAGATGTCGGCGGTGCGGCTGGCCGCCATGACCTTGTCGCCGCCGAGGAGATTCTGCACCGCGGCGGTCGCGATCGTGGTTCGCGGCCAGAGGGTGTTCGCCGCGATCCCGTCCCTGGCGAACTCGGCCGCGAGCCCGAGCGTCACCATCGTCATCCCGAACTTCGCCAGCGAGTAGCCGGTGTGCGCTCCGAGCCACTTCGGGGTCGGGTTCAGCGGTGGAGACAGCGACAGGATGTGCGGGTTCTCGGCATCCTTCAGCTGCGGGATCGCCGCGCGGGACAGCATGAACGTCCCGCGGACGTTGACGTCCTGCATGAGGTCGTACTTCTTCGCCCCGAGATCGAGCGAGCGGGACAGGTCGATCACGCTGGCGTTGTTGAGGACGATGTCGATTCCGCCGAACTCGCCCACCGTCTTGAGCACGGCCTCGGTGATGTCGTCGTCCTCGCGCACGTCCCCGACGATCGGCAGGGCGTTGCCGCCGGCGGCGCGGATCTGCTCGGCCGCGGTGTGGATCGTGCCCTCGAGCTTCGGATGCGGGGTGTCGGTCTTGGCGAGCATCGCGATGTTCGCGCCGTCCCGTGCGGCCCGGAGGGCGATCGCGAGGCCGATGCCGCGGCTGCCGCCCGACATCAGGATGGTCTTTCCTGCCAGCGTCATGGTTCTCCTAGATCCTTGTTCGAATCGCTCTGTCTGCTCGAATCCGGCCGAACTCGAGCAGACATCGCTGCTCGAACCCGGGGAATGCTACTTCGGCGCCATCCGGATGGCGCCGTCGAGGCGGATGGTCTCACCGTTCAGATAGTCGTTCTCGACGATGTGCTGGACGAGGGCGGCGTACTCGGCAGGGCGTCCGAGCCGGGCCGGGTGCGGCACCTGCTCGCCGAGGGAAGCCTGCGCGGCCTCGGGGAGACCGGCCAGCATCGGCGTCTCCATGATCCCTGGCGCGATCGTGCACACCCGGATGCCGTGGCGCGCGAGCTCGCGCGCCACCGGAAGCGTCATCGCGTGCACGCCGCCCTTGGAGGCCGAGTACGCGGGCTGGCCGATCTGCCCGTCGAAGGCCGCGACACTCGCGGTGTTGACGATGACGCCGCGGTCGCCCGAGGCGGTCGGCTCCTGCTTCGCGATGACAGCGGCGGCCTGCGACAGCACGTTGTACGTTCCGACGAGGTTGATCCGGATGATCCGCTCGAAGTCCTCCAGCGAACCCGGTTCGCCGTCACGGTCCAGCACCTTCGCCGGAGGGGCGATGCCGGCGCAGTTCACCACGATGCGCAGCGGAGCCTCGGTGTTCGCGGCGACGACGGCCGCGGCGGCATCCGCGGGGCTGGTCACGTCGCCGGGGGCGAAGGCACCGCCCATCTCGGCGGCGAGCGCGGCACCGGCCGAGCCCGGCAGGTCGAGCAGGGTGACGTGGGCACCGGCGGCGGCGAGCGCGCGCGCCGTGGCGAGGCCGAGTCCGGAAGCGCCGCCCGTGATGAGGGCGCCCGATCCCTGGATCTGCATGCTGTTCTCCTTCGAACGATCGTGCAACTCAGTTCCAGCTTACGCGGTTCCGAGTCTCACGCTGGCGGGAGGCGGCCGGCGGGTGTTGGCTGGAGCCATGGAACTGCGTCGCAAGCGAGCCTACGACACCGCCGATCCGTCCGACGGGTTCCGCGTGCTCGTCGATCGACTCTGGCCGCGTGGCCTCTCCAAGGACCGAGCGGCGGTCGATCTCTGGGCGAAGGACACCGCGCCCAGCCCCGAGTTGCGCAAGGCCTGGCATGCCGCAGCGGCGGATGACTGGGACGCCTACGCCGATCGGTACCGGGCAGAGCTCGCTCACGAGTCGGCGCCCGCTCTCGCCGAGCTCGCCGAACGGCTGCGCCCGCACCCGACGGTCACGCTGGTGTACGCGGCTCACGATCCGCACCGCAATCACGCGATCGTGCTCGAGGAGGCGCTGCGCGACCTGGTGTGAGACCGCGCTGGTTCACAACTCCTCAGAATGTGAGGTGCGTGCTCCGGCGAAACGCTTTCCGGCCCGCAACTCCGTGATGTGCGAGCATCGATGAGGAGTTGCGAACGTGGAAAGGACCCCGCATGACCATCCCGGCCGCGTCGATCCCTGTGCCGGAGCGCGTGCGCGAGCTCGCGGACGGCGCCGCCCTCACCCCGGTGTGGGAGAACGGCATCGGAGGCCTCACGTTCCGCACGGACGACGACCGCTACATCAAGTGGGGCCCGCACGACGTCGAGGCCAACATGCGCGACGAGGCGGAGCGGATGCGATGGGCCCGTCGCTGGGCACGGGTGCCCGCGGTGCTGGAGCAGGGGCAGGATGCCGACCACGAGTGGCTCGTCACCGCAGCCATCACGGGCCGGAGCGCCGTCGATCCACTCTGGATCGCCGAACCGGCCGCGGCCGTCCGGGCCGTCGGCGAAGGACTCCGGATGCTGCACGACGCGCTCCCCGTCGACGAGTGCCCGTGGGAGTGGAGCGTCGCGAGCCGCTTCGCGAACGCGGAGCGGCGAGGCATCCGCCTCCCGGATGCCCTGCGCGATGCCCCGGAGATCGACCGGCTCGTCGTGTGCCACGGCGATGCCTGCATGCCCAACACTCTGCTCGACGACGCAGGGCGACCCATCGCCCACGTCGACCTGGCAGCACTCGGCGTCGGCGACCGCTGGGCGGACATCGCCGTGGCGTCGATGAGCACGGAGTGGAACGTCGGCGCCGGATGGGAGGACGCCCTCATCGAGGCGTACGGCGTCGAGCCCGACCGCGAACGGCTGGCCTACTACCGGGATCTGTGGAACGCGGGCTGACTCAGCTCCACACGAACCGGAACGAGCCGACCGCGACCGCCGCCGCGATCGACACCGCCATGATCGCGAACCCGCCGGTGAGGGCGACGGCGTCCCGGGGGTGCAGGCGCGACGTCCGCGACCAGGTCCGCTCGATGCCGGACCCGAAGCCGCGGGCCTCCATCGCCATGGCGAGCTTGGTTCCGCGGCGCACCGCGAACACCAGCAGCACGAACGCCATCGAGAAGAACCTCCGCAGAGCGCCGGTGTCACCGACGCCACGTGCCCGACGGGCGAGGCCCATCGTGCGCCAGTCGTCGAGGAAGAGCCCCAGCATCCGGGTTCCGGCCAGGATGCCGAGCACGAACCGGCTCGGCAGCCTGGCGACCTGGGCGAGGGCGTCGGCGAGCTCGGTCGGGTCGGTCCGACCGAACAGCAGGATCGTCGGCAGGCCGAGGGCGAGGACGCGCAGGCTCACGGCGATCGCGAGCGAGATCGAGTCGTCGCTGATCGTGACGAACCCGAAGCTCCAGTAGATCCGGCCCGCCGGCTCGGCGTAGAGGAGCATGCTGAGCCCCGCGATCGGAGCGAAGATCACGATCGGGAGCAGGCGCTTCAGCACCGTACCGACGCTCAGGCCGGTGAGTGGAAGGCACAGCAACTGCAGCGAGATCGCGACGAGGGCGCTGGTCACGTCGATCGATGCGAACAGCGGGATCGACAGCACGAGTGCGAGCACGACCTTCGTCACCGGGTTCACGCCGTCGAGCCAAGTCGTCCGTTCGACCTCGACGGCGCTCATGCGTTCACCCGGCTCTCCAGAGCGATGCGGTGTCCGCCGAGGTGGCGGATCACGCCTTCGTCGTGCGTGACGGCCACGATCGTACGACCGCGGGCGATCTCCTCCTGCAGGAGCGCGACGAGCGAGATCCACCCACGGCGATCCTGTCCGAACGTCGGCTCGTCGAGCACGATCACCTCGGGGGATGCCGCGAGCACCGTGGCCACGGAGAGCCGGCGCTTCTGACCGCCGGACAGCGTGAACGGGCTGGCGAGCGCGAGCGGGGCGAGTCCCAGCCGGTCGAGCAAGGCGTCGACGACGGCATCCGTCCTGGCCCGGTCCCAGCCGAGGGCCTTCGGCCCGACCGCCAGCTCGTCACGCAGCGTCTGGGTCAGGAACTGGTGCTCCGGCTCCTGGAACACCGTGCCGATACGGGTCAGCAGTTCGCGCGACGACCATCGGAACGGCCGACGGCCGGAACGACCCGCGAGGTCCGCTGCCGCGATCACCTCACCGGAACGCTCCGGGATGAGGCCCGCCAGTGTGAGCGCCAGCGTCGACTTGCCCACGCCGTTGGGCCCCGAGACGACCGTCGCGCTGCCCCGAGGGATCTGCACGTCCAGGCCGGCCTGGACGATCGTGCGCGGCTCCCGAGCGACCGCGAGATCGGATGCCGAGAGGACCGCCGCCCCGGTGGCGGCGTCGAGCTCGGGCAGGTGGATCTCGGCATCCGGAACCCACACGCCGGCATCGGCCAGCGCCGCCCCGTGCTCCGCGAAGACACGAGACGGCGACCCGTCGGCGAGCAGACCGCCGTCGGCGGCGAGCACGATGACGCGGGTCATCAGATCCGCCCACACCGGAGTGCGGTGCTCGACCACGATGAGCGTCGCTCCGGTCGAGTCCACCGCGCGCTCGACGCTCGCGCGCACCTCGCGGACACCGGCGGGGTCCAGGTTGGCCGTGGGCTCGTCCAGCAGCAGCAGCCCGGGGCGCATCGCGAGCGCGCCGGCCAGCACGAGCCTCTGCTTCTGCCCGCCCGACAACGCCTTGGTCGCGCGGGTCAGCGGGACGATGAGTCCGGTCGCCTCCAGAGCCTCGGCAACGCGGCCGGGAATCTCGGATGCCGGCACACCGAGGTTCTCGCATCCGAACGCGACGTCGTCGCCGACCTTGGACAGCACCACTCCGGCGTCCGGGTCCTGCAGAACCAGCCCCGTGCGGCCCCGAGCGGATTCGGGGGCCGCGCCGTCGATCCGCAGGGACCCGGTGCGCTGCCCCTCGTCGGCGTCGCCGAGCACGCCGGCGAGACCGGCGAGCAGCGTCGACTTGCCCGCACCGGACGCGCCGAGCAGCAGCACACGCTCGCCCGGTTCGATCGTGAACGTGACGTCGCTGACGGCCGGACGCCTGCGGCCCGCGTACTTCCAGCCCCAGCCCTCGGCCTGGACGCGGGCGGGGGCGTTCATACTCAGCTCAGACCTCGCGGACGAGCTCTCGCCCGGCCGCGAATCTGTTCAGCGCCCCCGTGACGGCGAGGGCTCGGACGAGCAGCCACCCGACCACGCCGGCGAGGATCGCCCCCGAGATCACGAGAGTGGTGAGGTAGATCGCGTTGAACTCGAGCGACTTCAGGATGTTCGGCGAGCTGCCGTAGAACAGCTCGAACACCCATGCGGCTGCCGCGGCACCGACGCCGGCGAGCATCGCGACCACGATGCCGAAGCGGCGGTAGAAGAACAGTGCGAAGATCAGCTCGGCTCCCAGCCCCTGGACGATACCCGACAGCACGGTGGAGACGCCCCACACGTTGCCGATCAGCATCGAGACGATCGCCGCGACGACCTCGACGACGAAGGCCGCGCCGGGCTTGCGGATCACGAGCCCGCCGATGACGCCGCCGATCAGCCAGATGCCGACGGCGATGCCGCCGAGGCCAGGGGTCAGCGCGTCGGCGGCGCCGAACCAGGCCCCGCCGATGATGTTCCATCCCCAGAACAGCAGACCGACCGCGACGCCGAGGACGGCGGCGACGACGATGTCGACGACCCGCCAGCGGTGCGGGCTGGTCGCAGCGGATGCGGGGGTGGTGGCGGCATTCTTCGCTTCGTGGGAAGCGGATGCGGACGTGGACGTGCTCATCTGTTCTCCTCCCTGCGCCGGCATGATCCGGATCAGGTTCGACGGTCGAAGCGCGGATCGCTTCCTCTCAGCCCGGCTCGCCGGACTCCCGTGGGTTGTGGGGTCGATCTTACTCCTCGGCCAATGCGGCGTTGTCACATACGGGTTCGGTACCGTATTCAAGTGACCCTCGATGAGCAGACCGACGGCGGCGGCGCCCTGACGCGTCGCGAGCACCGACGGCGCACCGGGGCCATCCCGACGGTCGTGGACGCCGACCTCGACGCCGCGGCCTCCGAAGTCGCCGCTGCCGAGGTCGTCTCGGAAGCCGAGATCGTCGCGGAGACCGCCGCGGTCGACGACGGTACGACTGAGGACGCGGATGCCACCCGTGCGATTCCGGTGACGACCGGTTCGTCCGCCGTGAACGCATCCGAACCGGAGGCCTCTGCCGAGTCCGGCCATTCGGACACCGCGCGAAGCGGCGCCGTAGTCGGCTCCGGGACGAACGTGTCCGCGGACGTCCCGTTCGAAGGCGAGCCTGCCGAGGCGATCGATACCCGTGGCGCTCCGTCTGCGCCGGGCGCACGTGCATCGGACGCGTCCGGGACCACCACGTCCGAGCTCTCTGACTCCGGCGTGGTCGTCGCCGCAGGTTCCGCGCCGCCCATGTCCGCGGCCGCCGCATCCGTGCCGACCGAGGTCGCGCCCCCCGAGGACGACGCCGCGCTGTCGTCGCTGCTCACGGAGCAGGATGATCAGGCGGAGCCGCAGGCCGCCTGGGCCGATGAGAACTCGCCGCCGACCGCACTGCTGTGGGTGGACCCGGCCGCCGTTGAGGCCGCCACCCAGGCCGCACCGCTCGAGGCGCAGAGCACGGACGACGCCCCCGACCTGCTCGTCGGTGCTCCACGGCGCGGATTCCTGCAACCGGGCATCCTCATCCCGCTGGGGACGCTGGTCGCCCTCGGTGTGGCGTACACGGCGACCGTGCTGCTCTGGCCGTTGCACGAACTGCCGCCCACCATCGAAGCCGTCACGGTCGAGCCCGCAGCCGCCGGGGCCGCCGCGCTCACGTGGCCTGCGACCGGGAGCGCGGGAGTGAGCGTCGCGGGCGTCGGTGCCGCGGCATCCACGCCGGAGGCCGCCCCGATCGCCAGCATCACCAAGGTCGTCTCCGTGATGATGGTGCTCGACGCCATGCCGCTGCAGCCCGGCGAGCAGGGGCCGGAGTTCGCGTTCGACCGCGGCGACTCCCGCGAATACTGGTCGTACCTGCGGGATGACCAGTCGGCGCTGGATGTTCCGGTCGACGGCGTGCTGACCGAGTACCAGATGCTGCAGGGCATCCTGCTGGGATCGGCCAACAACTACATCGATCGTCTCGCCGAGGAGATCTGGGGATCGGACCGCGAGTTCGCCGCCGCGGCCGAGGCATGGCTGTCCGCCCGCGGCCTGGACGAGATCGACATCGTCACCCCCTCCGGTCGCAACGAGAACAACGTCGCCTCCCCGGAGTCTCTGACCGCTCTCGCCTCGATCGCCATGGCGCATCCCGTCTTCGCGGAGATCGTCGGAACCCGGTCGGTCGACCTGGCCGGTGCGGGTCTGGTCACGAACTCGAACGGCCTCCTCGCCGACCCAGGTTTCGTGGGCCTCAAGACTGGTTCGCTGGACGGCGACTACAACCTGCTCAGCGGCAAGGACGTCACGGTCGGCGACACGGACGTCCGCATCTATGCGGCGGTGCTCGGTCAGAAGAACAACGACGAGCGCCTCGCCGCCAGCCGGGCGCTGTACGCGCAGGTCGAGGAGCAACTGAACGCGCAGGGTCCCGCCGTCGACGCCGGCACTGTCGTCGGCCAGGTCAGCACCGCCTGGGGTGCGAGCTCGGACATCGTGACGGATGCCGATGCGAACGTCGTGCTCTGGAACACGGCGGCACCGACTGCCGAGGTGACCTTCGACCTCGGAGAGACCAGGGACACCGAAGCCCCCGTGGGGTCCGTCATCGTCACCGGCCCGGTGAACGCGACGGAGGTTCCCGTCGTGCTGGCCGACGAGATCGAAGGCCCGAGCGCGTGGTGGCGACTGACGCACCCGTTCGAGCTGCTCGGCATCACGAGCTGACGCGGAAATCGCGCCCGAGGTGGCACACGTGGTCGCTTCACCGTGCCGGACACGACCACACGCGACCCCTCCCGGCGCCCCGGGCGCCCACGCAGACCGGGCTGTCGCGATTGGTCGCCTCACCACCCCCGATATGACCAGGTGCCCCGGCGCCCGGACGCGACGGAGGGCCGCCACCCCGTGGGGTGACGACCCTCCGTCTGCGGGTCAGGCCCGCTCGGACTCCGACTCGGCCTCGGCCGCTTCCTCTGCCTCGCCGGTCACGACGACCGGGGTTGCGGTGAGCGCCTCTTCGGCATCGATGTCGGTCGCGGCCTGCTCGAACTGCGACTGGTACAGGCGCCAGTAGGCTCCCTGCGCAGCGATGAGCTCGTCGTGCGTGCCCTTCTCGACGATGTCGCCGTGCTCCATCACGAGGATGAGGTCGGCGTCGCGGATCGTCGACAGACGGTGCGCGATCACGAACGAGGTTCGGCCCTGACGCAACGCAGCCATGGCGTGCTGCAGCAGCAGCTCGGTGCGGGTGTCGACGGCGCTCGTCGCCTCATCGAGGATGAGGATCGACGGCTGCGACACGAACGCCCTGGCGATCGTGATGAGCTGACGCTCACCCGCCGACACGTTCGAGGCGTCCTCGTCGAGAACCGTCTCGTAGCCCTCGGGAAGTGCGTGGACGAACCGGTCGACGTAGGTCGCCTTCGCCGCCGCCAGCACCTCTTCGTCGGTCGCCGTCGCACGACCGTACCGGATGTTCTCCAGGATCGATCCGGCGAACAGCCACGGATCCTGCAGCACCATTCCCGTGCGCGAGCGCAGGTCGGAACGCGTGAGCGCTGCGATGTCCTGACCGTCGAGCAGGATGCGCCCGCCGCTCAGCTCGTAGAAACGCATGATCAGGTTGACGAGGGTCGTCTTGCCTGCACCCGTCGGCCCGACGATCGCGACCGTCTGGCCGGGCTCCACGCGGAACGACAGGTCGTTGATCAGCGGACGCTCCGGCGTGTACGAGAACGACACGTTCTCGAACTCGATGACACCCTTGCCCTGCTTGATCTGCGGGGCGTCCTCGTCGTCGGCCTCCTGCTCGTCGGCATCGAGGAAGTCGAACACCCGCTCCGCCGAAGCAGTACCGGACTGCACGACGGCCGCCATGCCGCCCAGCTCGCTCAGCGGCTGCGTGAACTGCTGCGAGTACTGGATGAACGCCTGTACGTCGCCGAGACGCAGCTGGCCGCTGGCGACCATCAGACCACCGAGCACCGCGATGCCGACGTAGGTGAGGCTGCCGACGAAGGTCATGGCGGGCATGATGATGCCCGACAGGAACTGCGCCTTGAAGCTCGCCTGGAAGAGCTCTTCGTTCTCGACCTGGAACTTGTCCAGGGCGTCCTGCTCGCGGCCGAAGACCTTGACCAGCGCGTGGCCGGAGAAGGCCTCCTCGACGCGGGCGTTCAGTCGGCCGACCTTGCGCCACTGCGTTCCGAACGCCTTCTGCGAGTGCGGACCGATGACGCCGAAGATGACACCCATCAGCGGTAGCGCGACCAGCGCGACCAGCGCGAGCTGCCACGAGATCGTGAACATCATCCAGAGCACGCCGATCACGGTCAGGATCGACGTCAACGCGCCCGAGAGCGACTGCTGCATGGTCTGGGTGATGTTGTCGATGTCGTTCGTGACCCGAGAGATCAGCTCACCGCGCTGCACCTTGTCGAAGTACGACAGCGGCAGACGGTTGATCTTCGCCTCGACGTCCTCGCGCAGACGCCACATCGTGCGCATCATGATGACGTTGATCACGTAGCCCTGGATCCAGGTGAGCAGCGCAGCGCCGACGTAGATCGCCAGCACCGCGATGATGATCCATCGCAGCCGATCGAAGTCGATGCCGGCGCCGACCTGGAAGTCGCTGAACGCCGCGACCATGTTCGCGAAGTCGTCCTGCCCCTGGGCGCGGAGCATCTCGACGATCTGCTCCTGGGACGTTCCGGCAGGGACGCCGGAGTCGCCGAGCGTCTTGGAGATGAAGCCCTCGTAGATGATGTTGGTCGCCTCGCCGAGCACCTTGGGCGCCGCCACGGTGAGGACGACGCCGATCGCCCCGAGGATCGACACGAACACGAACCACAGTGCCGAGGGCTTGAGCAGGCCGATCATCCGACCGAAGCTCTTGCCGAAGTTGTCGGCCTTGCCGGGCGCGACCGCGTCCCAGTCGCCGGAGTTCTGGCGCGCCTGTTCGGCGAGTTCGGCTTCGTACTGCTCTTCAGGGGTCAGCTGCACCGGCTCGTTCCCTGAGCTCTTCGACGCGCTCATGCGTCCACTCCCAGCTGCGATTCGACGATCTCGCGGTAGGTCTCGCTCGAAGCGAGGAGTTCGTCGTGGGTTCCGACGCCGACCATGGTGCCGCCATCCAGGACGACGATGCGGTCGGCATCCGTGATGGTCGACACACGCTGTGCGACCACGATCTTCGTCACCTCCGGAAGTTCTCGCCACAGGGCCTGTCTGAGGCGGGCGTCCGTGGTGAGGTCGAGGGCGGAGAACGAGTCGTCGAAAACCAGGATCTGCGGCTGGTGCACGATCGCCCTGGCGATGGCGAGACGCTGACGCTGGCCGCCGGAGACGTTCGTGCCGCCCTGGGCGATGCGCGAGTTCAGCCCGTCGGGCATCTCCTCGACGAAGTCGCGTCCCTGAGCGATCTCGAGCGCCTTCCAGAGCTCCTCGTCCGTGGCCTCCTCGCGGCCGTAGCGGAGGTTGGATGCCACGGTCCCGGTGAACAGGAACGGTCGCTGGGGCACGAGCCCGATACTGTCCCACAGCGCCTCGACATCCGCCTCGCGGACGTCGGTGCCGCCGACGCGCATCACGCCGCCGGTGACGTCGAACAGACGCGGGATCAGCGAGACCAGTGTGGTCTTGCCGGCACCGGTCGATCCGACGATCGCCACCGTCTCACCCGGCTCCGCGCGGAAGTCGATGCCGCTGAGCACCGGGGACTCCGCGCCGGGGTAGGTGAACTCGACGCCCTCGAACGAAACGGCGCCGGGGGTCGGGAACTCGGTGACGCCGTTCTCGGGGCGCTCCAGCGTGGATGCGACATCCAGCACTTCTCCGACGCGCTCGGCCGAGACCGCGGCGCGCGGGATCATGATCGCCATGAAGCTGGCCATGATGACACCGCCCATGATCTGACCGATGTACTGCATGAAGGCGAACAGGGTGCCGACCTCGACGTTGCCCTCGTTGATCTCGATGCCGCCGAACCAGATCACGGCCACGACCGTGACGTTCAGGATCAGCATGAACAGCGGGAACAGCAGGACGAACAGCGAACCGATCTTGCGACCGAGGATCATGATGTCCGTGTTCGCGCCGCGGAAGCGCTCCTCCTCGATGTTCTCGCGGACGAAGGCGCGCACGACGCGCACACCCGTGAGCTGCTCGCGCATGATGCGGTTCACGTTGTCGAGCTTGCGCTGGTTACGACGGAACAGCGGCACCATGCGCCCGATGATGATGCCTGCGAGGATGAGCAGCACCGGCACGGAGACGGCGATCAGCCAGCTCAGCCCGACATCCTGCTGGACGGCCATGATGATGCCGCCGATCGCGAGCATGGGAGCCATGACGAACATGGTCGCGCCCATCATCGCGAGCATCTGCACCTGCTGCACGTCGTTGGTGTTGCGGGTGATGAGCGACCCCGCGCCGAACTGCGAGACCTCGCGCTCGGAGAATCCGCTCACGCGGGAGAAGACGTCGGCGCGGATGTCGCGGCCGACGCTCATGGCCGCACGTGCCGCGAAGTAGGTGGCGATGATCGAAGCCGTGATCTGCCCGAGCGAGACCATGAGCATGAAGGCTCCGGTGCTCCAGATGTAGCCGGTGTCGGCCTGCGCGACACCCTTGTCGATGATGTCGGCGTTCAACCGAGGGAGATAGAGCGTCGCCAGGGCACTGGCGAACTGGAACACCAACACGCCCACGAGCAACGGCCAGTATTTGGAGAGATAGCGGAACAGGAGTTTTCCGAGCATGGAGGATTCCTTCTGAGCAGCGGACCCGAGTGGGCCATCAAGTAGCGTGCCACGCCCCACGGACATTGCCCAGTGGATACCGGCGTTATCCGCTCAGGGCGAACGAATTCCGCCGATGGGGGCGCATATCTGCACCCCGTCCAGCTTTCTCAGGCGAACAGTGGGGTCTCGGGCACGAACTCCCTGGCGCCCGCCCCGGCATCCGGACCCAGCTCGGCGATCGTGGCGGGCTGCCAGCGCGGCGTCCGGTCTTTGTCGACCAGTTGCGCGCGGATGCCCTCGACGAGGTCCGGGTGGTGATGCACGAACCAGAGTACGCGGCGGTACTCCCCCGTAAGCGCGTCGCGGAGGTCGCCCTCGCGCGCCTCGCGGACCGCGTCGAGGGTCACGGCCAGGCCGGTCGGTGCGAGTTCGGCGAGCACGCCGGCCGTCTCAGCGGCCGCTGGCTCCGAGCGCTCCGCCAGCCGCCGGACGATCTCGCCCACCGAATCGGCCGCGAAGGCGTCATCGATCCAGGCGCGCTCGGCGATCAGGCCTGAGGGCTCGGGGGTCTCGTCGAACAGCAGGACCAGTTCCGCCGGGCCTGTCGGGTCGGCTCGGTAGGCGAGGGCTTCGCGCAGCGCGTCCAGGTTCTCGGAGGGCACGTAGTGATCGGCGAGGCCGGTGTACACGGCATCCGCGCCGTCCAGCGTGCGTCCGGTGAGAGCCAGGTACTCCCCCAGCCGGCCGGGTGCGCGACCCAGCAGGTACGTGCCGCCGACGTCGGGGGTGAAGCCGATCCTGGTCTCCGGCATGGCGAGCCTGGAGCGCTCCGTGACGATGCGGATCGCGGCATGACCGGCCAGGCCGATGCCGCCGCCCATCGTGATGCCGTCCGCGAAGGCGACCAGCGGCTTCGGGTACTCCGCGATCAGCGCGTTCATCGCGTACTCGGCACGGAAGAAGTCGGCCGTCCGCTCGGGCTCCCCTGCGCGGATCTGGTCGTACAGCGCTCGCACGTCGCCGCCGGCGCAGAGCCCTCGGCCTTCCCCGTCGAGAAGGACGATCTGTACGTCGGTGTCCGTCTTCCACTCCTCGAGCGCGCGGGTGATCTCCTGGATCATGCCGAGGTCGAGGGCGTTGATGGCCTCAGGCCGATTGAGCGTGAGCCGCCCCAGCGCGCCCTCGGTGCGGACGAGGACACGGGATGCTGCAGGCTGATCGGTCACGGATGCCACGTTACCCGCTGGCGGTTTCCACCCTGATAATGCACGATTTTCCGCGATTTCCGACAAGATAGAGGGTACTGCCCACCGAAGAGAGGTCCCGATGCCCGACGGACAGGTGCTCGAGTTCGATCGAGTGACGAAGCGGTTCAGCGACGTCACCGCCGTTTCCGACTTCTCGGGACGGGTCGAGCCTGGGGTCGTCACCGGGTTCCTCGGTCCGAACGGTGCCGGCAAGACGACCACGCTGCGGATGCTGCTCGGCCAGATCCGACCCACGTCGGGGACGGCGACCATCGGCGGAGCGCAGTACTCCGATCTGAAGCACCCGGCGCGCATCATCGGCGCCATGCCGGAGGACCCCGGGTTCCGCCCGCGTCGTTCGGTCGAGCGCCACCTCGTCATCGCCGCGAAGGCGAACGGCATCGCGCTCTCGCGTGTGTCCGAGGTCATCTCGTTCGTCGGTCTGGACGGCGAGGCGGGTACGCGCATCGGCGCGCTGTCGCTCGGCATGCGCCAGCGTCTCAGCGCCGCGACGGCGCTGCTCGGAGACCCCGGTGCGCTCGTGCTGGACGAGCCGGCGAACGGCCTGGACCCCGAGGGGATCCGTTGGATGCGCATGCTCATCCGCGGACTCGCCGATGAGGGCCGCACGGTTCTCGTCTCTTCGCACGTGCTCAGCGAGGTCGAGCAGGTCGCCGATGAGATCCTGGTCATCGCGCACGGTGAACGCAAGTTCGCCGGGTCGCTCGCCTCGCTCGCGGACCCTACCGCCGGGCCTGTCGTGGTGGATGCCGTGGACCGCAACGGCCTGACCGACGCGCTGCGCGCCGCCGGCTTCGAGTTCGAGGTCCTGCGATCGGGTCTCACCGTGCGCGGCAGCGACGCGAGGACCATCGGCACGGTCGCCGCTCAGGCGGGCGTGGCGTTGACCACTCTGCAGCAGCGCGGACCGACGCTCGAGGACGTCTTCCTCGATCTCGTCAACGATCGCCCCGTGCAGCTGCGCAAGCCGGAGGCCGCGGATGCGACCGTGGCCGTTCCGGTGGTTGCCGCGCTCGCGGGCGTCGCCGACACGGATGCCGCGCCCGTCGCCGACCAGGAGCTCGCCGTCGATGACGCCGAACCCGACGCGGAGGAATCCCCCGCGGACGCGGACGCCGCGGAGGCAGACGCTGTCGACGGCATCGCAGAGGACGGGGGCGAAGCCGACCCGGCCGCGACCGAGGACGACTCCGTCGAGGCTGCCTCCGTCGACGAGGACGAAGACGACGACGCCGAGGACGAAGAAGACGCCGAGGGGATCGAGGTCTTCGCGCCGATCTCGGCCGCCGAGGATCGCCCGCTTCCCGGCGTCGCCGACCTCGCGGCCGCGGCCGCGGGACTCTCGCGGTCCGACGAGGGCTCCGAGGCGCCGTCGAACCCCGCGGTGTCGGATGCCTGGGCAGCGCTGCTCACCGGCCGCCCGCTCGACGAGAGCGCAGAAGAGGACGACGCCCAGGAGCAGCTGTCCGAAGACAGCGCGTCGCCCGCATCCGATGATTCCGCCGACGAGGTGCAGACCGCCTCGGACGACCAGCACGAGCCGAGCCACCAGCCCGAGTCGGACGAGTCGCACGACCATCTCGACGAGGCGGATGCTCCTGCCGCACCCGACTCGGACTCATCGGAGGCCGAATACACCGAGTTCGCGCACGAGCAGCACGTCGCGGACGGCGATGACGCGCCGGTCGAGCGCGGTGAGCAGCACGACGAGGACGAGCAGCACGACGGCGAGCAGCCCGAGCACTCGCGGTCCTGAGCGTCAGATCGGGCGCGGTCGGATGACCGGGCGGCCCTTGCCCTTCACGACGGGAACCGGCGCGGTCGCGACGATTTCGACGACGTCGGCGAGCTCCTCCGTCACGTCCAGGCGCAGCGCCTGAGTCAGCGCCAGCCCGTGACGGGTCGTGAAGATCAGCCGCTGATACAGCTCGTCGCCCTCGAGATCGATGACGACGCTCGGGCGACGACGGCGGATGAGCACGAAGTCCGTGGTGCCCGCGCCCTTCCAGGTGCCGGCGGCGAGGATGCCCGGAATGTGCGTTCCCGGCCCCGGCACGCCGCGCAGCCACGTCCACGCGTCATCGGTGAGCTGGACCTTGGTGATGTTGTCGCGTGCGACCCGGATGTTCTCGCGATGGAATGTCGCAGCCCGCTCGACGGGTGAGAGCACGACTTCGAGCTGCGTCTGATCCAGCAGCAACGTCACCATGACTCTCAGTCTGCCAGCGTCCTCCTGCGAGATGTCTGCGACTTGCTCACAGGACGGCAACGATCCGGTCGTGGGGAACGCTCGGCGCGGCCGTCCTGACGAATGCCGGGGGCTGTGGTCAGGCGCGCGCGGCGGCCTCAGCGGCTGCCGGCAATGCGCGCTCGATGCTCGCCAGGGCGGCGTCGTCGTGGGCGGCGGTGAGGAACCAGGCCTCGAACACGCTCGGCGGCAGGGCGATGCCCTGCTCCCGCATGCTGTGGAAGAACGGAGCGTATCGGAAGGCCTCCTGCGCCTGCGCCTCGGCGTAGTCGCGCGGCGCGTTCTCGGCGAACACGACGCCGAACAGATTGCCCGCCCGCGGGACGGCGTGCACGACACCAGCCGCGGTCAGCGCGGCGTCGAGCGCATCGGCGAGACGGGATGCCGCGGCATCCACTCGGGCGTAGACGTCCGGGGTCGCCAGCCGCAGCGTCGCGAGTCCTGCGGCGACGGACAGCGGGTTCCCCGACAGCGTGCCGGCCTGATACACCGGGCCGAGCGGGGCGAGCAGGTCCATGATCTCCGCGCGTCCCCCGAGCGCAGCAAGAGGCATCCCGCCGCCGACGACCTTGCCGAAGGTGATGATGTCGGGCAGGTAGACGTCGCCCGCTGAGGCCTGCAGGCCCCAGAAGCCGGCGGGGTGCACGCGGAAGCCGGTGAGCACCTCGTCGAGGATGAGCAGCGCGCCGTGGGCGTGCGCGGTCTCCGCGAGGAACGCGTTGAAGCCCGGTTCGGGCGCGACCACGCCCATGTTGGCGGCGGCGGCCTCGACGATGATCGCGGCGATGCGATCACCGAGCTCGGCGAAGACCTGCTCGATCGCCGCCCGGTCGTTGTAGGGCACGACGAGGGTCTGCGCGGCGATCGGAGCCGGCACTCCGGCCGAGCCGGGCAGGGCGAGCGTCGCCACCCCTGAGCCTGCGGCGGCCAGCAGGCCGTCGGAGTGACCGTGGTAGTGGCCGGCGAACTTCACGAGCAGGTCACGACCGGTGGCGCCTCGGGCCAGACGGATGGCCGTCATCGTCGCCTCCGTGCCGGTCGACACGAGCCGCACGCGCTCGATCGGCGCGTGCTCGCCGACGCGGACCCGGTCCACGATCAGACCGGCGAGCTCGACCTCGCCCTCGGTGGGCGCGCCGAACGACAGCCCGCGGGTCGCGGCCTCCTGCACGGCACCGACCACCTCCGGGTGGGCGTGACCGAGGAGGGCAGGCCCCCACGACGCCACGAGGTCGACGTAGGTGTCGCCGGCGGCATCCGTCACCGTCGCACCCTGCGCCGAAGCGAGGAAACGCGGCGTGCCGCCGACCGATCCGTACGCCCGCACCGGGGAGTTCACTCCGCCGGGCGTCACCGCACGGGCGGCGGCGAAGAGGTCATCATTGCGGTCGGTCATGGGGCAATCCTCGTGTCGACGGTCGGTCGGTTTCAGGCGACGGTCAGCGGACGGGCGACGACAGCCACCGGGCGGCCTCGGTCGCCCAATAGGTGAGAACGGCGTCCGCACCGGCGCGGCGGATCGACAGCAGCGATTCCAGGATCGCCGCGCGGCGATCGATCCAGCCGTTCGCGGACGCGGCCTCGATCATCGCGTACTCGCCGGAGATCTGATATGCCCACACCGGAATATGCACGCTGTCGCGCACTTCGCGCAGCACGTCGAGGAACGACATCGCGGGTTTCACCATGACGATGTCCGCGCCCTCGGCCTCGTCGATGACGGCCTCGCGGACGCCTTCGCGACGGTTGCCCGGATCGAGCTGATACGTGCGCCGGTCTCCGGTCAGCTGCGAATCGACGGCCTCCCGGAACGGGCCGTAGAACGCGCTGGCGTACTTGGCCGCGTACGCGAGGAGCAGCGTGTCGACGAACCCTTCGGCATCCAGGGCCCGACGGATCGCCGACACCTGGCCGTCCATCATGCCGCTCAGACCCAGCAGCTGCGAGCCGGCGCGCGCCTGCGCGAGCGCCATGGCGGTGTACCGTTCGAGAGTCGCATCGTTGTCGACGGATCCATCAGCCGCCAGCACACCGCAGTGGCCGTGATCGGTGAACTCGTCCAGGCACAGGTCGGTCTGCACGACGAGAGCATCGCCCACCTCGGCGGCCAGCACAGCGGTCGCGACGTTGAGGATGCCGTCCGGATCGTCGGCTCCGGAGCCGATGGCGTCGCGGACCGCCGGAACGCCGAAGAGCATCACGCCTCCGACACCGGCGTCCGCGGCCTCGACAGCGGCGCGCTTGAGCGAGTCCAGGGAATGCTGCACGACGCCGGGCATCGAACCAATCGGAACCGCGTCGGTCAGACCTTCGCGCACGAACATCGGCAGGACGAGATGCCGCGGCAGCACATCCGTCTCGCGCACGAGGTCGCGGACGGCCGCCGACTGCCGGAGTCGACGCGGCCGGATCTCAGGGAAGCTCACGGCGCGAACTCGTCTGCCGCGTGCGGAAGCGTGAAGTGCGAGACCGCCTCGATCAGGGCATCCACGGTCTGCTTGTCGGCGACGACCTGGATGGACAGGCCGGCCTTGCGGGCGTCCTTCGCCGTGCGGGGGCCGATGGCGGCGAGCAGCGTCTCGTCAGGGATCTCGGGGAACTGCTCGCGCACCTGCTGCGCCACGGAACCGCTCGTGATGAGGATGGCGTTGATGCGTCCGCTGTTGACGTCACGCCGGATGCGGTCGGTCACGGGAACACCGACCGTGCGATAGGCGACCACGCTCGAGACGCGATGCCCCGCCTTGACGAGGGACTTCGACAGCACCGGCTTGGCGATCTCGCTGCGCAGCGTGAGGATGCGGCGCGGCTCGGGCTCGAGCGCGATGAGCTGCGCGGCCATGCCCTCCGCGGAGTTGTCCTGCGTCGGAACGAGCGCCACCTCGTAGCCCGCTGCCTGCAGGGCCGCGGCCGTCGTCTCTCCGACCGCAGCGATCTTCGTGTTCTTCGGCACGACGGCGCGGTGCGCGAACAGGACGTCGACGGTGGTCGCGCTCGTGACGGTCAGCCAGTCGAACTCGCCGGCGGCGAGCTGCTCAAGGGCTTCGTCGAGGGCGGCCTGATCGGTCGTCGGGCCGAAGTTGATCAGCGGCGCGACGACGGGCACGGCGCCCTGCGCGCGGAGACTGGCGGCGACGCCGTCGCCCCACGGGCCTCCTCGCGGGACGAGGACGCGCCAGCCGGCGAGCGGCTTGTCATGCTTCGATTCGGATTCGGTCATCAGGAATGCTCTCGGGGAACCAGGTCGGCCGCCCCTTGTTCGAGCAACCGACGGGCGACAGAAAGCCCGATCTCACGTGCTGTGTGCATCGGGTTCGCACCATCGGCAGCATCCGCACCATTGCCACTGCCGTTCAGACGAATATACCCCCCGTTCACCTGCTCGGTGACGTCGAGCCCGATCCGCCGGCTTCCATCGACCGCGTACACGACCGTTCTGATCCGTATCGAGTCGCCATCGACGACCGCGTGCGCGGCCATCGGCGCCTGGCATCCGGCATCGAGGCCTTCGAGGATGCCGCGCTCCACCTCGACGGCGAAATGGGTCTCCGGGTCGTCCAGCGCGGCGAGGGCCGAGCGCAGGTCGTCCGGAGCATCCGTCCTGGTCTCGACCGCCAGCGCCCCCTGGCCGGGGGCGGTCGGCCACTCGGCAAGACCGAGCTGCTCGCGGTGCAGGCTCGTGTCGCTGCCCAGCCGCGACAGGCCGGCGGCGGCGAGGATCACGGCATCCAGCTCGCCGGACTCGACACGTCCCAGTCGCGAGTCGACGTTGCCCCTGATGTCGACGACCTCGGCCTCCGGCGCCCGCCGCCGCACCTGCGCGATGCGGCGAGGGGAACCCGTGCCGATGGAAGCGCCGGCGTGCAAGGCGTGCAGGGGCGTTCCGCCGCGCGTGATGACGACGTCACGGGCGTCCTCACGGGGCGGGGTCGCCGCGATGACCAGTCCGTCGGGGATCGCGGTGGGCAGATCCTTCAGCGAATGGACCAGGAAGTCGCACTCGCCCGCGAGCAGAGCCTCGCGCAGACGGGTGGCGAAGATCCCCATGCCGCCGATCTCGGACAGCGAGGCGCGATTGGTGTCGCCCTCCGAGACGATCGGAACGAGCTCGACCGGGCGCCCGGAGACCTGCTCGAGGGCGGCGGCGACGTGGCCGGACTGCGCCCTGGCAAGGGCGCTTCGACGGGTGCCGAGGCGGATCGGAGTCGTCATCACGGGCCTACTGGAGCACGTCCGCGATCTCGTCGAAGCGCAATCGCCGTCCCGTGTAGAACGGGACCTCCTCCTTCACGTACAACCGCGCATCGGTGTAGCGCAGGTCGCGCATGAGGTCGACGAGCTCGGTCACGTCATCGGCCTCGAGCGGAAGCAGCCACTCGTAGTCGCCGAGCGCGAAGGCCGCGACGGTGTTCGCGATGACACCGGTGAACGCGGCGCCCTTGCGTCCGTGGTCGGCGAGCATCTTGCGGCGCTCCTCCTCCGGGGCGAGATACCACTCGGGGGTGCGTACGAACGGGTACAGGCACAGCCAGTCCTTCGGCTCGACCCCGCGGAGGAAGCCGGGCACGTGCGCGCGGTTGAACTCGGCGTCGCGGTGGACGCCCATGACGTTCCAGACCGGGATCAGCGTGCGCAGCAGTTCGGTGCGGCGCAGCCGGCGCAGTGCCCGCTGCAGTTCCTCGGCTGTCGCGCCGTGCAGCCAGACCATCAGGTCGGCGTCGGCCTTGAGTCCGGAGACGTCGTAGAAGCCGCGGATCGTGACGCCGGAGTCCTCGATGTGCTCGGCGATGGTCTCCAGCTCGGTCGCGTCGGTCTCGAGGACCGGAGCGTTCGGGTTACGGCGCCACACCGCCCAGAGGGTGAAGCCGGATGGGGATTCTTCGCTCAGGTCGGACATGCTTCCAGTCTGCCCCTTTCCCCCTGGCATCGCTAATGCGCGACGGATGCCCGGCCGGCTCCTGGCCGGAGCCTCGGCCCCTGCGCGGAGGAAGCGTCAGCGGGCGATCACCCTGGCGATGCCCCAGACGAGCGCACCTGCGGCCGCCGCGATTCCGACTGCGGCGGCGATCGCGCCGACCGGGTTGCGGTCGGCGAAAGCGCGCGCCTTGACGGCTGCGCGCTTCGACGCCTTCTCGACCCGGCGCGGAACGTTGCCCTTGATCTCGATGGCCGCGAGTGCCGCCTTCAGCTCGGCGCGCGCCGACTGCACCGGGTCGGCGATACCTGCCGGAACCGCGGTGCGGGGAAGCGTCACGGGTGTGCGGGAAAGCTGCTGCTCAGAGTTCGTCATCGCCGGCGTCCTTCACGAGTCGGATGTCCTTCGCCACGGCCTGTCCGGGGTTCTCCCTGGCCATGACCTTGCGGAACTTCAGGATGCCGAGCAGTGCGAACACGAGCACGGCGATGATCAGGATGCCGATGACGGCCAGTGCGGACAACCAGACAGGCCACCACGACGAGAGTCCGGCCACGGCGAACACGAGGATCATCGGCACGAGCCAGAACAGGAAGAACAGCGCGACGAGGAACCAGACGCTGCCGATCCCGGCATCCTTCGCGGTGCGGGAGATCCACACCTTCGCCGCATCGATCTCGGCCTTGACGAGTGCGCTGACGAGCTCGGGGAGGTCCCCGAGCAGCGTCAGCAGGCTGTCGTCCGCACGGTCGCGGTATCCGCGGACCATGTCACTTGCCGTTCTGCGTGGTCTTCTTGGCGGCAGGCTTCGCGGCGGCGGGCTTGGAGGAGGTCGACTTCGCCTCGTTCGCCTTCTCCTTCGCCTCGTCCACGGCGTCCTCGGCCGCGTCGGAGACCTCTTCCACGACGTCCTTGCCCGCGGCGATCGTGGCGTCGAGCTTCTGGCCGGGCGTACCGGGGCCGGTCGCGGACTTGGTCACCTTGACGACGCCGTTCCAGACGGCGCCCGGGATCGCGGCGGCCTTCTCTCCCACGAAGCCCTTGACCTTGCCCACCTGCTCCTGGACGGGATCGAGGTGGTAGAGCTTCAGCCACTGCGTCTTGATCTGCTCATAGCGCTCGCGCCCGGCGCGTGTGCCGAGAACGTAGCCGACGCCGAGTCCGACGACGAGTCCGATCTTCCCCTTCATGGGGTCTCCTCACGTTGTTCCGGTCGGGCCGCACGCGTTCTTTCCGCGGGCCAGGAGTTCCAGAGTAACCCCATATGCCGTTTTCGGCATCTAATCTTCTGAGGGGTTGACAGCGGGCCTTCGATCAGGCCCAGAGAAGGTGCCGGCGGATGCGATCCGCCTCGGCCGTGGCATCGGGGACGACCTGCGCCAGCCCGGTTCCGGACAGCCACGCCCCGACGACAGCGAGACCCGGCACCGCTTCGACGGCCGTCCGCGTCCTCCTCCGGCGCTCACCCGCGCCGATGAGTGATGCCGGCTGCGACTGCGTGAAGCGCGCCCGGTGCGCACCCACGAGCTGCGCCGAGGAGAGCGGGATGCCGAGCAGCGCCGAGGCCTGCTCGAGCGCGAGCTGCGCGGCCGCGTCGTCGTCGAGGGATGCCGTGGCCGCCGGTTCGCCCTGGGAGCCGAACGAGACGCGCACCACGTGGCGGCTCCCCGCCGTCTCGCGCAGCCACGTCCACTTGGCGGTGGCGTGCGTGAGCGCCTTGGCGGTGAAGCTCCCCGGCACCGTGAGCACGCCGGTGCCGCGGGGGGCGGCGTCCAGCGCCGGGGCGTCGAGCAGGAGGGTGACGATCTCGATCTCGGGAGAGGCCGCGGCCGCACCGAGGTCGGCCACATGACCGTCCAGCAGTGCGCGTGCCGGCCCTTCGGCCGTGGCGATGATCACGGCATCCGCCGTCAGCGGCTCGTCGTCCGCGGGCGAGGCGGCCTCAGCGGCATCCGGGGCCTCCGGGGCCTCCGGGGCCTCCGGGGCCTCCGGGGCCTCCGGGTCGGCTTCATCGACAGCCGCGACGGCAACGGTCCAGGCGTCTCCGGCGCGGGTGAGGGACTCGACCGCTGCCCCCGTCCGCACGACTGCACCGAGCTTGTCGAGGTCTGCGCGCAGCGCGTCGACGAGCGTGCTCATACCGTCGGCGAGACCTTCGACCGCCGATCCGGGCGCCTTGTCCTTGCGTGCGGCCTGCTGCTGGCCGACCAGGGCGTCGACGGCGCCGCTGAGCGAGCCGACCCTGGTCAGCGCGGCGTTCAGCCCCGGTGCCGCGACGTCGACGTCGACGTCGTCCGGGTGCGCCGAGTAGACGCCCGAGACGACCGGCGCGACCAGGCGCTCGAGCACCCGGCGTCCCATCCGCGCTGCGACCAGGCGGCCGAGGCTGCGCTCGTGGCCGATGGTCAGCGGCGGACGGACGCGGTCGACGTAAGCGCGCCATGCGCCCCGCCATCCGATGATCCGGCGCACGTCGTCGACGAACGGATTGGCGGGGATGCCGAGGATGCCGCCCTTGGGCAAGGGCAAAGGTTCCACGCCGGGGACACCGGCCAACCACGCTCCGCCGGCGGCCGGCGTCTGGACGTGGTCCGCCAGTCCCAGTTCGTTCACCAGTCGCCGGACATGGCCGCCACGGGTGGCGAAGCTCTCGGCTCCGGCGTCCAGTCGAACGCCGTCGATCTCGGCCCGACGGACGGCGCCGCCCAGTTCGGCCGTTGCCTCGAGCAGCGTCACGCGCATGCCGATCTTGGCGCACTCGCGTGCCGCCACGAGGCCGGCGACGCCACCGCCGACCACGACGACGTGGCGCTCGGCGGCACGCTCGGCCAGTTCGGGTTCGGGGTGTTCGCTCATGCATCCATCTTTTCAGGGCGCTGCTGAGTGCCGCGCTTGCGCACCTCCCGGAGCACGATCTGCTCGGGGCAGACGACGGAGAGGAAGTCGCCGACGGACAACGCAAGTCGCTCGCCGACGAGCGAATAGAGGATCCGGTTCCCGTCGCGGCGTTCAGTGATCAGCTCCGCCTGACGGAGCACGCTGAGGTGTCGGGAGATCGTCGGGCCGCTCGAGGTGAAACGAGAGGCGATCTCGCCAGCGGCGAGTTCCCCGTCCTTGAGGTCCTGCAGGATCTGCCGGCGGGTGGGGTGAGCCAGTGCGGCGAAGACGTCGGACGCGTTGTCTGCCATGGTTGCAATATAGCACTTTCGCTAGATAGCATTTCGTTGAATAGCTAATAAGCGAAGGAGCGGACATGAAGGTCGCGATCACCGGTGGCACCGGTTTCGTCGGACGGCATCTCGCCGAACGATTGGATGACGTCGTGCAGGTCTCGCGCCGCGCGGGTCTCGATCTCGCCGACGTGGACGCGCTCGCAACCGCTTTCGCCAGATGCGATGCCGTCGTTCACTGCGCCGGCATCAACCGCGAGATCGGCGACCAGACGTTTCAGCGCGTGCACGTGCAGGGCACGCGCAACGTGGTCGAGGCCGCCCGGCTCGCGGGTGTGAAGCGGATCGTGATGGTCAGCTTCCTCCGCGCCAGGCCGAACTGCGGCTCCGGCTACCACGAGTCGAAGTGGGAGGCCGAGGAGCTCATCCGAGCGTCCGGCATCGAGCACACCATCGTGAAATCGGGCATGATCTACGGCGCCGGCGACCACATGGTCGACCACGTCACCAAAGCGGTGCGCACGCTGCCTGTGTTCGGAACGGTCGGGTTCCGCGAGCGCACTGCCCGTCCGGTGCCGGTGGAGGATGCCGTCGATGTCCTCATCGCGGCCCTGGAGGGGCGCATCCCCGATCCGACGATCGCACTCATGGGCGTCGACGAGATCACTCTCGGCGAGGCGCTCCGACGCATCGCCCGCGTCGCCGGACGACGCCCCGCGTTCGTCCCGCTTCCGGTGTGGACGATCAAGGCACTGGGCCACCTCACCGAGTGGACCATGGTCGTGCCTCTGGTCGCCCGAGCGCAGGCGCGGATGCTGGCCGAGGGTGTGAGTGAGCCGTTGCCGTTCGCCCCGGAGCCGCCGGAGGACATCCGCCCGGCGCGACCTTTCGACGACGCGCGGATCCGTGCTGCCCTTCCGGAGGGCAGGTTCGGACCCGACGACCTGCGGATCGTGCGCTGGTGGCGCCGGGTACGGGCTGCCTGAGACTCAGTCGCCGTGGACCAGTTCGACGATGCGGGTCAGCTGATCGGGGTCGGTCTCCGGCGGGACACCGTGGCCGAGGTTGACGATGTGCGCACGCGCCGCACGGCCGCGCTCGAGCACGTCGCGCACATGCGCCTCGAGCACGGGCCACGGAGCGGAGAGCAGCGCGGGGTCGATGTTGCCCTGCACGGTCACATCGGGGCCAAGGATGCCAGCGGCCACGTCGAGCGGCTGGCGCCAGTCGACGCCCACGGCATCCGCGACGCCGTCGAGACGCATGTCCGCGAGGAACGGCCCCGTGCCGACGCCGAAGTGGATGACGGGGAGGTCGATGCCTTCGACGGCGGCCCGCGAGTGCGGGGCGACGAAGGCGCGGTAGTCGGAAGGGCTGAGCGATCCGGCCCACGAGTCGAACAGCTGCACCGTCGCTGCTCCGGCGTCGCGCTGCGCCTCGAGGAAGCGGCGCGAGATGCGCGACAGCCAGTCGGCGAGGCGATTCCACGCGGCGGGGTCGGTGTGCATCATGGCGCGGGCTCGGAGATGCTCCTTGGACGGTCCGCCCTCGACGAGGTAGGCCGCGAGAGTGAACGGTGCTCCGGCGAAGCCGATGAGCGGGGTGTCGCCGAGTTCGGCCGTCGTGATGCGCACGGCCTCCGCGATCGCGGTCGTGTCGAGATCGTGCGGGTCGATCGCCGTGATCCGATCGACGTCGGTTGCGGTCCTGACCGGGTCGGCGAACACCGGCCCACGACCCGGTTCGATGACGACGTCGACGCCGGCGAGGCGCAGCGGGATGACGATGTCGCTGAAGAAGACCGCGGCGTCGACGCCGTGCCGCCTGACCGGCTGCAGGGTGATCTCCGCGGCGAGGTCGGGGGTGAGACAGGCGTCGAGCATCCGGGTTCCGACGCGTAGTTCGCGGTACTCGGGCAGCGATCGCCCGGCCTGTCGCATGAACCAGACCGGGGCGGTCTCCGGGCGGTCTCCGGCGAGCGCGCGCAGCAGCGGGGCAGTGGGTGCAGGCATGCTTCCATCCTCCCATCCGAGAGCTTTGTTTCCGCCTGGGAGCGAGCGCCTTTCGACACGGCGTAGAATCTCCTTGTGCTGCTGTGTGTGACGGCGAGTCACAAGACCGCCTCTTTCGACATGCTCGAACGACTGAGCCGCACCCCTGACGACGTCGCGCCGAACCTTCTGTCCATCGCGCCGTGCGTTCAAGGGGCTGTGGTCCTTTCGACGTGCAACCGGTTCGAGGCGTACGTGGAGATCGACGAGCCGGTCACCGCCGCGGGTGCCGTCGGCGTCGAAGCGGTCCTCGAAGCCATCGAGCAGTCCTCCGGCATCCCGGCATCCGAGTTGGACGGATCGTACGCCGTGCACTCCGGAGCCCGCGTGGCCGAGCACCTGTTCGCCGTGGCATCCGGACTCGAGTCCGTCGTGCCGGGCGAGGGCGAGATCGCCGGCCAGGTCCGCCGTGCGCTGACCTCCGCCCGCAAGGAGGGAACCACCTCCCCTGAGCTCGAGCGCCTGTTCCAGCGCGCCAGCCAGGCACAGCGCAAGGTCAAGAACGTCACTGCGCTCGGACGCGCCGGCCGCTCCCTGGTGCGCCTGTCGCTCGAACTCGCCGACAGCCGGATCGCCGACTGGTCCGCCGAGCGGGTGCTGCTGGTCGGCACCGGCGCGTACGCGGCTGTCACGCTCGCCACGCTCCGCGAACGCGGCGCGAAGCACATCTGCGTCTACTCCCCCTCCGGCCGTGCCGAGCTGTTCGCGAAGAAGCACGACATCACGCCGGTGGCCGCAGAGGACTACGCGCGCATCGCCTCGCGCTCCACGCTGCTGATCACCTGCACCACCGCGACCGAGCCCGTCCTCGGCCCGGAGCACCTGCAGGCGCCCACGGGACCGGTGGCCGCCGGATGCCCCGTCGGGCCGCACTCGCAGCTCGTGATCGACCTCGGGATGCCGCGCAACGTCGACCCCTCGATCTCCGACCTCGAAGGCGTCGCCCTGCTCGATCTGGAGACCATCCGCCTGCACGCACCGCTGGAGGAGCTCCAGGCGACGGATGCCGCACGCAGCGTCGTCCGCGAAGCCGCCGACACCTTCCACGTCGTCGGCCGACAGCAGAGCGTGACACCCGCCGTCGTCGCGATGCGCTCGCACATCTTCTCGTTGCTCGAGGCCGAGATCGACCGCGCCAGGGCGCGCGGCGACGAGGACGGCCGCGTCGAGCAGGCGCTGCGCCACCTCTCCGGCGTCCTGCTGCACACCCCGACCGTGCGTGCGCACGAGCTGGCCGCCGAAGGCCGCGCGGACGACTTCATCGTCGCGCTGAACACGCTCTACGGCATCGCACCTGCCGCCCCGGCATCCGAGGAGTCGGCGAGCGCCTGAGCGGCACTCATCGTTCGCGGAGTGCTCGAAGGCCCTCGACGACGAGAGCGTGATCGTCGGCCTCGGCGAGACCGGACGCCGCAGCGACGCCGACGAGCAGCTCCCCCACCCGAATGGGGAATCCGCCGCCGAAGGGGGCGAAATCGTTGGGTTCGTGCCAGTTCGTCGAACGGAAGTCCGCTCCGCGGAGCCGGAAGGACAGTCCGACGCGGTACGTCGACTGTGCGTACGACCCTACAGTGCGTATCTTCCGCTCCAGCCACAGATCGTTCTCGACGCGTGTGCCGGCGCGGGCGGCATGGAACACCCGCTGTGCGCCGAACACGATCGACACGGCCACAGCCTGGTCCCGCGAACGCGCGAGCTCGATCATGCGCGTTCCCGCGACATAGGCATCCTCATAGCCGAACGCGTCGAATCGCAGCTCTTCCTCCTGCGCGATCACTTCTGCCAGAGTCTTCTCCACTCCGGAGTCCGCACCCATCAGTCACCTCTCGTCATCTGTTCATCATCGGTCGCTGCTGCGACGATCACACGTCCTCACCGCGCCAATCGAGGATGCTCCTCGCGCGCTCCGAGTCGTAGAACGAGGCGCTGCCGCGGAGACGAGCGGTGATCGGCACGTGCGGGTAGTACCTGGCCGCAAGCTCCGCCGTCGGAGTGCTGCTGAGCGTCGAGGCGGCCACGAGATTGAGCACGACGTGCGCCTCAGAGGCGACCGTGCAGGCGCGCACGGTCGCTTCCGCCGCCTCGTCGAGGGGCGTCCACCCCCAGAGGTCGCGCGACGGCGCGTCCGCGGGGTGCCGGTCCAGACGCTCCGCCCGCGTGGCGATGAGCGCGTGGTATCGCAACGAGAATGCAGAGAATCCCGGGTTCGAGGCGACCACGGCGTCCGCCTGCAGCTCCGCTTCTCTTTTGGACAGGCCGTACGGGTCTTCGCAGTAGGACGAATGCGTTTCATCGACCGCGAAATAGTCGTACCGCGGCGAGCGGCTGAAGCATCCACCGATCGCGTTCACGCTCGACGCCATCACCACTCGACCGATGCCCTGCTCAGCCGCGACGGTCAGCGCGTTGTACGAGCCGGTGACATTGGTGTTGTGCACCACCTGCGCCCGCCTGTTCAGAGGGGAGGTGATCGCCGCCAGATGCACGACGGCATCCGCGTGACCGATCGCGTCGCGCAGTGCCTCCGCGTCGGTGACGTCGCAGGCGACGCCGCCGGGCGAGGCGACCCGGTCGATGGCGACGGCCTCGTATCCCTCGGAGCGGATCGCGGCCACGACTCGTCGGCCGAGCAGCCCGGCCGCCCCCGTGACCGCGATCCGCATGGTCATCCCCAGATCCGATCCATGCTCCGCTCCGCATCCCAGTGGGAGGTTTCCGCGAAGAACACCGGATCCGCCGGGTCCAGGTGACCACGCATGGCCTCCTCGTCGATGTCTCCGAACCCGAGACCGGGAGCGTCGGGGACCTGGATGAATCCGTCCTGGATGATCGGGGTGGGTAGACCGGTGACGAGGTCGCTCCACCCTTCGACATCGGCGGCGTGGTGCTCCAAGCCGATGAAGTTCTCCGTCGCCGCCGCGAGATGCACGCAGGCCATCGTCGCGACCGGCGAAGCGGCGAGGTGCAATGCCATGGGGATACCGAAATCCCAGGCGTAGTCCCCGAGACGTTTGGTCTCCAGGATTCCACCCGATGTCGCAGGGTCAGGGTGGATCACGCTCACCGCTGCCTCTTCGATCAGAGGCCGGAAGTTCTCCGCCAGGTAGATGTCCTCGCCCGTGCATGTCGGCGTGGTCGTCGCATTCGTGAGGCGCTTCCACTGCGCGGTGTACTGCCACGGGATC
Organism: Microbacterium sp. M28; assembly: GCF_025836995.1. Taxonomy (NCBI): domain Bacteria; kingdom Bacillati; phylum Actinomycetota; class Actinomycetes; order Micrococcales; family Microbacteriaceae; genus Microbacterium; species Microbacterium triticisoli. The sequence goes on along the minus strand of NZ_CP107546.1, from coordinate 261,928 downwards.
ATGTCCTCCAGCCACGCGAGGTTGAACTCCTCGAACGCCTGCGCGATCCGGATGCAGGACTCGAGCGGGATGTGACCGAAGTGATCCATTGCCAGTGGCACCGCGTAGCCCACCTCTTCGCGAAGCACGCGCACGTAGTCGACGAGGTACTCGATGCCGGCAGGAGTGATCTGCTGCCCGGTGAAGGGGTGCATGGTCAGCTTCGCCGTGCGCGCGTACGGTGGTGCGATGAGGGTGCCCGGGATGTCCCAGAGGAGGTCGACCCCGACGTCGACCTTGAGCATCTTGTATCCCGCATCCAGTCTGCTGCGCAACATCGCGGCTGTGCGGTGCGGGTCGGCTCCGCCGGGGGTGTCGGCGTAGCACATCACCTCATTGCGATGCTTTCCCCCGGCGAGCTGATAGGCCGGTACGCCGTACGCCTTGCCCGCCAGATCCATGAGCGCCATCTCGACGGCACTGACGCCGCCACCTCGGCGACCGTGCCCGCCGAACTGCTTGATCGAACGGAAGATCGCATCGATGTCGCACGGATTGCGGCCGATGAGCCGGCTCTTGAGGGCGAGAACGTAGCTCGCGCTCGCCTGATCGCGTACCTCACCGTATCCGCTGATGCCCTGGTTGGTGTCGATGCGCACGATCGTCGAGCGGAAGGGCACGCCGACCAGGTTCGCGATCCGCAGATCGGTGATCCGCAACTGCGACGGGGCGGAAGAACGCGAGACGGGGAGTTCGTACGCGGCCTCAGACGACAGGGATCCGATATCGCTCAGCGTGGACATCAACGAGCGCTCCCCTCGCGCTCGCGCCAACTCTGAAAATCGGTCTCGATCTCGTCGAGCCACGGCGAGGTGTCGATGGAAGCGCTCGAGTAGCGCCCCTCTCTCAGCCGTTGCTTGCCGAACGCGTCACGTGACGCCGTCTCCCATGCGTTGTCCGCGAGCTCGACCGCGAGTTGCGGAGGCACGAAGTACACGCCGGTCGCCGTGCCGAGCACGACGTCACCGGGCAGCACCGTCGCCCCGCCGATGCGCACCGGTGTGTTCAATCCGGCGAGGGTGACGTTGCGGATGGGCGTGGGGTCGGCCGCGCGGTAGAAGAAGTTGACGTCGTCGAGTCGCTGCAGACCGGTCAGATCCCGAACGCCCCCGTCGATCACCGCGCCGGCGTGGGTGCGGGCTGCGACGGCAGTGCCGAGATTGTCACCGATCACCGTGCCCTCGACGACTTTCCCGAAGATGTCGACCACCATGACATCGCCCTCACCGAGCGCATCGATCACCCAGGAGTTCTGGCGATCGCCGTCCTGCAGACCGTCGCGCTCGCCCGCCGCGACCACGGCGGCGTCGTAGTCGGGACGGTGGGGAAGGAACTGCGCGGTCACCGCCCGTCCCACGAGCACCCGCCCCTGGTGGGTCTGCTGCCATCCGCTCGCGAATTGCCGCGGATACCCGTGCTTGTGGGTCGTCGCCCAGGCGTCCTCGGATGTCGCCGTCATGATGCGCTCGAGCACGTCATCACCGACGCGCGGACGCCCGTCGGCAGAGCGCTCCCCCTCCCATCCGGCGGTGAGGCGGATGATGTCCGCTGGACTCTGCAAGAAGCCATCGACTGGCACGTTCTTCTCCCTGATCGGTACTGCGGTTCGGTTCGGTTCGGTTCGGTTCGGTTTAGTTGTGCCCGAATCGGCGGATGTCGTTCAGTCGAAGTCGATCGTCAGCTCTTCCAGATCGATCGCTATCACCTCGAAATCGAGCACCGAGTCGATGGTGAGCTCGACCCGTCCGTCGACGATCAGCGCGTCCGCGTCGGCGTCTGAACGCAGCAGCCGAACCTGTCGAACCCGTCGTCCCTCCGGGATCGCTATCGAGACGAGCTGTTCGGGGCTCGGAAGCAGCTCGACGATCGGACCCTTGAGGTAGCGCGGATTCGTCATGTTCACGAGGTGCACGGTCATGGACGAGGACTGCTCCCACGCGACGACTTCGATGACACCGCCGCCGCGTACGCTGACGAGCTCCGCCGCGTCTCTGGCCCAGTCGAGCACGCCGCGCATGAGTTCGAAGTGGTCCTGCACGAGGAAATCGCTGAACGCCCTGTCGATGTCGTTCGCGAAGTACGCCACTCGGCCTGCCCCGACCTGGGACAGAACCAACTGCGGTCTGCTCTCATCGGTATCGCGGCGGTACACGTCCTCCATCGGCAGGTCGGGGTACGAGTCGATGAGCGTCACCGGAACTGTGCGCGAGATCGATTCGCTCACGTCGCGGTCGTCGCGAACAGTTACCTCGACCCTGTTGGCGGAGTTGATGATGACGTCGGTGCCGGTGATACCCCGCAGCACCCGTTCCGCCGCGTCTCCGTCGCCTTCGGCCGCCGCTCTCAGCCTCAGGTAAGAGTTCGAGATGTCGGTGCGTACGCCGTGCGCGCTCACCCCGAACTGGTCGCCGAGGGCGAAGTCCTTCCGCGGTCGGCCGTGTTCGTCCAACAGGCTCGTTCGATATGTGGCCACGAGCGTCCCTCCGCGCGCGACGAATTCGCGGAGCTGATCGGCCTGCCGATCCGACATCGCGACGGTATTGGGCAGGATCAGTACGCGATACTTCTGCAGCGCGGCGGCGTCGAGCAGCTGGTCGTGCACCATGTCGAACGGCATTCGCGCCTCGACGAGCATCTGGTACCAGCCGAGAATGGGGCGCTGCACCGTCCTCTCGGATTCCGCTCCGTCGAAGGCACGCGCGCTTTGCTGGGAGTAGACGAGACCGATATCGGCGATCGAGCGCGTGTTGCGGAGGTACCGCTCGTTCTCGGCGTGCCAGAGATAGATGCTCTTGACGACGTCGAGCCAGCGGGTGTCGTGAACGGTGCCAGCGAACTTGGTGAACCAGGCGCGGACACCGTTCGCCGTGGCCGATGCCACCCACATCCGGATCTCCTCGGCGACCTGGACCGAGTCTTTCCAGCGATGGGCTTCTTCGATGCCCATGCTGAAGATACCGCCGACCGGCTTGTTCCCCATGACCGCTCGGAACTCCTTGGCGTGACGTCCGCTCGTGAACGCAGGACTCAGCCCGCTCCGGGCCTGCTTGTCCGCGAACAGGATCTCCGACTGCGCGGCGAGCGCGGACATATCGATCGCGCTGAGTGCGCCGCCTCCGGAGTTCGGGACGAAACGCGCTTCGGGTTTCAGAGCACGGATCTGCTCATCCCAGGTGCGCGCGATGCCGAGCAGCGTGCGTTCCCACCACTGGCGGTAGCGGATCTCCTCCGCTGTGTAGCCGCCGTTCCTCGTCGGCAGGGGCGGAATGTCCGCGCCACCGCTCGCGTCGCGGTATTGCGCGCGGCACCCATCGCAGAAGCATCGCCCCTCGCCCGTCCACCGGTTGGCGAAGATCGCATCGACGTCGTAGCGCTCGAGGATCTCTGTGATGACCCTGGGCACGAACTCAGTGGCGTACGTGCCGAAGGGACACGTGAGCCACACGTTCGGCGCCGACCAGTGCTCCTGGGGCTCGCCGTCGCGGTCGCGGCTGAGCCACTCGGGATGAAGCGCCGCAACCGACCCGTGCACGGCGTGCGAGTCGATGCGAGCCATCACGACGAGCCCCAGGTCTCGCGCGCCGCGTACGAGGTCGCCGAACGGATCGCTGTCGCCGAGGTACGGGCTGCGGTAATGCCCCTCGACATCACTCGGATAGAACGCCATGTACCCCCCGGCATTCAGACACGCGGCATCCGCGCGGATGTCGCGCATGTAGTCGATCCAGAAACCGGGATCGAACCCGCTGCCCGGCCGTGGATCGTCGCCGACCATCGTCAACTGCGCCCAGCGCATCGCCCGTTCGTACCAGGGCAACGCAGCGCGTTCGATGTCGACCGCGGCGGCGGACGGGATCGACATGGATTCGACAGTGCTCATCGTGCGACCTCTCGATCCGCCCCGAGCGCAGCCGCGAGCGCCTCAGCGCTCACCGCATGCGGTCCAGGGATGTACTCGGCGGCGATGTGCCCTGAATAGCCGACCTTCGCGAGCGCCCGCAGGACACCGGGGAAGTCGACATCGCCTGTTCCCGGTGCGCCGCGCCCCGGATCATCAGCGAGCTGCACATGAGCGATGTGTTCGGCGTGGTCACGGATCTGGGCCTCGAGATCCATGCCGTTGGACGCCAGGTGGAACGAATCGAACAGCAACGCGACCGAATCGATCCCTTCTGCGACAGCGCGGGAGCGCACTCGTTCGGCGTCATCGAGAGAGCCGAGCGGGTAGCCGGTGTTCGCCGCGCTGCTGAGCGGTTCGAGAAGCAGCGTCCCGCCATCGAGCGCGGCGGCGACGCGTGTGAGATTGGTCAGCGCGACGTCGAGCGCGGCCTCGTCGCTGACACCGTTGAGGCGCAAACCGTACAGTGCGTTGAACAGCGCGCAACCCGTGTTCTGCGCGATCTGCTCCGTCGCCGCGAGCGAGCGCTGCAGATCCACTTCCCGCCCCGGGTGAGAGAGCACCCCGCGCTCACCCGCGGCCATGTCACCGGCGTACAGGTTGAGCGCCACGAGGCTCACGCCTGCCTCATCGATCGCTCGCAGAAACGCATCGACTTCGATGCTCGAAGGCGATGCCGTGTCGAAGGGCCACCACGATTCCACGAGGTGGAAGCCCGCGGCTCTCGCAGCCTGGAACCTTTCGAGAACTGCGAGGTCTGCGAAGAGCAGTGAGACGTTGGCGACGATCGAGGAGGTCATGAGCCGTCCGTTCTGGGGATTGTCCCTGTGACAAGATGATTCGCGGCGGTTATCGATATACGCGACACGACGCGGACAGGAGTGCGATGAGCGATATGCACCCGGAATCGGCGGACTCCGGCAGACGGACGCGCGCGACGATCGCCGATGTCGCGGCCCGGGCCGGAGTGTCGCGCGCCGCGGTGTCGAAGGTGTTCAATCGCACGGGCAGCATCTCCGCCGAGACGACGAGGCGCATCCAAGAGGCAGCCCGTGAACTCAACTGGACGCCCAGCGCGACGGCCACGGCGCTGCGCCGCTCTCGCTCGCAGACGATCGGCCTCGTCTTGGACAAGCCGAACGATCGCGTGGACATCGGGTTCGGCACAGCGTCGTTCCTCGCAGGCATAGAGTCCGAGCTCGCCCCGTTCGACTATGGGCTCCTGCTCTACGCCGTCGGCCGAGACCCCGCAGCTCAGCTCGCTGCCTATCGTCGGGTCGCCGAGACCCGTCGGGTGGACGGCATGATCCTCACCGATGGTGGCGAGCACGATCCTCGCTTCGACGTGCTCGCGGACAACCGCATGCCCGCCGTCCTGGTCGGCACGCCCTTTCCCGGAACCACGATCGCTCACGTCGAATCCCCGAATCCCGAAGCCGGTGTCGAGGACGCTGTCCGGCATCTGCACCAGTTGGGGCACCGCCGTATCGCCTATATCGGCGGCACGCCGGGGCGCTACCAGTCGGAGGCCCGCCGCGCGGCTTTCCGGACCGCGCTGACCACGCATGGCCTCACTCCGCTGGCGGACGTCTTCGCCGACTACGTCCCCGAACGCGCAGCCGAGGAGACGCGGCGTCTGCTCGCGCTCGCGACGCCCCCGACCGCCATCCTCTACGCCTCCGATGCCATGGCCATCGCGAGCATCAGAACGGCCGCCGAGATCGGCGTGCGCGTGCCCGAAGATCTGTCGGTCATCGGTTACGGCGGAGCCGACCTCGGCGAGTGGATGACCCCGGCGCTCACCACGGTCGTGCGCGATGCGGAGCAACGCGGGCGTGCAGCCGCGATCACCCTGCTGCGTCTGCTCGGCGAGCAGCCGCAAGGGGACGCCGTGTTGAGGAACCCTGAGCTCGTGCTGCGCGCTTCGACTGCGACGATCCATAGCTGACTCAGACCCTCGCCACGTCGAGGTCGGCCCCGGCAGGACTGGTGGCGCGCCAGGCGCGCAGGTGCTCACCCGCGTCGCCCCACCCGTCCAGCACCGCGCGGATCTGCTCGTCGCCGCGTTCGGCGGCAGCGCGGATCGCCTCCGCACGCGCCTCCTCGAGGACATCGTCGATCCGAATACGCTGGCCTCGCCGGGCGGAGATCACCGCGGCCTCGACCATCGCGAGGCTCAGGATGTTCTCATGCACTTCGCCCGAACAGGTTCCACCGACGTGCACGGCAGCGGCGAAGGAATGGAGCGACTCCGCGACTCCGCCGTATCGGAGTCCTTCGCTCGCCGCCTGCGTTTCCGGCTCGCTGCGAGGGGGTTCGTCACCGTTCCACATCGCGCTGCCGTTCTCGCCGCTCACGCGCCAGGATCCGTTCCAGGAGGTCTCGGCCCCCGGGCTCGCCCAGCTGCCCGTGTAGATGTAACGGGCGCCCCCGGTCATCTCGAAGATCGCGGTCGCCGCCGCGTCGCCCGCGTACCAGCTCCAGCTCGGGTTGTACTCCTCGCAGTACACCGCGACAGGATCGGCGTCGAGCAGGAAACGCGCGGAATCGAAGGGATGGATCGCCATGTCGAGGAGCAGCGGGTGAGCCATCTCGTCTCGGAAACCGCCGAAGTGCGGCGCCCTGAAGAACTCGGTCGTCGCGATTCCGAGACGCCCGAGTCCTGATGCCTGGCTCTTGAGCTCGTGCAGCTGTGAGTTGTGTCGGCGCGACTGGCTCACCACGAACAGACGGTCGTGCGCCTCGGAGGCAGCCGTGAGCGCCACGCTTTCGGCGAGAGTGGCCGCAGCCGGCTTCTCGCTGACGACGTGGAGACCGCGTGCGAGAGCCGTGACTGTCACACCGAAGTGAGCGGCAGGAATCGTCACGTTCGCCACCGCATCCGTCTCGACCCGCTCGAGCATCTCCGCGAGCGTCGCGGCGACGGGCAGGTCCGGGCGTCCGATTGCCTCGACAGCCGCACGCGCTCCTCCAGTGAAGATGTCGACGACGCCGACGAGTTCGAATGCCGCGGACTCCTCAGCGATCGAAATCCATCGGCGTCCCATGTTGCCGGCGCCGACGACGACGACGCGCAGCGTGCGGGCGCTCATCCGGCGCCCACCGCGCTCAGCACCGGCATGGTGCGAGCCAGCGCCGGAAGGATCCGCTCGCCCGGGTTGGCCGCCCAGACGCACGCGTTGGCGAGGACGCGGCGCACATCGGGGTGGTGATACACGGGATAGGCCTGATCACCAGGGCTGAAGTAGAAGATGCGCCCGCGCCCGCGTTTGTAGGTGAGCCCGGAGCGGAAGATCTCCCCACCACTGAAACTGGAGATGAACACTGTCTCGTCCGGCGTCGGAACGTCGAAGAACTCGCCGTACATCTCCTGCTGTGGGATGTCGATCGGGTTCGGCACCCCCTTGACGATCGGATGCGCCGGGTCGACGGTCCACACGAGCTCACGGTCGTCTTCATTGCGCCAACGCAAGGAGCAGGTCGTCCCCATGAGCCGTTTGAAGATCTTGGAGAAGTGTCCCGAATGCAGCACCAGCAACCCCATTCCTGAGAGGACATGCTTCTGCACCCTGTCGACGACCTCGTCGCTGACCTCCTGATGGGCGCGATGCCCCCACCAGGTGAGCACGTCGGTCTCCGCCAGCACGTCGTCGGTGAGTCCGTGCTCGTCGTCGTCAAGCGTGACGGTGCGCACGACAGCCTCGAATCCGAGATGTTCCCGGATGCCGTCGGCGATCGTGGCATGCATCCCGTCCGGGTACAGCTCCTGCACGATCGCGTCCGTCTTCTCGTGCCGGTTCTCGCCCCAGACCGTGACGCGAATAGGTGTGTTTCGTTCAGTCATGTGGATGCTTGCTCCCAAGCGTGTATCGGTGTTTCGTATGGTCGATGCGGAGTGCGGATACCGGGTCGTCACCCCTTGACGGCACCGATGAGGATGCCGCTCTTGAAGTGCCGCTGCACGAAGGGGTACACGACGAGGATCGGGATCACGGCGAGCACGACGACTGCCATCTGGATCGCCAACGAGGCCGGTTGCGCCTGGTCCAGCGCGACCGTGTCGAGCGTGCCGCTGTTGACGAAGCTCTGCCCTTGGAGCACGTATGCCCGCAGCACCAGCTGCAGCGGCCACTTGTCGTTGTCGTTGATATAGAGGATCGCGTTGAAGAAGGCATTGAAATAGCCCACTCCGTAGAAGAGCGCGACGACGGAGATGACGGGCTTGGACATCGGAGCGACGATCGTCGCCAGGATTCGCCATTCCCCCGCACCGTCGATCCGCGCGGAGTCGATGATGCCCTGATCGATGCTCTGGAAGAAATTGCGCACGATCAGGATGTTGAACGCCGACACCGCAGTGGGCAGGATCAGCGCCCAGACCGAGTTGATGAGACCGAGCCCGGAGACGAGCAGGTACATCGGGATGATGCCGGCGCCGAAGAACATGGTGATGATGATCAGGAAGAGAATCGGCCGATGCAGCAGCGAGCCGGGCCGCGAGAGGCCCCAGGCGGCGAGAACCGAGACCACCACACTGAGCGCTGTCCCGACTCCGGTCACGAAGACGGTGACACCGACTGCCTTGGTGACGACCCCTCCGGAGAGGATCTGCGTGTACGCGACCGTGGTGAGACCGTTCGGGACGATCACGAGCCCACCGGCCTCGGTGATCGCGGACTGCGTGGAGAAGCTCGTGAGGACGACAGCCCAGAGGGGGAACAGCACGGCGAAGCACACGACCACCAGGGTCACGACCTTGCTGATCGTCACGATCAGCGAAGGCTTCTCCTGCCAGGCAGGGCGTTTCACCGGCTGGTAGTGCCAGATCCTCGACAGCAGTCCGCCCGATGGTTTGCGAGTGATCAGCGCTTCGGTGGAAGGATGAGCGGTCATTTCTTGTACACCCCCGCCTCGCCGAACATGTGCGCCACCTTGTTCGCCAGCAACACGAGGATCAGACTGATGATGCCCTTCAGCAGACCCGCAGCGGCGCCGTAGCTGAAGTCTCCGGACACGACACCGGAGTAGTACACGAAGGTGTCGAGCACTTCGGAGGCCTCCGCCCCGACCGCGTCGCGTTGCAGGATGAGCTGTTCGAAGCCGACCGACAGCGCATCGCCGAGGCGCAGGATGAGCAGCAGGATGATCACAGGGCGCAGTGCCGGCAAGGTGATGTGCCACATTCTGCGCCAGCCCGAAGCCCCGTCGACGGCGGCCGCCTCGTACTGCGACGGATCGATCGATGAAAGCGCAGCGAGGAAGACCACGATGCCCCATCCCGCGTCGCGCCAGATCGTCTGCGACGTGAGCAACAGGATGAACGTGTCAGGGTTCGTCATGATGTTCAGAGGCTCCGCGCCGACCGCGCGCAGGTGCTGACTGATCAACCCGGCCCCGCCCAGGATCTGCTGGAACACCGTGACGATGATCACCCAGCTGAAGAAGTGCGGGAGAAAGACGATTCCTTGGATCATCGTGCGCAGCCACGGCTGCATGAGGCTGTTCAGCAGGATCGCGAGCAGAATCGGCAGCGGGAAGAAGAACACCAGCTGGAACGCAGTGATGGCGAGTGTGTTTCCGAGCGCGTGCCAGAACGCCGGGTCCTGCAGCAATCGGGCGAAGTTGTCGAAGCCGATGAAGGGGCTCCCACCGATGCCCACGTAGGGCGAATACTCCTGGAACGCCACGACGTTGCCCAGCATCGGGATGTAGGCGAAGATGATCAGCAGCACAACGACGGGCAACGTCATCAGCAGCAATGATCGGTCCTGCTTGAACCGGAGCCAGACCCCTTTGCGGCGCGGCTCGGCTGTCGGGGCCGGCTGTTCCCTAGCGCGATCTTCCTCAACCGGGGCACTGATGCCCGGTCCGAGGCGAGTGGCGACGCTCACGATCAGACGTCCAGATATCCTGCGTAGAACTCCCGCAGCTCGTCGCCGCCGCTGCTCTTCCACGTCGCTACGGCCGCGTCGAGATCGTCGAGGGACTTGCGCCCGCGGACGATGTCGCTCTCCAGGTCATTGAAGGGCTGCGACAGGCTCGCGAGTCGCACCGGTTCGAGGATCTGCATGCCATAGAACTCGGGCTCGACCCCGTACTGCATCGAGTCGGCCATGAAGTTGCAGTAGTCGGTGACGAGGTCCGGATACTGCGGCGCGCTCTGCGTCACCGGCGGACGGACGAGCCACTGGTACGTCGAGGCGACCTCCTTGAGACCGAGTTCCGTCTTGACCGGTGCTCCCGTCGTGGGATCGGCCTCCCAGTGGACGCCTTCGAAACCGTTCTGCAGCAGCGCCTGCTCGGTGGTGCCGAAGGGCGCCGCGATGTAGTTGAGCAGGTCCAGGATCTCGTCCATGCGGGTCGGATCCTCCTGCTTCTTCACGAAGGTCATGATCTTTGCCGGATTGCTGACGAAGAAGCGTGGGGTCGAGCCGTCGTGGACGAACCACGGCAGGGGCTGCTGGTTGTACGTCGGCGTCGTCGGCACCGTGCGCACATGCGAGCCGATCCACCCGGAATAACCGTCGTAGGTCAACAGCACCTTGCCGGACTCGAAGCGCGCCTTGTTCTCACCGCTGTTGCCGGCGACAGCATCGGGGTGGATCACTCCTGCTGCGAAGAGCTTCGCCGCGAACTCGAGGTACCCCCGGTATTCGTCGCTCTCATACTTGTGCACGAGCTCGCCCGACTCGAGCTTCCACTTGGGCGGCACGGCATAGATCAGTTTGGCCGTCTCGGACAGATCGTTGCCCGCCCAGCGTCCGGCCTTCTCGTCCGTGATCTCCACTGTGAGGTCGAAGAAATCCTGCGCGTTCTTCGGCATCTCGGTGATGCCCATCTCGTCGAACAGATCTTTCCGGTAGAACGATGCACCCGACATGCGGTCAGATGGATACGGAAGTCCGTAGAGCTTGCCCTCGAACACGCACGATCGCCAAGCGTTCGTGGGGATGTTCGCGAGATTGGGATACTTCTCGACCTTGTCGCCGCTCAGGTACTCCCCCATGTCCTGGAACAGGCCGGGCAGCGCCTGGTCGAAGCGGGCCGGGATGTTGTGCTCGGCGATGGTGACGAAGTCCGGCACGTCCTTGGCCGACGCGAAGATCGCCTGGAGCTTGTCCGGATACGCGTTGTTGTCCGTGAATCTGAAGTCGAACTTGGCGCCGATCTCCTCGTTGACCTGCTGCAGGTATTTGCTGTCCGAGAGACCGGGAACGACATTGCCGTAGGTCGGAGTCATCGCCGTGTACGACCCGCCGACACCCGGGACCTTGTCCACCGACTTCACGAGTTTCGGCCACTCGAGGAATCCGGGCGTCGACCCGTCCACGCCCGGGATGTCGGGAGCGACGTACTCGACCGGCACGTAGTTCGGTAGGACGCCGTCGGGGATGCCCACGGGGCCACTGGCGGCCGTGTTGCCGGAGCCGGCGGCAGTGGTGCAACTCGCGAGGACCGGGGTGATGACGGCGAATCCGAGGAGACCGAGGAAACCGCGGCGACTCGTCTTCAGGTTGGGTACACCTTCGAACGCATTCATGACACTCCTTCGTGTGATCTGTTCTGGGGGACGAGTCGTGCTCGATGGCTCGAGCGGACTCTGGTTGATGGCCGACCTATGGATGGTTGCCCGATGGGCGAGGACCGCTTGTCGAGGTCCCAAGTATTTCGATACACCTCACGCAAGTCAACGCTGTGACACGCATGCCGACAGTCCAGTTCTCAGGCGGCCGAGCACGAATGGCACATCGCGCTCACGCGTCCTGTCCGGTGTCGGAGTCGAGCCGGGCGACCTCGTCATCGCTCAGTACGAGCGATGACGCGGCGGCGGAATCAGCGGCTTGCTCAGGCGAGACGGCGCCGGGGATCGGCACCACGGTCGATGACTGCCGCAGCTCCCAGGCGAGCGCGACGCGCTGGGGACTCACGCCCCGCTCGATCGAGATCCGGCCAAGGGCAGGGTGTCGCTCCGCGATGCTCGCCGCCCCGCCCAGACCTCCGAGCGGCCCCCAGAGCAGATAGGCGATGCCGTTCGCAGCGGCATACTCCATCTCCGCCTGCTGCCCCCGATGACCGATCGAGAAGTGATTCTCGATCGAGCTCAGGCGCCCGTCGAGGATCTCCTGCGCGAGAAGGATCTCGTCGAGGTCGACATTCGAGACGCCTGCGCGCTTGATGATCCCCTCGTCGAGGAGATCCCGCAGCGCTGTGATGGAGTCCCCGAAGTCGTGGTTCGGATCCTTCTTGTGGAAGTGATAGAGATCCAGCGCATCTCCGCCGATCCGCTTGAGCGATGCCTTCGCCGCTTCCTTGAGGTAGGCGGGCGCCCCGTTCCTGATCCACATCGCACCGTCTCGGTAGATGAGGCCGCCTTTGGTCGAGAGGATCACCTTCGACGTGTCGCCGTCGTAGCGCTTGAGCGCCTCTGCGACAAGCAGTTCGTTATGCCCCTGCCCATCCTGCTCGGTCGTGTACGCATCCGACGAATCGAAGAAGGTGACCCCGGAGTCCAGCGCCGCGTGCACCGTCGCGATGGCCGTCGCCCTTTCCGGGCGCCCGGGCACCGAGAGGTTCTGCGTCCCGAGCCCGATCGCACCGATGCTGACGTCGCCGATGCGCCGTTCCACTCGGACCGCACTCATCCCTTCGGGTGTATGGATGTGCATTTGGTGCAGTCCTTTCCGTGTCGCGACAATGCGACGGTTGACGTCGAGTGGCGTGTGATCGGCGGGATGAACCCCCTGTCGAGTTGGCCACTGTGTAACACCATACGACATGTAAACTCGTAGGACAATCTTCAATGCGATGATTGACGAAATACCTCACGGAGGCTCCATGCCAGCTCTGTCGGTCCGCACCGTCTCCCTCGTGGACGCCGTCGCGGAGTCATTGCGTCTCGCCATCATCAACTCCGAGTACGAACCCGGATCGTCGCTCACCGAGGTTCGCGTCTCCGAGGACTTCGGTGTGGCCCGTTCCACCGCGAAGGCCGCCGTGGAACGGCTCGTCTCGGCTGGGTTCCTCGAACGTCTCCCGCATCGCTCCGCACAGATCCCTCTGCTCACCGAGAGGGATGTCATCGACCTGTACGAAACAAGACAGATCATCGAGGGTGCTGCCGTGCGTCTTTCGGCCGCCTCAGGCACTCTGCCGAGCGCCGCGGAGAAGGCGGAAGCGGAGCTGATCAGCGCCGCGGAGAGAGGCGACCGCGATGCGGTCGCAACCGCTGACGTCGCTTTCCACACCGCGCTCGTCGCAGCGGCGGGTCTGCGGAACCTCGCAGACCTGCACGGCATGCTCATGGGTCGCGCCCACATCGCCATGGTGCAAGTGCAGCGACGCAACCCGAACGGAGCCCACCGCAGTCACGGCGAACACGAGAAGATCCTCGCGGCGATCCGGGACGGTGACGGCGAAGCCGCAGCACAGGCACTGTCTCAGCATCTGTCGAGAGCACAGGAAGACTTCCGCCGCGGCCGGACGGACTAGATCCCGCTCACGACGATCGCCTCGAAGTCGCGCACCTCGGCGATGGACAGTACGAGGTCGGCGCCCTCATTCGCGCTCGTCAACGCGCCGGGGATGACGATGGACTCAGCGACGGCTCTCGCCCCCGCTCCAGGCACTCGCAGCCGCACCCCACGGATCGGAACCGCAGGTCCGCAACCGTTCCTGCGCCACCCGGTGTGATTGATGAGGTGGATCACAAGCCCTGCGGATGACCGCCCCAAGACGACCTCGATCTGATCCGGGGCATCCACCTCGATCGGCGCCTTCCCCAGAAGCTCTCGCACTCGCGACACCGCAACTTCTCGGATGCGAGTCAATCCGAAGAGGCCGTAGTTCGCGCCCACCGCCCACGCCAGCTGCGTGACGCTGCCTGCTCCCGCCACACGGGTGGCTGCCGCTGCGGCGGTGCTCACCACGTGTCCGTACGCCTTCTCCGGAGGACCGAAGGGCGCCCGCTCGACGACGGGCAGTGTCTGCCGCGCGTCACCGCGCCATTGCACGCCGTACAGGCGGCCATGCCTCGGGATGAGTGCCGAACCTTCGACGTGCGTCGCGTCATCCAGCTGGATGTAGGAGGAGAGCATGACGGAATCATCGGCCTCGGTTCCGATGACGCGCTGAGCCGCCGACCAGTTCGCGACCCCGGAAGGACCCACCAACCCGCTGCCCCCGGATGCCACCACATGTCCGCCTGCTTCGATGTAGCCTTCGATCGCCGCGTCCTGCTCCGTTGTCAGCGTCACGATGTCGGGGAGCACGACGACCGAGAATCGGTCGAGTGGCTCCCGAGCGATGGCCTCAGCCGGCAGCACGTCGAAAGGCAGGTGCGTCTCCTGCATCGCCACGAACCAGCCCATGAACTCCGCACGTGCCTGCGCATGACCCGGACCGTCCGCGCGCAGTCCATCCGGCCGGACGAGCGCGACCGGCGAGCATGCTCTGAGCCCCGAGTACACCCGGGCGTTCGAGGTGACCAATCGGGTCACCTCGGCGGCCGCGGCAAGCCCGTCATATCGGATTCCGCGGGTCGAGCCCATGATGTAGGTCGATGGATTCGCACCGCGCGCAACCGCCTGGACCAGATACTGCCTGATCATCTCTGGCTGCTCGTCCGCCATCCGATAGGGCATGTCGAAGAACGCCACCGCGTTCACGAGCGCCGGCTTGTCCGGTTGCGCCACTCTCGATGCACTGACCTGTTCACTTGTCGCATGCGGCCAGAACGGCCGGCCGATCGCATTGTTGGCTTCGTGGAACAGCACGTCAGCGGAGCGTCCGAGGATGAGCGCGGAGTCCGGGCATCGCTCCGCGATGTGCGCGCTGATCCTCGCGGTCAAGGCATCGATCGTCCGCTGCGCGAACAGCTTCCACACCCGGTGGATCGGATCGGCTTCGTCGACGGGAAGCGCGTGGCCCGTGGCGTCGAGGAAAGCGGCGCGACATGATGCGCAATGACAGGGGCCGTGCCGGGTGCCGCCATAGTCGACCTCGTTGAACCCGAACCAGTTGAAGAAGAATCCATCCACCTGATAACGACGGATCACCTCGTCAACGATCTCGAACATCGCGCTCTGGTAATACCCGCCGTTCGGACACACGCTCACGAGGCCTTCGTACACCTGCAGCCCTCCGTCTGCGGCACGGTACGCCCACTCCGGATGCGATCGGATGACTTCGGGCGTCACCTTCGAGAAGTCCATCCGGGCGAGCAGACGGATACCACGACGGCGCGCGGCATCGATGGCGTCGCGGACGAGATCACCGCCGGGGCGGTCGGCGAGGTGCGGGTTGCGAGTGTGGAAGTCCAGGTCGCTCGGATAGTGGGCGAGGATGCCGCCCACGTTGAGCAACCAGGCCGTGGCGCCGTGCGACTCGATGTCGTCGAGCACCGCCTCCACGTCGAGCGTCGCATCGATCTCGCGGAGGTTCGTCTGGAATACCCCGAACGCCTCGTTCCACCAGCCCGGTCTCGTCACCTCAGGCAGGCGCGCCGACCGCTGCACTTCGGCCACAGCACCTGCACAGACGATGGCGCTCGTCACGAGAGTTCCGAACGGTTGAGCTCACGAGCGTGCAGCACGAGGGCCGAATGATCGAGGCCGCCGCCACCTGCCGCTACGAGGTCAGCCACGAATCCCGTCACCGTGCGGGTGATCGGCAGCAGCGTTCCGGTGGCCGCCGCCGCATCCGCGACGATGCGCAGATCCTTGTGATGCAACTCCAACCGGAAGCCGGGCTCGAATTCACCGGCCAGCACGCCAGCGACCTTCCGATCGATGACCGTGCTGCCGGCGAGGCCACGTGAGACCGCCGTGAGTGCCGCCTCGACGTCCGCATCCTGTGACTCCAGGAACATCACGGCCTCCGCAAGGGCCTGCAGGTGAGCGGCCACGATGAGCTGATTCGCCGCCTTGACCACCTGCCCGGCTCCCGCAGGGCCCACGTGCGTGATCGTCGATCCCATCGCTGCGAGGACTCCGCGCTGCTCTTCGATCACCGCGGCGTCTCCGCCGATCATGATCGACAGCGTGCCTTCGATCGCGCCCGCCTCCCCTCCGGACACCGGCGCATCCAGCGCGGGATGGCCCGCGTCGCCGAACGCCGTCGCCACCGAGCGAGCGACGCCCGGACTGATCGTGCTCATGTCGATGTACGCGGCCCCTGGCGCAATATGCTCGAGGATCCCACCCGGCCCCAGTGCCACCCGCTCCACGTCCGGTGAATCGGGAAGCATCGTGATCACGAGGTCGGCGCCGCCGATCGCATCGGCGAGGGAACGCTCCACAGGAATCCCGGCCTGGGCAGCCCGTTCGAGGGTCGACGCCGAACGGGCCGTACCGACGACGTGGTGCCCGGCGGCGATGAGGTTGGACGCCATCGGGCGCCCCATCACCCCGAGTCCGATGAATCCGATGGTGGCCATGAGGTGAGAACTCCTTCGTGCTCGGTCGCGCCGTGCGACGGTGTCCGCTAGTGTATCGATCTACCAACCAGCGTGGAAAGAGCATAACGTGAAGATCGCGATCACCGGAGGCAATGGCCGACTCGGAAGCGAGGCCACCTCATACGCGCAGAGTCGAGGACATCAGGTCACGGTCGTCGATCGCCAGGGCGAGCTAGGCGCGCACTCATCGATCCTCGATCTCACCGACTTCGCGAGCGTGGAATCGGTCATCGGCCGCGGACGTTTCGACGCCGTCATCCATCTCGCAGGCATGCCCGGCCGTGCACGTGTCGCCGGCGACGTCCTGTTCCGCAACAACATGCTGACGTCGTACAACGTCCTCACCGCCGCACGGCGGGCTTCGGTCCGCAAGATCGTCTTCGCATCGAGCGAGACCATCCTCGGGCTTCCCTTCGAGACCTCACCCGCCGAACTGCCGATCGTGGAGACGTCGCCGACGTCGTATCGCGTGAGTCATGAATACGGCACGGTCAAGTACCTCGAGGATTGCGTCGCACAGCAGATGGCCGCCGAGGACCCCGAGTTGAGCATCAGTGCGATGATGCTCACCACCATCGTCCTTCCCGAGATGTATGCCGAGTTCGCACGCTACGAAGAGGACGCTCGAGCACGCGGGTACAACCTCTGGAGCTACACCGATGTGCGCGACGCCGCTCAGGGCGTCGTGTTGGCGTGCGAGCATCTCGCGCCCGGGTACGAACGGTTCATCCTCGCCGCCGACGACACCGTCATGACCACCTCGACTGCGGAGCTCCTGGCTCATTTCCATCCGACCAGCAGACTGACCCGTGCTCTCGACACGCACCAGAGCCTGTTCTCGAACGAGAAGGCGAAGCGGATGCTCGGCTACTCACCGCAGCACAACTGGCGGAGCCATCTATGAACGAGAACGCTCTCGGAGGATCGATGCGTTCCATCCACCACGTACTCGCGACCGTCGACTTCGCCGCGGAGGAGATCGCACAACTGAGGGAAGCGTTCGCGCCGGCGCGTTTCACGCATGTCCCGCGCCACGACACGGCGACCGTCTCGACCCTGCTGGATCAGGTCGACGTGGCCGTCCTCGCGGGCGATCTGACCGAGGAGACAATCGCCGCCCCGCACCTCGCGTGGGTGCACTGCGACCATGCGGGCCTCAACGATTCCGCCCGCCAGGAGGTCTTCGACCGTGGGCTGCTCGTCACCGGATCAGCGGGCCGCTCCGGTGAGGCTCTCGCGCAGCACGCGTTCTTCTTCGCCCTCAACTTCACTTACGACATCCGCCGGACACTCGCCAAGCAGGACGCACGTGACTGGAGCGGTGGTGAGGCGTTCCGAGAGCGCCCCGCGCTCTGGGGGCAACGGCTCACCGTCATCGGCTTCGGGCATACGGGCAAGGCCATGGCTGCATTGGGGCGTGCATTCGGCATGCACGTGACGGTGCTGACCCGCAGCAGCAGCCAACGCTCCGCGGACGTCGACCGGCTGCTGATCGCGGATGAAGGCGCGGGCACCGCGGACGCACTGCCGGACGCGGACTTCGTCATGCTCGCCACCAATCTGACCGACGAGACGCACCACCTGATCGGGGAAGAGCAGTTCGCGCTCATGAAGCCGACCGCGATCGTGATCAACCTGGCGCGCGGCGCGGTGATCGACGAAACCGCGCTCGTGGATGCGCTCGGATCAGGACTCATCGCCGGCGCGGGGCTGGATGTGTTCGAAAGCGAGCCGCTCTCCAAGACGTCGCCCTTGTGGAGCATGCCGAACGTGCTGATCACGCCGCATGCGACACCGAAGTTGCCGGACAAGACACAGCGGTCGATCGACACGATCGTCGCGAACATCGGCCGGTACCGGAACGGCGAGCCGTTGCTCAACGCCCTTTCACCTCGGGACCTCTATACGCGCGGCCCAGCCCGATGACAGGCGCCCCGACATCCCGCTCGAGTGCCAGACTGACACCATGGCCCTTCACATCACCGGAGACACCGCCGCCGACGAACTGCTGACCGAGAACCCGCTGGCCCTGCTGGTGGGGATGCTGCTCGACCAGCAGGTGCCCATGGAGACCGCATTCGCCGGTCCGCTGAAGATCAAGCAGCGCACGGGAGCGGCGGATGCCGCAGCCATCGCGCACATGGACCCTGACGCGTTCCTCGAGGCGTTCAAGCAGACGCCGTCCGTGCACCGTTTCCCCGGCTCGATGGCCGCACGCGTGCAGACGCTCTGCGAGACGCTTGTGAACGACTGGGACGGCGACGCGTCCGCTCTGTGGACCGAGGGCGACCCGTCCGGCGCAGAGGTGCTCAAGCGCCTGAAGGCTCTGCCGGGGTTCGGCGAGCAGAAGGCGAAGATCTTCCTCGCTCTCCTCGGCAAGCAGTACGGCTTCACGGGTGACGGGTGGCGCGAGGCATCCGCTCCGTACGGCGAAGAGGGCGCGTACCGCAGCGTCGCCGACATCGTCTCGCCCGAGTCGCTCTCGAAGGTCCGCGAGCACAAGAAGGCGATGAAAGCCGCGGCGAAGGCCGCGAAGTGATGCAGCCGACCGGTGGCAGCGTCGGCGCGTTCATCGCGGCGGTCACGCCGGAGCGCCGGCGGCGGGATGCCGAGACGCTGACCGCGCTCATGCAGGAGGTCTCCGGCCGCGAACCCGTGCTGTGGGGCACGATCATCGGGTTCGGATCCTGCCATTACCGCTACCCCACCGGCACCGAAGGGGACTCCGGGATCCTTGGGTTCGCCCCGCGCAAGGCGGCATCCACGATCTACCTCTTCGACGGCGTCGACGCGCACGCCGAGGCGCTCAGCCGACTCGGTGCTCACACGGTCGGCAAGGGATGCCTGTACCTCAAGGATCTCGAGCAGGTCGACCTCGACGTTCTCCGCGGCATCCTGGAGCGCTCGCAGGCCTGGGTCGAAGCCGGCGGCACGGACCAGGTGCAGCTCACTGTCGCGGGGTGAGCCCCGTCGGGGGCGTCATCCCGCCGAGCCGTATCTCGTGACGATCTCGTCAGTGAGCGGCGGCCAGATCCGCTTGTGCTCGTCTCCGAACGGGACGCCGGAGAGGAAGGCGGCGGCGAGGTCGCGCGATCGGTCGATGAACAGGAAGCTGCCCTGCGCCCCGAAGTGGCCAGCCGTCTCGGGCGGGAACGAGTCGCTGAGCCAGTGCGGGCTCTTCGCGCCCTTGAGCTCGAACCCGAGTCCCCACTGATTGTCGGCGAACGGCCCGTAGCCGGGGACGATGCCGCGCAGCCCCGCGTGCGACACGGTCAGCGCGAGATCGCGCAGGGCTGCCGGGATCAGCGTGGGTCGCAGCACCTCTCGACCGAAGATCATCAGGTCGGCGATCGACGCGCGCGCGTCGGCCGATGGCCGCCCCGTCACGTCGGTCCGCGTCATCCCCAGGGGAAGGACGACTTCGCGCAGCATCCAGTCGGAGAACGCCATGCCGACGGCATCCGCGACGTGCGCGGCCAGGGCGTCGAAGCCGGCGTTCGAGTAGATCCGGCGTTCACCGACGGGCCGCAGAGGTCCGTCGCCCTCCATCGGCAGGCCGCTGGTGTGATCGAGCAGGTCGAGCACGGTCGCCCCGTCCGGGCCGGCGGGCTCGTCCAGATCCACGAGCCCGCGCTCGATCGCGACGAACGCGCCCCACGCCGTGAGCGGCTTGGTCACGGAGGCCAACGGCAGCACGGCCTGCGCGTCGCCCTGCACGGCGAGCGTCTCATCCGGGCCGGTGACGCCGACGAGGGCGGTGTGCGGGAAGCCGTCTGTCGCGGCGAAGGTCGTCGTCTCCACGAGACCATCGTTTCACGGCATCCGGACGGGAGGAGAACTCACGATCCGGAGGGCCTGAATCGCGATATCGCTCCTCCCGTTCGGGTGTTCTCCTCCGGAACGGATGGCGCGGCGAACACGACGGCGCCGCGGTCAGCTCGGCGCCGCCACCAGGGCGAGGTCAGGCGCCCTTGAGCCGCTCGGCCAGGTACTGGTGCAGGTTCTCGATCGCCACCCGCTCCTGCGCCATCGTGTCGCGGTCGCGGACCGTCACGGCGTTGTCGTCGAGCGAGTCGAAGTCGACCGTGACGCAGAACGGGGTGCCGATCTCGTCCTGACGGCGGTAGCGACGCCCGATCGCTCCGGCGTCGTCGAAGTCGATCGCCCACCGTCCTCGGAGGCCGTCGGCGACCTCGCGCGCGAGCGGCGAGAGCTTCTCGTTGCGCGAGAGCGGCAGCACGGCGACCTTGACCGGCGCGAGACGCGGGTCGAGCTTGAGCACCGTGCGGACGTCGGTGCCGCCCTTGGCGTTCGGCACTTCCTCTTCGACGTAGGCATCCACGAGGAACGCCATCATCGACCGCGTGAGGCCGAACGACGGCTCGATCACGTACGGCGTGTACCGCTCGCCGGAGGCCTGATCGAAGTACGTCAGGCTCTGGCCGGATGCCTCGGTGTGGCTGGAGAGGTCGAAGTCGGTCCGGTTGGCGACGCCCATGAGCTCGCCCCACTCCTTGCCGGGGAATCCGAACTTGTACTCGAAGTCGATCGTGCCGGCGGAGTAGTGCGCGCGTTCGTCTTCCGGCACATCGAACTGGCGCATGTTCTCGGGGTCGATGCCGAGGTCGATGAACCACGCCCAGCAGGCCTCGACCCAGTGCTCGAACCACTGCTGCGCCTCGGCGGGCGGCGTGAAGAACTCGATCTCCATCTGCTCGAACTCGCGCGTGCGGAAGATGAAGTTGCCGGGAGTGATCTCGTTGCGGAACGCCTTGCCGACCTGGCCGATGCCGAACGGCGGCTTCTTGCGGCTCGCGGTGAGGACGTTGGTGAAGTTGACGAAGATGCCCTGCGCGGTCTCCGGGCGCAGGAAGTACAGTCCGGACTCGTCGTCGACGACGCCGAGGTAGGTCTTCACGAGACCCGAGAACGCCTTGGGCTCGGTGTACTGCCCCTTCGTGCCGCAGTTGGGGCACGGGATGTCGGCCAGACCGTTTTCGGCCTTGCGGCCCTTGCGCGCCTCGAAGTCCTCGATGAGGTTGTCGGCACGGAAACGCTTGTGGCACTGGAGGCACTCGACGAGCGGATCGCTGAACGTCGCGACGTGGCCGGAGGCCTCCCACACGCGCTTGGGCAGAATGATCGACGAGTCCAGGCCCACCATGTCGCCGCGACCGCGGACGAAGGTCTGCCACCACTCGCGGCGGATGTTCTCCTTGAGCTCGGTGCCGAGGGGCCCGTAGTCCCAGGCCGAACGGGAACCGCCGTAGATCTCACCCGCTTGGAACACGAACCCGCGGTGGCGGGCCAGGCTGATGACCTTGTCAAGACGGGACTGTTCGGCCACGGTGGCTCCAATGGTCGGAAGGTACGGGGAGAACCCGTGATCACGGGCATCCCAATCCTACCGGCGCTCGTCGAGACGCAAGATGCGGGAATCCTCGCGGAGCCCCATCGGCGGGGCTACGGTCGTGTGCATGAGCACAATGCGGGGGGAACGCACGGCCGGAGACAGGGACACACGGTTCTTCGGACAGCCGTGGGAGCTGGCGCACGTCTTCGGCGTCGAGATGTGGGAGCGCTTCAGCTTCTACGGCATGCAGGGGATCCTGCTCATCTACATGTACTTCTCGATCGCCGACGGCGGCCTCGGGATCGACAAGGACATCGCGACCGGCATCGTCGGCGCCTACGGCGGCGCCGTCTATCTCTCCACGATCCTGGGAGCCTGGGTTGCCGACCGCCTGCTCGGCTCGGAGCGGGTGCTGTTCTACAGTGCGTGGGTCATCATGGCCGGCCACGTCGCCCTCGCCGTCCTGCCGAACGCGTGGGGCCTGGGTGTCGGGCTGATCCTCGTCGCGATCGGATCCGGCGGCCTCAAGGCCAACGCGACCGCGGTCGTCGGGACGCTGTACGGCCCGAAGGACGTCCGACGGGATGCCGGATTCTCGCTGTTCTATCTCGGCATCAATCTCGGCGCGTTCCTCGGGCCGCTTTTCACCGGCTGGCTGCAGAGCAACGTCGGCTTCCACTGGGGCTTCGGTGCCGCCGCGGTCGGCATGGGCCTCGGGCTGATCCAGTACTCGTTCGGGCGCAAGCAACTGCCTGCGGCATCCCGTGCGGTCGCGAACCCGCTGCCCCGGAACCGATTCGGCCTCGTGCTCGGCATCGCGGCCGCGGGCATCGCTCTGATCGCGGTGCTCGTGCTGACCGATGTGATCCGCGCCGACAACCTTGCAGCCGTCGTGATCCTGGTGACCGCGGTGGCGGCGGTCGCGTACTTCGTCGTCATCATCGGCTCGCGTGCTCTGAGCGCCGACGCACGGTCGCGGGTGGTCGCGTTCATCCCATTGTTCGTGGTGAACGTCGGCTTCTGGTCGCTGTATCAGCAGCAGTTCACAGTGTTGACGATCTACTCGGACGAGCGTCTGAACCGGACGATCCTGGGGTGGACGATGCCGATCTCGTGGGTCAACTCGATCGCCCCGATCTTCGTGATCATCCTGTCGGGCACGTTCGCCGCGATCTGGACGAAGTTCGGTGATCGCGCCCCATCGGCCCCGGTGAAGTTCGCCCTCGGAGCCATGATCATGGGCGCCGCGTTCCTGCTGTTCCTGCCGTGGGCGAACGGCGACGCGAACTCGACCCCGCTGCTGGCGATCATCGTGATCCTGCTCGTGTTCACGGTCGCCGAACTGTTCATCTCGCCGCCCGGTCTGTCCGTGACCACGAAGCTCGCCCCGGAGCGGTTCCACACGCAGATGGTGGCGCTGTACTTCCTCTCCGTGGCCCTCGGCACCGCGATCGCCGGCTGGCTCGCCCAGTTCTACGACCCCGCGAACGAGGTGCCCTACTTCACGATCATCGGCGGCATTGCGATCGCCATGGGCATAGCTCTCCTGCTCGCGGCCCGACCCGTGCTCGCGCTCATGAGGGGCGTGCGCTGAGCACGCGGCTCAGGCCAGCATCCGGGTCTCCATGTCGGTGATCGCACCGCGGTCGCTCTTCAGCAGCAGCAGGGAGCTCGGGGTCCCGTCGTGCGAGGCGAGCACGCCGAACCCGACGCCGAGTTCGACGATCTCGAAGGCGTAGTCGCGGGCGAACCTGCGGAACTCGGCAGCCTGGCGGGCGACCTGCTCGGCACCGCGCACGATGCGCATGCCGTCGGCGCCCTGATCGACGCGGAACTCCACGTCGGGATGCAGCACGCCGAGCAGCTGCGTGAAGTCGCCGCTGCCCGCCGCGGCGAGGAACGCCTCGACGACCTCGCGCTGCTGCGCACGCGTGGCACGCTGCTGGGGCGACGACGGCGCGGCTCCGCGGATCCGCTCACGCGCACGGCTGGCCAGCTTGCGGGTCGCCTGCGGCGACCGTTCGACCACCTCGGCGACCTCCTCGAACGGCATCCCGAAGACGTCGTGCAGCACGTACGCCAGCCGCTCGTCGGGTGCGAGCTGCTCGAGGACGAGCATGAGTGCGTAGCCGACCCGATCGACCTGTTCGGCGCGCGCGTCGGGGCCGCCGTCGGGATGCGGCCCTTGGACGTCCGGCAGGTTGTCGAGGGGATCCTCCTGCCTGCGCGTCCGCGAGCGGAGCTGATCCAGGCAGATCCTGCTGACGACTCGGGTCAGCCACGCCCGGAGGTCGTCGATCGCCCCCTCGGCGCGTTCCAGCCGGAACCAGGACTCCTGCACGGCGTCCTCGGCGTCGGCGCGCACCCCGAGCATCCGGTAGGCGACCGTCGTCAGATAGCGGCGGTTCAGATCGAACTCCGCGGCGAGCGCGTCGACATCTCTCATGTTGTCTCCCGTCGGATGCGACGTTATCGCGCGGATGCCGGGGCGGGCACGAACGTGCGCGAGAACAGGTTCGCAGAGTCATAGCGGCGCTTGATCTCTCCCAGCCGTCCGCGCGTGCGTTCGGGATACACGGATGCCACGGCATCCGCCGCCGTCCCGTCGATCGAGTTGGCGTACGCGCCGGTCGTGAGAGGGGCGAGCGGGCGCCAGAGCGCCTCCATGCGGGCGAGCAGACCGTCGTATGCGGGCACAGGAGCCACCGCGAACGTGCTGACCATGAGCACCGCGCTCCGATGCGCGAACGCCGTGGCGTCGGCGGGAACCGCGCCGAACGCACCGCCGAGGGCGTGCAGCGTGATCGCGGCCGGCTGCTCCTGCGCTGCCATGTCGACGACGGACGTCACCGCGGCATCCGCTGCGTCGACCGACACGAATCCGCTGCGCAGCGCGACGCGCAGCACCTCCGGCAGTTCCTGCCCGTCGTGCAGGATCTCGAGGTACGGCGCCTGCCGCACATCCTCGGTCAGCGGCGCCGCCACGGCACGAAGAGCGGCGACCACCTCGCAGACATCGCCGCCGTCGCTGCGGGCGAAGGTCACCTGGATCGGCGCTTCGCGCCCGCCGGCGAGCGGATTCGCCAGCACCAGCGTCGAGCTGATCTCCTCCGCGGCCGTCCGCATGACGTCGGCCCACGCCGGAACGACGCGAGCTGCGCGATCGGCGGGGAACGTGAGCACCGCGAAGGCGAAGCCGGGCGTCGGCTGCGCCTCGAACTCGAACGCCGTCACCACACCGTACGCGCCGCCGCCGCCTCGAAGAGCCCAGAACAGGTCCGCGTGCGCGTGCTCGTCGACGCGGAGCACCTCGCCGTCCGCCGTCACGAGCTCGACCGCGCGGAGATGGTCGAGCGTGAGCCCGTGCCTGCGCACCATCCAGCCGATGCCGCCGGAGAGGGTCAGCCCGCCGACACCGACGTCGGCCGTGTCGCCGGAGGAGATCGCGAGCCCGTGCGGCGCGAGCGTCTCCGCGACCTGCCGCCACAGCGCGCCGCCGCCCACGCGCACGCGGCGCTCGTCCAGGAGTTCGACGGCATCCAGCGCGCCGAGGTCGATGACGATGCCGTCGTCGACCGTGCTCAGCCCGGCCGCCGAATGGCCGCCGCCGCGGATGACGAGCGGGCGATCGGATGCCGCGGCGAACCGCACGGCGCGCTGCACGTCGACGACGTCCGCTGGGCGCAGGACGATCGCCGGGTGCGCGGTGCCGAGTGCGGTCCGGGCCGCCGATGCGTATTCGGGCGAATCCGGGGTGATGATCGTGCCGGCGAAGCCTTCGAGTGAATCGACTGAGGTGTGCATGGGGTCTCCTTCGGATGGGTTCATGAGGGAGACGAACGCCGCGACGGAAATGTGACCACGCGGCCCCGATGTCGCGAGCGCCGATAGCCTTGCAGGGTGGGTACGGATGATGAGAAGGCGCGTCGACGCCTCTCCCGGACCCCTCCCCGGTGGGCCACGGTCGCCGTGCTGGCGTTCGCCGGCCTCTGCGCGTCGTTCATGTTCACGCTCGTCGTGCCGCTGCAGGCCGAGCTGCCGAGGCTCCTGAACTCCTCCCGCGAAGACACGACCTGGGTCGTGACCATCACCCTGCTCGTCGCGGCGGTCGCGACGCCGATCTCCGGCCGTCTGGGCGACATGTACGGCAAGCGGCGCGTCGTGGTGGTGCTGCTCGCGCTGCTCGTCGCGGGTTCGTTGATCGCGGCGCTGTCCGGTTCGATCGTCGGCGTCATCATCGGTCGCGGGCTGCAGGGCGGCGTCACCGGCGTCATCCCGCTGGGCATCGCGATCATGCGCGACATCCTGCCGCCGCAGCGACTCGGCACCGCCGTCGCACTGATGAGCGCGACCATGGGGGTCGGCGGTGCGATCGGGATGCCGGTGGCGGCGCTGCTCGCCGTGCACGCCGACTGGCACACGCTGTTCTGGCTCGCCGCCGCGCTCGGCGTCATCGGGCTGGTCCTCGTGTTCCTGTTCGTGCCGGAGGACGTGCTGCGCTCCCCCGGACGCCTGGACATCCCCGGCGCGATCGGGCTGGCCATCGGGTTGACCGGCATCCTGCTGTTCGTCTCGCGCGGAGCCGAATGGGGCTGGACCGCCCCGCTGACCCTCACCAGCATCGTCGGCGGCGTCGCCGTCCTGCTCGTGTGGGGCTGGTATCAGCTGCGCACGGCCGACCCGCTGCTCGATCTGCGCGTCGCCGCTCGGCCGGCCGTGCTGTTCACCAACATCGCCGCGATCGGCATGGGGTTCGCCCTGTTCGCCTCCAACGTGACCTTCCCGCAGATGCTCGAACTCCCGGCCGAGACCGGCAGCGGGTTCGGGCTCGACATGGTCGGCGCCGCGCTCATCGTGATGCCTGCCGGCCTCGTGATGATGGTGATCTCTCCGCTGTCGGGCTGGCTCGAGCGCACGATCGGCCCCCGGCCGCTGTTCACCGGCGGCGCCGCGGCCATCGTCCTGGCGTACGTGTTCGTGCTGCTGTGGTCGAGCGAGGTCTGGCACATCCTCGTCGCGAACCTGTTCATCGGCGTCGGGATCGGCTTCACCTTCGCCGCCATGCCGATGATCATCATGCGCTCGGTGCCGGCGAACGAGACCGGGGCGTCGAACGGGCTGAACGCGCTGTTCCGCTCGGTCGGGACCTCGAGCGCTTCCGCCGTGATGGGCGGCGTGCTCGCCGCGATGAGCGTCGAGGTCGACGGTGTGGCGCTCCCCACGCGCGAGGCCTTCCAGGTGTGCTTCTGGCTGGCGATCGCCGCGGGCATCGTCGCGGTCGTGCTGTCGCTGTTCATCCCCCGCCAGCGCGCGGCGGAGCAGCATCCGTCCCTGCCCTGACCGGCACCGCCGCGCCGCGGTCAGAACACGCGCGGGTCCGGGTCGCCCGCGTGCGGCGGCCGCAGGCGGGCAGGCAGCGGCCACGGCAGGACGAACGGCTCGGACGCCGGCCTGCTCATGTCCCCGAAGTCGTCGACCTTCACGACGATGCGGCCCGTCCGACCGGCATCCGTCGGAGTGACCTCGACGATCCGCACGCGCAGCGGACGTTCGGACTCACCCTCGAGCATCCAGGCGTCGGCGAGCCAGGCGAGCCCGTGCTCCTCGAGCGCCGACTCGGCGTCCAGCCACTCGACTGCCTCCGCGACGGGACGCCCGAGCACATCGATCGCGGTCCATTCATCGCCGGCCGGATGGATCCATCCGAGCAGCTCGCCGTCGTCTCGACGATGCGGCGTCCAGTCGGGGTCGGTCATGCATCGAGCCTACGGGTCACCGTTCGTCACGCGAATCGGCGGCAGCCGCGGCATCCCGATAGCGTCGGAGCATGAGCACGATCGCCACCACCACATCCGGAAGCCTGCCCCGAACCGACGCCCTCATCGCGGCCAACGCCGCCCGTGCGGTCGGAGACGACGGCTTCACGCTCGAGACGACGCCCGAGTTCGAGGAGCTGGTCGCGGATGCCGTCGCGGACGTCGTGCAGCGTCAGCGCGATGCGGGCATCACGCTCGTCGGTGACGGCGAGTTCGGCAAAGCGATGTCGAACCCGCTCGACTACGGCGCCTGGTGGAGCTACTCGTTCCAGCGCGTGAACGGCCTCGCCCTCACGGACAACAACCTCTTCACCCAGCCGACGGCCGTGTCGAGCCCGGGGAACATCGAGCTCACCAGTTTCGTCGACCGCCGGGACCGCCAGCTGTTCCCCGCCGTCTACAGCGACCCGCACTCCGGGGCGTTCGAGGGCAAGCCGGCGACCGAGTTCCCCACGACCACCGGGCCGCTCTCGTATCGCGGCCAGGATGCCGTGGCGGCCGATGTCCGTCAGCTCAAGGCCGCCCTCCGCGACGGGGAGCAGGGCTTCATCACCGCGATCGCCCCCGGCTCGGCCGCCCGCGTGTGGAACGAGCACTACGCCACGTACGACGAGCACCTGTGGGCATGGGCCGAGACGCTGCGCGAGGAGTACAAGGCGATCACGGATGCCGGACTCATCGTCCAGCTCGACGACCCGTCGCTCGCCGAGAACTGGGATCAGATCAGCCCGGAGCCGAGCGTCGAGGACTACCTCGCCTTCACCGCGAAGAGCATCGAAGCGCTGAACCACGCGATCGAGGGACTGCCGAAGGAACTCGTACGGCTGCACCTGTGCTGGGGCTCCTGGCACGGCCCGCACGTCACCGACATCGAGATCGCGAAGATCCTCCCCGAGGTGCTGAAGGCGAACGTCGGCTCGATCTCGTTCGAGGCCGGCAACGTCCGCCACGAGCACGAGTTCGGCGCCTGGGCCGATGCGGCTGTTCCGGACGATCTCGTCCTCGTACCCGGCGTCGTCAGCCATGCCACGAACGTCGTCGAGCACCCCGACCTCGTCGCTCAGCGCATCACGCGCTTCACGGACATCGTGGGCGCGGAGCGGGTGATCGCCTCGACCGACTGCGGCCTGGGCGGTCGTGTGCACGCCGACATCGCGTGGGCGAAGCTGGCGGCTCTCGGCGAGGGCGCCCGGCGCGTGCGCGCCTGAATGCATCCCGCATCCGACGGCGCCTGTCAAGGCGGCGCGGATCGCGTGGCCGCTCGGTAGGGTCGGGGCATGAGCGACACGAGCAGCACGACCAGGGACATCGTCCGCCAATCGGCCGTCATCGCGGCCGCCGTGTTCATGCTGATCGGCGCCACGGTCGGCGGCGGAGCGTTCGGCGGCGCACCCGTCAACGAACTGCAGAACGGCGCGCTCGCGGCCGACGGCTCCTATCTCGCGCCCGCCGGCCCGGCCTTCGCGATCTGGACCGTCATCTACGTCGGGCTGACCGGTTACACGATCTGGCAGGCGCTGCCCGCGCAGCGCGCCGACGAGCGCCAGCGCCGCGCCGGGTGGTGGATCGCGGCATCCCTGGTGCTCAACGGACTCTGGCTCGTCGTCGCACGCTTCGGCACGCTCATCCTCACGGTGCTTGTCATCGCGGTGCTGCTGGCCGTCCTGGCACGGATCATCGTCCTCCTCGGCGCCGCACCAGCACGCAACGGAATCGACCGGCTCCTCGTCGACGGGAGCATGGGCCTGCACTTCGGCTGGGTCACGATCGCGACCGTCGCCAACACCGCCGCCTGGCTGACGCAGACGCTGCCCGGCGAGCTGGAGGCGCAGGCGGACGTCTGGGGCGTGATCGTGCTCGTCGTCGTCACCGCGATCGGCGTGGCCAGTGCGCTGGCCACGCACCGGCTCGCTCCGGCGATCGCATCGGCCTGGGGTCTGGCATGGCTCGCCGTCGGCCGCCTGAGCGGAGAGCCGTCGAGCATCGCGATCGGCGTCACCGCCGTGGCCGCGGCGGTCATCATCCTGGCAGCGGGTGTCGTCGGCATCGTCCGGTCTCGTCGCACCGGTCGCTGACGCGCCTGCGCGGAGAATCCGTTTCGCCTCGGGCGGTGGCTCCGCCGGCCTCGCTCGACGAGCGAGACCGGCCGAGCGAGGGACCTCAGTGCGCGTACTCCATCAGGTCGACGCCGAGCACGCGGAAGGCGTCGTGCGCGCGCAGTCGATGCGCGATGGACAGATCGTCGAAGCACACGATCATCGCGTAGGCGATGCCCGACCGCGGCCCTGCGAGCACACCGGCTTCGGCCCGCACTCCGCGGTCGCGACCGGTCTTGTTGATGAACAGCAGCCCGTGCTCGTCGTGATCGTGCGCGAAGGGGTCGAGACCGGTGGACGCGGCCACCAGGCTCAGGTCCTGATTCAGGCTCAGCCATTCGGCGACCTGGGCGCTCACCGCGGCATCCACGACCTCGGAGTTCACCAGCGCGGAGAAGAGACCGGCGAGTTCGCGGCTCGACCCGACGGCGACCTGAGGCGCGTCGTCGGGTCCGCGGCGATCGCGGAAGCGGTCCAGCACGGCAGTCCGGGTGAGGCCGAGCGCTTCGATGCGGGCACTCACGCGCTCGTGTCCGACGCGCTGCAGCAGCGCGTTGACGGCGATCGGGTCACCCGCGGTGGCCGCCAGCACGGCGAGGTCGGTCAGCGGAAGCGCGGGTGCGCGCAGATGCCTCCACAGCCCCGACGTCGTGACGGCATCGACCGATGAGCGCTCGACGATCTCGAGCGGGTCGAGGCTGCCGTCCTCGAAGGCGGCGGCCACCTCGATCAGCAGCGGGACGACGCCGAGACCCGCGATCGGCATGGGCAGGTGATCGTCGCCGGAGAGGACGTGCCGGTGGGTGTCGAGGTCGACGACGTGCACGGACACCTGCGCCCCGGCATCCGCCAGTTCCTCCAGCGCCTTCAGCGTGGCGTCGAAGGACCGTCGGCCGACGGCGGCGCGACGCGGCAGGCGTCGGGCGCTGCGGTGCGAACGGCGCACAGCGGTCGGCGATGCGCCGTCGAAAGGCTCGGGAGCCGGGGGGAGGGAGGAACCCACGCGTGGTCCTTCACGACAAGGGGTGGGAGGGGGCGGGGATATCGTAACCCCGCCCCCTCCCCCCGTGATCACCCGAGGCCGTGAATAGTCACCAGATCGTCACACGCCCGTCAGCCGGCAGGAACAGCGCGTCCTGCGCTGTGACGTCGAACGCCGTGTAGAAGGCGTCGATGTTACGCACGATCTGGTTGCAGCGGAACTCGTTCGGCGAATGCGGATCGATCGTGAGGAGGCGGATCGTCTCGGCGTCCCGGCTCTTCTGCTGCCAGGCCTGGGCCCACGACAGGAAGAGCCGCTGCACCCCGGTGTAGCCGTCGATGATGGGCGCCTCCGCGCCGCCCAGCGACAGCTCGTACGCCTTCAGGGCGATGCCGAGACCGCCGAGGTCACCGATGTTCTCGCCGATCGTGAGCGCGCCGTTGACGTGGTGCTCCGCATCGAGGCCCACCGGCACGAGCGCGTCGTACTGCGCGATCAGCGCCTTGGTGCGCTCCTCGAACGCGGCGCGATCGGCGTCGGTCCACCAGTCCTCGAGCTTGCCCTGGCCGTCGTATCGGCTGCCCTGGTCGTCGAAGCCGTGTCCGATCTCGTGGCCGATCACCGCGCCGATGCCGCCGTAGTTCGCTGCCGCATCGCGGGTGGCGTCGAAGAACGGGTACTGCAGGATGGCCGCGGGGAACACGATCTCGTTCATCGAGGGGTTGTAGTACGCGTTGACCATCTGCGGCGGCATGTGCCACTCCAGGCGGTCGATGGGCCCGCCGACCTTGTCGACGTTGCGGTCGTGCTCGAAGACATTCGCACGGCGGACGTTGCCGAACAGGTCGGCGGCATCGATCTCGAGCGAGCTGTAGTCTCGCCACACCTCGGGGTGGCCGATCTTCGGCGTGAAGGCGGCGAGTTTGGCCAGGGCCTTCTCGCGCGTCTCGGGACTCATCCACTCGAGTTCGGAGATGCTCTGCCGGTACGCCTCAATGAGGTTCGCCACGAGCTCGTCCATGGCGGCCTTGGCCGTCGGCGGGTAGTGCCGCTCGACGTAGACCTTGCCGATCGCCTCGCCGAGGGCCCCCTCGGTCAGCGAGACGCCGCGCTTCCAGCGCTCGCGGATGGTCGGGATGCCGGAGAGCTCGGTGCCGTAGAACGAGAAGTTCTCCAGCACGATGTCGTCGGTCAGGTACGGTGCGGCGGCATGCACGATCTGGGCGCGCAGCCAGGCCTTCCAGTCGTCGAGGCGCTCGGCGACCAGCAGCGCGCCGAGGCCCTCGAAGAAGCTCGGCTGCGAGACGACGGCCTCGTCGAACGCGCCGGAGTTCGTCGGTGCAACGGCGTCACGCCAGGGGGTCAGGTCGGCACCGGCGAGAGCCTGGATCTCGTCCCACGTCTTGAGGTTGTAGGTCGCGACGGCGTCGCGGCTGCGCACGTTGTCCCAGTGGTGCCCCGCCAGCTCGGCCTCGAGGGCGATCGACCGGTCGGCCTCGGCCGTGGCGTCCGCGAGGCCGGCGAGCGCGAGCAGGCGCTCGAGGTGCGCGCGGTACGTTGCGCGGGTGCTCTCGAAGCTCTCCAGACGGTAGTAGCTCTCGTCCGGGAGCGAGAGACCCGACTGCACGAGGACCGGCACGTAGCGGTCCGGGTTGCCCGAGTCCTGATCGACATAGAAGCTGATCAGGTGCGCACGGCCGTCCCGTTCGTAGACGCCGAGCGTGTGCAGGAAGGCGGGGATGCCGTCGATCGCGTCGATCTCGGCGAGCGTGTCGGCCAGCGGGGTGACGCCGGCCGCGGCGATGCGCTCGGTTTCCATGAAACTGGCGAACAGATCGCCGATCTTGCGCGCCTGCGTTCCGGCTTCCGCGGTCTGCGATTCCTCGATGATCGCGCGCACGTCCTTCTCCGCCTGCTCGGCGAGGAGGTGGAACGAGCCCCAGCGAGCCTTGTCGCCGGGGATGTCGGTGCGGTCGATCCACGCGCCGTTCACATGCCGGTACAGGTCGTCCTGCGGTCGGATGTCGGAGCTGAACTCGGAGATGGCCAGGCCTGCGGGAAGCGCGTCAGTCATGAGCAACAGCCTACGACCGGGATCGGACAGGGCGGATGCCGCGACTCACCGCGTGGGCAGGTGCTTCCCGATGGCCCCCGTCGGCGCGCCGACCAGCGTCTCGCACGCCTGCGCCAGCCGCGCGGCGAATGTGGCCGCGTCGGTGCGGCGGGTGAGCGCGTGCGCCGAGATCCCGTCGATCATGGCGAGGATCTGCCAGGCGACGGCATCCGTGTCGTCGGTGCGGAACTCCCCGGTGCGGTGGCCGTCGTCGATGAGCTGCGCGATGAAGGACTGCCAGGCGCTCATCTGCTCGTCGATCGCGATCGACAGCGCCGCGCTGCCGCGGCCGAGCGACCACGCATCCACCCATACCAGCGTGACGTCGTCATGGTCGCTGCTGAGCACGGTCGAGATCATCCGGGCCAGCTGCGCCGACGGCCCGTCCTCCGTCTCGGATCGCGTGCGCACGTCGTCCAGTTCGGATGCCGCGAGTTCGCGGAACGTGCGGGCGACGAGGTCGTCCATGCTCGACGCGTAATGCGCCACCAGGCCGGGGACGACGCCGGCCCGCGCGGCGACAGCACGCAGCGTCAGGGCCGAGAGGCCCTGCTCTCTCGCGAGGGCGATCGCCGCATCATGGATCTCTGCGGAGCGCTGCTGAGGGCTCTTCCGGGTGCGGGGACGGACGTCGGGCGTTGACATGGTTCCTCCAGTGTAGGAAACTCTTGTATTGATCAGGCGATCAATACATCTCGAAGGAGAACGACATGGGCTGGAGAATGCCCCACGAGGGCGACCGGCACGAGCGCACCTGGATGGCCTTCCCCCGAGCGGGCATCACGCTCGGGGACGGCGCGGCATGGCAGGAGACGGCGTACCGCGCGTGGACGGACACCGCGCTGGCCATCACCGAGTTCGAGCCGGTCACGATGCTCGTCGATCCGACCGAGACGGCCCGCGCGAAGGACATGCTCGGCTCGGCCGTCGAGATCCTCGAGACCCCGCTCGACGAATTCTGGATGCGCGATTTCGGCCCCACCTTCGTCCTCGACGACGATCGCCCTGGCGCGCTCGGCGCGGTCGACTGGATCTTCAACGGCTGGGGCGCTCCGGCGTGGGCGCAGTGGCAGGTTTCGGCCGGGGTCGCCCGGATCGTCGCGGAGCGCACCGGGGCTGCGCACATCAGTTCCGTGCTCGTGAACGAGGGCGGCGGCATCCACGTCGACGGCGAGGGCACCGTGCTGCTCACCGAGACCGTGCAGCTCGACCCGAACCGCAACCCCTACGCCGACAAGGCGCGTGTCGAAGCCGAACTCGCGCGCACGATCGGCACGACCAAGGCCATCTGGCTGCCGCGAGGACTCACCCGCGACTACGACGAGTTCGGCACCAACGGGCACGTCGACATCGTCGCCGCCTTCGCCGGCCCAGGGCGGGTGCTGCTGCACCGCCAGGACGATCCGGGCCACCCAGACCACGTCGTCACGCGCGAGCTGCGGGCGTTCCTGCGGGACCAGACGGATGCCGCCGGTCGGCCGCTCGAGATCATCGACGTGCCTGCTCCGACGACCCTGCGCGACGATGAAGGGTTCGTGGACTGGAGCTACATCAACCACCTCGTGGTGAACGACGCCGTGATCGCCTGCGGGTTCGGCGAGGACGCCGCCGATGCCCGCGCGCGGGACATCCTCGAGGCCGCGTACCCGGGTCGCAGGGCCGTCACCGTCGACGCGCGCCCGATCTTCGCGCGAGGCGGCGGCATCCACTGCATCACCCAGCAGCAGCCGGCGACGGTGGAGGTGCCGGCATGATCGACGTGGTCGAAGCATCCATCGCCGATCTGCGGGCGGCGCTCGAGAGCGGCGACGCCACGAGCGTCCAGCTCGTCCAGGCCTACCTCGCCCGCATCGACGCGTACGACGCGCCGGGCACCGAGACCGCGCTCAACGCGGTCGTGGTCCGCAATCCCAGGGCGCTGGCCGAGGCCGCGGCATCCGATGACCGCCGAGCGGCAGGGCGACCGCTCGGACCGCTCGACGGCATCCCCTACACCGCGAAGGACAGCTATCTCGTCACCGGCCTCACGGCAGCAGCCGGATCACCGGCGTTCGCCGACCTCATCGCGCAGCGCGACGCGTTCACGATCGAACGACTCCGTGCCGGCGGCGCGATCTGCCTGGGTCTGACCAACATGCCGCCCATGGCCAACGGGGGCATGCAGCGCGGCGTGTACGGCAGGGCCGAGAGCCCGTACAGCGCCGACTGGCTGACCAGTGCGTTCGGTTCCGGCTCATCCAACGGCTCTGGCACGGCGACAGCGGCGAGCTTCGCGGCCTTCGGGCTCGGCGAGGAGACCTGGTCGAGCGGCCGCGCACCGGCGTCGTGCAACGCGCTGTGCGCCTACACGCCCAGCCGCGGCGTGATCTCCGTGCGGGGCAACTGGCCGCTCGTTCCGACCATGGACGTCGTCGTGCCGCATACGCGCACCATGGCCGATCTCCTCGAGGTGCTGGACGTGATCGTCGCGGATGACGCGGACGCGCGCGGCGACTTCTGGCGCGCGCAGCCCTGGGTCACGATCCCCGCGGCATCCGAGGTCCGCCCCGCCTCGTACGCCGATCTCGCGCCGGGCGACCTGCGCGGCACGCGACTGGGTGTTCCTCGGATGTACATCAACGCCGATCCGGATGCCGGGACCGGCACCACGATCGGGGGATCGACCGGGCAGCGGATCGAGACCCGATCGTCCGTGATCGCCCTGTGGGAGCAGGCGCGGCGCGACCTGGAGGCCGCAGGCGCCGAGGTCGTCGAGGTGGACTTCCCCGTCGTCACGAACTACGAGGGCGACCGCGCCGGCGCACCCACGATCGCGACCAGAGGACTGGTCAGCCCCGAGTACCTGCGGCGCGAGATCGTCGACCTCTCGGCGTGGGCGTGGGACGACTTCCTGAAGGCGAACGGCGACCCAGGGCTGTCGAGCCTCACGGACGTCGACGGCGCGCAGATCTTCCCCGCGCCGCCCGGCGCGCTGCCCGACCGGTACGACGGCTTCGACGACGACATCGCCGAATATCCGCGAGTCGTGGCAGAGCGCCCGTATCCGGACTTCACCGCGATCCCTCAGCTCGCGGAGGGTGTTCGAGGGCTCGAGGAGACCCGCCGCGTCGACCTGGAGGAATGGATGGACACCCTCGGACTCGACGCCGTGGTCTTCCCCGCGATGGCCGACATCGGCCGCGCCGACATGGACGTGGATCCCGCGTCCGCCGACGCCGGCTGGCGCAACGGCGTATGGGTCGCCAACGGCAACCTGGTCCCGCGTCACCTGGGCATCCCGACCGTGACGATCCCGATGGGCACGATGGCCGACATCGGGATGCCGGTCGGCCTGACGTTCGCCGGACGGGCGTACGACGACACGGCCCTGCTCGCCCTCGGGCTCGCGTTCGAGCGGACCGGTCACCGGCGCACCGAGCCGCCGCGGACACCCCGGCTCGAGGCGCGGGGCTGACGGGCCGACCGGGTGCTCAGCGCCGGCGGAACCAGCTGCGGCGTCGGGTCGCTGTCGTCTCCGGGTCGGGCGAGAGCGCCGCGGTCGCAGCGGAAGACCGCCGGTCGCGCCACGCGGCGACCTCCGCCTCCACATCGCGGGTGCGGGTCACGACCGGCGGGCCGCCCATCAGCTGGCGCCGCGCATTGATCACCCGCCTGTTGAAGTCCTCGAGCACGTCGCGGACGTCGCTCTCCCTCGTCAGCGCGTCGAGCTGGTCGTCCAGCTCCCGGTCCTCCGTGCGCAGCAGCAGTGCGGGAGGGCCGAGGCCGGTGAGGTTCTCGGTCTCGATCTTGCGCCGGATCCACCAGTCGGGATCGTGATGCGTACCGAGCCCTTCCAGCGGCTTGCCGGCGCCTGGCAGGTCGTCGAACTCGCCGCGACGGATCGCGACCTGGATCGCGCTCTCGACGAACTCGTGCTTGTTCTCCGCCGTGAGCTGCATCGACGGCGCCGCCTGTTCGGCGTCGGGCGCGGCGGTCTGCCTGGCCCAGTAGCGGGCGGCATTTCCTCGGGGATCGGTCATCGTGCACCTCCGGAGTCCGGTCCGGCCAGCCTACCGAAGGCCCCGTAGGCTCGGAGGGTGACCGCCCGTGCAGCATCCCTGAACCGAGAGATCCTGCGTCTGGCCGTGCCCGCCCTGGGTGCGCTGGTCGCCGAGCCCGCCTTCCTCATCGTGGATGCCGCCCTCGTGGGCCACCTCGGCACGACGCCGCTCGCCGGTCTCGGGATCGCGGGCGCCGTCCTGCAGACCATCGTCGGCCTGATGATCTTCCTCGCCTACTCGACGACTCCGGCGGTGGCGCGGCGGTTCGGGGCTGGTGATCCGAAGAACGCCGTCTCGGTGGGCATCGACGGCATGTGGCTCGCCCTCGGACTCGGCGCCGTGCTGGCGGCCGCCGGGGCGGTGTCATCGCCCTGGCTGGTGTCGCTCTTCGGTGCTTCGGATGCCGTCGCAGAGCAGGCCGACACCTATCTCGCGATCTCGATGTGGGGCCTGCCTGCCATGCTCATCGTCTTCGCGGCCACCGGGCTGCTGCGCGGCATGCAGGACACCGTGACGCCGCTGTGGATCGCGGGGCTCGGATTCGCCGCGAACGCGCTGCTGAACTGGCTGTTCATCTACGGGTGGGGCTGGGGCATCGCCGGCTCCGCCGCGGGAACGGTCACCGCCCAATGGGGCATGGTCGCCGCTTACGTCGTCGTTATCGGCCGGCTCGCTCGACGCCACCAGGCCTCCGTCCGGCCGCAGCGCGACGGCGTCCGCGGATCGGCGCGGTCGGGGGGCTGGCTGTTCCTGCGGACAGTGAGTCTGCGCGTCGCCCTGCTCGCCACGGTCGGTGTCGCGACCGGCATCGGCACGACGGAGCTCGCGGGCTGGCAGGTCGTCTTCACGATCTTCTCGGCCGCGGCCTTCGCACTGGATGCCCTGGCGATCGCCGCGCAGGCCCTCATCGGGAAGGGACTCGGCGCGGGCGACGAGCGCACGGTGAAGCGAGTGCTCGCCCGCACTGTGGCCTGGGGCGCCTGGTTCGGCGTGATCGTGGGCGCCCTGATCGGTGCACTCTCGGGAGTGATCGGTCTCGCGTTCACGGGCGACCCTGAGGTCGCCGCGCTCATCCAACCCGCACTCATCGTGCTCGCGGTCGCGCAGCCGGTCGCCGGGGTCGTGTTCGTGCTCGACGGCGTGCTCATGGGTGCAGGCGATGCGCGCTATCTCGCGATCGCCGGTGGTCTCAACCTCGTGCCGTTCCTGCCCGTGCTGTGGATCAT
Source organism: Microbacterium sp. M28 (assembly GCF_025836995.1). NCBI lineage: Bacteria > Bacillati > Actinomycetota > Actinomycetes > Micrococcales > Microbacteriaceae > Microbacterium > Microbacterium triticisoli. The sequence continues at coordinate 223,911 of NZ_CP107546.1, read as the reverse complement.
CGCCGCCACCGGCGTGGACGACACCGCTGGTGTGACGTGGCTGGCCGTCGCCTTCTTCGGCGTGTACCTGCTCGCGCGTCTCGCAACCCTGGGATGGCGCGTGCGGACGGGACGCTGGCTCACCGCGACCGTGTGATCCGCCGCCCCCTCCGCTCGGCATGCGCGAGGATGATGACATGAATCCCTCGCCGGAGTGGCCTCGAGATGCGGATGCCGTCGTCGACTGGATCCGCACGGTCGCCCTGGAACCCGGCGAGGAGGTCATCGCCACCGGACTCGAGCGCATCCGCGTCACAGCAGAGCTCATCGGCACGGATCTGGAGTCACTCGCCATCGATGCGACCGACGCGGCGCTGGATCTGCACTTCGCCGATCCATCGCCGGCCCCCATGCCCGCGGTCGAGCCCGACGTGGTGCGCAGCAGCACGGGCATCGCCCGCTCGGTCCGGATGACCGCGCAGCCGATGCGCATCTCCGGGATCCCGCTCTTCCTCGACGTCCGACTCTCCGACGCACCGATCACCTGGCTGGTGTACGCGAACCCCACAGTCCGAGGGACCGAACAGAGCCGGCACGACCTGCAGGTCGCCGAGGACGGCACCGGCGTGCGCGGCAGCGTCGACCTGTCGATCCGCGCCGACGACATCGCCCCGCTGATCAGATCGATGCTCGAACCAGGCCTGGCGTCGGCCGGCATCCGTCTCAGACGACTGGACATCGACATCCTGCAGGACGGTGCGGACGGCATCCGGCTGCGAGCGCGTGGGGCAGCGCGCTGGAAGCTCCTGTCCGCATCGGCCCGTGCGTCTGCGCGGGTGCGCATCACGAGCGACGGCATCCTGACCCTGCGCGATCTGCGGATCGGGAGCGGCAACCCCGTCGTCGCCTTCGGGTTGCTCTTCGTCCGCAGGCACCTCCGTGACGCGATCGGGAACACGTTCGATCTCAATGCGGATGAGGCCGGCCTGCAGGGCATCCGCGTCCACGGCGTTCAGGTCGCCGCCGACGAGGACGTCCGGATCCGCGCCCGGCTCGGGCGAGCGCCGTCCTGATCACGCCTCCCGACTCTCCATCTCGGCCAGGTGAGCCATCGCGCGGGCGTGCGCCGCGGCATCCACCTCCGGACCGGCCTGGGCGGCCTGGACGGAACGGTGCATCGCGTAGGCCCACGCGGCCAGCCCGAGCAGCGGACCCCAGAGCCAGAACGGGAACATCGCCATGACGTGGAGCGTGTCGACGGCGCCTGCCGGAGACCCGATGCCCTGGGCTGCGAACTCGACGCCGCCGGCGGTGAACAGCACACTCACGAAGCCCGCGGGGAGGATCGCCAGCGCCGGCGGGACGGCTCGCCCGCCGAGGCCGGCCATCCATCGGGGGAACCGTTCACCCCACGGACGGACGAGCCCCAGCGTGAGCAGCCCGCCGAAGAGGATCGCGGATCCGAGCATCAACCCGGTCAGCTGCGTGCCCGGCGACTCGGCGAACTTCTCGGCGCTGCCGCCGAACAACGGCCAGGGAGTGAGCCAGGTCAGACGGGCGAACGTGTAGGGGACGGCGCACAGCGCTGCCACGACGGTGATCGCGACGCGATGACGCAGCACCCCGCGCGCAAAGGCTCCCCTGGCTTCGACGCTGACCCCGATCGCCCAGGTGAGCAGAGCGGCCGCCGTCAGCACATGCGCCAGAGACATCAACATGGTCGGAAGGATGCCGACCATGGCGTCCAGGATGCGCGGCAGAAGGGATGCTCCATCGAGGTTGAGGGCGGCGTGGACGACGCCCGCGATCACCAGCAGCACCACGGGTACGCCGATCCATGGGTGACGGAGGGCGAGCAGCGTGACAGCCACGACGATGCCGAGGGGCACGAGCAGGGCGAAGGTGTAGCCGGCGGCGGGGATCACTCCACCCGGAGTGCCGAAGGCGATGATCGCCGCGACGAGCAGGCCGACCACGCGCAACGTCGTCAGGCTCGACGGCGTCGTGCGCAGCGTCGTGGCAGCGAGGACGGAGACCGCGACGGCGCCCATCGCGGCGCACAGGACGACGACGGATTCGGCGGTCGTCCCGCCGATCCGTGCGAGGAAGGCGGGTTCGAGGTCGGCCGTCCAGGCGACGGCATCGGGGGCGAGCAGCCGGAGCAGGGTCACCGCGGCGATGGCCGCACCGCCCAGGACGGCTGTCAGCAGGAGCAGAGAGCGGATTCGATTCGACATGGCCCCACGCTAAGAAGGCGCGGTGTGCGGCCGCATCGCCCGCGGAGGCGACCGGGGTCACCCGTGCGGGTGATCTCTCCGCCTCACTCCCCCGGTCGGAGCACGCCGTTCTCGTAGGCCCAGATCACGACGTGGACGCGGTCAGGCAGCCCGAGTTTCGCGAGCACGGCCTTGACGTGGGTCTTGACGGTGTTGGCCGACAGGAACAGCGCGCCCGCGATGTCGTCGTTGGACGCTCCGGTGGCGAGCAGACGGACGACCTCCTGCTCGCGGGGGCTGAGCACGGCCAGCGCGGCCTCCGCATCCGGAGCCGGAGACCCGTCACGCACGAAGCCGATCAGAGACCGCATCGCGCGCTCGCCCAGCACCGGCTCGCCCTGCGCCACCGCCATCACGGCATCCGCGACCTGCTGCGGTGCGGCGTCCTTCGTGAGGAACCCGCTGGCGCCGGCCCGAACCGCCGCGAACACGTACTCGTCGAGATCGAACGTCGTCAGCACCAGCACGCGCGTCTCGGGTCGCAGCCGCAGCACCTCGGCTGTGGCCGCGATGCCGTCCGTGCCCGGCATCCGCACATCCATCAGGACGACGTCGACGGCGCGGCCGCGCACGAACCCGATCGCCTCGTCGCCCGAACGCACCGACCCGACGATCTCGAGCCGCTCGTCGCGGCCGAGCATCATCGCGAGCGCCTCGCGCAGCAGGTCCTGGTCGTCCGCCAGCAGTACTCGGATCGTCATGGCCGGTCCTCCCCCGTCGATGCGGCCTGATCGGCGCGCGGCAGCTCGGCCCTGACCGCCCACCCTTCGGCCTCGGCGCCCGCGGACAGCGCACCGCCGGCCAGCCGCACCCGCTCGGCGAGGCCCACCAGCCCGACGCCGACTCCGAGATCGCTCGCCCGGCGCCCGGCACCGCCGTCGTCGCGGATGGTGGCGACCAGGGTCGTCGCCCGCCAGTCCAGCACGACGGTCACCCGCACCGGCGGCCGGGTGTGCCGCAGCGCGTTCGTCAGAGCCTCGCGCACCACGTGGTGCAGCGCGAGCACGACGACCGGCTCGAGCGCTCCGACCATGCCGTGCTCCTCCAGGTTGGCGACCGCCCGCGGGCTCCGAACGCTCTCCACCAGCGCCCGCACCGCGTCGAGGTCCGGGGCGGGGTCGCGACCGGCGTCGTCCGCGACGATCCCGCGCATGCCGCGCAGCGCCTCCCGTCCGGTGTCGACGACCACTCCGAGCGCCCGCTCGCTGGTCTCGGGCTCCTCCCGCAGGAACGCCCTGGCCACCTCGGCCTGGGCGATCATCACGGTCGTCGCGTGGGCGACGAGGTCGTGCAGGTCACGGTTGATCCGCTCCCGCTCCTCGGACACTGCGCGCTCCGTGCGCGTTCGGAGCTCATCCTCCGAGCGCGCTCTGCGCAGCCGCTGCAGGGCCCCGAGCGCCCAGGCCGCGGCGACCGCTGCCGCGAGTCCGATGAACCCGCCGAGCTGCCACAGCGGATTGTCGAGCCCTGGCGTGGCCAGCACGACGATGATCGCGCCGACGATGCCCACGGCGAGCGCGGCGGCGCTGTACCGGCGGTCGCACTGCAGCGACACCTGTCCGAGCACGAGCAGATACACGATCGCCGACGGATACATGGCGGCCGAGTTCACGCCGCCGACCGGGATGAGCGCCAGCGCGAGCATGAGCGCGCTGGCGACGACGAAGGCCGCGAGCGGATGGCGGATCCCGACGAACGACAGCACGTGCAGCACCGTGAACAGCGCGATGGCCGTGCCCAGCAGCAGGCCGGTGAGTCCGGGTGGCTGGGCGAGCGCCGCGATGGTCGCCGGCAGCAGGATCGCGGCGAGCACCGCGGTGGTGATCACATCGAGCCGCTGCCACACTCGGGGCGCGCCTTCTCTGCTCCGCTGGTCCGCCATCACCGGCTCATCCTCCGGCGTACCGCCGGCACCACTCGTACATGACCACGGCACCTGCGGCCGAGGCGTTGATCGATCGGGTCGAGCCGTACTGGGTGATCTCGATGTGGCCGGATGCCGCGGCGAGCGCCTCCTCGCTCAGCCCAGGGCCCTCCTGACCGAACAGCAGCACGCATCGCTCCGGCAGGTCGGCACGGTCGACGGGAACCGCCTCGCCGACGTTGTCGACCGCGATGACCGGCAGCCCGGCATCCCGCGCCCAGGCGGCGAAGGTCGCGACGTCCTCGTGGTGCACGACGTGCTGGTAGCGATCGGTGACCATCGCGCCGCGCTTGTTCCACCGGCGGCGGCCGATGATGTGCACGGTGTCGGCGAGGAACGCGTTGGCGCTGCGCACGATGGAGCCGATGTTCATGTCGTGCTGCCAGTTCTCGATCGCGACGTGGAACGGATGCCGCTTCGTGTCGAGGTCGGCGACGATCGCTTCCATCCGCCAGTAGCGGTACCGGTCGATCACATTGCGGGTGTCGCCGTTCGCGAGCAGCTCCGGATCGTACTGCTCACCCTGGGGCCACTCCCCTTCCCAGGGGCCGACGCCGTGGGTGCTGCGCTCGGGGGTCTCGCTCACCCCGCCAGCGTAGTCTGGACCGGTGGCTTCCCCCGCAGCAGACGACTACCTGAAGACGGTGTACGCGCACACCGAGTGGCAGGACGCCCCGATCACCCCGTCGCAGCTTGCGGCGAAGTTGGGGATCGCGCCGTCCAGCGTCACCGAGATGGTCAAGAAGCTCGCCGCCGCCGGCCTCGTCTCGCACGTGCCCTACGGCGCGGTGCGGCTGACGGATGCCGGACTCGCCCGCGCACTGGCGATGGTGCGCCGGCATCGACTGATCGAGACGTGGCTCGTGCAGGAGTTCGGCTACTCCTGGGATGAGGTCCACGACGAGGCCGAGGTGCTGGAGCACACCATCAGCGATCGCCTGCTCGAGGGCATCGACGAGCGCCTCGGACGGCCGCGCTTCGACCCGCACGGCGATGCGATCCCGGATGCCGCGGGCGCCGTCGACCGTGTGCCGTTCGTGCTGCTCGCTGATGCGCCGGCCGGCCATGTCGGACGTGTCCTGCGGGTCGATGATCGCGACCCCGAACTTCTGCGGACACTGGAGACCGCCGGTCTCGGCGTCGGCGCCGAGGTGCGCGTCCGGGAGTCCGGCGTGGCCGTGGGCGCCGTCGAGCTCGACCTCGACGAAGCGGCGCACGCCATCTGGCTGAGCCGCTGACCGTCCCCGCTACGTGGACAGGTGAGACTGCGTCGAGGGGCTGGCAATATTTTCCGCGGCTGTGCAAGACTATGAAAATCCTTGTCACAATCGATGGAGTGAGGACTCGATGAAGAGACGCCCCCTGGCTGCGACCGCAGCCGCCCTGCTGCTGATCGCCGCCCCCACGGCTGCCGCGGCGGCGACCGGCGCTGACGAAGACGTGCTCTACAAGTACGTCAAGAACGCCGATGGCACCTACGGCTACAGCACCACGCCCGTGGAGACCTACCCCGGGTCGGGGACGCAGGTCTCCATCCCGACCGAACTCGTCGAAGAGCCCCGTCGCTTCTCCAGTGCGTGGGTCGCCACGATCGGAAACCTCAACTTCGGAAAGCCTGCCGGCGAGGCGGACTTCGCCGCGAAGTACGACGCCGTGCTCGATGACTTCGAGGCGTGGAACATGAACTCCGTCATCTTCCAGGTGCGCCCCCTGCTCGACGCGTACTACCCGTCCGAGATCAACCCCTGGTCCGAGTTCCTCGGCGGCCCGCAGGGCACCGACCCCGGATACGACCCGCTGGCGCACATGATCGAGGCGACGCACGAGCGCGGCATGGAGTACCACGCGTGGCTCAACCCCTACCGCGTGACCAACACGAAGATGACGGCATCATCGATCCTCTCCGCACTGGGGATGACGGCGGATCAGGTCAAGGCGCTGAGCACGCCCGAGTACATCGCCGCGCTCAACGCCGCCGGCATCCTCGCCGACGAGAACTTCGCGGTCCGGTATCCGGAGCTCGTGCTGTCCTTCGAGGAGAAGCTGTTCCTCGACCCCGGCCGCCCGGAAGTGCGCGACTACGTCGCGGCATCCGTCGCCGAGATCGTCGAGAACTACGACGTCGACGCGATCCACTTCGACGACTACTTCTACCCGTACCGGATCACCGTCAACGGCGTGAACGTCTTCTTCGGCGAGGCCGGAGAGGACCGCGCGACGTTCGAGCAGCACGGGCTGACCGCGGGATACGCCGACACGAAGGCAGGCATCGAGCAGTGGCGGCGCGACAACGTCACCGGGCTGATCACCGACGTCCGCGACGCGATCACCACGCACAACAGCGCGGCCGGCACCGCCGTCCAGTTCGGGGTCAGCCCGTTCGGGATCTGGGAGCACAACGCTCTGGACCCGGCCGGATCGCACACCCCGATCACGTCGTCGCAGAGCTACAGCTCGTCGATCTTCGCCGACACCCGCGGGTGGGTGCAGGACGAGCTGATCGACTACCTCACCCCGCAGATCTACTGGAGCTTCGACCAGGGCGCTGCCCCGTACGGCGAGCTGGCCGAGTGGTGGAGCGGCACGACCGCGGACAGCCGCACCCAGATCTACACCGGCCACGCGCTCTACAAGCACGTGAACAACGGCGGGTTCGAGGCGGCATGGATGAACCCGGAAGAGGTGCCGAACCAGATCCGCTTCAACCAGAAGCTCGACGGCATCGACGGCAGCGTCCTGTTCAGCTACAACGACATGCGCCCGACGGATCTGTCGACGGTCGCCCCCGCGCTGCAGCCGCGCCACCAGGCGAAGAACGAGGCGATCGAGCTGTTGAAGGCCGAGGCGTTCTCCTACCCGACACTCGTGCCGGCCAAGCCGTGGCTCTCGGACGGCGACGTCGCGGCACCTGGGAGCGTCACGCAGGACGGCTCCACGCTGTCGTGGGCGCAGTGCGGCGACGCGCGGTTCTTCGCCGTGTACGCGGGAACCGGCTCGGCCGATGAGGTCGTGCAGACTCCCGGCGCCCTGGTCGACCGGGTCTGGGCAGGCGACGCGACCGCGTTCGAGTACGAGATCCCCGCGGACGCCGACCCGGCTTCCACCTGGGTCGTGACCGCTCTTGACGCGGCATCCGTGCAGAGCGACGCCGTCGAGGCGGCAGGGCCGTCGACCCACCCCGGCAAGGGCAAGGGCAACGCCAACGGGCACGACAAGGGCGAAGGCGCAGGCCAGGGACACGGCAACGGCAACGTCTGCAAGGCACCGCGCGGCTGACGCCGCGTTCACCGCGCACCGCCCGTCCCCGATCCGGGGGCGGGCGGTCGTCGTCGGCACGTGTGGCCGTCGGTCCGCACGTCTAGGCTGAGCACATGGCAGAACGCACCGAGATCGAATGCTGGCTCACCGACATGGATGGTGTGCTCGTCCACGAGAACGACGCCATCCCCGGAGCATCCGAACTCCTCGCCGGCTGGGAGGCGTCCGGCACGCCCTACCTCGTGCTGACGAACAACTCGATCTTCACGGCCCGCGATCTCTCCGCGCGACTGCGTGCGAGCGGGCTGAGCGTGCCGGAGGACCGGATCTGGACCTCGGCACTGGCCACGGCGGCCTTCCTGCAGCAGCAGGTCCCTGGCGGCTCGGCCTTCGTCATCGGCGAGGCGGGCATCCTCACGGCTCTGCACGACGCGGGCTTCGTCATGACCGAGACCTCCCCCGACTTCGTCGTGGTCGGGGAGACGCGCAACTACTCGTTCGAGGCCATCACGAAGGCGATCCGCCTCATCAACAAGGGCGCGCGCTTCATCGTCACGAACCCCGACGCGACCGGCCCGAGCGCCGACGGCCCGCTCCCCGCGACGGGTGCGATCGCCGCGCTCATCACGAAGGCGACGGGCAAGGAGCCGTACGTCGTCGGCAAACCGAACCCGATGATGTTCCGCTCCGCGCTGAACAAGATCGGCGCGCACTCCAAGCGCACCGGCATGATCGGTGACCGCATGGACACCGATGTCGTCGCCGGCATCGAGGCCGGCCTGCACACGGTGCTGGTGCTCACCGGCATCAGCGACCAGGCCGAGATCGAGAAGTACCCGTTCCGGCCTGACGAGGTCGTGAACTCGGTCGCCGATCTGCTTCCGGACGCCTGACATGGGCGCCCTCGACGACGGCGAGCAGCTGCGCGCGGCGGATGCCGACGCCTGGCGCTCCTGGCTCGAGGACAACCACACCCGTGCGGCCGGCGTCTGGCTGCTCAGCGTCCGCGGAAACCGCACGGATGGCGTCGGGTACGAGGATGCCGTCCGGCAGGCGCTGTGCTTCGGATGGATCGACGGGCCGGTGCGCACCTTCGACGACGCGACGGTCGGGCAGTGGTTCTCGCCTCGTCGGCCGTCCAGCGGCTGGGCGGCGACCAACAAGGCGCGACTGACCGAGCTCGAGGCGGCCGGCCTGCTCGCCCCGGCCGGCATCCGTGCCGTGGAGCTGGCGAAGGCGAACGGTTCGTGGACGATGCTCGATAGCCCCGAAGCCGGCATCGAGCCGGACGAGCTCGCCGCCGCGCTGGATGCCGTGCCGACCGCCCGCGCGAACTGGGACGCGTTCCCGAAATCGGTGAAGAAGTTCGGCCTCACGCACATCGCGATGGCCAAGCGCCCCGAGACCAGGGCCACTCGCATCGCCAAGATCGTGGCGGACGCCGCGGAGGGTCGGAGACCATGAACCAGAGCGACATGCTGTTCCTCGTGATGATCATCATCGGGATCTCCGCGCTGACCCTCGTCACGATCCAGCTCCTCAAGCGTCCCAAGCGCGACGACCGCGGCGAATGGTACGAGGGACCCTGGGACGACGACGACCGTCCACGCCGGCGCTGAGCGCGGCGCGGTCCGACGGAGGTCGCAGGAGCGGATGCCCTGGCGGCTCAGGCCAGCGTCAGGCTGCGGAGGGCATCGACGGGCTCCGGCATCCGCAGCGGCCCTGCGCCCGGGGTGATCGTCCCGAGGATCCGCGGGTCACGCGCGCCGGTGCCGCCGGGGACGACGGCGGGGACGCCGTGCATCGTGCACCACCCGATCAGGGCGAACAGGATCGCCTCCTTGGCATCTGCCGAGGCGCCCAGCTCGTCCGCCAGCACGACCTCCACGTCGGGAAGCGCATCGCGCAGCCCCTGAAGGATCAGCGGGTTGCGGCACCCGCCTCCTGACACGGCGAGGAAGCCGATGCCGGCACGGCGGACGTCGGCGGCGACCGTCCGCACCGTGAGCTCGGTGAGCGTGCGCACGAGATCGGCGACCGGGATGTCTCGACCCTGGTCGGCGACGGCGGCCCGGACGTAGTCGAGGTGGAAATGCTCCTTGCCCGTGCTCTTGGGCGCCTCGAGCGCGTAGTAGCCATCGGCCAGCAGCGCGCCGAGCAGGCGTTCGTCCACCCGGCCCGACCGGGCGATCGCGGCATCCTCGTCGTACCCGAGGTCGTTGAGGCGCTCGGCGGTGACGACCGCGTCGACCAGGGCGTTCGCCGGACCGATGTCGTACGCCGAGACCGTGCCGTCGCCCACGACGGTGATGTTCGCGATGCCCCCGAGGTTCAGCGCGCCGGACACCCCGGATCGGCCGCGCAGGAGCAACTCGTCGAGGAACGACACGAGCGGCGCGCCGTGCCCACCCGCGGTGATGTCGCGGATGCGGACGTCGGAGATCACCGGCACCCCGAGCCGCTCGGCGATCCAGGCGGGCTGACCGATCTGCAACGTCCCGCGGGCGTGATCGCCCTCGACCCAGTGGAAGACCGTCTGACCGTGGCTGCAGACCGCGTCGACTCCCCCGACGGATGCCGCGGCATGCGCTGCGACGTCGGCGAACGCCTGCCCGATCAGAGTGTCGAGCTCGCAGACCTCCGCCAGCGTCGTCGGCGCCGGCGGAAGCGCGGCGACCAGACGAGCGCGTAGTTCGGCCGAGTACGGCACGCTGTCCTCGTGGAGCACGCGGCCGTGCAGCCGGCCGTCCGACTCGGTGAAATCGACGACGGCGACGTCGATTCCGTCGTGCGAGGTGCCCGAGAGCAGGCCGAGAACGCGCATCCGATGTCCTTCCGTCGTGTTCTCCGAGCCTACGACGGATTTGTCAGGACGCCTGCCGAATGCGGACCGCAGCGCGCTCGCGCATCCGGGGGGCCGACACGCCAGATGTCGGACCGAATCGGCCGAAACGTCCGACGGGTGGCGTGTCGGCCCCCGTTCGCGGGACGGGCTGGTCCTCCCGGTCGCCTAAAGGAGCGCCCGCACGTCTTCACGCTCGGTGACCGCGAGCGCATCCTGACGCGCCTGCGCGAGGACGTCCTCGATCCGCACCCGCACGCCGGTCTCGGCAGACCGCACGGCCGCCTCGACCATCGCGAGGCTGCGCAGATTGTCACGTGCTGCGTTCTCCTGCGCCGTACCGGTGCGCAGCGCCGTCACGAAGGCGGCGAGGGATCCGGCGAGCTCCTGCGGAGAGCCGTCGATCTCCGCGACCACCGGGCCTCCGGCATCCGGCCGGTGAACGCGGGGTGCCCCGTCGCCGTCCCACTCGGCCGAACCGTCGGCGGCGCTCACGCGCCACGAACCGTTCCAGGAGGTCTCCAGGCCCGGGGCGCACCAGCTGCCGTCGTACACGTAGCGGGCACCGCCGTCGAACTCGAACACCGCCACGGCGTTGGCCGCGCCGTCGTACCAGCTCCACTCCGGGTTGTACTCCTCGCAGTACACCGACACGGGCTCGGCATCCATGACGTATCGCGCCGCGTCGAACGCGTGGATCGCCATGTCCACGAGCAGGACGTGCGGCATCTCCTCGCGGAACCCGCCGAAGTGCGGGGCCTTGAAGAAGTCGGTGCGCACGGTGCCGATCGTCCCGAGCGCCGCGACCTCCCGCCGCAGCGCCCGCAGCGCGGGGAAGAAGCGCCGCGACTGGCTGATCATCAGCAGCTCACCCGCGGACTCCGCGATCGCCGCCTGCACCGTCGCCGCAGCCACGGTGGGCGCCGCCGGCTTCTCGCACAGGACGGGCAGCCCGGCCTCCAGCGCTTCGCGGTTCACGACGAGGTGCGCCTCCGGGACCGTGACGTTGACGACGGCATCCGCGGCCGTCGCCCGAGCGACCTCGGCCGCGCTGCGTCCGATCTCGACGCCGTCGAGTCCGGCATCCGCCAGCGCGGCGCGTGCGGTGTCGAGGTCGAGGTCGACCAGGCCGACCAGCTCGACGTCCGGGTTCGCCGTGATCGTGCGCAGCCACGCGCGCCCCATCCCGCCGGCGCCGACCTGCACGAGCCGCAGCGGTCGATCCGCCGCGACCGTACGGAAGGTCGTCATCGCTCCATCGCCCCCTGGTAGCCCTGTCCGTTGTAGAAGTCCTCGCGCTCGTAGCGCAGCAGCACGGGGCTGGTGCGCTCGGGGCGAAGCGTCCGCGCCCATTCGACGCCGTTCGAGATGACCTTGCGCACCTCCGCCTGGTGGTAGACCGGGTAGTCCTGGTCGCCCGGGCTGAAGAAGAAGATCCTGCCGAAGCCGCGGCGATAGGTCATGCCGCTGCGGAACACCTCGCCGCCCGAGAACGTCGAGAGGAACACCAGCTCGTCGGGGGCCGGCACGTCGAAGAACTCTCCGTACATCTCCTGCGCCGGGATGATGAACGGATGCGGGATGCCCTGGGCGATCGGGTGCGTCGGGTCCACGGTCCAGACGATCTCGCGGTCGTCCTTGGAGCGCCAGCGCAGCGTGCAGCTGGTGCCCATCAGCTTGCCGAAGATCTTCGACCAGTGGCCGGAGTGCAGCACCAGCAGGCCCATGCCGGCCAGCACGTGCTTGTGCACCCGGTCGACGATCTCGTCCGCGACGTCGCCGTGGGCGGCGTGCCCCCACCAGACGAGCACGTCGGTGTTCGCCAGCAGCTCCTCGGTGAGCCCGTGCTCCGGGTCGTCGAGGGTGACGGTGGTGACCACCGCTCGATCGCCGAGGTTCTCCTCGATGCCCTCCTTGATCGTGCTGTGCATGCCGTTCGGGTAGATGTCGCGCACTTTCTGCTCGACCTGCTCGTGGCGATTCTCGCCCCATACGACGACGCGCACGGGGTTGTCGGGTGTGGTGGTCCCGGTCATTCTGCTTCTCCTCGGTGTGTGGTTCGGACGATTACTTGACGGCGCCGCCGGTGGCCCCCGCCGCGATGTAGCGCTGGGCGAGCACGAGCAGCAGGATGGCGGGGATGGACGACAGCACCGCTGTGGCCATGACGGCGCTCCAGTTGGCGACCTGGGTTCCCAGGTACTGGTAGATCCCGAGTGTCACAGGGGTGATGTCCTCGGTCGTGGTCAGGGTCAGCGCGAACAGGAAGTCGCTCCACGAGAACAGGAACGCGAACAGCCCCGCGGTGATGAGCGAGTTCTTGGCGACCGGCAGCACGATCGACCAGAACGCCCGGAAGTGTCCCGCTCCATCGACGCGCGCCGCCTCGATGATGGACGGCGGAACGCTCATCATGAACGCGCGCAGGATCATGATCGAGAACGGGATCGCCGCCGTCGCGTCGGCGAGGATCAGGCCGGGGATCGTGTTCAGGATGCCGAGGTCGTTGTACGCGGCATACAGGGCGTTGGCGATCACGATCCCGGGGATCATCTGCGCGATCAGCACGGCGAGCAGCGCCACGTTGATCCAGCGGTACCGGAACTGCGCCAGCGCGTACGCAGCCGGGGCCGCGATCGCGAGACTGAGGATCACGGTGCCGACCGAGATGACGAGGCTCGTGACGAGGTTCGCGCCCTGATCGGCGATCGCCTTCTCGTACCCGGCGAAGCTGGGGTTGAACGGGAAGAGCGTGGCGGTCAGCGTGTTGCCCGACGGCTGCAGGGACGCGTTGATCATCCAGTACACGGGGAACAGCATGACGGCGAGGAAGACGATCCCCAGCACGGTGTAGGCGATGCTCCGCCCAGAGCGGCGCTGCGCGCGGCGCGCGGCCGCGGAGTCGCCGGTGATGATGGCCATGGTGGTCATGTGCGGTTCCCTTCTACTCGTCGACGGCCTTGCGGTTTCCGCGCAGGTAGACGACGGCGAAGACCAGGGAGATCAGGATCAGGATGTTGCTGAAGGCGGCGCCGATGCCGAAGTCGAAGTCGACGAACGAGGTCTGGTACGAACGGATCGCGATGGTCTGCGTCGCGTTCGCCGGCCCGCCGTTGGTGAGGCCGAGGATGATGTCGATGACCTTCAGCGTGTAGACGACGCCGAGCACGAGGACCACGTTGATGACGGGCCGCAGGTTCGGCAGCGTGATGTGCCAGAACGACTTCCAGCCGGTGGCGCCGTCCAGGGATGCCGCCTCGTAGAGCTCCTCCGGGATGTCCTGGAGCCCGCCGTACAGGATGGTGACGTTGAACGGGATGCCGATCCAGATGTTCACGAGGATCACGCTGAGCAGGGCCACATCAGGGCTGGTCAGCCACGGGACGGCTCCGATGCCGATGCTGCCCAGGAAGGCATTGAGGATGCCGCTGTCCTGATCCATGATCGACCGCCAGGTGGCGCTGGCCACGATCAGCGGGAGCAGCCACGGCAGCAGCAGCATGGCGCGCAGGAACCCGCTGAGCGGGAAGCGGTGGTGGAAGAACACCGCCAGCGCGAGCCCGATCACGAACTGCCCGGCGATGGATCCGATGGTGAACAGCGCCGTGTTGGCCATCGACGGCCAGAACAGGTTGCTGCTGACCACCGTGACGTAGTTCTGCAGGCCGACCCACGGCGCTTCTCCGGTGAAGAAGGTCTTGGTCGTGTACTCCTGCAGGCTCATCGTGAGGTTCTTGACCACGGGGTAGCCGAAGAACAGCAGGATGTAGAGCGCGGCCGGCACCACGAACAGTGCCTTGACGACGCTGTCGCGGCGGATGCCGCGGCGAGGCACTGGGGCGGGCGACGCTGCCGGAGCGGCTGGCGCGATCGCTGTCGTTGTCATCTCGTTCTCCCTTCCCGATGCCCCGCGGCGCGCCGGAGCGCTGCCGCGGGGCATCAGCGTCGGATGCGGGCTCAGCCCTCTGCGGCCTGCTCGAACGCGACGTCGGGCGTCGCCTTGCCCGTGAGCGCCAGCTGGATCGCGTTGTAGATCACCGTCGCCTGCGTGGGCCATTCCTCGCCGAGCTTGCCGGTGCGCGAGCGGGCGTTGACGACCTGCTCCGCGAAGGCGGCCATGTCGGGCATCTTCTCGGTGAATTCCGGGATGACGTCGGTGCGCGTCGGGATCGTGAAGCGGGTCTCCGCGCCCTGGAGGGCGATGTCGTCGCTGCCCATGCACTCGACGAATTCGGCGGCGTTCTTCTGCTTGTCGGCGTCACCGGTCTCCGGCACGGTCCACACCTCGCCACCGAGCGGAGCGACCGGCGTCTGCCCGGCCTCGTTCACCGGCAGCTGCACGCTCGCCCAGTTGATGTCGGTCTCGTTCAGGGCGGGGATCTGCCACGGGCCGTTCACCATCATCGCCGCCTTGCCGGCCGCGAACTGATCCTTGACGTCGGCCTGGCTCCAGTTGATGACGCTGTCGGATGCCGAGCCGGATTCGACCAGGTCCACCCACAGCTGCAGCGCCTCGGCGTTCTCCGGCGTCTGCAGGTCGGTCTCGTCTCCCCCGTTGGTCCACATGAACGGCAGGAACTGCCACGAGCCCTCGTAGGTGGCGATGGCCGAGAACGCCATGCCGTACTGGTCGCCGGTCGTCAGCTTGGCCGCGGCATCCTTCAGCTCGGCCCAGGTGGTCGGCGGGGCGATGCCTGCGGCATCCAGGATGTCGGCGTTGTAGAACAGGCCGAGCGTGTTCACGACCGGCGCCAGCCCGTAGAGCTCGCCCTCGTACGTCGCGGCCTCGATGATGCCGTCGATGTAGCCGGAGGTGTCGACGTCGAAGTCGCTCAGCGGGGCGAGGGCGCCGCTGGCGGCAATCTCCTGGACGTCCGGGTTGTCGAGCATGAGGACGTCGGGAAGCGTCTTGGAGGATGCCCGCTGCAGAACCTTCTGAATGAGGTCCTTGCCGGGGACCGACTCCCGTTCGATCGTCAGGTCCAGCTCGGCGGCGCACTGGTCGATGAGGTCCTGGACCAGCGTCTTGTCTGGCTCGTTGTTGTAGTAGTCGAGGACCGTCAGCGTCTTCGGGTCTCCGTCGGAGGTGCCGCCACCGCCGCTGCAGCCGGCGAGGGCGAGCGGAACGATCGCGAGGACCGCAGTGGCCGTGAACAGGGTGCGTCGAGTGCGCATCGGTGACTCCTTTGTGTGAGATGCGGGTACAGCGAAAGATGCCGGAAGAGCTCGGGGTGCGTCCTGCCCCTCGGCAATCGTTAAAGCGTTTAAACTCTCGGTGGGAACGAGTATGGATCGATACGTTGTCCTTGTCAACAACTCGCATCGAACGGGAGCGCCATGGTCACCATGCAGGACGTCGCGAAGCGCGCGAGCGTGTCGATCGCGACGGTCTCGTTCGTTCTGAGCGGGGCGAAGCCGATATCGGCGGCCACGCGGGAACGCGTCGAAACCGCCATGCGCGAGCTCGGGTACCGCCGGAACCCCGTCGGCGCGGCGCTGGCGCGCGGACGCACGAACATCATCGCGCTGCTGTACCCGGCCCTCCAGCGCCCGGCCAGCGGCACCGTCATGGGGTTCTTCACCAGCGCCGCCGCACGTGCACAGGAGCGGGGATTCAACCTCGTGCTCTGGCCGATCAGCAACGACGCCGGCGAAGCGGCCGCGCTGGCCAGGACAGGGCTGGTCGACGGGGTGCTCCTCATGGAGGTGCAGATGCAGGACGAGCGCGTCGACGCGCTCGCACCGGGCACGACGCCCTTCGCGCTGATCGGGCGCACCCGCGCGCCCGAGGGTCTCACCTACGTCGACGTCGACTTCGAGACGTCGATGTCGGAGGCGATCGCGGCACTCTCGGAGCTCGGCCATCGCGACATCGCGTTCATCACCGGCAACTGGGATGCCGACCATCTCGAAGGGCACGGTGCCGCTGAGCGGTCGCACGTCCGCTTCCTGTCGGAGATGTCAGCCAGGGGCGTCACGGCGCCCCTCGTGCTGCACTGCCCCGAGGATTCGCTGGAGGGCCGGCGCTTCGGCCGGGAGCTCGTGGAGCAGCACCCGGAGATCACCGCGCTGGTCCTCATGAACGAGCACGCGGGACCGGGCATCGTGATGGGCCTGCGCGATGCCGGCGCCAGGGTGCCGGATGATGTGTCGATCATCTCGATCGGCTCCTCCGCGCACATGGCCGGCATGGCGGATCCGCCGTTGACGTTCATGCGCACGCCGGCCGAGGAGCTCGGCCGCCTCGGCGTCGACGCGATCATCGAGCGGATCGAGAGCGCCGACGCCGAGCGTCCTGCCGTGCTGCTCGCCTGCGAGATGCAGCCAGGCGAGTCGCTCGCGCCGCCGCGAGCGACTCGCTGACCCGGCGTCAGAGCTGCGAGAGCGCCACCGGAGTCGGTCGCTCGCACGTGCTCTCGACGCCGATCGAGGTTCCCTCTTCAGCAGCGCGCAGCACCGACAGCATCACGTCCAGCGAGTGGAATCCCACGGTTCCCGACGCGCGAGCATCGGATGCGCCGGCCACGGCGCGGTCGTGGATGCCGACGCCACGGCCGGCATCGACGTACCCCGCCGAGACCGGCAGCGTCTCCCACTCGGTCTCACCGAGACCCCGTCGCTGCACCTCGCCGTCGAACCGGTTCGGGTCAGGCACGACCAGCGACCCGGCCTCACCGTGCACCTCGATGTTCGACGCCTTGGTCGCGACGGTGTCGAATGACATCACCAGCGTCGACAGCGCACCGGATTCGTGCGTGAGCACGCCCGTGATGTGGGTGAACACCTCGACGGGGATGCGCTCGCCCGCACGCGGGCCCGATCCGATCACACGCTCGTCGCGCGTCCGACTGCCCGCCCCGACGACGCTCGTCACGGGGCCGAGCAGCTGGATCAGCGCGGACACGTAGTACGGCCCCATGTCCAGCAGCGGTCCGCCACCCGGCAGGTAGTAGAAGTCCGGGTTCGGATGCCACCGCTCGTGCCCCGCGGTCATCATGGTCGCCGTGGCCGAGATCGGCGTGCCGATCAGGCCGTCGTCGACGGCTTTCCGCGCCGTCTGCAGACCGGTGCCGAGCACGGTGTCGGGAGCGCAGCCGACCCAGACGCCTGCCGCGGCGGCCGCGTCGAGCACATCGGAAGCGGAGGCGACATCGGCCGTCAGGGGCTTCTCGGTGTAGACCTCCTTGCCGGCGGCGATGATGCGCTGGGCCACCTCGGCGTGCGCCGCCGGAATCGTCAGGTTGACGACGAGCCGGATCGTCGACTCGGCGAGGAGCTCGTCGATGCTCAGCGCCCGCACGCCTGGTACACGAGCGGCGACCTCCGCCGCGCGCTCGGGGACCAGGTCGGCGACGGCGACGAGTTCGACGCTGTCCAGCCGCGAGAAGGTGTCGAGATACTGTGCGGCGATGTTGCCGCATCCGATGATCCCGACCTTCAGGACGCTCAGCGGCTGGCCCACAGCATCCCCCGCTCGATGATCGTGCGGACGTTGGCGTCCTGCAGCACCTCGACCGAGTGGCCCGGTGTGGCGACGAAGATGCGGCCCTGGCCCCACAGTCTCGTCCAGACCGCGGGCGACACGACGGGCCGGTGCCACGGGTGGTACGGCTGGACCGGATGCGTCGTCGTCGCGAGCACGTCGTTCAGGTCGTCGTGCAGCACCCAGTACTGCTCGGTCTCGAGCTCGAAGTCCGAGAGGCCGGCCATGATCTCGTGCGAGCGTCCCAGCTCGGTGAGCTCGACCGTGTAGGGCAGGTAGTTGTCCTGCGCCTTGCCGATGCGCTGGTCGGGGTGACGGCTCGGATGCGTCGCGAACTGACCGCCGATGAGCTGCAGGTAGTCCGAGCTGTTGCGGTACGAATCGGCGATGCCGCCGTGCCACCCCGCCATGCCGGTCCCCGCCTCGATCGCGGCGCGCAGCCCCTTGAGGGCGTCCGGCTCGATCGAATTCATCGTGTTGCTCTGCACGATCAGATCGATCCCGGCCATCGTCTCGGCGTCGGCGTAGATCCCCGGCCCGTCCTCGATCCTGACCTCGAAACCCTGCTCGCGCAGGAACGGCACGAAGAGGTCCGTCGCCTCGACGGGTTGATGCCCGTCCCATCCACCGCGCACGATGAGGGCTGAACGCGTACTGCTCACCAGGTCTCCTTTTCCGATCGACGCTGATCTGGACATCGCGCCGTCCTCGATATATGTTGCCAGAAACAACTTTTGAAGTGAAGCGTCGAAGGAGACAGAACGTCCATGCGTGTTGCGATGATCGGTCACGGATTCATGGGCGCCGCCCATTCCCAGGGCTGGCGGACCGCCCCGCGGTTCTTCGATCTGCCCATCCGACCGGAGATGCATCTGCTGGTCGGACGGGATGCCGCGAAGGCCTCCGCCGCCGCTGAGCAGTGGGGCTGGGCGGAGACCGCCACCGACTGGCGCGCGGCCGTGGAGCGCGACGACGTGGACGTCGTCGACATCGTCACCCCCGGCGACACGCACGCCGAGATCGCACTGGCCGCGCTGCGCGCCGGCAAGCACGTGATCTGCGAGAAGCCGCTCGCGAACACCGTCGCCGAGGCGGAGGAGATGACGCGGGCCGCCGAAGAGGCGGCTGCCGCCGGCATCCGCTCGATGGTCGGATTCACGTACCGCCGCGTTCCGGCCGCCGTGTTCGCCCGGCAGCTCGTCGCCGACGGGCGGCTCGGCGAGATCCGGCAGATCCGCGCCGAGTACCTGCAGGACTGGCTGTCGGATGCCGAGGCGCCCCTCACCTGGCGGTTGCAGAAGGACCGGGCCGGGTCGGGATCCCTCGGCGACATCGGCGCCCACGCGATCGACATGGTCGAGTACGTCACCGGCGTCAACCTGTCGAGCGTCTCGGGCATCCTGGAGACCATCGTCGCCGAGCGCCCGCTGCTCGGCGAAGGAGTCGGGCTGTCCGGCACCGCGTCGACCGAGCGCGGCCCTGTAACGGTCGACGACATCGCCCTGTTCCACGGTCGCTTCGCGAACGGCGCGCTCGGATCGTTCGAGGCCACCCGGTTCCGCACCGGACGCAAGAACGCGTTCCGCTTCGAGATCTCAGGATCCCTGGGCGCGCTGTCGTTCGACATGGAGCGCATGAACGAGCTGGAGTTCTACGACGCGACCTCGCCGGACCTCGAGCAGGGCTTCCGTCGGATCCTCGTCACCGAGGCCGGGCATCCGTACACCGGCTCCTGGTGGCCGACCGGTCACATGCTCGGCTACGAGCACGGCTTCTCGCACCAGGTCGTCGACTTCGTGCAGGCCGTCGCCGACGGGACGCAGCCGCGCCCGTCGTTCGCCGACGCCCTGCACGTGCAGCGGGTCCTGGATGCTGTGGAGCGCAGTTCCGCGGCAGGCAGCGCCTGGACGCCGATCGGCGACTGACCCGGCTGGGGGCCGACACGCCACTTGCCGGACCGATCGCGCCCGGACGTCCGACATCTGGCGTCTCGGCCCCCGGATCGGCTTGACCCCGCGACTACCGCAGCACGAACGCGGCGGCGCCGATGAGCGGCCCCTCGTCGCCGAGCCCGGAGCGCACGACCCGCGTGCGGCGGGAGTACTCGTGCGCTGCACTGGCGGTCAGCGCGGCCTGCACGAGGTCGATGTAGTCGTCGGAGACCCGGGAGAACCCGCCGCCGATCGCGACGGTGTCGAGGTCGACGAGGGTCGCGGCATCCGCCAGCGCCTCTCCGACGGCCTTGGCCGAGCGCTCGATCGCCGCGCGTGCCGTGGCGTCGCCGGCCGCGGCATCCCGTGCGAGGTCCTCACCCGTCGCCCCGGTCCAGCCCTGGGTCTGCGCCCACGCCGCGCTGGCCGGACCTGACGCGATCTCCTCGAGCGTCAGTCCGCCCTCGCGGCGCACCTGTCCGAGGTGGCCGGCGTTTCCGGTGGCACCGGCGATGTACGCGCCGTTCACCACGAATCCGCCGCCGACGCCGGTCGAGACGACGATCGACAGCGACGCGTGCGCGTCCCGCGTCGCGCCCAACCAGGATTCGGCGAGCGCGAGCGCACCGCCGTCGTGGCCGAAGACCGTGGGCACCTCGCGGCCGAGAGCCGACGAAGCGGCGATGCGGACGGCATCCGCGAGGCCGTAGCCACGGGCCTGCGGCATGTTGACGGGGAGGATCTGACCCGCCGTGCGGTCGATGGGTCCGGCGCTGCCGATGCCGGCTCCGACCAGCTCGGCGCCGTCGGGGAGCGCCGCGAGCGCGTGCCGCACGATCGCGTCGACCGCGGCATCCAGGCTCGCCGTCGTCGCGGAGCGCCCCGTCGCCTGTCGGCTGCGACTGCCGGGCACGAGCACACCGGTGTCCGCGACGAGCGCGGACTCCATCTTGGTGCCGCCGACGTCGACGGCCAGAGCGTAGCGGGTCACTGCGGGTCGAGTCCGAGGTCGTCGAGATCGAAGGCCGCGCGCCACTCGAGGCCGGCCTCCTCGATCGCGGCCTGAGCACCGGTCTTGCGGTCCACGATCACGGCGACCGCGATGACCTCCGCGCCCTCGCGGCGCAGCGCCTCGACGGCCTTGAGCGCCGACTGACCGGTGGTCGAGGTGTCCTCGAGGACGACGACGCGCTTGCCTTTGACATCCGCGCCCTCGATCTGACGGCCGCGACCGTGGTCCTTGGGCTCCTTGCGGACGACGAACGCATCCAGGGGGCGATCCGTCGCGACCGACGCGTGCATGACGGAGTTCGCGATCGGGTCGGCACCGAGGGTCAGGCCGCCGACCGCGGCGACGTCGAGGTCGCCGATCAGATCGAGCATGATGCGGCCGATGGCCGGAGCCGCACGGTGATCGAGGGTCAGCTTGCGCATGTCGACGTAGTACGTCGCCTTCTTGCCGCTGGACAGGGTGAAGTCACCATGGAACACTGCCTCATCCGTGATGAGGGCGAGCAGGGACTGGCGGTCTGCGTCGAGGGTCACGGCATCCAGTGTAGGACGCGGGCCCTGTCGACGACGGCGTGTGTCGCCTATCGTGGCGGGGAAGCGAAGGATGCGGAGGTCTCATGTTCTCGTTCGATCCCTATGCCGAGCTCGCCGAACTGCGCCCGGTGGCGCCGCTGCAGCTCACCAGCCCCGATTTCACCCCAGGCGGACCACTGCCGCTGTTCGCGTGGTCGGCGGATCGAGGCGGCGAGGACAGGCTCCCCGCACTGCAGTGGTCGCAGCCGCCGGCTGGCACCCGCAGCATCGCGATCAGCTGCTTCGATCCGGATGCCCCGACCGGATCGGGTTTCTGGCACTGGGCCGCGTTCGACCTCCCCGGCAGCGCCACGTCGGTGCCCGGTGGCGACGGCACCGCCGCGAGCCTGCCCGGTCCGGCACGCGTGCTCCCGAACGAGCAGCGCACGGAGCGCTTCATCGGTGCCGCGCCCCCTGCCGGCACGGGCCTGCACCGCTATTTCTTCGTCGTCGACGCGCTCGACGTCGATTCCCTCGATATCGCCGACGGTTCGACGCCCGCGGTCCTCGGCTTCCACCGCCACTTCCACACGCTCGCCCGGGGCGTCCTCCTCGGCACCGCCGACTCCGCCGACCGCTAGTCGGTGGACTTCCTGCGTGAGCGTTTCTGCAGTTCCGGCACTTCCAGTCTTGGGACGGCGCGCAGCATGAACTTGTCGAAATCGGGCACGGTGAATGCGGCGTATCCGTGCTCCGGCGTGTAGAGAAGTCCCATATCGATCAACTCCGCTCGCGTCGGGCCGAGCTGAGTCGACTCCCGGCCCATCACTCGGGCAACTTCCGACGCCTTCTGCGCATCCGGTCCGAGCTCCGCCATCGCCCGCATATATGCCGTCTGCAGTGGGGTCGCGCGGTCCAATCGGACGCGGAAGAACGAACTGTCCAGCTTCGCCTCATACCCCTCGCGAGCGATCAGCACGTCGTCACGTGTGATGGGCGATCGATCCGCGATCTCCCAGACTTGGTAGCCGAGCTCCTGCAGGAAGTAGGGATACCCACGAGTGATCTCGACCGCGAGGTCGACGGCGTCCGGTTCGAAATCCACTCCTTCTGCCGCCGCGGGCTCGATCAAGGCCTTTCTCGCATCATTGTCGCTGAGCGAGTCGATCTTCGGGAACTGAAAGAGCCGCTCCGCATACGACTTCGCATCTCCCGCCAGCTCAGCGATCTGTGGAAGTCCTGCGCCCACGAAGGTGATCGGCAACTTCCGTTGCACCGTCTTGTGCACGGCCTGTATCAGGGCTTCGAGCTGGCGAGCGCTGAGGAACTGCACCTCATCGATGAGGACCGCGACGCCGCGCTCGCGTTCTTGTGCGATCTCCCCAAGAGCGACCAGAACGTCGGTGAGATCGAGGCCCAGATCGCCATGATCGGCGATTCCCTCCTGAGCCTCCACGTCCCAGGCGAGTGACCAGGTCCCCTGTTGGTCGACGGAGAGCGCGAACGATGTGACCACCGCGGCCGCCCGGCGTGCGCGATCGGTCCATTTTGCGCGCGGTGACAGCCGAAGCAGGGCTGCTTTCAGAAGTGAAGCCATCGCCTGCCGAAATCGAGTGTCATCATGCTTGCGAGCTTCGAACTCAAGCACTTCCCAGTGCTCGGTCCGCGCAATGTCTCCGAACTCGTTCAGAAGCACGGTCTTGCCAACTCCGCGCAGTCCGGTGATGATCATCGACTGATGCGTCTTGCCACGCGTCAGACGACGCAGCAGGGTCTCGAAGGCCTTCGTCTGCTCTTCCCTCCCGACAATGATGTCGGGTGATGCTCCCGCGTTCGGGGTGTAGGGATTCAGGATGCTGTCCACACGCGCCTCCATCTATTACCCAAATTATGGCACTTTATTTGGATCCAATAAAGTGCTATAAATCTCCTAATGGCGCCCCGCACCCCAAGCACCATGTCCGACCCGCCCCGTAGGCTGGACGCATGCGCTTGGCCACCTGGAACATCAACTCCATCCGCACCCGCGTCACCCGCGCCGTCGAGTTCGCCGTCCGTGAGGACATCGATGTCCTGGCGTTCCAGGAGATCAAGTGCAAGCCGGAGCAGTTCCCCTACGCGCCGTTCGAAGAAGCGGGCTACCACGTCGAGGTCCATGGCTTCAATCAGTGGAACGGCGTGGCCATCGCCAGCCGCCTGCCCATCACGGATGTGCGCACGTCGTTCGCCGGGATGCCGGGGTTCGCGAAGGGTCATGAAGGTCCGGACGCCCCGCAGGAGGCGCGCGCTCTGGGCGTGATGATCGACGGAGTGCGGGTGTGGAGCCTGTACGTGCCCAACGGGCGCAGCCTGGACGACCCGCACTACGCGTACAAGCTGCACTGGCTGGAAGAGCTGAAGAACGCCACGGCCGCCGAACTCGCGGCGAACCCGGATCTGCCGCTGGCACTGGTCGGCGACTTCAACATCATCCCGTTCGATGCCGACAACGGCGACCCGGCGATCGTCGAGGGCGTCTCGACGCACGTGTCTCCGCCGGAGCGCCAGGCGTTCTTCGCCCTCGCGGACGCCGGGGTCACCGATGTGGTCCGCCCGCTCATCCCCGAGGGCTACACCTACTGGGACTACCAGCGCCTGAAGTTCCCGCGCAACGAGGGCATCCGCATCGACTTCATCCTCGGATCCCGTGCCCTGGCGGAGGCCGTCACCGGCGCATCCATCCATCGCGAGGAGCGCAAGGGCGAACAGCCCAGCGACCACGTTCCGGTGGTCGTCGATCTCGACTTCGGCACGGTGGACGAGGACGACGACCTCCCGATGATCTTCGCGTGATCCGCCTCATCGCGACGGATCTCGACGGCACGCTGCTGAACGCCGCGAGCACGGTTTCTCCGCGGACGCGCGCCGCCCTGGATGCCGCGCGGGATGCCGGCATCCGCGTCGTCCCCGTGACCGCACGTCAGCCGATCGGACTGCAGCAGGTGGCGGCCGGAGCCGGGTTCGACGACTGGGCACTGTGCGGCAACGGCGCCTACGGCGTGCATCTGGCGACCGGCGAGCACCTGTTCGCGCAGGAGATCCCCGCGGACGTGCAACGACAGCTGGCCGAGGCTCTGGGCGAAGTCATCCCCGACCTGGTCTTCGCGAGCGTGCGCGACGTCGGCGAGAGCTTCGTCGCGCAGCACGGCTACGCCGATCTCGCGCAGCTGAGCGACCACAAGCGCGATCCGGCCACGATGGGCGGCGTTCCCCTCGCGGACGTCCTCGCGGCGCCGAGCCTGAAGCTCGTGATCCGGCATCCGACCGTTCCGATCCCGGAGATCTTCGCCGCATTGCAGGCGCTCGGGCTCACCGGCTTCGAGGCGACGCTGTCGGGTGCGCCGTTCGTCGAGGTGATGGCCGAAGGAGTCACGAAGGCGACGGGCCTCGCTCAGCTGTGCACGCACCTCGGCATCGACCGCACCGAGGTCGTCGCCTTCGGCGACGCGCTCAACGATCTGGAGATGCTGCACTGGGCGGGCCGCGGGGTCGCCATGCCGGACGCCGAACCCGCGGTGCGGGATGCCGCCGACGAGGTCGCCCCGGCATCCAACGATGACGACGGCGTCGCCCTCGTGATCGAGCGCCTGCTGGCCTGAGCGGCCGCAGCGGCCCCTTCTACTCCCCCATCGTCCCGGTCTGTACCTCGCCCGGCAGCGGCGCGTAGCGCAGCAGCAGCGTGCCACCGTCGCCCGCGGAAGCGCTGAGCAGTTTCATGTTCGACGGTGCCGCGCCGTCCGGGAACACCTTCTTGCCCTGCCCGAGCACGACGGGATAGACCCAGAGCTGCAGTTCGTCGTACAGCTTCTCGGCGAGCAGGGTCTGGCCGAAGTCGACGCTGCCGATCACGTGCACGTCGCGGTGACGCGAGCGCAGTGCGGCGATCTCCGATGCGAGGTCGTCGCCGACGCGCGTCGACCCCGGCCACGACAGCTCGATGCCGGCATCCCGCGATGCGACGTACTTGGGCACCCGGTCGAACAGCTGCCCGATCCAACCCTCCGGTCCCGTGGTGTGCTGCGGCCAGTAGCCCGCGAAGATGTCGTACGTGCGCCGTCCGAGCAGCAGCGCGTCGAGGGTCTGCATCCCTTCGGAAACGCTGCGACCGACTGCTTCGCTCTCCAGCGGCGCCTGCCACCCACCGAACGGGAACGCGCCGGACGTGTCCTCCTCCGGGCCCCCTGGGGCCTGTGCGACGCCGTCGAGGGTGGTGAACAGATCGATGATGATGCGTCCGTCCGTGCTCATGTCATGCTCCCTTGCGCGACCAGCGGTGCGATGTGGAATGTCGACGCGAATGCGTCCAGTGCGCTCTCGTCGCCGCGCACCACGGCGACGAGATCCTGCGCGATCGCCTCGCCCGGCGTCACCTCTCCGGCGATCAGGCTTCGGATGCCGGGGCCTGCCACGATCACGGCGTCCGGTTGCCCGGCCGGGAGGCGACCGCCGACCGGCGGCGCTGGCGGGGCGAGCTGAGTGATCGCGAGCTCTCCCGCCGCCACGATGACCCGCAGCACGATGTCGCCGAGGTGGAGCTCGATGTCGGCATCCGCAGCCTCTGAAGGACGGAACGAGGTCCGAAGCGCCATGGTGAGCGAGTCGGGGGTGACGACATCACCCGGTTCCGGATCACCCATGGCCTGGAACCCCCAGCGTCCGAGCGCGAGCAGGATCGGCTCGAGCGAACGCCCGTACGGGGTCAGCTCGTAGACCAGCCCGCAGTTCATCAGCGGGACGCGGCGCACCACCCCGCCCTCCTGCAGCTCCTTGAGACGCGTGGAGAGGATGTTGGTCGGGATCTTCGGCAGCCCCTGCTTGAGATCGGTGTAGCGGCGAGGGCCGACGAGCAGATCGCGGACGATGAGCATCGCCCACCGCTCCCCGATCAGCTCGACGGCCGTCGTCACACCGCAGTACTGGCCGTAGTTCCGGGCGGCCATCAGGCCGACTCGGCGCCCTGCTCCGCCATGAACGCCTCGGGTCCCTGCTCGGCGGCGGCCGGGTCCATGAACAGGAACTCGAGGACGTTTCCGTCCGGGTCCTCGAGGTCGCGCGAGTACATGAAGCCGTAGTCCTGCGCGTCGCGCGGCTCGGTGCCGCCGGCTGCCAGGCCCTTGGTCAGCACGTCGTCGACGTCCTCGCGGGAATCGCGGCTCAGGGCGACGAGCACCTGCGCGGCGCTCTTCGCGTCGACGACCTGCTTGTCGGTGAAGGTGCCGAAGTACTCGCGCGTCAGCACCATGAAGAACACGTCGTCGCTCCAGACGATGCAGGCGGCGTTCTCGTCGGTGAACAGCGGATTGATGTCACAACCCAGTGCCGTGTAGAACGCCTTGCTGCGCTCCAGGTCGGCCGTGGGCAGGTTGACGAAGACTTTGGTGGACATGCGTGCTCCTTTGCAGATTCCGGTCGTCCGGTTCGGACGAGACCGATACTTGCAAATAACAATCACGCTTGTCAATAGCAAGTTGCGCGCGAGTCCACCCCAGGACGGATGCCGCGGCATCCGCTTTTCCGTACGGTGGTGAGCATGCCCGCATCGAGCCGCCCGATCACGCCGCAGCAGCGCAGGTACGACATCATCCTGGCCGCGGTCGTGTTCGTCGCCGGCGTCGTCAGTGCCGCCCTGTCGTCGATCTCCGAGATCTACGGCGATGAGCAGGCGCCGCTGCCGCTCGCCATCCCGTATCTCGTCGTCCTCGCCGCTCCGCTCGCCTTCCGTCGGGTGTGGCCGGCGCAGGTGGCGATCATCGTCTCGGTCGCCTACTTCGTGGCCGTGACGTTCCGCATCCCCGAGCTGTATGCCGGGAACGTCGCGATGTTCATCGCGCTGTACACGGTCGGGGCGTGGATGAGGAACCGTCGTGCCGCGACCGTCGTTCGGGCGGTGATCATCGCCGGCATGTTCCTCTGGCTCATCATCACGATGTACCGCGACGCGATCGACACCGCGCGCGAGGAGGACGTCATCGCCGGCGCGATGTCGCCGTTCGTGGCGTTCATGCTGCTGCAGGTGCTGCTGAACGTGCTGTACTTCGCGGGCGCCTACTACTTCGGCGAGCGCGCGTGGAACGCGGCGAAGCAGCGGGCGGCGCTCGAGCAGCGCACCGCCGACCTCGAACGTGAACGAGAGGTCACCGCCGCACAGGCCGTGGCGCTGGACCGCGTGCGCATCGCCCGCGAACTGCACGATGTGGTCGCGCATCACGTCTCGGTGATGGGCGTGCAGGCCGGAGCCGCCCGGGTGGTGATCGATGCGGATATCGAACAGGCCAAACGCATACTGTCCGGTATCGAGGCGTCAGCGCGCGACGCGATCGGCGAACTGCGGAATCTGCTCGAGACGCTGCGCTCGTCGGACGAGGATGCCGCTGATGCCGCCTCGACGCTCGAACTGGCCGACATCGCCGACCTGGTCGCTGCGGCGACGGATGCGGGCATCCCGACCACCTACGACGTCATCGGTGATCCGCGGCCTGTGCCGCCGATGGTCGCCGTGAACCTCTACCGCATCGCCCAGGAGTCGCTCACGAACGTCCGCCGTCACGCTGGAGCCGGCGCCACCGCCGACGTCCGTCTCCGCTACACGGACGGCACGGTCGAACTCGAGGTCGTCAATACCGGGCGCCGGGTCCTCACGACCAGGGCGGGGCTCGGTCAGCTCGGCATGCGCGAGCGGGCCGCGGCCTCCGGGGGAACGATCGAGTCGGGTCCTCGAGAGCGCGGCGGCTGGCGGGTCCGCGTCGCGATCCCGCTCGTGTCCGCACTCGCGGGAGCATCCGCATGAGCGGCGGCATCCGCGTCCTCCTGGTCGATGACCACGCCATGCTGCGGGCCGGTTTCCGGACGATCCTCGACGCGCAGCCGGACATCACCGTCGTCGGTGAGGCGTCGACCGGCGCGGAGGCCGTGGCCGCGGCATCCGCTCTGCGTCCGGATGTCATCTGCATGGACGTCCAGATGCCGGACATGGACGGGATCGAGGCCACCCGCCGGATCGTCGCCGCCCCGGACTCGCACGCCGCGATCGCGATCGTCACGACCTTCGACCGCGACGACTACCTGTTCTCGGCTCTGGATGCCGGGGCGAGCGGGTTCCTCCTGAAGAACGCGGGCCCGGAGGATCTCGTCTCGGCCGTGCGGGCGCTGGCCGCCGGTGACGGGATGCTCGCCCCTGAGGTGACCCGCCGCGTGCTGCAGCGGTTCGGACGCGACGGCGCAGCCGCCCCACCGACCCTGGCGCCGACCGAGCCGTTCACCGAGCGCGAGGCCGAGGTGCTGGCGCTGATGGCCGACGCGCTCAGCAACGCCGAGATCGGTGCGCGGCTGTACATCGGCGAGGCCACCGTGAAGACGCACGTCTCGCGGATCCTGCAGAAACTCGGCGCGCGGGACAGGGTGCAGGCCGTCGTGCTCGCCCTCCGCGGAGGACTGGCATGACCGCCGGGACGCTCACCGCGACCGCGGTCGGGGTGACGATCGACGAGCAGGTGCTGCTGCCGACGACCTCGGCGACGATCGGCGCCGGTCGCGCGCTGGCGATCCGGGGCCCGAACGGATCGGGCAAGACGACGCTGCTGCGGGTGCTCTCCGGCCTCGCGACGCCCTCGACGGGCGAGGTGCACTGGGAGGGCGAACCGCTGCGCATCCGCCGTGCCGACCACCGCGCGGCCGTCGCGGCGATGATCGGGATGCCGCCGCTCGCACGCGATCTCACGCTGCTCGAGCAGCTGCGCTTCGTGCGGGCGACCTGGGGTGACTCAGCCGCCGACGGCGAGCGCGCCGCACTGGACGGACTGGCGGAGCTCGAGATCTCCCCCCTCGCGGCGCGCTACCCGACCGAGCTCTCCTCCGGCCAGCTGCAGCTGTTCTCGCTCGCGCTCACGTTCGCCCGCCCCTGCCGGGTGCTGCTGCTGGATGAGCCGGAGCAGCGACTGGACGCGCACCGCCGCGGTCTCGTCGCCGATGCGCTGCGGCGCCGGATCGCGGCGGGCGGTGCGGTCGGCCTCGCGACGCACAGCGGGAAGCTCGCCAGGGCGATCGGCGCCGACGTGCTGACGGTCGGCGGCGAGGCGCCGTGACGGACGCCGCGCACGAGCGCGCCCGGATCGCCGCCGCCCGCACCGTGCGGCGCGATCGGGCAGGACGACCAACGCGTGCGGATGCCGCCTACCTCGTGTACGTCGGCATCCTCGTGGCGGCGATCGCCGGTGTGCCCGTGATCCGCACGATCGTGCTGGCGCTGGCGACGCCGGCCGCCGTCGCGGCGTTCACGCGGCCCGAGGCCGCGATGATCGTCTCGGTGCTCGGAGCGCTGCTGTGGCTGGGCGCGCTGGCTCTCGGCCGCGTCCGAGGCCCCATCACACCGCCGCCGTTCACCGCCGACGTCTTCGGCCGCTCCGACATCTCACCGCGCCGTGCGTGGGCGCGAACGCTGACGCGTGTGACCGTGAGCACGCTGGTGCTGAGCGGCGCGATCGCCGTGCTGGCGGTGAGCGGCCTGCTCGCGAACGGCATCGCGGTCGAGCGATGCATCGCGTTCGTCGCCGGTTCGGTGCTCTTCGCACTGCCGGCCGTCGCCCTCTGGCTCGCCGGACAGGTCTTCGATCGACGGGGCGCCGGCGTACTGGCCGCGGGCCTCACCGCGCAGCTGGTGGCCGTCCTCGCCGGCGTTCCGCTGCTCCCGGCATCCGCTCTGGGGACGCTGTGGAGCGGTACCGGCGGCGCGCTGCCGCTCATCGTCCTCGGCACTCTGGCGGTCGCAGCCGTCGCGCTCCTCCCGGTCCTGCTGTCCCGTCTGCGGCCGGACGTGCTCGAAGCGCATGCGGGCCGCTGGGAGGCCATGTCCGTACTCGCGGCCACGGGGGATCTCGCCGGAGCCGCGGACCGGACGCGTCCCCTCCCGACGTTCGGCCGACGCCTTCGGATCACGATGAACCGGCCGCTCACGCTCGCCGTGCTGCAGCGCGATGCGATCGGTGGCGTCCGAACGCCGCTGCGGCTCGCAGTCGCACTCGTGACACTGGGGCTGACCGGGGCCGCCTGGGCATGGCTGTCCGCGGTCGAGAGCGGTCCGCGGTGGGCGGCCGCCATCGGCATCGGGATCGTGGCCTTCCTCGCGCTCGGCGCACTGATGGACGGAAGCCGGGAGGCGGCTGATGCCGCGGGTCGTCCCGCTCTGCACGGGCACCCACCGTGGCGGATGCTCCTGCTGCATCTGTCGTGGCCGACGCTCTGCGCTGTCCTCGTCCCCGCTGCGGTCGCGCTCGGCGCCGGCGGGGAGATCGCCGGAGCCGTGGCCGTCTTCGGCGTCGTGCTCGTCGCAGTGCGCGCGTACGACACCACGAAGGGTCCGCTGCCCATCGAGCTGATGATGCCGGTGCCGACGCCGGCCGGCGATGCGTCGGCCATCGGGATGTGGCTCTGGCAGTCCGATGCGCTGCTGTGGACTTCGGCGCTCGCGTTCGGGACCTCCGTCGCCCTGGGTTCGGGGCCATGGACGCTGGTGTGGGCGGCGCCGATCCTGGGTGTGCTCGCCGCGCTCACGGTCGAGCGACTGAAGCGCTCGGCCGCGTGAACCGGTGGACAGGCGGCACCGCCGGCCCGCGATAGCCTCGCATCCATGACCGAAACCGCCGTCTCGATGTCGCGTCCGATCACGGCCGGGATCGTCACCGCGCTCGTCGGATTCACGAGTTCCTTCGCGGTCGTCCTCACCGGACTCACCGCGGTCGGGGCCACCTCGGGGCAGGCCGCGAGCGGGCTGCTGGCGCTGAGTCTCGCGATGGGGCTCGCGTGCATCGTCCTCGCGTGGCGGTATCGGATGCCGATCACTGCGGCGTGGTCGACGCCGGGCGCCGCGCTGCTCGCCGCCACGGGAGCCGTCGAGGGCGGATGGCCCGCCGCCGTCGGCGCGTTCCTCGTCGTCGCGGCCCTGATCCTCATCGCGGGGCTCTGGCCCGGCTTCGGACGCCTGATCGCGCGGATCCCGGCATCCATCGCCCAGGCCATGCTCGCCGGCGTTCTGCTTCCGCTGTGCCTGGCACCGATCACCGGCATTGCCGAGAATCCGTGGGGCGTCCTGCCGGTCGTGCTCACCTGGCTCGTATGCGCCCGACTCGCGCCGCGCTGGGCCGTGCCGCTGGCCTTCGTCGCGGCGGCCGTGGTGGTCGCGATCGACCTGTTCCGTACCGGGGCGACCGTGGATCCGTTCGCGCTCGTTCCCCGGCTGGAGTTCACCGCTCCCACGTTCACCGTCGGGGCGCTCGTGGGCATCGCACTGCCGCTGTTCATCGTCACGATGGCATCGCAGAACGTGCCGGGGGTCGCCATCATGCGCAGCTACGGCTACGACGTGCCGTGGCGGCCGGCCATGTTCGTCACCGGAGTGAGCACGGCTCTCGGGGCACCGGCTGGTGGGCACAGCATCAACCTCGCCGCCATCAGCGCCGCGCTGGCCGCCGCCCCGGAGGCTGACCCGAATCCCGCCCGACGGTGGATCGCCGGCGTCTCGACCGGGGTGTCGTATCTCGTGCTCGGCGGCTTCTCGGCGGCGTTCGCCGCGCTCGTGCTGCTGGCGCCTGCCGCCGTGATCCCCGCAGTGGCCGGCCTCGCTCTGTTCGCGGCGTTCGGATCGGCCGTGCAGCAGGCAGTCGCGGAGCCGGCCGAACGGATGCCCGCCGTCGTCACGTTCCTCATCGCCGCCTCCGGCCTGTCACTCGGCGGCATCAGCGCGGCATTCTGGGCGCTGATCGCCGGGCTGATCGTGCGCGGCGTCCTCACCGTGCGCCGCTGAGCTCCGCCGGAGAGCGGACGCGCTGTCCGCCCCAGGGGGGATGCCCCACCACCCCCCGCTTCGTAGCGTGGAACCATGAGCACAGGAACCCTGCAGCTGACAGGAATCACCAAGAGTTACGGCCGGCGCCGCGTGCTCGACGACATCACGTTCCCGGTGGCCAGCGGCCACCTGACGGGATTCGTCGGCGGCAACGGTGCCGGTAAGACCACCACGATGCGGATCGTGCTCGGCCTGCTGTCCTCGGACGGCGGCTCCGTCACGCTCGGCGGAGCGACGCTGACCCCCGAGATGCGTCGCAACTTCGGGTACATGCCCGAGGAGCGCGGTCTGTATCCGAAGATGAAGGTGCTCGAGCAGGTCGCCTACTTCGCACGACTGCACGGCTTCTCCAAGTCGGATGCCGTGGCCCGATCGACCGCGCTGCTGCAGGAGCTCGGTCTCGGCGAGCGGCTCAACGACAACATCGAGGCGCTGTCGCTGGGCAACCAGCAGCGCGCGCAGATCGCCGCATCGCTCGTGCACGACCCTGACGTGCTCATCCTCGACGAGCCGTTCTCGGGACTCGATCCGATCGCCGTGGACACCGTCGCCGGCGTCCTGCAGGAGCGGGCCGCGCGCGGCGTCTCGGTGCTGTTCTCTTCGCATCAGCTCGATGTCGTCGAACGGCTCTGCGATGACCTCGTGATCATCGCCGGCGGCGCGATCCGCGCCTCGGGTGCACGAGACGAACTGCGCCGCCAGTACTCCGCACCGCGCTGGGAGCTGGAGACCAGCGGGGATGCCGGCTGGCTGCGGACCGAACCGGGCGTCACGGTCATCGACTTCGACGGCGGAAGCGCCGTGTTCGACGTCGACGCCCCCGACACCGCCCAGCGCGTGCTGCGCCGCGCCCTCGACGGCGGTGATGTCAGCCGTTTCGCCCCCCAGCGGCCGACGCTCGCGCAGATCTTCAAGGAGGTCATCCTCCCCGCAACGGACTCCGATGCCCACGAACTCGAGGAGGTCGCCCGATGACCGCACATCCGACCCTGTCGCCCACTCAGGGGATCTGGCTCGTGGCCGAGCGCGAGCTGTCGACCCGCCTGCGCAGCAAGTCGTTCCTCATCTCCACCGGCATCCTGCTGCTGGTCGCCCTCGTCGGCGTGATCTGGGGAGGAATCGCGTCGAACTCGACGAGTGCGACGCCGATCGCCGCGACGAGCGAGGCAGCGGCGCTCCTGCCGGACGGCGACACGTTCGAGGTGACCGAGGTCGCCGACCGCGACGAGGCAGCTGCGCTCGTCGAATCCGGTGACGTGGAAGCCGCGGTGATCGCCGATTCGACCCAGCCCACCGGGGTCGTCATCATCGCCAACCAGTCGCCGCCGGATGCCCTCGTGAGCGCGTTCTCGATCGCCCCGACCGTGGAGCTGCTGGACCCGAACGCCCCGACCTTCGGCATGCGGTACCTGCTCGGCATGGTGTTCGGAATCATCTTCATGATGGCGGCGCTGAGCTTCGGCTCACCGATCGCGACGAGCGTCGTGGAGGAGAAGCAGACGCGTATCATCGAGATCCTGCTCTCGGCCATCCCGGCCCGCGTGCTCCTGGCCGGCAAGGTCATCGGCAACACGCTGCTCGCGATCACGCAGATCCTGCTGCTCGTCGTCGTCGCGGCGATCGGCCTGATCG
Source organism: Microbacterium sp. M28 (assembly GCF_025836995.1). Lineage (NCBI taxonomy): Bacteria > Bacillati > Actinomycetota > Actinomycetes > Micrococcales > Microbacteriaceae > Microbacterium > Microbacterium triticisoli. The sequence goes on along the minus strand of NZ_CP107546.1, from coordinate 190,186 downwards.
TCACGGCGCAGACGGAGCTGCTGCAGGGCTTCGGGGCCCCGCTGATCTGGTTCGCGGTGTTCTTCCTGTTCGGATTCGTGCTGATCGCGACGATGTTCGCTGCGGCCGGGTCGCTCGTGTCACGGCAGGAGGACGTCGGCTCGGTGTACACACCGATGATGATCCTGGTGATGGCCCCGTTCTACCTCGTGCTGTTCCTCGGCGAGAACCCGACGGTCATGACGATCCTGTCGTACGTGCCGTTCTCCGCACCGGTCGCGATGCCGATCCGGCTGTTCTTCGGCGAGGCCGCGTGGTGGGAGCCGCTCGTCGCCCTCGCGCTGCTGATCGCGACGTGTGCGGTCGTGGTTCTCATCTCGGCCAAGATCTATGAGAACTCGCTGCTGAAGATGGGCGCACGTGTCAAGCTCAGCGAGGCGCTGCGGGCCTGACCCGACGCTCACGGGAGGGAAGACGGATGCCGGTTCTCGCCTCGCGGAACCGGCATCCGTCTTCCCTGCGCGGCGATCCGGAGACAGACCAGGGAATATGCATGCGCGCGCATGGGTTTAGAATGCCGGAAGCGCAGACGACGGAGTCGGCACGAAACCCGAATCCGAAAGGTCGATCATGTCCACTCCTGCCCTCACCCGCACCGCCGAGACCACCGTCCCCGTCCTCGACATCCTGGCCGAGCGCTGGAGCCCCCGCGCCTTCGACGACGCGACGCCCATCGACGAGGAGAAGCTCGCCGCCGCACTCGAGGCCGCGCGCTGGGCGCCGTCCGCCAACAACACGCAGCCGTGGCGCTTCCTCGTGGGCCGCCGCGGCTCCGACCTGCATGCCCGGATCCACGACGCCCTGCTCGGCTTCAACCAGGCCTGGGCCGGGAACGCCGCCGTCCTGATCGTCGCGCTCGCGGAGGAGGTGGATGCCCAGGGCACGCCCCTCAGCCACGCACTGTACGACCTCGGTCAGGCCGTCGCGCATCTCTCGGTGCAGGCGCATGCCGACGGTCTCGTCGTCCACCAGATGAGCGGCTTCGACCGTAGCGCGCTGCAGCAGATCGCCGGCGCAGAGGAGCGTCTCGTCCCGACGACCGTGATCGCACTCGGCGAGTTCGGCGACGTCTCATCGCTGCCCGAAGCGCTGCAGGAGCGCGAGGTCGCACCGCGCGTCCGTCGCGCGCTCGACGAGACGGTGCTCGTCAGCGCCTGAGCCCGTCCAGCGCGACGCGCAGCACGTCGTCGGCGAGCTCGGCCGCCCCCTCCGCACCCGTGGGCCGGTACCACTCGACGATCGAATTGACCATGCCGAACAGCAGACGCGTGGCGAGCGCCGCGTCGACGTCGGCACGGACGCTGCCCTCGTCCTGAGCAGCCAGCACCAGTGCGGTCACCTCTCGGTCGAAGACCCGTCGGCGTTCGAGCGCGCGCCGTTCGACCTCGCTGTTGCCCCGGACCCGCAGCAGCAGCGTGACGTACGGCAGTTTCTCGACGAGCACGCCGACGGCTCCGCGCAGGACGTGCTCGAGCTTCGCGCGCGCCGTCCGGCCCTCGGCCGACCGGAGGGCCCCCTCGAGGCCGCCGAGCGCTTCCTCCAGTGCAACCTCGAGCAACTGCTCCTTCGAGGAGTAGTGGTGGTACAGCGCCGACTTCGACAGGCCGAGCCGCTCGGCCAGAGACGACACCGAAGTGGCGTCGTATCCGTGCTCGATGAACACCTGCACGGCGACGGCGAGGACCTGGTCCTGGTCATACCCCGGACGTCCGCGGCGCGCTGGAGTGTCGGTCACGGATCCAGTCTCGCACCGATTGCCCCACCGCGATCCGCCTGACATACTGAATTCCTGACCGATCGGTTGGTAATTACGCATCGACGACGATGTCAAGGAGCGCTGATGCCTGAGGCCTATCTCGTCGGCGGCGTCCGCACGCCGATCGGCCGCTACGGCGGAGCCCTCGCGGGCATCAGACCCGATGACCTCGCCGCGCTGGTCGTCGCGGAAGCGGTCGCACGAGGCGGCATTCCGGCATCCGGCATCGACGAGGTCATCCTCGGCGCCGCCAACCAGGCCGGCGAGGACAACCGCAACGTCGCGCGCATGGCCGTGCTGCTGGCAGGGCTCCCGGATGCCGTGCCAGGCGTCACGGTGAACAGACTGTGCGGCTCGGGGATGTCGGCCATCGCGATGGCGGCTCAGGCGATCCGCGCCGGCGACGCCGACCTCGTCGTCGCCGGCGGCGTCGAGTCCATGACCCGCGCGCCGTGGGTGCAGGCCAAGCCCGCCCGCGCCTGGGCGAAGCCGGGCGTGGCCTTCGACACGTCGATCGGCTGGCGCTTCACGAATCCCCGTCTCGCGGCGCGCGACCGAGCGACGTCCACCATGCCCGAGACCGCGGAGGAGGTCGCCCGCCTCGACGGCATCAGCAGGGCGGATGCCGATGCGTTCGCCCTGCGCAGTCACCGCCGAGCGATCGCCGCGATCGACGCGGGTCACTTCGATTCCGAGATCGTCGCCGTGCCGACAGCCGACGGATCGATCTCGGTCGACGAGGCTCCGCGGCGCGACACGAGTTCCGAGGCTCTGGCGGCGCTGCGCCCCGTCGTGGGAGGTGGCTGCGTCGTCACGGCGGGCAACGCCAGCGGACTCAACGACGGGGCGTCGGCGATCGTCGTCGCGAGCGCCGACGCCGTCGAGAGGTACGGCCTCGCACCCAGGGCACGGATCGTCTCGGCATCCGCTGTCGGCATCGCCCCGGAGATCATGGGGCTCGGCCCCGTCCCGGCGACGCAGAAGGCCCTTGCTCGCGCGGGGCTGACGACCTCCGACCTCGGCGCGATCGAGCTCAACGAGGCCTTCGCGGCCCAGGCGATCGCCGTCATGCGGCGCCTCGGCATCGAGGACGACCGCGTGAACGCCGACGGCGGCGCGATCGCACTGGGGCATCCGCTCGGCGCCAGCGGCTGCCGCATCGTCGTGACGCTGCTCGGCCGCATGGAGCGGGAGAACGCCGACCGGGGGCTCGCCACCATGTGCGTGGGCGTCGGGCAGGGCACCGCCATGATCCTGGAGCGGGTGTGATGGCCGCGCCCGTGCTCGTCGAGGAGCGCGACGACCGAGTCATCGCGACCCTGAATCGCCCGGACAAGCGCAATGCGATCGATCTCGCCACGGTGGATGCCCTGCATGCCGTGTGCGACGGGCTCGAGGCACGACCGCGCACCCTGATCCTCACGGGTGCGGGTGGTGTGTTCGCCGCCGGCGCCGACATCGCCCAGTTGCGGGATCGCCGGGCCGAGGACGCCAGGAGGAACATCAACGCGGCCCTCTTCATCCGCATCCACGAGCTGCCGATGCCGGTCATCGCCGCGATGGACGGGTACGCGCTCGGCGGTGGCGCCGAACTCGCCTACGCCGCGGACATCCGCATCGCGACTCCGGCGCTGCGCATCGGGAATCCCGAGACCGGGCTCGGCATCCTCGCCGCCGCCGGTGCGACCTGGCGGCTGCCCGCTCTCGTCGGCGAGGCGCTGGCCGCCGAGCTGCTGTTCACCGGGCGCAGCCTTTCGGCGGAGGAGGCGCTGGCCGCGGGCCTGATCACCGCGATCCACCCCGCGGACGACCTGATGGATGCCGCGCACGCGATCGCCGACCGGATCAGCGCGAACGATCCGCTCGCCGTTCAGCACACCAAGACCGCCCTGCGGGCGCCCCGAGCGGATCACCCCCGGATCGATGCGGATCTGCAGGCCGAACTGTTCGAGAGCCCCGAGAAGATGCGCCGGATGACCGCGTTCCTCGAGAAGCGAGGGCGCGCATGATCACCAGGATCGGCGTGCTCGGCGGAGGACGCATGGGCGCGGGAATCGCGCATGCGTTCCTGCTCGCAGGCTGCGACGTCACGATCGTCGAGCGCGACGCGGCAGGTGCGGATGCCGCACACGACCGCATCCGCGACCTGCTGACGCGATCGGCGGCGCGGGGACGGCTCGCGCCGGGGAGCGCCGAGTTCCGCACGTCCACGAACGTCTCGGGTTTCGCAGACCGCGAGCTCGTGATCGAGGCGGTTCCTGAGGACCGCGCCCTCAAGACGGACGCCCTCATGAGGGTCGAAGCGGTCGTCGCGGACGAGGCGCTGCTCGCCTCGAACACCTCGTCGATCCCGATCGATGCCCTCGCCGCCGCCCTCGCGCACCCCGAGCGGTTCCTCGGCCTGCATTTCTTCAACCCGGTGCCGACCTCGGCACTGGTCGAGATCGTGACCGGTTCCGCCACCGCGCAGGCGACCGTCGAACAGGCACGCGCATGCGTCGACGCCGTCGGCAAGACGCCGATCGTCGTCCGCGACTCCCCCGGCTTCGCATCGAGCCGGCTCGGCGTGCTGCTCGGACTGGAGGCGATCCGCATGCTCGAGGAAGGCGTCGCGGACGCCGCAGACATCGATCGGGCGATGGAGCTCGGCTACCGGCATCCGATGGGGCCGCTGCGGACGACCGACCTGGTCGGGCTGGACGTGCGTCTCGGGATCGCCGACGAACTGCACGCCGCATTCGGCGAGCGCTTCGCGCCACCCGCCCTGCTGCGGCGGATGGTCGCGGAGGGCAGACTCGGCCGTAAGAGCGGCGAAGGCTTCTACAGATGGGACGCATCATGACCGGCATCCTGCCCAGTTACCTCCAGGATTCCTGGTGGTCGCCCTCTGCGGCCGACGACGCAGCCGTCGTGCGCGATGCGTCCACGGGCGACGAGGTCGCCAGGGTGAGCACGACGGGCCTGGATCTGGCAGGCGCCCTCGCGCACGCCCGTTCGGTCGGCCAGCAGAGCCTGGGCGAGCTGACCTTCCATCAGCGCGCGCTGCTGCTCAAGCGGTTCGCGCTCGCCCTCACCGAACGCAAGGACGAGCTCTATGCGCTGTCCGCCTGCACGGGCGCGACGGCCACGGACTCGTGGGTCGACATCGACGGCGGGATCGGAGTGCTGTTCGCATACTCGGGCAAGGGGCGCCGGGAGCTGCCGAACGGACACGTCTACATCGACGGCCCCGTCGAGCCGCTGTCGAAGGACGGCTCGTTCCTGGGTCGGCACATCGCGACCCGCCTCCCCGGCGTCGCAGTGCAGATCAATGCGTTCAACTTCCCGGTCTGGGGTCCGCTGGAGAAGTTGGCCCCCGCCTTCCTCGCCGGGATGCCGACGCTGATCAAGCCCGCGACCCCCACCGGCTATCTCACCGAGGCGATGGTGCGCATCCTCGTCGAGTCGGGCCTCCTGCCGGATGGCTCGCTGCAGCTGGTGAGCGGAGCGGTTCCCGACCTGTTCGATCGCCTCCGCCTCGGCGACCTCGTCGCGTTCACCGGAAGCGCGTCGACCGCCGAGCACCTGCGTGCCCACGCGGCGGTGCAGACCGGCGGCGTTCGGTTCACCGCCGAGACCGACTCGATCAACGCGTCGGTGCTCGGCCCGGATGCGACCGCCGGCACGCCGGAGTTCGAGGCCTACGTGCGCCAGCTCGTCACCGAGATGACGGCCAAGGCCGGCCAGAAGTGCACGGCGATCCGGCGTGCGATCGTACCGTCGGGTTCCGCCGACGCCGTCATCGAAGCCGTGAACGCCCGGCTGAGCGAGAAGGTCGTGATCGGCGACCCACGAGCCGACGGTGTCACGATGGGGCCGCTCGCATCGCTCGCGCAGCGCGATGAGGTCCGACGCCAGGTGCAGAAGCTCATCGACGGCGGCGGACGGATCGCGGTCGGCTCGCTGGATGCCCCGGCCGCTCGGACGGCCGGCCGGCAGGATGCCTCGGATGGCGCCTTCCTCTCCCCGATCCTGCTGCGCTTCGATGATGCGACGGCCGACGCGGCGCACGCCGTCGAGGCGTTCGGCCCGGTGTCGTCGCTGATCACCTACGACACCGTCGCAGAGGCATCCGACATCGTCGCCCGTGGCGGCGGGTCCCTGGTGACCAGCGTCGCGACGCACGATGCGGCGTTCGCCGCGGGGCTCGTGTCCTCCGTCGCGCCGCACAACGGGCGCGTGCTGATCCTCGACCGCGATGACGCACGATCGTCGACCGGCCACGGCTCGCCGCTGCCCGCCCTCGTGCACGGCGGTCCTGGGAGGGCGGGCGGCGGTGAGGAGCTCGGCGGCATCCGCGCCGTGCTGCATCACATGCAGCGCACCGCGATCCAGGGCTCCCCCGACATGCTCACCGCGATCACCGGCGTCTGGCATGCGGGGGCGACGGCGTCGTCCTCCGGCGTCCACCCGTTCCGCAAGTCGCTGGCCGAGCTGCGGATCGGCGATCGGATCTCCTCGGGTTCGCGCGAGGTGACACTCGCGGACATCGAGACCTTCGCGCACTTCACGGGCGACACGTTCTACGCGCATATGGACGAGGAGGCGGCCGCGGCGAACCCGTTCTTCCCCGGCCGCGTCGCGCACGGGTACCTGCTCGTGTCCTGGGCCGCCGGCCTGTTCGTCGACCCCGATCCGGGTCCGGTGCTCGCGAACTACGGACTCGAGAACCTGCGCTTCATCACTCCGGTGTCGCCGGGCGACAGCATCCGCGTCGAACTCACCGCGAAGCAGATCACTCCGCGCGAGACCGACGACTACGGCGAGGTCCGCTGGGATGCGGTCATCCGCAACCAGAACGAGGAGACCGTCGCGACGTACGACGTGCTCACGCTGGTCGCGAAGCGGTAGCCGCAGTCGGCGTCATCCGCGCAGGGCGAGTACGAACGGCAGCACGGCCGTCGCTCCGGCCTGGCGAAGTGCACGGGCGGCGACCGTCAGCGTCCAGCGACTGTCGGCCTGGTCGTCGACGAGCAGCACCGGCCCCGCGGGGATCTCCAGCCCGTCGGCGCTGAGGCGGTCCCAGAGTCCCGCGAGCCGGAACGCGCTGTTGCCGCCGGGCTGCCCGGTGGGTCCGCCGTTCGCGAACGACAGCGCACCGGCGTACGGGAGGCGGCCGACGTCGGCGAGGCCGCGAGCCAGCGAATCGACCAGGAGCGGACGTGACCGCGACGGCATCGCGACGACGGCGACAGGGCGCTCGTCCCAGCCCCAGTCGGCGAGCACGCGGATGCAGGCGTCGAGAACCGGCCGGGTCACCGGGGCATCCGGAGCCCCGGCCGCGAACATCTCCCGCAGCGTGCCGCCCCAACCGAGGTCGGTGAGGCGCGCGAGCGCGCGCCCGTCGGCGGCCTGCTCCGCGGGGGCGATGCGGCCCTTGACCGGAACGCCGACCCGGTCCGCGCCCGTCGGCCAGGCCTTGCGCGGTTCGAGCGGAACGCCGACCCGGTCGAGCGACCCGGCGGCGGCCTCGGTCGCGGTCTTGCGGATCTCGCTGGGGAACCAGATTCCCGCGCAGTTGTCGCACCGCCCGCACGGCGCAGCGGTCTCGTCGTCGAGCGAACGCTGGAGGAACTCCATGCGGCAGCCGTCGGTCCGTTCGTACTCGATCATGTGCTGCTGTTCGGCCAGGCGCTCGGCGGCGATGCGCTCATAGCGCTCGGCGTCGTAGGTCCACGGCTGGCCGGTGGCGACCCAGCCGCCCTGCACCCGCCGTACGGCCCCGTCGACGTCGAGGACCTTCAGCAGCAGTTCGAGAGGCGTCCGGCGGATGTCGACCATGGCCTCCAGCACCGGCGTCGACACCGGCGCATCGCCGAGCGCGGCGATCACCCGTTCAGCGCGCCCCTGGTCGGGCATCGACGCGGTGGCGAAGTAGTGCCAGATCTCGCGATCCTCGACGCCGGGCAGCAGCAGCACGTCCGCGCTGTCGCTCGCGCGGCCCGCCCGGCCGACCTGCTGGTAGTAGGCGACCGGCGACGACGGGGCGCCCAGGTGCAGCACGAACCCGAGGTCGGGTTTGTCGAAGCCCATCCCCAGCGCGCTGGTCGCCACGAGCGCCTTGACCTCGTTGCGCTTGAGCATGCCCTCGGATTCGGCGCGCTCGTCGCTGTCGGTCTGTCCGGTGTACGCGCGCACCTGGTGCCCGTGCTCGCGCAGCAGTCGAGCGGTGTCGACCGCAGCGGCGACGGTGAGCGTGTAGATGATGCCTGAGCCGGGCAGGTCGTCGAGATGGCTGAGCAGCCAGGCCAGCCGGCTCGCCGAATCCGGCAGTCGCAGCACGCCCAGGCGCAGGGATGCTCTGGCGAGCGGGCCGCGGATCGTGAGGACCCCGGCATCCGCACCACCGGAGCCGAGCTGTTCGGCGACGTCGGCGACGACGCGGCTGTTCGCCGTCGCGGTCGTCGCCAGCACCGGCACGGCGGCCGGCATCTCTGCGCTCAGGTCGCGCAGCCGCCGGTAGTCGGGACGGAAGTCGTGGCCCCAGTCGCTGATGCAGTGGGCCTCGTCGACCACGAGCATGCCGATCCGGCGCACGAGAGCCGGCAGCTGCTGTTCGCGGAACGCCGGATTGTTCAGCCGCTCCGGCGACACCAGCAGCACGTCGACCTCGTCGCGATCGAGCTGCGCGAGCACGTCGGACCACTCATGGGCGTTGGTCGAGTTGATCGCCACGGCGCGCACGCCGGCGCGTTCTGCGGCGGCGATCTGGTCGCGCATGAGCGCCAGCAGCGGCGACACCAGCACGGTCGGGCCCGCGCCCTGACGACGCAGCAGCAGCGTCGCGACGAAGTACACCGCCGACTTGCCCCAGCCGGTGCGCTGCACGACGAGCGCGCGTCGGCGCCCCGCGACCAGCGCCTCGATCGCCTCGTACTGGCCGTCGTGGAACTCGGCATCCGGCCGCCCGACGAGTTCGCGCAGCGCGGCGAGGGCGGCGTCGCGGGTGTCGGTCGGTGTCGCAGAGGTCATGCCCCCACTCTGCCTCACCCGACCGACACGGCTCTGCGCTGCCGGACGGCCGTAGGGTGGATCCATGATCTCCCGTGAACTCGCCGTCGCGCTGCGGGATGCGGGGCTGACCTGGCGGCCCGACAGCGGCGGCCGGTTCCAGCTCGATCTTCCGAACGACGTCGAACTCGAAGCAGAGGCCGACGTCTTCACGGTCAGCGAGATGACGATCGAGGCGCGACGCACGCCGAGCGGCACCGATCTGGCCTTCAACGGCACCACCGAGTGGGCGCTCGACGCGGTCACCCTCGAGGACGCGGTGTGGCTGCCCCGGGAGGACCAGCTGCGCGACCTCCTGCGCGGGACGTTCCGCAGCCTGGTCCGCCTCGACGACACGTTCCGGGTGGAGATCGAGATCGCCGGCGAGCCGCTGAGGTTCGAGCATCCGGACCCGTCGGAGGCGTACGGGAACGCTCTGCTCGAGCTCATCTCGCGCTCGCGCTGATCCGACGCGTCCTGAGCGCTTTACGCCCCCGGACTCCTGTGCGAGAATAAATGAACGATCGGTCAGTAAAGCGCGACGAAGGAGTCGACATGGACGACCAGTCCGCGGGGCAGCGACGATTCGACGAGATCATCGCGGCGGACTCCCGCGTCGAGCCGCACGACTGGATGCCGGACGCGTACCGCAAGACCCTGGTCCGCCAGATCAGCCAACACGCCCACTCAGAGATCATCGGCATGCAGCCCGAGGGCAACTGGATCACGCGCGCACCGAGCCTCAAGCGCAAGGCGATCCTGATGGCCAAAGTGCAGGACGAGGCCGGTCACGGCCTGTACCTCTACTCGGCCGCGCAGACGCTCGGAATCGGACGGACGGAGATGACCGAACAGCTCATCGACGGCCGTGCGAAGTACTCCTCGATCTTCAACTACCCGACGCCGACGTGGGCCGACATGGGCGCGATCGGCTGGCTCGTCGACGGCGCGGCGATCTGCAACCAGGTGCCGCTGTGCCGAGCATCCTATGGCCCGTACGCCCGCGCGATGGTGCGCATCTGCAAGGAGGAGTCGTTCCACCAGCGGCAGGGCTTCGAGATCCTGCTGACCCTCATGCATGGCACACCGGCACAGCGCGAGATGGCGCAGGTTGCCGTGAACCGCTGGTACTGGCCGAGCCTGGCGATGTTCGGACCGCCGGACGACGAGTCGCCGAACTCGGCGCAGTCGATGGCGTGGAACATCAAGCGGTTCTCGAACGACGAGCTGCGTCGACGGTTCGTCGGCATGCTGGCGCCGCAGGCCGAGGTCCTCGGTGTCACGCTGCCGGATCCCGACCTCCGCTACGACGAGGAGACCGGCCAGTACGAGATGGGCGAGATCGACTGGAACGAGTTCTTCGCCGTGCTCTCCGGCAACGGTCCGATGAACGCCGAGCGCATCCGCGCCCGCCGAGAGGCGCACGAGGAAGGCGCCTGGGTGCGCGAGGCCGCGGCCGAGTATGCGCGCAAGCAGGCCGCGCGCGAGCTCGAGGGGGCGGCGGCATGACGGAGGAGACCTGGCCGCTGTGGGAGGTGTTCGTCCGCGCGAACCGCGGACTCAGCCACGTCCACGTCGGCTCGCTGCTCGCGCCGGACGCCGACCTCGCGGTCCGCAACGCCCGCGACCTGTACACGCGTCGCGGCGAGGGTGTCTCGATCTGGGTCGTCCCCGCCGAGGCGATCACCACGAGCGACCCCGACGCCAAGGGCGCGTACTTCGAGAGCCCGGCGGGCAAGAACTTCCGCCACGCCGTGTACTACACGGCGTCCGAGGGGGTGCCGCACCTGTGAACGCGCGACGCGAGAACGGCGCAGGGGGCGCAGATGGTCGCCTTCCGAGCACGGATGCGACCGAGCGCAACACCTCCGGCGCGGGCGGAACCGGGTCGCGCCCGCTCCCCCACGGCCACGTCACGGTCGACGAGCTCGACCTCGCCGCCGAACTCGCCGGGACGGATGCCGCGGCCGCACCGGCCACGGCCGAGTACGCCCTGTGGCTCGGCGACGACGCGCTGATCCTGTCCCAGCAGCTCGGCGAGTGGATCGCCCACGCCCCGGAGCTCGAGGAGGATGTCGCGCTTGCGAACATCGCCCTCGATCTGCTCGGCCACGCCCGGTCGCTGCTGCGCTACGCGGGCACAGCGACCGGGCGAACCGAGGACGAGCTGGCGTACTTCCGTGACGAACCGGAGTTCCGCTCCGCCTGGTTGTTCGAGCAGCCGAACGGCGACTTCGCCCGCACGATCGCCCGACAGCTCATCGCCTCGACGTACCTGTTCGAGCTGTACACGCAGCTGCAGCGCTCGGCGGACCCGACGCTCGCCGCGGTCGCCGCGAAGGCGGTCAAGGAGGTCGACTACCACCGCGACCATGCCGAGCAGTGGACACTGCGCCTCGCGGGCGGCACCACGGAGTCGCGCCGACGGATGATCCGCGGCCTCGCGGACGTCTGGCCGTACGCCGATGAGCTGTTCCGCGACGAACCCCTGATCGATGACCTCGAGGGCATCGCCGTGCGGCCGGCATCGCTGCGCGCCGGCTTCGATGCCCGCATCGGCGCCGTGCTGAGCGCCGCGGATCTCGAAGCACCCGCGGGACCCGCAGCAGCCGGGGACGGACGACGCGGCATCCACTTCCCCCACCTCGGGCGGATTCTCGCCGAGATGCAGGTGCTCGCCCGACAGCATCCGGGGGCGACATGGTGACCGTGCTGACAGACGCGCGGGCGATCGCGGCATCCGTGCCCGATCCCGAGATCCCCGTGCTGACGATCGCCGATCTCGGCATCCTCCGCGGGGTCACGGTCGACGACGGACGGGTCGCCGTGACGATCACCCCGACCTACAGCGGATGCCCCGCCGTCGAGGCCATCCGCGACGACGTCATGAGCGCGCTCGCGGATGCCGGATTCGCGGACGTCGTCGTCCGCACCGTGCTCTCCCCCGCCTGGACGACCGACTGGATGACGGATGCCGGAAAGCAGAAGCTGCTCGAGTACGGCATCGCGCCCCCGACGGGAAGGCGCGCAGCCGGGCCCGTCGCGGTGCCGTTGAGCGTGCGCTGCCCGCAGTGCGGGTCGCTGGACACGCGGGAGCTCACCCGCTTCGGGTCGACCGCATGCAAGGCACTGTACGAGTGCCGCGCCTGCCTCGAGCCGTTCGACCACTTCAAGACGCTATGAGCACCGCGACGCGGCGTCGTGCGCGATTCCACGAACTCGAGGTGATCGAGGTGCGGCCGCTGACCGCCGACAGCATCGAGGTGACGTTCGCGGTTCCGGCGGAGCTGCGCGACGAGTACCGGTATCTGCCGGGTCAGTACGTCGCGCTCCGAGCGCACGTGGATGGCCGCGAGGTGCGGCGCAGCTACTCGATCTGCCGGGCGCCGTCGCCGGGTCGCATATCGGTCGGCATCAAGCGTGACCTCGGCGGCCTGTTCTCGGTGTGGGCGCACGAGAACCTGCACCCCGGCATCCGGGTCGAGGTGATGAGCCCGGAGGGACGCTTCACGTCCAACCTGCCTGATCTCGACGGCGCCCATCTGGTCGGGATCGCCGCCGGATCGGGAATCACCCCGATGATGGCACTCGCCTCCGCGGTGCTCGCCGCCTCGACGACCGCACGGTTCTCCCTCGTCTACACGAACAGGGCGACGCGCGACGTGATGTTCCTCGAGGACCTCGCCGACCTGAAGGACCGCTACCCGGCACGCCTCGCCCTGCATCACGTGCTGTCCCGCGAGCAGCGCGCAGCTCCGTTGCTGTCCGGTCGGATCGACGCCCACAAGCTCGACGCGATCCTCGACGGACTGGTCGAGCCTGCGAGCGTGACCGAGTGGTTCCTGTGCGGTCCGTTCGACCTCGTCGCGCTGTGCCGCGAACGGCTCGCGGCCCGCGGGATCGGTGACGACAGCATCCGATTCGAACTGTTCACGACGGATGCCGACGAGCCGCGCGCCGACCGCGGACGACCGGTCTCCGTGCGCGAAGAGGACGAGACCTACGTTCTGGAATTCACCCTGGACGGGCTCTCGACGACCGTCGAGTCGCCGGTCGCGGCGGACGAGCCGTTGCTGGATGCCGCGCTGCGCGTTCGCGGCGACGTGCCGTTCGCGTGCGCCGGCGGGGTGTGCGGAACGTGTCGCGCGCGCCTGGTCGAAGGCGACGTCCGCATGACGCAGAACTTCGCGCTCGAGCCGGACGAGCTGGAGCGCGGCTATGTGCTGACCTGCCAGTCCCATCCGACGACGCCCCGCGTGGTCGTCGACTACGACGTGTGAGGAGAGCTCCGTGATCGAGCTGACGATCGACGGCGACGTCGCCCATGTGGTGCTGAACGCTCCGGAGAAGCGCAACGCCCTGGATCCGCAGGCCCTGCTCGCGCTCGGCGACGCATACGATCGGGCCGAGGATGCCGGAGTCCGCGCCCTGGTGCTGAGCGGCGAGGGCGCGGGGTTCTGCGCCGGTCGCGACATCTCAGGCGTCGACCCCGCGACCGATGACGTGATCGGTTACCTCGGCGGCCTCGTGACCCCCCTGCTGCAGCGGATGGCGGCTTTCCCCGCGCCGACGTTCGCCGCAGCGCAGGGCGCATGCCTCGGCGTCGGTCTCGGACTGCTCATCGCGACGGACGTCGTCTACGTCGCCGACACGGCGAAGATCGGCTCGCCGTTCGCGGCCCTGGGAGCGACGCTCGACTCCGGCGGGCATGCACTGTTCCTGGACCGGCTCGGCCCGCACAAGACCCTCGACCTGATCTACACCGGTCGGCTCATGACGGGAACCGAGGCGGTCGCGTCCGGCCTCTTCTCGCAGGTGATGCCCGCCGACGAGGTGCAGCAGGCGACGACGGATGCCGCGGTGCGCGCGGCCTCCGGAGCCACCGCGGCGTTCCTGGCGTCCAAGCGGCTGATCGCCCGCATCCGGGACGAGCGGCTGTCGTTGTGGGATGCCGTCGTGCTGGAGAACGTGGCCCAGGCCGAACTGTGCGACACGAGCGACTATCGCGAGGGATTCGCCGCGTTCCAGGAGAAGCGGAAGCCGGAGTTCACCGGGTACTGACGCCGTCTGAGGGACGGATGTCGGGACCAGGCACGGATGTCAGGCGATTCCGCGGCGTGTCGCCCGCCCGGTGGGAATCGGCCCGACATCCGTGCCGCCGGGTTCACAGGACGTCAGCTCGCGGAGGTCAGCACGAGCCCCGAACCGTCGGCCGCGACGTCCACCCGCACCGTGTCGCCGTCGCGCACGTTTCCGGAGAGCAGCGCTGTGGCCAGCTTGTTCTGCACCTCGGACTGGATGAGCCGGCGCAGCGGCCGCGCACCGAACAGCGGATCGTAGCCGCGTTCGGCCAGCCACGAACGCGCGTCCGGGGTCACGGCGAGACTCAGCCGGCGCTCGTGCAGACGCGCCTGCAGCTGGTCGACCGTGAGCTCGACGATCTGCGCGAGATCGTCCTCGCTGAGAGCCTGGAACATCACGATGTCATCGAGGCGGTTCAGGAACTCGGGTCGGAACGCCTGCCGCACCAGCGACATCACCTGCTCGCGCTTCACCTCCGGCGACAGAGTCGGGTCGATCAGGATCGGCGAGCCGAGGTTGCTCGTGAGCACCAGGATGACGTTCGTGAAGTCGACCGTCCGACCCTGCCCGTCGGTCAGGCGTCCGTCGTCGAGCACCTGCAGGAGGACGTCGAAGACCTCGGGGTGGGCCTTCTCGACCTCGTCCAGCAGCACGACGCTGTACGGACGCCGCCTGACGGCTTCGGTCAGCTGACCACCCTGCTCGTAGCCGATGTAGCCCGGAGGGGCACCGACCAGACGCGACACCGAGTGCTTCTCGCCGTACTCCGACATGTCGATGCGCACCATGGCGCGCTCGTCGTCGAACAGGAACTCGGCGAGCGCCTTCGCGAGCTCCGTCTTGCCGACGCCGGTCGGCCCGAGGAACAGGAAGGAGCCGGTCGGGCGCCCGGGGTCGCTGATTCCCGCGCGGGAGCGGCGGACGGCATCCGACACCGCCTTCACGGCATCCTTCTGCCCGATCAGCCGCTTGCCGAGCTCGGCCTCCAGGTGGAGCAGCTTCTCGCTCTCACCCTGCAGGAGCCGGCCGACCGGGATGCCGGTCCACGCTGCGATGACCGCCGCGATGTCCTCCTCGGTCACCTGCTCGTTCACCATGCGGGGCTCGGTGGATGCCGTCGCCTCGGCCTGCTCGGCCTCGGCGATGTCGCGCTCCAGACGCTTGATCGTCTCGTATTCGAGCTTGGACGCCTTCGTGTAGTCGGCGTTGCGCATCGCGAGGTCGCGCTGGGTGATCGCGTCATCGAGCTGCTTCTTCAGGTCGCCGACGCGATTCAGCCCCTGACGCTCGCGCGCCCAGCGCTCCTCGAGGACGGCGAGCTCCCGCTCCAGTTCGACGAGGTTCTCGCGGAGGGTGCCGAGTCGCTCCTTCGACGCGGCATCCTTCTCCTTCTTCAGGGCGAGCTCCTCGAGCTTGAGCCGGTCGACCTGACGCTTGAGCTGGTCGATCTCGACAGGTGAGGAGTCGATCTCCATCTTGAGCCGCGACATCGATTCGTCGACGAGATCGATCGCCTTGTCCGGAAGCTGACGACTGGGCAGGTAGCGGTTCGACAGCGCGGCGGCGGCCACGAGGGCGCTGTCAGCGATCGTGACCCCGTGGTGCGCTTCGTAGCGACCCTTCAGTCCGCGCAGGATCGCGATGGTGTCCTCGACGGTCGGCTCGCCGACGTAGACCTGCTGGAAGCGGCGCTCGAGCGCGGCATCCTTCTCGATGAACTCGCGGTACTCGTTCAGCGTCGTCGCGCCGATCATGCGCAGCTCGCCGCGGGCGAGCATCGGCTTGAGCATGTTGGATGCCGCGACGGAGCCCTCCCCGCCTCCGGCGCCCATCAGCACGTGCAGCTCGTCGATGAACGTGATGACCTTGCCGTCGGATTCGGTGATCTCCTTGAGGACCTGCTTCAGACGCTCCTCGAATTGCCCGCGGTACATGGCACCCGCCACGAGGGCTGAGATGTCGAGGGTGACCAGCTCCTTGTCCTTCAGCGACTCGGCCACGTCGCCCGCGACGATGCGCTGCGCGAGGCCTTCGACGACAGCAGTCTTGCCGACGCCCGGCTCACCGATCAGCACCGGGTTGTTCTTGGTGCGCCGGGTGAGCACCTGGCTGACGCGACGGATCTCGTTGTCGCGGCCGATCACCGGGTCGAGCTTGCCCTGGCGAGCGCGGTCGGTGAGGTTGATCCCGAACTGCTCGAGAGCGGACTGCTGGTCTTCGGTCTGGGGCGTGGTCATCTGTCCTCCTGGGGACTCCTTCATCAAAGTTGAGTGGTGGTGACTCAACTTTACCTCTTCGCGCGCCGCGGATCAACCGGAGCCCCCTTCGGATCGTGTCCGGTGCATCTGCGAGAATCAAGGTGTTCACGACGACGGCGGGGGGCCAGGATGGCGCAGAACGACGAATTCCTCGAGGTGATCGCCGCCGAGGTGGCGCAGGATCCGCAGAACATCGCACTGCGGGAGGACTACATCACGCTCCTGTTGGAGCACGACGTCGACCGCGCAGCGGCCGAGATCGACGCGTTCGAGGCGCACGGCGGCGACCCGGCTCGCGCTCGCGTCCTGCGGGCTCGGCTGATGGCGGCGCGACTGCGCACCAGAAGCGGGGGCACCGAGCGATCCGGACCGGCGCCAGAACCAGCGACGCCCGCCGCAGCATCCGTCCCGCCGGCGCCATCCCGCGTCTCCGCCCCGTCGGACGATGACGCGGCGGACGAGGATCGGATCGAACAGCCCGGCCTGTGGGATGCCGAGCGTCCGCAGGTGACGCTCGCGGACGTCGCCGGCCTCGCGGAGGTCAAGCAGCACCTCGACTCGACCTTCCTCGCTCCGTTGCGCAACCCGGCCCTCGCGGCGGCGTTCGGGCAGAAGGCCGGCGGATCGCTCCTGATGTACGGCCCCCCGGGATGCGGCAAGACGTTCATCGCGAAGGCGATCGCCGGCGACCTCGGCGCATCCTTCATCCACGTCACGCTGGCCGACCTGCTCAGCGCGTACATCGGCGAGAGCGAGAAGGCGATCCAGAGCGTCTTCCACGACGCCAGGGCAGCCGCGCCGTGCGTGATCTTCTTCGACGAGTTCGACGCTCTCGGCGGCCGGCGGTCTTCGGGCGGTGGAGGGTCGCAGTCGATGCGCATGATCGTGACGCAGCTGCTCGAAGAGCTCGACGGTGTCACGAGCGAGAACGACGGTGTGTACTTCCTCGCCGCGACGAACCGCCCGTGGGACATCGACCCCGCGCTGCGCCGCCCTGGGCGCATCGACAAGACCGTGCTCGTGCTGCCGCCGGATGCTGTCGCCCGCGCCGCGATCCTGCAGGGCGACCTCGACGGCAAGCCCCAGGACGACGTCGACATCATCGCCGTCGCCGCCGCGACCGAGGGGTTCTCGGGCGCCGACATCGCGCAGGTCGCGAAGCAGGCGCTGCAGCAGTCGCTCACCGCGTCGATGGCCGCGGGAGCGATCGTCCCCGTCACCACCGCCGGCCTGCTCGAGGCGGCGGCGAGCATCACACCCTCGACCAGGACGTGGTTCGATCAGGTCGCCCCCGTGCTGGAGTACGGCGCAGACGACGGCACCTTCGATCAGCTTCGGACCTACCGCGTCAAGCACGGCATGCGGTGATGCGCGGCGGCGACCACGGCGACCTCGAACAGGCCGCCATCATCCGGGACCGCGACCTCGCCCTCGAGCTGCTCGGCGCCCAGCCGACCAACCGCAGGATCGCGGCCCTGAGCCACAGCGTGCTCGCCCGCGAACCGACGTTCACGGGCACCTATCTGATCCTCGCCCTGCATCACCAGGCCCGCGGCGATCTCGACGATGCCAGGAAAGCGCTTCGCGAGCTCATCGGACTGCAGGACGGCTATCAGCTCACCGCGTTGCGCATCCTCCGCGATCTCGAGTACGAGGACCGGCGGTTCGACGAAGCGCTCCGACTCGCCGAACAGGTCATGGCCGGTGGTGCGGATGTCGGATGGCTCGACCTCATGATGCTCGGCGCTGCGACCGTGTACACCGGCAGCCGCACCGCAGGGTGGGACCTCATGGACGAGGCGGTCGCGTGGACGGGTGAGGTCGACCCGGACCTCATCCCGACGGTCCTCACCAAGCGGGCGCTGCTCTTCCTCACGACCGGCGCACCGCCGGAGCGCTACCGCCCCGCCGCCGAGGCCGCGATCGCCGTCAATCCGTCGGAGACGCTGCTGTCGACCGCCCTCGGCTACGCCTACCTGTTCGACTACCGCGCGGCGGACGCACGCGACCTGTTCCAGCGCGTGCTGCGGGAGGACCCGACCGATGTCGTCGCGCAGAGCGGCATGATCATGGCGCGCGGGTTCCTCGATCCGATCGAACGCGGTGACACGACGATGGATCAGCTCCGCGAGGCCGGCATGGGCGAGATGATGTGGCGGATGATGCACGAGCAGATCTTCGACCTCGACATCGCACACGCGTTGGCCGCACTGAGCCGCGTGCTCCCGCGCGCACTCGTCCGCGTGCTGCGCGGCCCGCTGCGCAGGAAGAAGCTCGAGTCCACGGAGGGGAACGGCGAGCTCCTCGGCTGGCATGACGGCCAGGATCCGGGCACGGGCGGGGCGTGGGGACTCGACGAGGCGGTGCGACTGCTTTCGAGCGCCGAGATCGATGCTCTGGTCGCGAAGGCGCAGCAGCCCGGCGCCTGGCCCGCCTGGCCCGAAGAAGAGGTCTTCGTCCCGATCGCCACCGACGACGCGGGCGCGTACTACTTCCAGGGGTATGCCGAACGGCTGTACCTCCGCCGGCCCGGAGTTCCGGACGCCGAGATCGCGCCGAGCCTCGCCGACTGGCTGTGGGATCGCGTCGTCGACTTCGGCGGCGCCGAGCCGCGCCCGGGAAGGATGCCGCGCTCATGAGCAGGCCGACGGACCAGGAGCGCGCGGCCATCGAGCACGACAGGGACCTCGCCTGGGAGCTCTACGGTGTGCAGCCGACGCACCCGCGCATCCCCGAACTCGCGGGCAGCGTGCTCGCACGCGAGCCCACCTTCACCGGAATGATCATCCTCACCGCGCTGCACCGCGAGGCATGCGGCGAGATCGACGAGGCGAGGCGCCTGCTGCAGAACCTCATGGGGCGTCGGGATCGCCAGTACCTCAACTCCGTGAAGAAGTTGCGCGACCTCGAGATGTCCGAAGGCGATTTCGCCGAGGCGCGGCGTCTCTCCGAGATCGTGCTGCGTGAACAGCCGGATGCGGACTGGATCGAGCACATGGAGCTCGGCAGCGCGATGGCGTACACCGGCGAAGCGGAAGCGGGCTGGCGTCTGATCGACGAGGCGGTCGGGATCGCCGCCGCGCAGGGCGACCACGAGTACTCCCTCGCGTTGGGCCAGCGCGCCACCCGACTGTTCGCGACGGCGGCGAGCCCCGAGCGGCTGCTGCCCGCCGCCGAGGAGGCGTACGCGGCCGACCCGACCGAGTCCCTGCTCGCGCTGACGCTCGGGTACGCCTACCTGTGCGGTTACCGGCCGGAGGACGCCCTCGCTCTGTTCGAGCGCGTGCTGCGCGAGGATCCGACCATGGACCTCGCGCAGTACGGCGTCCGGATCACGCGTGGCTTCCTCGAGCCGATCCGGTCCGGCGCCGCGACGATGGACACCATGCGCGAGGCGCAGATGGGCGAGTACGCCTGGCGCCGGTTCGTGGCCAAGGCGTTCCGCGCCGACCTCGCGGATGCGCTGGCCGCGCTCGACGAGGTGATGCCCGAGGATCTGGCGGCTGCGCTGCGGCCGCCGCTCGACCGGGAAGCCGCCCGCGCGAGCGGCGGCGAGGACACGATCCTCGCGTGGCACGACGGTCAGGAGCCCGGCACCGGCGGACTCTGGGGTGCTGGCGAGCGATTCCGGCTGATGACCGGCGCCGAGGTCGCCGAGCTGGACGACTCCGTCGAGAACGACCCCGCGGCGTGGGGCGACTGGGAGGACAAGCCCGACTACTTCCAGGTGGTCTTCACGGATGACGCCGGCGACTACCTCCTCGAAGGAGTCGGCGGAAAGCTCTACCACCGCTCACCCGGAGTGCCCGATGTCGAGGTAGCGCCGAGCCCGGCGGAATGGATCTGGGATCGCGTCGCCGCGTTCGGCGGACATGATCCCCGTCCCGGGCGCCACCGGCTCAGATCAGGATCGGGAACGTCAGCATGATGATCGCGCCGGTCACGCCGACGACGACA
Source organism: Microbacterium sp. M28 (assembly GCF_025836995.1). Lineage (NCBI taxonomy): Bacteria > Bacillati > Actinomycetota > Actinomycetes > Micrococcales > Microbacteriaceae > Microbacterium > Microbacterium triticisoli. Next base: position 170,065 of record NZ_CP107546.1, on the reverse strand, counting down.
GCGAGACCGAGCAGCACCCACCGCACCCACATCACGAGATCGCGCTGCGACATCGCGGTGAGGAACAGCACGAGAGCGAACAGCACGGTCAGCAGCGTGTAATTGTCGCCGCGCTGATTGCTCTCCAGCGCATCGGCGAATCGGGTGTCGGCACGCTCGGACAGTGCGGCCGCCTCCTCACTCCCCGGCGGTACGTACTCGTCCATCACGAAGGGACCGCGCTCCTCGCGCCCGCCCTCTTCCCACGCCTCGAACGCGACCGCGAACTCCGGGCTGAACCGCTCCTCGATGTACGCCGTCAGTTCGGCATCCTGTGCGCGATCGGCGAGCACCCACTCGGTCCAGATCGTGAGGTCGTACTGGCGCGCGTCGCGTGCGGTGCCGTCGGCGACGCCGGAGTTGATGCGCGCACCGGATGCCTCGCTGAAGGCGATCGACATGTCGCCGCCCCACTTGGAGGACTCGAAGCCGCACCACGCGGTCAGGACGGCGGTGATCGACAGCACGAAAACCGCGATGACGTCGAAGACGTCCCGGCGCTGTCTGGTCGTCTCGGTCATGCTGCGATTCTGCCGGAAGCATCGGGAGAACAGGAAGATCGCCGCGAGTGAATTCTCACGGCGACCTCCTGTTCGGTCACCCGGACGCTGCCCGCCGGGATGCTACGGCAGGACGATCTCGAACGCCGGGTCTCCGGGCGACAGCACAGCGAGCAGCTGGTCGATGACCTCCGTGCCGCCCGTCGCCTCGATCCCGTCGGATTCGCGGTCGCCGGCGGCGAGCGCGATCAGGCGCTGCTTCGTCAGGGTGAGGTGCGGGTCGGCTCCCGCGGGATCCTTCTCGACGTACACGAGGACGCCATTGCGCAGGGTCACGTGGAACGACCTGTCCAGATCCGACAGCGTGATGTCGAATGCGAGATCGAGGTCCCATGCCCGCGGTCCGTCGACCGTGATCGCGACGGCGTCGAAGAGCTGCTCCGGCGTGAGCTGCGCGACGATCGCCGGGGCGTTCGTGACCGTCGGCGTGCCGAAGTTGCCGGTGCGCAGCTCGGTCGCGCCGGAGAGGAAGAAGTTCCGCCAGGTGCCGTTCTCGGCGCCGTACCCGAGCTGCTCGAGCGTGTCGGCGTACTGCTCGCGCACGGCCGCGTTGTCCGGCTCGACGAACACGGCGTGGTCGAGCAGGGTCGCGGCCCACCGGAAGTCGCCCGCGTCGAAGGCCGTCTTCGCGAGTTCGAGCACACGGTCGATGCCGCCGAGGGCTTCGACGTAGCGGGTGGCCTGCGCCTTGGGCGGGTGCGGCCACAGCCGGGCCGGATTCCCGTCGAACCAGCCCATGTAGCGCTGGTAGATGGCTTTGACATTGTGGCTCACGGAGCCGTAGTAGCCGCGCGCGTGCCAGGCGTGCTCCAGCACCGGGGGAAGCTGGATGTCCTCTGCGATCTCCGCACCCGTCATTCCCTGGTTGAGCATCCGCAGCGTCTGGTCGTGCAGGTATCCGTACAGATCGCGCTGCAAGCCGAGGAAGTGGCGAATCTCCGCGTTGCCCCACGTCGGCCAGTGGTGCGAAGCGAAGACGACGTCGACCTCGTCGCCGAAGCGTTCGATCGCCTCGGTCAGGTAACGCGACCACACGTGCGGGTCCCGCACGACCGCTCCGCGCAGCGTCAGCAGGTTGTGCAGCGTGTGCGTGGCGTTCTCCGCCATGCACAGCGCGCGGTACTTCGGGAAGTAGAAGTGCATCTCACTGGGCGCCTCGGTCCCCGGGGCCATCTGGAACACGATCTCGAGTCCGTCGACCGTGTGCGTCTCGCCCGTGGTGGTGATCTCCCGCGTCGGCGGGATGAGCGTCGCCTCGCCGGTCGAGGTCGTCTGACCGAGGCCTGCACCCACGGCGCCCTTGGGGCCGCGGTCCAGCGCCGCGCCGTACATGTAGCCCGCGCGTCGTCCCATCGCCGTGCCGGCGTAGACGTTCTCGGCGACGGCGTGCTCGACCATGCCCTCGGGGACGATGATCTGCACCCGGCCGGCGGCGACATCGGCTTCGTCGACGATTCCCTGCACGCCGCCGAAGTGATCGATGTGGGAGTGCGTGTGGATCACCGCCGTGATCGGACGATCGCCGCGATGGGTCCGGTACAGAGCGAGCGCGGCCGCGGCGGTCTCCTTGGAAATGAGCGGATCGATCACGATCACACCGGTGTCGCCCTCGACGAACGTCATGACCGACAGGTCCAGGCCACGCGCCTGATAGAGGCCGGGGATGACCTCGAACAGGCCGTGCTTGGCGACCAGCTTCGACTGACGCCACAGGCTCGGGTTCACGGTATCCGGCCCCTCGCCGGACAGGAAGTCGTACGTCGACGCGTCCCACACGACCTCGCCGGCGGCATTGCGGATCTTCGGGTCGTCGAGGGTGCCGAGGAATCCTCGGTCAGCCGCTTCGAGATCTGCCTCGTCCGCGAACGGCAGGCTGTCGCGCAGTGCCCTCTGCTGAGCGACGATAGCCGGTGTCGCGTCGTTGGAACTCACGGGTGGTCCTCCATCCTGCGATCCGCCCGAACGCGGATCAGCCTCCTTGAAGCCTCGCATCCGCACCGTCCTCGAGCAACACGCGCCAGCCGGAGATACCACCGCTTCAGCGCACGGCGATCACGGCATCCCACACGGCATCCGCGACCTGACGTTTGGTGCCGGATGCCTCACCGACGACCCCCGTGTCCGCGACGATCTGCACGGTGTTCTCCGCCGACTCGAAACCCCGGTCCCAGCCGACCTCGTTGACGACGAGCAGGTCGACGCCCTTGCGTTCGCGCTTGCGGCGAGCGCGGTCGAGCAGCTCCTGCTCGTCCCGTGGGGTTTCGGCGGCGAATGCCACGACGGTCTGCGCCGCGCGTCGCCCGGCGGCGAGCCCGGCGACGATGTCCTCGTTCTCGATCAGCTCGATGCGCTCCAGAGGGCCGGCCTCCTTGGTGAGCTTGCGCTGCGCCGTCTCGGCCGGGCGGTAGTCGGCGACGGCGGCGGCCATCACGAGCACATCCGCGTTCTCGGCTTCGCCGCGCATCGCTGCGCCGAGCTCGGTGGCGGTGCCGACGTGCTCGATCCGGATGCCGGGGCGCATGGCATCCGCGAGCACCTCGCCGGCGACGTTCGCGGCGACCAGGACGACTTCGGCGCCACGGTCCGCGGCCGCGAGAGCGAGCGCGGTGCCCTGCCTGCCGCTGGAGCGGTTGCCGAGGAAGCGCACCGGATCGAGCGGTTCGCGCGTTCCGCCCGTCGAGACCACGACGCGGACGCCGGCGAGATCCTGCGGTCGCAGAGCGGCGAGCGCCGCAGCCACGATCGCCTCCGGCTCGAGCATCCGCCCTGGGCCGGAGTCTCCCCCGGTGAGTTCGCCGTCATCCGGGCCGGCGATGAGCACGCCCCGGGCGCGGAGCGTGCCGATGTTGGCCTGGGTCGCCGGGTGGCGCCACATCTCGGTGTGCATCGCGGGCGCGATGACGACCGGCGCCGTCGTGGCGAGCAGCGTGGTGCCGAGCAGGTCGTCGGCGAGCCCGGCGGTCATCTTCGCGATCGTGTTCGCCGTCGCGGGCGCAACGATGACGAGGTCCGCGGCCTGGCCGAGCGCGACATGGCGGACCCGAGCGACGTCATCGTGGACACTGGTGGTGACCGGGTTGCGGCTGACCGCCTCCCAGGTGGGAAGCCCGACGAAGCGCAGCGCGTCCTCGGTGGGGATCACCGTCACGTCGTGCCCGTCCTTGATCAGCAGCCGCACCAGATGCACTGCCTTGTACGCGGCGATGCCGCCCGTCACGCCGACCACGATGTTCATGGGTCGATTCTCCCCGACGCGCGGGTGCTCGTGGCGCTGGTCGGCGCGCGATCCGGAGGAGATCGCACGATTCGGAGGATCGAATCCCGCGGATCGCGCCTCCCGTTCGTGTGATCTCCTCCCGTGCGGCGGCTCCCGGCGAGGCGAGCGCGGATAGGCTGGCGAACGTGTGCACCGTGGTGATCGATGTGGCGGATGCCGGAAGCTCGCGCCTGCTGGCCGTGCGCGATGAGGATCCCGAGCGCGCGTGGGATCACGTCGGTGCCTGGTGGCCGCAGGAGTATCCGGGGGTCGTCGGCATCCGTGACCGCCGGGCGGGCGGCGCCTGGCTCGCGGTGAACCCGACCGAGCATCGCCTCGCCGTGCTCCTCAACCGCGCCGACGTGCTCGACCTGCCGGACGCGGCATCCCGAGGATCGCTCGCTCTGGAGTCGGTGATGGGCCGCTCGCCGGCCGGCATCCCGAGGATGCATGGCTTCAACCTGCTCGAGGCGACGCCGGATGCCGCCCGAGTGATCTCCTGGGACGGCGTCGCGCTGCGGGAGACGCCGATCTCCGCCGGCGTGCACATGATCGCGCACGATGACCTCGACGATCCGGGCACCCCGCGCATCGCCGCGTGGCTGCCGCGCTTCCGTGCCGCCGATCCGGATGCCTGGGTGACTCTGCTCGCCGAGACGGCCGAGCTGCCGGCGGAGGACGACCGCGCGATCATCCGCGACAACCGTCCGCACGGCTATCCGACCCGGTCGCTGCTGTACTGCACGGCGACCGTGTCGGATGCCGGAGTGCGCGTGCACGACGAGGCTCTGCCGCGCCCCGGCCACTGGTCTCCGGAGTGAGTTCGAATCGCTCGATCTGCTCGAAATCCGTCGGATCGGAGCAGATCGAGCGATTCGAACGGGATCAGCGGCGCGGGGACGTTCCGGGCGTCGCTTCCGTGAGCGACTCGAGCATCGCGTCGAACGCGGGCTTCGGCGTGAAGTCGTCCTCGAACGGCGTGGCCCAGCCCTCACCGGGGAACACGTCGGGCACCCACGAGTTCGCATCCGGGAAGCCCCACACCGTGAAGGACGAGCACGCGTCCACGTTCAGGCAGGCCTCGAGAAGCGCGTCGTAGCGATCCGACTGGGTCGCCACCTGCTCGGCCGTCGGGCCGGTCTCGCCCTCCAGCAGCGGGATGCGGACGTCCGCCTCGGTGATCGCGACCTTGAGCCCGAGGGCGGCGAAGCGCTCGAAGTTCTCCTGCAGCGACGTGTCGAACCCGTACTGCAGACTCAGGTGTGCCTGGGCTCCGAACCCGCCGAGCGGCGCGCCCCGATCCAGCAGCTCCTGGGACAGCGCGTAGTACGCATCCGTCTTCGCGTTGACGCCCTCGGCGTTGTAGTCGTTGAGGAACAGCACGGCCTCCGGGTCGGCCTCGTGCGCCCACTGGAACGCGTCGGCGAGAAGTCCGACGGGGTCATCCGCGCACGCCTTGAGGAACGGGTTCGCCTCGGTGCGCAGCTTCACGCCTCCGTTGTCCCACGTGTCCTGGAAGATCTCGTTCGCGACGTCCCACTCGTAGATCTCGCCCTTGAAGTGGCCCACCACGGTGCGGATGTGGTCTTCGAGCACGGTGCGCGCTTCGTCGCACGTCCACGTCCTGCTCGCCTCCGTGACCCACGCTGGGTTCTGGCTGTGCCAGAGCAGCGTGTGCCCACGGACCTCCTGATGGTTCGCCTTGGCGTAGGCGACCAGGGCGTCGGCCGACTCGAAGTCGTAGACGTCCGGGGCCGGTCGCAGGGCGTCCCACTTCATGTCGTTCTCGGGTGTGAGCGACGAGAACTGGGCCCCGAGCACCTGCTGGTACTCGGTCGGCGCCTTGGGGTCGTACGACATGAGCTGCTGCCGGCCCCACACCGCGCTGCCGATCGCGAGGTCGGCGGGTGCCTGGTTGCGCAGTGCGTCCTTGTCGGCGTTGCTGAACCCCGGGGGCGAGGCGTTCGCTGCGGTCACGCCGCACAGCGGAACCACCAGGGCTGCGGTGGCCGTGGCCACCAGAAGCGATCGAATCGATCGGCGCATGGACATCTCCTGACATCGTCGTCGGTCATACGGCCATCTCCCGGCGCGTATGTTTGCGTTCGCGACAAAAGATAGAGCCGTCGACCGGCCGATCACAAGAGTTTCGGAAAAGTATCGGAGATTGTTCCGGAGACCGCCTCAGGCCGCGGATTCGTCCCGCGTGCATGAGAACGTGGCGCGGTACGCGGTCGGCGTCGTCCCCAGCACCCGGGCGAAGTTCTGCCGCAGCACGGCGGCCGAACCGAAGCCGCATTCGGCGGCGATCCGATCGAGGCCGAGATCGGTGCGCTCCAGCATCCGCTGCGCCTGGATGATGCGCTGCCTGGCAAGCCAGGCTGCCGGCGTCGCACCATGCTCGGCCTTGAAGCGCCGTGCGAACGTCCGCGGCGACATGTGGGCGCGATGCGCGAGCTGCTCGACGGACAGGTCCTCCCGGAGGTTCTCCATCGCCCAGTCCGTCACGAGCGCGAGCGAGTCGTTCTGCACCAGCGGCAGCGGACGATCGATGAACTGGGCCTGGCCGCCGTCGCGCTGGGGAGGCACGACCATGCGCCGGGCGACGCGGTTCGTGAGCTCCGCTCCGATCTCCTGCCGGAGCAGATGCAGGCAGGCATCCAGTCCGGCAGCGGTGCCGGCACTCGTGATGATCCGACCGTCCTGCACGAACAGCACATCGGGGTCGACATCGATCTGCGGGTACATGTCCGCCATGACGTCCGCGTACATCCAGTGCGTCGTCGCCCGCCGGCCGTCCAGGATCCCGGATGCCGCGAGGATGAACGATCCGCTGCACACGCTCAGCACCCACGCGCCCCGGTCGTGCGCGGCGCGGACGGCGTCGAGGATCAGGGGGTCGATGTCACCCCATCGTTCGCGTGGCAGTGGGCAGACCACGACGAGGTCCGCCTCGTACGCGAACGCGAGGTCGTTGTCGACGTTGAGGGAGAAGCCGAGTTTGGACGAGACGGCACCAGGGCGCGGGGCGACCACGCGGAAGTCGAAGTTGGGGACGCCGTCATCCGAGCGATCGAGGCCGAACGCCTCGCAGGCGACGCCGAACTCGAACGGTGCGAATCCGTCCTGGACGATGCAGGCCACGGTCTTCATCGATGCCCCTTTCCGATCTGAGCCCATCATGGCAGTTTTCTGGCGAACCATGTCCATTCTGCCACTCGTGACCAGAAATATGCGAGCGTAGCGTTTCTGCCATGTTCATCGTCATCGTTCTCCTCGCCCTCTCGCTCTGGGGCGCCGTCTGGGCCATCGTCGACGTGCGACGCGACGGATACGGGCAGCGCGCCACCGACTGGTCCCGGGTGGCCGGTCGGGAAGACGACGCGCTCCAGCGCGCCGAGTCCATGACCGCCTATCGCTGAGCTCCTGCCGCACGGCTATGCTCAGCGGCATGAGCGACCCCCAGCAGCCCCAGGTCCCGCCCTACGCGCAACCGCAGCATCCGGCGTCCGGCCGATACAGCCAACCCGCGCCGCACCCGCAGGGCTACGTGCTGAACGGGAACTCCGCGCAGCCCGGATACCCGGTCCCCGTCGCGAACGGGAACCCGCCGGGTCGCATCGGGTTCATCTTCGGGCTCATCGGCATCGCCGTCGGGCTCGTCGCCAATCTGGCCACGAACATCCTCATCTACAGCGGCGGGTACTACGCGGTCGAGGCCTCGTCCTGGGTGAGCACGCTGTTCGTCCTCGCCATCGCCGGACTCGCTCTCGGGTTCGGCATCGCAGGCCTGCGGCGCCCGAACGCCCCGCACGGGCAAGCCGGCATCGCGGTCGGCATCGGCCTCGCCATGATCGTCGGCTCGGTCGGCAGCGTCGTCATCAACGCGGTCGGCGCGACGCTGTTCCGCTACTTCTGAGCAGCGCCGCGGCGACCGATCAGCGCGACCACGGCCATCGGCGGCGGCGCACCGGTACGGGTGCAGGCTCCGGTTCCGGCGGGACGGCGGTGTGGTCACCCGAGACCCAGCGCAGCAGTAGCGCATCCGGATTGCCCTCGAGCACCAGCGCCCGTGTGAGCAGCGTCAGCGGGATCGACAGGATGGCACCGAGGGGACCGATCACGAAGGTCCAGAAGATCACCGAGAAGAAGCTCAGCGTCAGGCTGAGATCGACCGCATCGCTGACGAACTTCGGCTGCACGAGCACCTGCAGCACCACATTGACGACGCTGTAGACGATGAGCACACCCAGCAGCAGAGGCCAGTCCCCGACGAAGAACGCCAGGATCGCCGGCGGGATGACGCCGAGCACGAACCCGATGTTCGGGATGAAGTTCGTCACGAACGCGAGCACGGCCCAGACCACGGCGCCGGGGACGTTCATGGCCCACAGCGCCAGCCCGTCGATCACGGCGACGATCGCACCGAAGGACGCGTTGACGATGTAATAGCGCCGGATGCCGCTGTTCAGATGCGTGATCCGGGCGAGCACCGGACCGTGCGTGGCGTGGAACACGACGCCGGCCTGACGGTAGCGCGCAGCGTCGATGGCCATGAAGATGATGTACGCGAAGACGAAGAACAGCGCGGTCGCCACCGCGAGCACGGTCCCGCCGATGCTCGACACGACACTGAGCAGCGTCGCCGGATCCAGCGCGGATGCCGCGGCATCCGCCGCCTCTCCGGCGAGGCCGAGCGATTCGAGCCAGTCGACAGTCTCGTCGAGACGCCGCGAAAGGCCGCCGTCGGCCGCGAGATCGACGACGAGGCGGGCGAACTGATTGCCGGCGAACCACAGCAGCAGCCCCATGACGCCGAGCACGACGTAGGCGACGGCGATGACGGCGGCCGATCCGGCCCAGTTCGGCCAGCCGCGGCGTTCGAGGGGGCGCCGCAGCGGCTCGCAGATCACGACGATGACGATCGCGAGTGCGATCGGACCGACGATCTCCCGAGCGAACGAGAGACCCGCGATCACCACCACGGCCGCCGCGAGCGACAGGAGCACGCGCAGGCTCGGCGAGAGCGATCGGTCGGAGGACGGCGCGGGGCTGGTCACCGGGCAAGCGTAACCGTTGGCGTGTTCGGCGGGCGTGGACGAAACGGGGTCGATGCTGATCCGCAGTCGGCTCGTTTCGACTCGTTCCGCTCGCTCGACGAACGAGAGGAGAGCGAGGAGCGTCAGCCCTGGGCCAGGACGCGCTCGTACACCGCGATCATCGCGGCCGTCCGAGACGACTGCCGGAAGGACTCGGCGACCTCGGCATCCGGTTCGGGCGCCGTGCGTGCGGCGATATCGGATGCCGCGATCCGCAGCGTGTCGGCGAGCGCGGCCACGCGCTCGGGCTCCGCAGCGTCCGAGCGGGGGACGAGCCATTGCCCGCCGCGCAGCTCCGCACCGATGTCCGGATCGCACACGACGGTCGGCGTGCCGAGCGCGGCCGCCTCGAACGGGGTCATGCCCTGGGTCTCGAAGCCGATCGACGTCTGCACGACGGCGTCCGCCGCGGCGATGCGGGCCAGGGTCTCGGGGTAGGACAGGCGGCCGGCGAACCGTACGCCGTCGTGTCCGCGTGCGATCCGCTCGGCGGCGCGCAGCTGCCCGCCGCCGCCGATGATCTCGACCTCGGCATTCACGCCGGATGCCACGACGGCCTCGAGGAAGGGCAGCAGCCGCTTCTCGGGGCTCATCCGTCCGAGCCAGACGAACCGCGGCCTGCCCGGTTCGCGTGCGTCACGCGCAGCGAGGACCTGATCCAGCAGGTCGTCGTCGATCCCGTTCCACACGACGTCGACCGGGCGGAAGACTTCGTGCTCCTCGAGCCGCCGCGCGAAGTGCCCGGATGGCGCGGTGACAGCGCCGGACCCCTGCGCTATTCCGCGCAGATACGCCCAGCCGTCGTTGCCCGGCACCGGCTCCCCGATCCCGCGCATGACGGTGCGGCGCCACGCGTTCAGGACGGCGAGCACCGGCCGGTGCAGCGAGGTGACCGCGGCGAGACCCACGTCCACGCGGTTGTGCATGGTGTGCACCACCGGGATGCCGTGCCGATGCGCGAAGCGGTGGCCGATGAAGGCACCCCAGAAATCGGCCTGCACGTGCACGAGGTCGACCGGTGGCCGCGAGACGAAGGCCCGGTCGAGGAAGCGGTCGACGCGCTTGCCCGGCCAGGTCATCGAGTACTCCCTGTCCACCGTGATGGGGATCGAAGGGGTGTCGAGATACACCGGGTCCGGTGCGCGGGAATCGTCGGCGCCGCGTCCGGAGTGCATCCGAGGCGCGACCACCGTCACGGTGTGACCGGCGCGCTCCAGGAAACGTCTCTGCAGGCGCATCGACACCTGCGCTCCGCCGAGCGAGTCGAGGTGCTGATCGCCGAACAGGACGATGTGCATGGCGCCTACTCCGGCAGGGGCTCGTTGCGGTAGAGCGCCTCGAACGTGTCCAGCGTGCGGTTGATGTCGTGCACGAGCACTCCGTCCAGCGACGCCCGCTGCATCCGCTCGTACTCCGCGGGCTCAGCCGTGAGCACATCGGCGAGGCGTGCCGCGAGAGCATCCGCGTCACCCGGCTCGAACAGGTACCCGTTCTCGCCGTCGTGCACGAGATGCGGCAGGGCGACGGCATCCGCCGCGACGATCGGGAGAGCGGAGGCCATGGCTTCCATCGTCGCGATCGACTGCAGTTCGGCGATCGACGCGATCACGAACAGGCTCGCGCGCGAGAGCAGGGCCCGCAGCTCTTCGTCCGTCGTGCGGCCGTGGAACGTGACGCTCTCGGCCAGACCGAGCTGCGTCGCGAGGTGCTCGAGGTGCTTGCGCTGGTCGCCGCCTCCCACGATGTCGAAGTGCACGTCGAGGGCGGGGTCCAGCTTGGTCATCGCCTGGAGGATGACCTCGATCTGCTTCTCCGCGGTCAGCCGGCCGACGAAGATGATCCGGTTCTTCTCGCGGGGCGCGACGACGGGGGTGTACTGCGTGCGGTCGATTCCACAGCTGACCGGGATCACACCGGCGACGTCGATCGTGCGCTCGAGGAAGTCCGCCGCGCGCCGGGTCGGCGTGGTGACCGCGCGGGCGAGGTTCAGGGTGCGACCCGCGTCCTTCCAGGCCGCCTCGATGATGGGACGGTTGACGAAATCGGGGAACGCGGAGTGGTCGAGGATGTTCTCGGCCATGACATGGTTGGTCGCCACGACGGGGATGCCGCGTTCGCTCGCGATGCGGGCGAGTCCGCGGCCGATGATGATGTGAGATTGGATGTGCACGACATCAGGGTTGACGGCATCCAGCACCTGGCGCGCGTAGTGCTTGGAACGCCACGGCCAGACGAAGCGGAGCCAGTCGTGCGGCAGCCAGCGCACCGACGGCAGGCGGTGCAGGGTCATCCGCTCGCCCTCGACGAGTTCGGTGTGCGCCCGCGCACGGCGGTAGGCCTGATTCGGCGCGACCACGTGGACCTCGTGTCCGCGCTGCACGAGGCCGGCGGCGAGGCGCTCGGCGAACCGCGCTGCTCCGTTGATGTCCGGGGCGAAGGTGTCGCACCCGATGACGATCGTGAGCGGACGGGAGACGGAGGCGCTCGACGGATCGATCGGATCGTCAGAAGAAGTCACGGAGATGCTGCCTTACGGTCGGGCGGCCAAGGAGATGCGGGGCCTGGTCGGGCGCAGGCCACTCTACCCGAGCGCTCTGGGCCGATCCGGGAGGCGGGACCGACGATTTAGTGAATACACATCATGATGCAGTATCATCATCATTATGGAACCGCTTCTTCTCGATCGCCTGCTGCAGATCACCGACCTCTTCCAGCGCGACATGGCGCGCGCGTTCGAGGGCAGCGGCCTCACCACGGCCCGCGTCCACCTGCTGTGGGTGCTCACGCACAACGGTCCTTCGACGCAGCAGTCGCTCGCCGTCGCGTGCGGCGTCAGCCCGCGCAACATCACCGGACTCGTCGACGGACTCGAGGCATCCGGTCATGTCCGTCGCACCCCGCACCCGACCGATCGCCGCGCGGTCCTCGTCGAGCTCACCGAGAGCGCGACAACGATGATGCGGCGGATGCAGCAGGAGCACGTCGAGCTGAACGACACCCTGATCGCGGCCATCGCGCCGGCGGACCGCGCCGCGGTCGAACGCGGGCTGAACAGCCTGATCGAGAAGCTCACCGCCCTCGTCGACGACGCGCAGACACCGGAGCGGCGATCATGACCGCCGTGGCGAGCCCGCCGCGACCGTCGCGCACGAGGCGGGTGCTGTCGTTCCTGAAGCGCGCCCTGATCGCGGAGCTGCGTGTGTACTCCAGCATCGGCCGCGCGATCGCGCGTCGCCCTGCGGTCGAACCCGGCGGCACCGGAATCGGCTATCACCGCCCCGTGCTCACAGTGCTCATCATCTTCATCGTGCTCTCGGCTGTCGAGATCCCGATCTTCGACCTCATCGTGCATCCGTGGCCCGGCATCCGCATCGCCGTGCTGATCCTCGGGATCTGGGGCCTGACCTGGATGCTGGGGCTGCTCTGCGCGATGCTGCTGCGCCCGCATGCGGTCGGGCCGTCGGGCATCCGGGTCCGCAGCGGTCTGGAGGTCGACGTCGCGATCCCGTGGAGCGCGATCGCCTCCGTCGAGATCGCGAAGCGCGTCGACGAGCCGAAGTCCCCCCGCGTCACGGACGGCCCCGACGGCGGCGAGTACGCCGAACGGATGCAGGACGAGACGAACATCCTCATCGAACTCGAACGGCCGACGCCGATCCGACTGCCGGGCCTCGCCCCGCGTGGTGGCGAGCACCAGGTCACGCGCGTGCGGTTGTGGGCGGACGATCCTCGGGCTTTCCTCGCCGCGGCGCGGCCGTTCCTGCTCGACGCCTGAGGCTCACTCCAGGCCGCGCTCGGCGAGCCACGCCTTCCGCTCGCGTGCCGGGGCTCGGACCAACCAGGCGTCGCAGATCAGCTCCTCGAGCCGGTCGCGCTCGATGACGTCGAGTCGCACCAGCAGGGCCGGATACCCGTCGAAGTGCGGGATGGTGAACAGGACGTCCGGTTCGGCGCCGAGCAGCGCCTCTTTCTCCTGCAGATCCGACACGCGGATGCCGAGCGCCACGCCGTCCGGCCAGGAGCGATCGAGTTCGGCCAGCGTGCGCAGGTCCGTGTTCGTCGGTCCGCGCACCCATGCGATGGAGCCGCTGCGCAGACGCCATTCCGGCGCACCCGTGTGCCCGCCGACGCGTTCCTCGACGCCGGGCAGCGCCATCGCGATCTCCCGCACGTCCGCCAGGCTCGCCATGCCGCCCATCGTGCTCCGCCGCCCAGCCCATCGCAAGACCGATGCACAACAGGATCCCAGCGCGTTCCCCTAGCGTTGAGACATGCGCCTGACAGCATCCGCCGACCCGGCCCTGTGGATCCCCGTGACCGACTCGTTCGGGTGGAAGGGGCGCCGCCACCGCAAGGCGGCGCTGCGGATGCTGCTCGGGCAGGCGAATCAGGCCGTCGGCGCCACGGCACGACCCGGTTCGCGATTCGGCGCGTGGCTGATGAGTCAGGCGGCCCCGATCGCCATGCGCCAGGCGGACGGCCGCGTGCTCGCCTGGACGTGGAAGGCCGACCCAGAACTCGTCGTCGCCCTCGCGACGACGCAGGAGCTCACACCTCAGGTGCGCATGGCCAGGGCGAACATGCCGATCGAGTACGACGACACCGAGACGTTCGCGACACCGCTCGGCGTCGGCGAGAAGCTCGTGATGGCGATCCCGCCGACCCCGGAATCTCCTCCGTTCGCCACATATACGTGGGACACGGGCACGCACCTGGTCACGCTCAACGTCATCTGCAGCGACCGGGAGCGATTCGGCACGCTGCTTCCCGCGCTGGACGACCTCGCCCGCAGCATCCGCATCTCGGACGACCTGACCGCCGGTGAATCCGGCGACGTCCTCCGCCTTCCGCCCGCCTGACGCGCGATCAGTTCAGCGCGGAGGTGAGCCGGAAGACCCCGTCCAGGAACGTGGACTTCACCGGCTCGCGGCGCCATTCCTCGAGCGTCAGCTCACGCCCGGCGTCGCGGTAGGCCTGCTCGACCTCGCGCATCTGCGCGACGAACGACGCCCCTCGGACCAGCATGGAGATCTCCATGTTGAGGGTGAACGAGCGGATGTCCATGTTGCTCGACCCGATCACGGCGATGTCGTCGTCGATCGAGAAGTGCTTGGAGTGCAGGATGAACGGCGCCGGGTACAGGAAGATCCGCACGCCCGCCTCGAGAAGCGCCTCGTAGTACGAGCGCTGGGCGTGGTAGACCATGCCCTGATCGCCGAGCTCGGAGACGAACAGCTGCACCTCGAGCCCGCGCTGCCGGGCGATCGTGATCGCGTAGACCATCGCCTCGTCCGGGACGAAGTACGGGCTGGTGATGATGACGCGCTCAGTCGCGCCGTGGATCAGCGAGAGGAACAGGCGCAGGTTGTTCTCGGTCTCGTAACCGGGGCCGCTCGGGACCAGCTGGCACACCAGCGCGTCGGGAGAGGCGGATGCCGCCACCTCGGATGCCGCGACGATCTCGTCGAGCTGCTCACCGGTCTCGATCAGCCAGTCGGAGAGGAACACGGCATCGATCTCGGTCACGGCGGGGCCGGTGACGCGCGACACGAGCTCCTGCCACTTGAGGCCGCGGCTGATGTTCTTGGGCGAGTTGTACGTGCGGTCGATGAGGTTCTGCGATCCGACGAACGCGACGCGCCCGTCGACGACGACGAGCTTGCGGTGGTTGCGCAGGTCAGGGCGCTGGTACTTGCCCTTGAGGGGCTGCACCGGAAGCATCCAGTTCCACAGCACGCCGATGCGGTCGAGTTCGGCGAAGGTCTCGTCAGCCTTCGCGACCTTGCGCGAGGCGATGTGGTCGGCCAGCAGTCGCACCGTCACGCCGCGGGCGACTGCGTTCTCCATGGCCGTGAAGAAGACCTTCGTCGTCTCGTCCCAGCTGACGATGTAGAACTCGACGTGCACGTAGGTCTGCGCCGTGTCTATGGCCGCGGCCATCTCACGGATCGACGACTCGTAGTCGGAGATGAGCTCGGCCGTGTTGCCACCGATCGGCGGGAAGCTGGTGAGCTCGGTGTTCTGCGTCGTGACACGGGTGAACCAGGTCGGCCAGCCCGACGTGTCGACGCGGAAGTCGCCCGATGCCACCCGGTCGCGGATGATGCCGTCGATCCGCGCCTGCTCCGCCCGACGCTTCTTGGGCAGCTTCACGTTGCCGATCAGCAGGAACACCACGAGGCCGACGATCGGCAGCAGGAAGATCAGCAGCAGCCACGACATCGCGGCCGTGGGCTTGCGCCCCTTGGGGATGATGATCAGCGCCGCGATGTTGATGATGAGCACGATGATCGCGCTGGCCACCCACCCGAGGTTGGCGAGGAGAAGGGAGTTCACTCCTGAAGTGTGCCGTACTTCGATGCCCTCCCGGTAGATTCGCGCATGTGACCTCTACGACATCTCCCGCGCACCGGCCGGGGTGGCTGCTGCCGACGCTCTCCGGGTACCGACGGGAATGGCTGGTCGCGGATGTCGTCGGCGGACTCTCCGCCGGGGCCGTCGTGATCCCTCAGGCGATGGCGTACGCGACCATCGCGAACCTGCCCGTGCAGATCGGCCTGTACACCTGCATCATCCCGATGCTCGTGTACGCGCTGCTCGGCGGGAGCCGCGCGATGAGCGTATCGACCACGTCGACGATCGCGACGCTCACGGCCACGACCCTGGTGTCGGCCGGGGTCGCCGCGAACGCGGAGGATCCGGATCAGGCGTTGGGTTCCCTCGTGACGCTGACCCTGCTGGTCGGTCTCCTCCTTCTCCTCGCTCGCATCTTCAAGCTGGGCTCCCTGGTGGAGAACATCAGCACAGCGACCGTGCTGGGCATCAAGATCGGCGTCGGCGCGACCGTCGCGGTCGGGCAGCTGCCGAAACTCCTCGGCGAGACGGGCGACGTCTCCGGTGACGGGTTCATCCGGTCACTCCTGGCGGTCGGAGACGCCTTCGGCAGCGCGAACGCGGCCACCATCGCGCTCTCGGTGGGGTCGACCGTCCTGCTCGTCGTCCTGCAGAAGTTCGCGCCCCGCGTGCCGGGGACGCTCATCGTCGTCGCCGGCGGCATCCTCCTCGCGGCGTTCACCGGTCTGACGGCGGCCGGCGTCGCGCTGATCGAGCCCGTTCCGTCCGGCATCCCGACGCCGCGGCTACCCGACCTCAGCCATCTGGCCGATCTCGTACCCGGAGCCCTCGCGATCGCCGTGATGGCCTTCCTCGAATCGGCCGCAGTGGCCCGCGGCATCCGCAAGGCGACGGAGCCGCAGGTCGACAGCAACCAGGAGCTGTTCGCGACCGGCGCAGCGAACGTCGTCGGCGCGTTCTTCACGACGATGCCATCCGCGGGCGGGTTCTCGCAGAGCGCCGTCAATCAGGCCGCGGGCGCCAAGACCCAGGTGTCCACACTCGTCACGGTCGCGCTCGCGATCCTCGTGTCGCTGTTCCTCGGACCGGTGCTCAACCTGCTGCCGCAGGCGACCCTGGCCGCCATGGTGTTCGTCGCGGTCGCCGGGCTCATCAACATCCCCGAACTGGTCCGGTGGGCGCGCATCAGCCCCCGTGACTTCTGGATCGCCCTCGTCGTCGCGCTCATCGGCCTGTCCGTCGGGCTGCTCGCCGCCGTGGCCGTCGGGGTCGTCGTGACGCTCGTCCTCGTGCTGCGGGAGCTCAACATCCCCAAGCTCGACGTCGTGGGTCGTCGCGGATCGGCGATCGGGATCCACCTCGGCCGGGGGCTGTACACGGCGAATGCCCTTGAGAACGAGCGCGCCATCGTCGCCATCGCGACGACCCAGCCCGAGCCAGTCACCGCCGTCGTGCTGGACGTCGAGCGCCTCGACATCGTCACGATCACGATCCTCGATGCGCTTGAGGATCTCGACCGCGAGCTGTCCCAGCTCGGCATCGCACTTCACATGGCGAAGCTGCCGGACACCGCGCAGGTGGTCGCGCGACGG
The DNA here is from genome assembly GCF_025836995.1 of Microbacterium sp. M28. NCBI lineage: Bacteria > Bacillati > Actinomycetota > Actinomycetes > Micrococcales > Microbacteriaceae > Microbacterium > Microbacterium triticisoli. The sequence continues at coordinate 153,165 of NZ_CP107546.1, read as the reverse complement.
ACCTCGTGGTACGCGGAACTGGAACACGACGGGCGCGCTCACGACTCGGTCGAGGACGGTTTGGCCGCGTCATCCGCCTGAGCCGGGCGCTCGAGCGGATGCCGCGGTGGCCGGCGCGCTACTGCCGGGTCATCGCGATCGTCATGAGATGGTCGGGGTCGGCGTGGTGCGAGTGGTCGTCGTCACCGGCATCCAGCCGCACCCAGCCGATCTCACCGGTGAACTCGTTGCCGCGTGCGCCGTAGTCGGGCGACACCGGTGAGGCGACGTCCTGTCCGACGTCGACCGTCTCGTCCATCGAGTACATGAACGGCAGCGTCCGTTCGACCACACCCTCGGCGACCAGCGTCTCGCCGTCGTAGAGGGACACCGTGCCGCCCTTACCGACGCCACCACCGGCGTAGGCGAAGTGCGCGCGCACCTCGTGCGTTCCGGCATCCAGCTTCGCGTCGCCTGCGACCACATCCGTCTTGATTCCGAGGATGTTGTACGCGAACCGCAGGCCGCCCTCGTGCGCGTAGAAACTCCATCCTCCGTACGAGCCGCCCTGGGCGATCAGCACTCCCTCGGCACCGGCATCCGGAACCGTGATCGAGGCCGTGATGGTGAAGGACTTGTTCTTCAGGTTGATCACGGAGTTCTCGCTCAGCCGCTTCATCCCGGTGTACAGCGTCTGGGACGAGCCCTTGACGAGTTCCGGACGCCCGGCGATCTCGGAGTTGAAGCGCTCCGCCGAGCGGATATCGATCGGCAGCACGCTGAAGCGGGCCGCCTGGATCAGGAAGAGACGTTGCAGCTCGGCGAGCTTCTCCGGGTGCTCGGCGGCGAGGTCCTTCGACTGCGTCCAGTCCTCCTCGACGTCGTAGAGCTCCCACACGTCGTCGTCCAGACCGTGCGACGATCCGAGCCACGGGTCCTTGTGCTTCGCACAGGCGACCCAGCCCTTGTGGAAGATGGCGCGGTTACCCAGCATCTCGAAGTACTGCGTGGTGTGACGCTCATCGGCGTCGCCATCGTCGAAGGAGTAGTTCATCGGCGTGCCCTCGTATGGGCGCTGCGTCACGCCGTTCACGGAGGACGGCTCCGGGATGCCGGCCGCCACGAGAACGGTGGGAGCGACATCGATCACGTGCGCGAACTGGTTGCGGATCTCGCCGCGCGCGGCGATGCCGTTCGGCCAGGACACGATCGTGCCGTTGCGCGTGCCGCCCCAATGGCTGGCGACCTGCTTGGTCCACTGGTAGGGCGTGTCCATCGCATGCGCCACCCGATCGCATAGTGGTTGTACGACTGCGGCGTGCCCAGCTCGTCCTTGTGGGCGATCATGTACGCGTCGTCCTCCATCGCGTCCATGTGGTTGATGACGAAGCCCTCGTTGGTCGTGCCCTTCATCGTCCCCTCGGCGGATGCACCGTTGTCGCCGATGATGACGTAGACGAGCGTGTTGTCGAGTTCGCCGAGCTCGTCGAGCGCGTCGATGAGTCGTCCCACGTGGTGGTCGGCGTACTCGAGGTACCCCGCGTACACCTCCATCTCACGAGCGAGGACGGGGTGCAGATCCGCGCTCATCTCGTCCCACGCCGGGATGCCGGGGCTGCGTTCGGTGAGCACTGCATCGGCGGCGATGACGCCGAGCTCCTTCTGCCGGGCGAACGTCTCTTCGCGCAGGGCGTCCCAGCCCTGGTCGAACTTCCCTTTGTACTTGTCGGCCCACTCCTGCGGGACGTGGTGAGGGGCGTGCGTCGCGCCCGGCGCGAAATACGTGAAGAACGGCTTGTCGGGCGTCAGCGCCTTGCGCTGCTTCATCCATCCGATCGCTTTGTCGGTCATGTCGCCCATGAAGTGGTATCCCTCTTCGGGAGTGCCCCACGGCTCGACCGGCGAAGTGTTCTCGTAGATGGCGGGATACCACTGATTGGTCTCGCCGCCGATGAAGCCGTAGAAGTACTCGAATCCGTTGCCCGGGGTCGGCCAGTGGTCGAACGGTCCCATCGGGCTCGACTCCCACACCGGTACCTCATGGCACTTGCCGAACTGCGAGGTGCTGTAGCCGTTGAGCTTGAGCGTCTCGGCGAGCGGGGCGCAGTCGTTCGGGCGCAGCGAGCTGTAGCCGGGCGCAGACGTGGCGATCTCGGTGATGCCGCCCATGCCGACGGTGTGGTGGTTGCGACCGCTCAGCAGGGCGGCACGCGTGGGCGAGCACAGGGCGGTCGTGTGGAATCGCGTGTACTTCAGCCCCTGCGACGCGATGCGCTCGAAGGTGGGCGTCTGGACCGGGCCGCCGAACGCGCTCGATGCACCGAAACCCGTGTCGTCGATGAGGACGACCAGCACGTTCGGTGCCCCTTCCGGCGGGCGAGTGGGTGTGATCGGCGGGTAGTGCGTGTCCGGGTCCGTCGCGTCGTACGTCACCGTGCCGGTGTACGCGAGGTCGGGAATCGGTAGTGCGGAACGATGGACGACGGGCTCGTTACTCACGGTCAACCTCTCAGGCCTGGCAGCGGCGGCACAGGGCAGCTGGATCGCCCGCGACCGCCCCTTCCCGATCACGAGCCGCCGAGTTCGGCGACTCTCGACAACCGTGGCACAGCATGCGTCACGTGACAACGAAACAGTTCGGATTCGCCGTGCGAGCGATAGGGTCGGAGCCAGATCCGAGGAGAACCCATGACCGACATCCTGCCCTCGTGGCGTGACACCCCGACCCGCACGGCGATCCTCGACTTCGTCGCGGCTGTGACCGAAGAAAGCGGTGCCGACTACGTCGCCCCTGAGGAGCGTGTCGCGGTCTTCGACAACGACGGCACGCTGTGGACCGAGAAACCCATGGTCACGCAGCTGCACTACCTGCTCGGCGAGTGGAAGAAGGCCGCCGAGGCCGACCCGGCGCTCGCCGAGAAACAGCCGTACAAGGCTGCGGCTTCCGGCGATCTCGAGTGGCTGGCCGCCGCCGTCGACAAGCACTACGCCGGGGACGACGCCGATCTCGGTGTGCTCATCGCGGCGGTCGCCGGCAGCTCGGCGGGGCGAAGCGTCGACGACTATGCCGCCTCGGTCGCGGAGTTCTACCGCGACGCCCGGCACCTCTCCCTGGGAACCCCGTACTCCCTGGCGGTGTACCAACCGATGGTCGAGCTGGTGCGATACCTCGAGGCGAACGGCTTCACGGCGTACATCGTCTCCGGCGGCGAACGCGACTTCATGCGGCCGATGACCGTGGCGAACTACGGCATCCCCGCCGAACGCGTGATCGGCACGGGACTCGGACTCACCTACGACGAGGAGGCGAACGTCGTGCGCTACGCGCCCAAGCTGGCCTACTTCGACGACGGCCCCGAGAAGCCCGTGCGGATCTGGATGCGCACCGGGCGGCGTCCGATCCTCGCAGCCGGCAACTCGAACGGTGACGTGCCGATGCTGCGCTACGCCCAGGGCAGCCCCCGCAGCCTCGCCCTGCTGGTGCATCACGACGATGACACCGATCGCGGAGACATCCCCTACGACAACGGCGCCGAGAAGGCTCTCGCCGCGGACGACCTCACGGTGATCAGCGTGCGCGACGACTGGTCGCAGGTCTTCCCGACCGCGCCCTGATCCGCTCGTTCGTTGAGCGACGAGCCCCCCCCGTTCGTTGAGCGACGAGCGCAGCGAGGAGTCGAAACGCGGCGACTGCTGCTCGGCGATCACCCCGTTTCGACTCCCTCCGCTCGCTCAACGAGCAGAGGGAGCGTCGGCGGCGCATCGGAACCCGATGTGCGACATGCCGGTGTCCTCGGCCTGTGGCGATCGCGCAGCCGGACGGAAGCGCAGGCAGTAGTCCGGCGAGCACAGCTGCGAGCCGCCCTTGAGCACGCGCCGAGGAATCTCGGGAAACTCCCTCACCGCGCTCGCGGCGGCGAGCAGATTCGCGCGCTTCCCGGCATCCACCGGCTTGTCGGACAACCGAAGGTGCCGCGGCGTGTAGTAGTCGCTCGTCCACTCCCAGACGTTGCCGATCAGGTCGTACAGACCGTAGCCGTTCGCCGGGTACGAGCCGACCGGAGCCGCGTCGCCCACGCCCTGGTTGTCGTACGGGAAGCGGCCCAACCAGGAGTTCGCCTGCGCAACGCCGTCGGGGTACGCCTCGTCGCCCCACGCGAAGCGCTTGCCCTCGAGACCGCCTCGGGCGGCGAACTCGTGCTCGGCCTCGGTGGGCAGGCGAAGACCTGCCCACCCGGCGTAGGCGTTCGCGTCCTCGAAGGCGATGTGCACGACCGGATGCTGCAGGCGGTCGTCGATCGCCGAATCAGGCCCGAAGGGCCGACGCCAATATGCGCCGGGCTGCCAGCGCCACCAGTTGCGCCAGTTGCGCAGGTCCACCGGTTCGGACGTCGGAGTGAACACCATCGATCCCGGCACCAGGTCGGCCGGGTCTGCTCCGGGAAACGCGGTCGGGTCGAGCTCGCGTTCGGCCACCGTGATGTAACCGGTGGCGTCGACGAACGCGGCGTACTGGGCGTTGGTCACCTCATAGCGATCGATGCGGAACGGGGCGACCGTCCGCTCGTGCACGGGGCGCTCATCGGGATAGAACTCATCCGAGCCCATGAGGAACGTTCCGCCGTCGAGGAGCACCTGATCGTGTGTCGTCACGCTCCCACCGTATCCGCGCCGCACGGACGTCGGCGCCGATCCGATTTGTTCCTAACCCGATGCGGGTGAACCTCTGGCTCGGTCGGCGCGCCGCCGGTACCGTGTGGAGCGTACGTGCGCGGAGGCATCCGCTCTCCCGACTGGAGGGAAACCATGACCAAGGAATTCAGCGGCAAGATCGCGGTCGACGTGCGAGACTCCGTGCCCGACTGGAGCCCCTACGAGCTGCCGAAAGCGCCCGACGGCGCACCCAACATCCTCGTGATCCTGTACGACGACACGGGCATCGCGTCCTGGTCGCCGTACGGCGGGCGGATCAACATGCCGACGCTGGACCGTCTCGCCGAGAACGGGCTCACCTACACGCAGTGGCACACGACATCGATCTGCTCATCGACGCGGTCCACGTTCCTCACCGGTCGCAACCACCACGCCAACGGCATGGGCGTGATCATGGAGGGCACGAACGGTTTCCCCGGCTACTCCGGGCGCATTCCCGCCGAGTGCGCGACCATCGGTCAGGTGCTGCAGGACAACGGCTACTCGACGTTCTGGGTGGGCAAGAACCACAACGTCCCTGAGGAGGACATCTCGTCCGGCGGCAGCAAGTCCCAGTGGCCGCTGGCGATGGGCTTCGACCGGTTCTACGGATTCCTCGGCGGCGAGACGAACCAGTGGTACCCCGACCTCGTCGAGGACAACCGCTTCATCGAGGCGCCGTACACACCGGAGGAGGGCTACCACCTCTCGAAGGACCTCGCCGATCAGGCCATCCGGATGATCCGCGATCAGAAGTCCTCGAACCCCTCGAAGCCGTGGTTCACCTGGTACAACCCGGGCGCCAACCACGCACCGCACCAGGCGCCGGACGAGTACATCGCCAAATACAAGGGCCTGTTCGACGACGGCTACGACGCCTACCGCACGTGGGTGCTGGAGCGCATGATCGAGCGGGGCATCCTGCCAGAGGGCACGGCGCTGACCGAGTTCAACCCGATGCCGGAGGACCAGGAGAACGCGGCCGACCACGTCAAGCCGTGGGATTCGCTCTCGGACGACGAGAAGCGGCTGTTCAGCCGGATGGCCGAGGTGTTCGCGGCGTTCAGTGAATACACCGACGTCCAGATCGGGCGCGTCATCGACTACCTCGAGGACTCGGGCCAGCTCGAGAACACGCTGATCTTCTACTGCGCGGACAACGGCGCATCCGGCGAGGGCAGCCCCGACGGTTCGGTCAACGAGAACAAGTTCTTCAACGGCTTCCCCGACGACCTGAAGGAGAACCTGGACAAGATCGACGCGCTCGGCTCGAACGAGACGTACAACCACTACCCCACCGGGTGGGCGGCGGCGTTCTCGACCCCATTCAAGATGTTCAAGCGCTACTCGCAGTTCTCGGGCGGCACATGCGACCCGATGATCATCCACTGGCCGGCCGGCATCAAGGCCAAGGGCGAGGTCCGTCACCAGTACCACCACTCCGTCGATGTGGTCTCGACGATCCTCGATGTGATCGGCATCGAGTTCCCCGAGATCTTCCGCGGCGTCGAGCAGCGCCCGCTGCCGGGTGTGTCGATGCGATCGTCGTTCGATGCCGCCCCCGACGCTCCGACCGACAAGCACGTGCAGTACTACGCGATGCTCGGCACGCGCGGCATCTGGAAGGACGGCTGGAAGGCTGCGACGATCCACGCCCCGCTGACCGGCCACGGCCGCTTCGACGAGGACGAGTGGGAGCTGTACCACGTCGACGTCGACCGTTCGGAGTCCAGGAACCTCGCCGCCGAGCATCCCGAGAAGCTCAAGGAGCTCATCGAGGCGTTCGAGATCGAGGCGAAGGACAACAACGTCTATCCGATGGATGACCGTCCGGCCCGCGAGCAGCTCACGATCGAGCGCCCGCAGGCGGAGCCTCCCCGCACGCGCTACGTCTACTACCCCGGCACGACGGCGGTGCCGGAGTCGGTGGCGGTGAACGTCCGCGGCCGGTCGTTCAAGATCATCGGCGACGTGGTGGTCGAAGAGGACACGCAGGGTGTCATCTTCGCGCACGGCTCGCGCTTCGGCGGGCACGCGCTGTTCATCAAGGGCGGTCGGCTCACCTACGTCTACAACTTCCTCGGCATCCCGCCGGAGCAGACGTTCACGTCAGGCGTCCTCACGCCGGGACCCCACGCGCTGGGCGTCGAGTTCATCCGCGAGAGCGCGGGCGAGCACGGCGAGTCGATCGGCACGGCGAAGCTCTACGTCGACGACCAGGTCGTCGCGGAGGGTCCGATGCGCGCGCAGATCGGGAAGTTCACGCTCTGCGGCGACGGCCTGTGCATCGGCTTCGACAGCGCGGATGCGGTCAGCCACCAGTACACGAACCCGTTCCCGTTCACGGGCGGGAAGCTGCTGGGCGTCGGCATCGACGTGAGCGAGGAGCAGTACCTCGACCTCGAGCTCGAGGCGCAGGCGGCGTTCGCCCGCGAGTAGGGGTCCGGTCGGCGAGCGGGGCGGGAGGGCAGCGGCCTTCCCGCCCTGCTTCGTGTCCGGGTTGGTGCGGGTCAGCAGTCGTTCGACTCACGCGAACCCGGACACGCAGACGGTGCGTGTCCGGGTCGGTGCGGGTTCGGCGCACGATCGCCCGCCTCAACCCGGACACGCATTGGTTCCATCAGGTGCGCGCGTACTCGGCCAGCACCACGCCGGACTCGAACGCGGTCGTCGCCGTGCGGGTGAGCGCCTTCGGCGCGTAGCCGCGGCGTCCGAACAGCGGGATGCCATCGCCGATCAGCACGGGATTGATCTTCAGCACGAGCCGATCGATCTCGTCGGCCAGCACGGCGGCGAGCGCTCCCCCACCGCACAGCCAGATTCCCTTGCCGTCCTCCTCTTTGAGGGCACGGACGGTCTCGACGGGATCGCGGTCGGTGAACTCGACGCCCTCGACCCGCTCGGGGTCGCGCCGCGTGAAGACGACCTGCCGCAGGTGTCGATAGGGGCTGGGCATATCGGGCAGCCCGACCGCGTAGGTGTTCCATCCCATCAGGACGGTGTCGAACAGCTCGCCGTCGGTGGGGATGCCGAGGGCTTCGCTGAACTGGGTCGGGATCGTCTGGTGGAACCGGTCATTGATGAGGTCCCGGTGATCACCCTCGGCGAGGAGGAAGTCGAACTCGCCGTTCGGTCCGGCGATGAAGCCGTCGAGGGTGACGGCCACGTAGTAGGTCAGTTCGCGCATAGGAGCTCCAATCACAACAGGTGCAGTGGTTTGAGACTACAACAAGTGCAGTGGTTGCGCTAGTCTGCTGTCATGGCGAAGAACGAAGCTCGACGCGCGGCGCTCGCGGATGCCGGGATCGCCGTCCTGGCGAGCGAAGGGTCTCGCGGGCTCACCCACCGAGCGATCGATGAACGCGCCGGGGTGCCGATCGGCACCGCGTCGAACTACTTCCGCACGCGCGAGGCGCTGTTCGCCGGACTGTTCGAGCGGATCGGCGCGCGTCTCGCCCCGACACCGGCGGACCTCGAAAGCCGCGCAGCGCAGGAACCGAGCCGCGAACTGTTCGCCGAGTACCTCCGCGATATCGTGCGGCGCCTGTCGACCGAGCGCGAGGTCACGCTCGCGCTGTTCGAGCTGCGGCTCGAGTCGGCCAGGCGGCCCGAACTCGCTCAGTTGATGTCGTCGTGGCTGCGCGGCGGCTTCGCTGCGGACGTCGCCTTCAACGAAGCCGCTGGCCTCCCCGGCGGCGCCCGAGAGATCGCCCTGTTCCACTACGCGATCGACGGCCTCCTGCTCGACCGGCTCACATCCTCGATCGATCCGGAGACCTCCACAGATGCCATCGTCGACGCCCTCGTCGACGGACTGCTGCCGCGGGGGAGCTGAACCGAGGATCGCAGAGCACGCCCGACGACCTCGCCCGCGGGGCGTGTCCGGGTTGGAGCGGGTAATCGGCGCTCGCACCCGCAAAAACCCGGACATCCTCTACGGGAGTGTCCGGGTTCGCGCGGGTGCGCGCCTGCATCACCCGCACGAACCCGGACACGCTCAGGGCCTCACGACGCAGGCTGCAGTCCCACAGGCAGCAGGGCCGCGTGCGCATGGAAGAGCTCATCGGTCATCTCGCGGATCTGGCCCAGCGTCAGTTGCGCGCTGGTCAGCGGATCCAGCATCACGGCGTGGTAGACATGCTCGCGCTCACCCCTCAGCGCGGCACGCACGGCGAGATCCTGGACGTTGACATTGGTCCGGTTCACGGCGGCGAGCTGAGGCGGGAGCTCCCCGATCGCCGTCGGCTGCACGCCGATACTGTCGACGAGGCACGGCACCTCCACGCACGCCGAACCGGGCAGGTTCGAGATGAGACCGTCGTTGGGGACGTTCCCATAGACGACGCTGGGTACGCCGGTCACGATCGAGTTGACGATCATGGCGCCGTATTCCACCGAGGGCGCGAGGTCGTCCTTGAGCTTCGTCAGCTGCTGGTCGATGTCACCGGACTCGTCGTGCGACGCGCAGATCTCGTAGTAGTCCCAGCGTTCCGGGATGAACTCCAGAGTCGTCTGCGGGTCCTTGCGAAAGTACGGCAGGTACTCGGATGCGTGATGGCTGGATTCGGTCTGGAAGTAGCCGAACGCGTTCATGATCTCAGTGCGGACCTGCTCGTTGCCGCCCTCGTACGTCGAGGCCGCCTCCGCGGTCTCACTGTGATTGCCGTCGTCCTCCGCCAGTTCGGTGGCGGAGGCGCCGACGCGGTGACGGCCGGCCATCGTCTCGCGCAACCGCGGATACAGGTCCTCTTCGCCGCGGCGGAACTGCAGGATCCACGCCTGGTGGTTGATGCCGGCCGAGACGTAACTGACCTCGTCATACGGCACATCCAGTGTGCGAGCGAGCATCCGCGTCGTGCCCTGCACGCTGTGGCACAGCCCGACGGTGTTGAGCCCCTTGGCGTTCAGGAACCCCGTCGCCATCGCCATCGGATTCGCGTAGTTGATGATCTGAGCATCCGGGCACAGCTCCAACGCGTCCGCAGCGATCGCCTCGTACGCGCTGACCGACCGCAGGAACCGGAACACGCCACCGGGGCCGACCGTGTCGCCCACGGTCTGATCGACTCCATGAGCACGAGGGATCATCACGTCGTGCCGGTAGGAGTCCACGCCACCGACCTGGAACGTGATGATGACGAAGTCCGCATCGCGGAGAGCCTCACGGCGGTCGGTGGTCTCCTCGATCACGGTGTCGAAGCCGTGGTGGTCGCGCAGCGAACGCGCCGCGGTGGCGGTCCGCGAGAGCCGATCGGCGTCGAGGTCCATCAGACACAGCGTGCTGGAGCGCAGCGCGGGGAAGCTCAACAGATCGCCGATGAGCCGGAACGGGAAGACATAGCCGCCGGCACCGATGATGGTGACCTTCGGAGAGGAGGAAGTAGCCATGACCTCGACGGTAGCGGCGGGCTCATCCGGCATTCGTCCTCCCGGATCGTCGATTCTTCCGGAATACTCAGATCATGAGTACGTCCCCGTCCACGACATCCCGCAGCGTGCCGGCCACGCCCACGGATGGCGGCGTGGAGGTGGAGGACCCGCGGTTCTGGATCTGGCGCGGCTCCGTCCCGTCGATGCGCAAGGCGCACCGGCACGACGACCTCGAGCTCAACTTCGTGATTTCCGGACGCCTGGACTACCTCTTCGGCGGCTCGCCCCTGAGCATCGCGGCCGGCGAGGTCGCGTTGTTCTGGGCGGCGACGCCTCATCGCCTCCTGCCCCAGGATCCCGACAGCGAAGCGTGCTGGATCCACGTCCCTCTTGTTCGGGTCCTGAACTGGGGGCTGCCGGACCAAGACGTCAACGAACTGCTGCAGGGCCGGCCGATCATCGTGCCCGCCGAATCCGTCGGTCTGAGCCTGGAGGCGATGTTCGACGTCTGGAGTCAGGATCTCGAGACCCATGAGGACGAGACGGCGATCCTGCTCGAGACGCAGGCCCTGGTGCGGCGCGTCCTGCGGCAGCACTTCCGACACGTCGGCGATGCCGCGCGCCCCCGGGAGTTCGGGGCATCCGAGAGCGTCGCACGCGTCGCGGCGATGGCCCAGTTCATCGTCGCGCGCTTCCGCGACCCGATCGCCATCGCCGACATCGCGGATGCCGCCCACCTCAACCCGAACTACGCCATGACGCTGTTCCGCGAGACGATCGGCACGACGATCGGCGGATACCTGACCCGCTGCCGCGTCGCCGAAGCGCAACGCCTTCTGCTCACGACCCGGCTCACGATGATCGACATCGCCCTGCAGTCCGGCTTCGGCTCCCAGAGCAGCTTCTACGAGCAGTTCTCGCGGACCTGCGGAGGCTCTCCCGGCGCGTATCGGAGGCGCCTCGGCTGACGCCGCTCACGCTGATCCGCCGCCGGTCCCCGCCTCGCTCACACCTGCGCTCCGTAGACTCGCCAGATGACGCGGGGACCGCGTGGGAGAGGAGGCGGATCGAGCGTGCGTTGGCGGACGACCTTCGGCGTGCTGCGCCTGCTCACCGCCACCGTCTGTCTCGGCGCCCTGATCCACCGCCTGTTCTGGGGGCTGAGCTCGAACACCGTCGCCGGCGACAACTTCTTCGCCTATCTCACGGTGCAGTCGAACTGCGCGCTGGTCGTGCTGCTACTGATCGGCGGGGTGCTCGCGCTGGTCCGCGAGACAGACCCCCGCTGGTTCACGATCGCGCTGGCCCTGGTCCTGACGTGGACGATCACGGCAGGTCTCGCGTTCGCGCTGATCGTCTGGCAGGCCGGACTGCGCGGCATCCGCATCGACGTGCCGTGGTCGGATCAGCTGCTGCATTTCTGGCTCCCGGCGTGCACGGCCCTCGCCTGGGGGCTGACCCCCGGTCACCGGCACGTCACCTGGTGGGTGGTGCCTGGGTGCCTCGCGTTCCCGGTGCTGTGGGGCCTCGTGACGTTGTGGCGCGGTCCGTCGATCGGCTGGTATCCGTACTACTTCCTCGACCCGCGCCAGGTCAGCGGGCCACCCGAGTTCGTCGTGACGTGCGCGGCGGCGCTGGCGATCTTCGCACTCGTCGCCACGGCAGTCGTCGGCGTGAGTCGGATGCCGAGCCCGTGGGCGCCGCTCGCGCGCAGGCGGCGGGCGATGACGCGGCAGGCGCGCTACGACGGATCGTCGGACGGCATGAACGGCGTCAGCGACACGAGCGCCGCCACCACGGCCTCCTGATCGCCGAGGCCGGCGAACTCCTCGGCCGCTTCGCCTCCGACGAGGCCGACGAGGACGGGCTCCCCGGTCGACGGCTGCAGGTTGAACCACGTCCGGATCACGGAGTCGCCGTCGACGACGTGCCACAGCGCGGCCTCGGTGTCCCAGAACGTCTCGTCGAAGCGCAGCCAGATCGTCTCGATCGCACCGAATCCGAGATCGGCGATCGCGTCTCGGTGGGCGAACGGCAACGCGGGCGAGAACTCGACACCGCCGTGCTGCAGGACGCCCAGCGGCACGGTGATCACGACGCGGTCGAACGACAGCGACTCGCCCGTGCCCAGGCGCAGGCTGACGCCGGTGTCGTCGTACGCGACCAGCGCGACGGGCGACGAGAGGCTCACTTTGAGCCCTTCCAGCAACGACTCGACGAACGCGGCCAGGTCGGCGGACGGAGCCGCGTAGCTCTCCGGCGGCAGCGCCGGCGGGAACCAGGACGACAGGGCGTCGGGGTCGCCCCCGGATGCCGCGGTCACGGTCGCGAGCAGCGCGGCGAGGCCCGGCTCCTCGGGATCCGCACCGTTCTCGATGAGCGCCTCGGCGACCGAGAGGTCCTTCGGCTGCGCCTGCGCGGCTTCCAGGGCTGAGGCGAGCGGTTCGACACCGACCGCGTCGACGGGACCGTCCGGCGAGCGCCATTCCGCACCGGTGAGCTCCAGCAGGCGCGTGTCGACACCCTCCCATCGCGCCCGAAGATCGGTGTCGTCGACGCCCAGCATCCATCCGCCCAGCTGCACCGGGATCGGCCATGCCTCGTCGACGCGCGAGTCGATGCGGCCGCCGATCCGTTCGCGCGCCTCGAAGACGGTCACCTTGGCTCCTGCCTCGGCGAGACGTCCCGCTGCGACGGCCCCGGCGAGGCCGGCTCCCACGACGGCGATGCGCTCACCGGCGGCTGCACGCGTGCGCAGGTCGTTGGCCACGCGCTCGCCCGATCGGATGGCGCCGCGCATGGTGCCCGGCGCGTCGCTGTCGGTGGCCTCACCGGCGAGGAACACCCGCCCCTCGATCGGCTCGGAGAGCGCGGCGCGCAGGCTCGGCTGCGCACCGACGGGCGTGTAGCTCGCGCCACCGCGGAAGAAGGGATCCGTCGACCAGGTGCTGCGCATGGTGTGCGTCGGCTCCGGCCCGTCGAAGGTCGGCGGGGCGCTCGTCGGCGTCCGCGTGGGGGTCGGTGTCGGTTGCGGCTCCGGCGTGCAGGACGCGAGGAGCACACTCATCGCGCCGACACCGGCGCCGATCAGCAGTGTGCGGCGCGTCATCCTCATGGTGTCGCCACCTTACCGCCCCGACCTGTCCGCGGCGCGAGTGCGCTCACTCCTCCGGTCGTCGCCCGCCCGGCTGCCACAGCACGACCTCGGTGGACCGCCGGATGCGGCGGCCGGCCGCGACCGGGATGACTCCTCCGGCGCCGGCGGCGAAGACCCGAACGCCAGGGCGGTTCTCCCGTTCGGCGCGCAGCGCGCCCTCGAGTTCGAGGACGCGACGGCGCAGCATCCGCACCTCGTCCTCCAGGTGCAGCAGGCGCGAGATCGCCGGGAGGCTCATGCCCTCGCCGGACAGGCGGGCGACCTCGCGCAACTGCTGCACGTTGCGCGGCGAGTACCGCCGCGAGCCGCCGCGCGTACGACCGGGGACGACGAGTCCGATCCGGTCGTACTGGCGCAGCGTCTGCGGATGCATGCCGGCGAGCTCGGCGGCGACGGCGATCGCGAACACCGGAGCGTCGTCATCGTCGGTAACCATCGCCATCACCTCCGGGGCTTCTTCGATTCTTACTGCGTTTCGACTCGCTTCGCTCGCTCAACGAGCGAGGGGCGGTCGATCAGCCGCGCGCCTTGGACATCAGGTCGGCGCGCGGGTTCTCCTTCGGCTCGGCGGCCGCGAAGGCCTCCAGGGCGGCACGAGCGGCGTCGTCGAGATGCGACGGCACCGCCACCTGCAGCTCGGCGAGCAGGTCGCCCGTACCCTTGCTGCTGGCGATGCCGCGTCCCTTGACGCGCAGGACGCGTCCGGACGGCGTACCCGGCGCGACGCGGAGCTTCACCGGGTCGCCCCCGAGAGTCGGCACCTCGATCGTCGCGCCCAGCGTCGCCTCGGTGAACGTCACCGGCACGGTGACACGCAGGTTCAGCCCGTCGCGGGTGAAGACGGGATGCGGGCGGACCGCGACGGTCACGACGATGTCGCCCTTCTCGCCGCCGTCCGGTGAAGGCCGGCCGCGGCCGCGCAGACGGATCTTCTGCCCGTCGGCGACCCCCGCCGGGATCTTCACCTTGAACGGTTTGCCGTCCTCACCCTGCAGCGTGATCGTCTCACCCTGCGCGGCCGTGATGAAGTCGAGCGTGGTCCTGGCGGTGACATCAGCTCCGCGCTGCGGTCCACCGAATCCTCGGTACCCGCCGGACGGCTGCCCGAACCGGCCGGAGCCGAACGAGCCGCCCTGCCCCTGGTTGAACATCGCGAAGATGTCCTCGAAGTCGGCAGACGACTGCCCGCGCTGCCCGAACCGGCTGAAGACGTCCTCGAAGCCCCCGGCCCCCGCGCCACCCGCGGTGAAGCGGGCACCGGAGCCCATGGCACGGATCTCGTCGTACTCCTTGCGCTGCTCGGCGTCGGAGAGCACCGAGTAGGCCTCGCTGATCTCCTTGAAGGTCGCCTCCGCCGCGGCATCCCCCGGATTGGAGTCCGGGTGGTACTTGCGGGCGAGCTTGCGGTACGTCTTCTTCAGATCCGCGTCGCTGACGTCTTTCGAGACGCCCAGCGTCTTGTAGAAGTCCTTGTCGAACCAGTCCTGGCTTGCCATCTGACCCCTACTCCGCCGGGACGGCGACGACGACCTTCGCCGGGCGCAGTTCGACATCGCCCAGGCGGTAGCCCACCTCGACGACCTCGAGCACAGTGGTCTTGTCCGCTCCCGGCGTCGGCTGCTGGAAGATCGCCTCGTGGTGCTGCGGGTCGAACTCGTCGCCCTTCTCGCCGTACGAGACCACGCCGAGGCGCTCCACGACCGCGCGCACCTTCTCGGCGATCACGGCGAAGGGCGTGCCCTCGACGAGGTCGCCGTGCTGGGCGGCGCGGTCGAGGTCGTCCAGCACGGGGATGAGGCCCTTGGCGGCTTCGCCCTTGGCACGGTCGATCTCGACCTGGCGCTGCTCCTCGGTGCGCCGACGGTAGTTGGCGTACTCCGCCTGCAGACGCTTGAGGTCGTTCAGCAGCGCCGACTCGAGGTCGGCGAGCACAGCATCCTCCGCCGCGGCCTCGCCGGTCTGCTCGGTGCCGAGGATGTCCTCGATCGTCAGGTCGTCCGCGGGAGTCGCATCGGATCCTTCAGCGGCCGCAGCCTCCGCCGAATCCGGGTTCTCCTGCGGCTCGGGGCCGGATGCCGCAGCATCCGACCCCTTGCCGTCGGGACGAACCTCGTCGTTGTCGTCGAAGTTCTTGTCCGTCATGGTTACTTCTTCTCTTCGTCCTCGTCGATGACCTCGGCGTCGATGACGTCCTCGTCGGAGGAGGTGTCATCGGCGGGCGCGTCCTGCGCCTGCTCGCCGGCGGAGGCGTCCGCCTGGCTCTGCGCGTAGATCGCCTCGCCCAGCTTGCCCTGCGACTCGTTGAGCTTGTCGAACGCCGCCTTGACGGCGTCGTCGTCCTCGCCGGCCAGAGCCGTCTTCAGAGCGTCGACGTCGGCCTGGACCGAGTCCTTCACGTCAGCGGGGAGCTTGTCCTCGTTGTCCTTGATCAGCTTCTCGATCGAGTACGCGAGGGTTTCGGCCTGGTTGCGCTGTTCGAGAGCCTCGGCGCGGCGCTTGTCCTCGGCCGCGTTCTCCTCGGCCTCGCGCACCATGCGCTCGATGTCCTCCTTCGACAGCGACGAGCCGCCGGTGATGGTCATCGACTGCTCCTTGCCGGTGCCCTTGTCCTTGGCGGACACGTGCACGATGCCGTTCGCGTCGATGTCGAAGGTGACCTCGATCTGCGGGATGCCCCGAGGAGCCGGCGCGATGCCGGTGAGCTCGAACGTTCCGAGCGGCTTGTTGTCGCGGGTGAACTCGCGCTCGCCCTGGAAGACCTGGATCGCGACGGAGGGCTGGTTGTCGTCCGCCGTGGTGAAGGTCTCGCTGCGCTTGGTCGGGATCGCGGTGTTGCGGTCGATGAGCTTGGTCATGCGACCGCCCTTGGTCTCGATGCCGAGGCTCAGCGGGGTGACGTCGATGAGCAGCACGTCCTTGCGCTCACCCTTGAGGACACCGGCCTGCAAGGCGGCACCGACGGCGACGACCTCGTCAGGGTTGACGCCCTTGTTCGCTTCCTTGCCGGTCTCGCGCTTGACGAGCTCGGCGACGGCGGGCATACGCGTGGAGCCACCGACCAGCACGACGTGGTCGATGTCGGCGACCTTGATGCCCGCTTCGCGGATGACGTCCTCGAACGGCTTCTTGGTGCGGTCGAGGAGGTCCTTGGTGAGGTCCTCGAACTTGGCACGCGTGATCGTCTCGGAAAGCGAAACAGGGCCGGACTCGGTCAGCGAGAGGTACGGCAGGTTGATGCTCGTGCTCGTGGAGCTGGAGAGCTCCTTCTTCGCCTGCTCCGCAGCTTCCTTGAGGCGCTGCAGAGCGATCTTGTCACCCGAGACGTCGACGCCGGAGGTCTCCTTGAACTGCTTGATCAGGTGGTCGACCAGGCGCTGGTCCCAGTCGTCGCCGCCGAGGCGGTTGTCACCCGAGGTTGAGCGCACCTGGATCGTGGAGAAGTCGTCGTCCTTGCCCACTTCGAGCAGGGAGACGTCGAACGTACCGCCACCGAGGTCGAAGACGAGGATGAGCTCGTCCTCCTTGCCACGGTCGAGGCCGTACGCGAGAGCGGCGGCGGTGGGCTCGTTGATGATGCGCAGGACGTTCAGGCCCGAGATCTCGCCGGCCTCCTTGGTGGCCTGGCGCTCGGCGTCGTTGAAGTACGCGGGAACGGTGATGACGGCATCCGTCACGGTGTCGCCCAGGTACGACTCGGCGTCGCGCTTGAGCTTCTGAAGGATGCGCGCGGAGATCTCCTGCGGCGTCCACTTCTTGCCGTCGACGTCGAACGTCCAGTCGGTGCCGACGTGGCGCTTGACGGAGGCGACGGTGCGGTCGACGTTCGTGACGGCCTGGCGCTTGGCGGTCTCGCCGACGAGCACCTCGCCGTCCTTCGTGAACGCGACGACCGAGGGGGTCGTGCGGAAGCCCTCGGCGTTGGCGATGACCTTCGGCTCGCCACCTTCGAGGACGCTGACGACGGAGTTCGTCGTACCGAGGTCGATTCCAACAGCACGTGCCATGTGTTTCTCCTTCTGAGATTCGGTCGGGGAGTCCAGGGCGATCAGCAAACCTGAGTCGCGATGACTCAACTGTACCTCGCCACCCGGATGCTGTCAAACAAACTTGATACGAGTTCACTCAAGTTTTACTTCACGCCGCGACTCGTCGGCTCCCTTTCTCATGTCTGAGGTCAGTGCCACGATGAGTCCCTGCCACTACCGGCAGTCGTGCGAGAGCAATTCGCCCGCCATCACGTCGGACCGCCATCCAGATCGGAGTTCTCGTGAGCAATCCCAACTCAATGGTTCTGACCAAGATCGCTTGCGGCGGCCACGAGCACGAGATGTGCGTTTCAGTTGGCCGGGGAATACCACCAGAACTGCGTTGCCCTCATTCAAGCCACGGCGGCGGCGTTAGCAGCGGCTGTGCGCTTCCTTTCGATCTCAACGAACTCGTCGAACGGGAGTTGCGCGAAAAGCTCCAGGAATCAAAGCGTCAAAGGTATGTGCTCGTGCGGCTATGACCATCAGCGCGCCCACATCACGCCCCATGTTCACGCCGCGGCCACTACGACGTCGAAGCGGGCCCGGCCGCCCAGGCGGGGAGTCCGCATCGGATCGACGTAGGGCGGCGGGATGAACCAGACGCGGGCGGCGACACCGCCGCCGTCTATGCGGATTTCCCAGCCGTTGTCGTGAATGCGGTGGTGACAGGTCTCGCACAGCAGGATGCCGTTCGCGAGGTCGGTGCGACCGCCATCCCGCTCCCACCAGTCGATGTGATGCACCTTCGTCATCTCGGCCGGCAGCGCGCACATCGCGCATCCGCCGTCCCGCTCAGCGAGCGCCAGCTTCTGGACCTTCGTGAACAACCGCCGCCCTCTGCCCCAGTCGAGGATCTCGCCCCCGCCGCCGAGCACCCACGGGATGATCTCGCCGTCGGCGGCCATCCGCCGGACGGCGGCGATGCTGACCGGCTGGTCGGAGCCGTCGATACGACCGGCTCCCGTTCCGGACGTCAGGTCTTCCAGATTGACCCGGACGATGACCTTCGCGCCGGCAAGCGGCATGTGCGACCGATCGCACTCCGAGGCGTGCTGACAGAACAGCGAGAACGCGTCAGCCTGGAGCTGTTCCACGCTGCGGCGATCGGCATCCGCGCCATCAGCGTCGACCGCATCCTTGCGAGCGGCGAACGCCGCAGAGACGTAACCGCGCAACGCTGCCTTGACCGGCGCGCCGGACGCGACGTCCGTCACGAGCTCGAGGTGCAGTTCACCATCTCGCTCCCAGAGCCGCAACGACCGGCGGCCGCGAATCTCCTCTTCCCGAGGCTGCACGCCGTCGGGATCCAGCCACGCCTCGACCCGGGCGGTGATCCGCCGCACGTCGTCCGTACTCAGGCCAGGAGCCTTCTCCACGAGCAGTCGCTCCGCTGCGGCGACCCGCTCCGCCCCGGCCGCACATCGCGTGCGCTCGAGCACGGAGATGATCATCCCGGCCACCTGATCCCCGATGGCACCGACGGCGAGGGCGTCGCGCACGGCCGGATACGCCGCCGGCAGACGCTCGCCGATCAGGTTCACGCGCGGAGCCGTCGCCTCACCGACCTTCACGAGACGAGTCGCGTCGCCCGTCGAGCCGCCCCTCGAGGCGGCGATCAGCTTCGCCGGGCTACGGAACCCGTGCTGCTTCGCCAGCGCCTCAGGCCCCAGCTCGGCGCGCGATTCGTACGCGATGCCCGCAGCGACCTCGGCGTGCACGGCACTCGTCCGTCGCTCCAAGACTCCGAGCGCGTCGTTCACCGCGACCAGCTGCGCCCGCGAGAGGTCGGTCGCATCACCCGCGGCGCCCCACACCTCGGCCAGCACGGCGAGCGCCTCGTGCAAGGGGGTCAGGTGCGGGGACATGCTCCGATTCTATCGGATTTCACGCAGAGATTCGAATATTTCTTCGAACAGATTTCGAGGCTCCGGAGGCCGCTGTTAACGCACGATCGCCTCGATGAGCCCTGTGTGTCGTCATGTTTCGTCGACTGACGTCATGTGTCACAGACGCGTGACCTTCGCGGGCGGAATCGCCAGAGTTGTGCAACGCCATCTCCGACGAGCAGTGCAGAGAGCATCTTCATGACCACGCCCCAGCAGACCCCGATCCGCGGTGCACGCACGCGCACGACACGAACGCCGACCAAGCCGCACGGTCAGTGGCTCGTCGACGGCACCGAACCCCTCAACGGCAACGAGGAGTTCAAGCTGGCGGACAACGGACTCAACGTCCGGGAGCGCATCGAGAACGAGTACGCCCAGGGCGGGTTCGCGTCGATCGACCCGACCGACCTGCACGGACGCTTCCGCTGGTGGGGGCTGTACACGCAGCGCAAGCCAGGCATCGACGGCGGCCGCACCGCGCAGCTCGAGCCGCACGAGCTCGAGGACGAGTACTTCATGCTGCGCGTCCGCATCGACGGCGGCCAGCTCACCACGCATCAGCTGCGCGTGATCGGTGAGATCTCGACCGAGTTCGCCCGTGACAGTGCCGACCTCACCGATCGTCAGAACATCCAGCTGCACTGGATCCGCGTCGAGGACGTCCCCGAGATCTGGCGCCGCCTGGAAGACGTCGGGCTGAGCACCACGGAGGCGTGCGGCGACGTGCCCCGCGTCATCCTCGGCTCGCCCGTCGCCGGCATCTCCGCGGACGAGATCATCGACCCGACCCCGCAGATCAACGAGATCGCCGAGCGCTTCATCGGCGACCCGACGCTCGCGAACCTCCCCCGCAAGTACAAGACCGCGATCACCGGGCACCCCAGCCAGGACGTCGTGCACGAGATCAACGACTGCGCGTTCGTCGCCGTCGAGCATCCGGAACTGGGCATCGGCTACGACCTCTGGGTCGGCGGCGCCCTCTCGGTCGTCCCGCGCCTCGGCGAACGCCTCGGCACCTTCGTCGCCCCGGAGCGGGTCGCCGAGGTCTGGCACGGCGTCACGCAGATCTTCCGCGACTACGGCTACCGTCGCCTGCGCAACAAGGCGCGCCTGAAGTTCCTGCTCGCGGACTGGGGCACCGAGAAGTTCCGCGAGGTGCTCGAGACCGAATACCTCGACAGCCCTCTGCCCGACGGTCCTGCTGCTCCGACGCCGACCAGCATCGGGGACCACGTCGGAGTGCACGCCCAGAAGGACGGCCGCTTCTACGTCGGCGCGGCCCCGCTCGTCGGCCGCGTCTCGGGCAGCACCCTCACGGCCCTCGCCGACCTGGCCGAGGTCCACGGCTCGCGGCGCGTGCGCACCACCCCGCACCAGAAGATGCTCGTCCTCGACATCCCCGAGGCCGAGGTCGAAGCCCTGGTCACCGGCCTCGATGCCCTCGGGCTGTCGGCCAGGCCGAGCCTGTTCCGCCGCGGCACCATCGCCTGCACGGGCATCGAGTACTGCAAGCTCGCGATCGTCGAGACGAAGGCGAACGCCGCGACGGCGATCGAACAGCTCGAGGAGCGCCTCGGCGCGCTCGAGCCCGAGATCGGCCGTCCGATCACGCTGCACGTGAACGGATGCCCGAACTCCTGCGCGCGCATCCAGACCGCCGACATCGGGCTGAAGGGCCAGCTCGTCTCGATCGACGGCGAACAGGTCCCCGGGTACCAGGTGCACCTCGGCGGCGGCCTCGCCGGCGTCGACCGCGCCGAGGCTGGCCTGGGCCGGACGGTCCGCGGTCTCAAGGTCGCGGCCGACGGGATCGCCGACTACGCCGAGCGCGTCATCCGCCGCTACCTCGCCGATCGCATCGAGGGCGAGACCTTCGCGCAGTGGGCGCACCGCGCCGATGAGGAGGCCCTGCAATGAGCGTCAGCCTCGCCCCCCGCATCCGCACCAAGCGCAACCGCGAAGAGCTCGCGGCCCTGGCCGAACAGGGCAACATCGAGCTCGGCAGCCTGACCGACCACGAGGCCTCGGCCGCCGAGGTCGTCGCCTGGGTCGCCCGCAACTTCGGAGCGGATGCCGCGGCCGTGGCCTGCTCGATGGCCGATGCCGCGCTGCCCCACCTCGTCGCGGAGCACCTCCCCGGCGTCGACGTCCTCTTCCTCGACACTGGCTACCACTTCGCCGAGACCTACGCGACGCGCGACGAGGTCGCCCGCGCCCTCGACGTGCGCATCGTCGACGTCACGCCGGATCAGACCGTCGCCGAGCAGGATGCCGAGTTCGGCGCCAAGCTGTTCGAACGCGACGCCGCGCTCTGCTGCGCCCGCCGCAAGGTCGCCCCGTTGCAGCAGGCGCTCGGCGGGTACGAACTCTGGTTCACCGGCGTGCGCCGCGACGAAGCCCCCACCCGGACGAACACGCCGCTGGTCACGTGGGACGAGCGCAACGGTCTGGTCAAGGTGAACCCCGTCGCGGCGTGGAGCTTCGACGACGTGCTGGCGTACGCCGCCGAGCACAAGGCACCGGTGAACCTGCTGGTGGACTTCGGCTACCCCTCCATCGGATGCGAGCCATGCACCAAGCAGGTCGCACCGGGTGAAGACCCCCGCTCCGGCCGCTGGGCCGGGCAGGCGAAGACAGAATGCGGGCTGCACGTATGACGATCGACACGACCGCCGCGCCGGCGACGAGACTGAGCGCGCTCGACCAGCTCGAGGCCGAGGCCATCCACATCATCCGGGAGGTCGTCGCGGAGTTCGAGCGCCCCGTGCTGCTGTTCTCCGGCGGCAAGGACTCCGTGCTCGTCCTGCACCTCGCCACCAAGGCGTTCGCCCCTGGGCGGGTGCCGTTCCCCGTGCTGCACGTCGACACCGGGCACAACTTCCCCGAGGTCATCGCGTTCCGCGACGAGACGGTCGCCCGCCTGGGCCTGACCCTCGAGGTCGCGAACGTCCAGGACTACATCGACGACGGCCGCCTCACCGAGCGTCCAGACGGCACGCGCAACACGCTGCAGACGCAGCCGCTGCTCGACGCGATCGCCGCGGGCAAGCACGATGCCGTCTTCGGCGGCGCGCGGCGCGACGAGGACAAGGCCCGCGCCAAGGAGCGCATCATCTCGCTGCGCGACGAGTTCGGCCAGTGGGATCCGCGCAACCAGCGCCCCGAGCTGTGGAGCCTGTACAACGGCCGTCACCTCCCCGGCCAGCACGTGCGCGCCTTCCCGATCTCGAACTGGACCGAGCTCGACGTCTGGCGCTACATCGAGCGCGAGAACATCGCCCTTCCTCCCCTGTACTACGCGACCGAGCGCGACGTGTTCCGCCGCGACGGCATGTGGTGGGCGCTCGGCGAGTTCGCCCAGCCGCTGAAGGGCGAGGAGATCGAACGCCGCATCGTGCGCTACCGGACGGTCGGCGACATGAGCTGCACCGGCGCCGTGGAATCGGATGCCGTCGACACGGCATCCGTCGTCGCCGAGGTCGCGCGGTCGACGCTCACCGAGCGCGGTGCCACCCGTGCGGACGATCGCATCAGCGAGGCCGCCATGGAGGACCGCAAGAAGGACGGGTACTTCTGATGACGACTCTCACTCGGGAGCACACGCTGTTCCGGTTCGCGACGGCCGGATCGGTGGACGACGGCAAGTCGACCCTGGTCGGCCGTCTGCTGCACGACGCGAAGGCGATCCTCGCCGACCAGCTCGAGCAGGTCGCATCCACATCCCGTGCACGCGGCTTCGCGCACGGCGAGTTCGACTTCGCGCTGCTCACCGACGGCCTCCGAGCCGAGCGGGAGCAGGGCATCACGATCGACGTCGCCTACCGCTACTTCGCCACCGATCAGCGCAGTTTCGTCCTCGCGGACTGCCCCGGTCACGTCCAGTACACGCGCAACATGGTCACCGGTTCCGCCACCGCCGACGCCGTGATCGTCCTCGTCGACGCGCGCAAGGGCGTGGTCGAGCAGACCCGCCGCCACCTCGCCGTGGTCTCGCTGCTGCGCGTGGCGCACGTGATCGTCGCGGTGAACAAGATCGACCTGACCGGCTACGACGAGGACCGCTTCATCGAGATCGAACTCGAGGCCGAGCGCGTGGCCGAACAGCTGGGTCTGTCCGGCATCCACGTGCTGCCCGTTTCGGCGCTCGAAGGCGACAACGTCGTCGATCGGTCGGCGCAGACGCCCTGGTACACCGGTCCGACGCTGATCGAGCTGCTGGAGACCCTGCCGACGCAGGACGAGACCGAGTCGGCGGATGCCGCGTTCCGCCTTCCCGTGCAGATCGTGCTCCGGCCGCAGGGCGGCCTCGACCCGCGCATCGACCCAGCGGATGCCGAGCGGTTCCGCGACTTCCGCGGCTTCGCCGGGCGCGTGTCATCCGGCACCGTCCGCATCGGCGACAGGGTCGAGGTCCTCCCCGGCGGCCACGAGACCGAGATCACCGGCATCCACGTCGCCGGCAGCGAGGCCGAGGTCGCGACGGCGTCACAGTCCATCTCGGTCACCCTCGCCGACGAGGTGGACGCCGCACGCGGCGCCGTCATCGTCGCCGCCGGAACCGCGCCGGCACTGCGCCGCGAGGCTGTCGTCGAGCTCTTCCAGCTCGACCAGCGCGCCACGACGCCGGGAACGAAGGTGCTCGTCAAGCACGGCACTGCGACAGTGCAGGCGCTGGTCACCGAGATCGTCGACCGGCGCGACCTCGAAACACTCGCGCACGACAACGCCGACCGGCTCGCCGTCAACGAGATCGGGCGCGTCCGCCTGCGCTTCGCCGCCGACCTGCCGCTCGAGCCGTACGCCGTGAACCGCGCCGCCGGCTCGCTGCTGCTCATCCACCCCGTCGACGGGGCGACGCTCGCCGCCGTCACCGTCGTCGCCTGAACCCGCACCACCCATCACCGTCTAAGGAGGCGAAACCGTGAAGATCACCCGCAAGACCACCGCTCTCACCGCACTTGGAGTCGGCGCGATGATGCTGGCCGGCTGCGCCTCCGCCGCTCCGGGTGCGGAGGGCGCCTCCGAGCCCGTCGAAGAGGTACGCCTGGGCTACTTCGCCAACGTCACCCACGCGCCGGCACTGGTCGGAGTCGAGGAGGACCTGTTCACCGACGCCCTGGGCGAGGACATCGAACTCAAGACCGAGATCTTCAACGCCGGCCCTGCCGCGATCGAAGCGCTCTCCGCCGGCGCGATCGATGCCACGTACATCGGACCCAATCCGTCGATCAACACGTTCATCCAGTCGGGTGGGCAGTCCGCGCGGATCATCGCCGGCGCGACCTCGGGCGGTGCGGCCCTCGTCGTCCGCGACGGCATCGACGAGCCGGCCGACCTCGAGGGCGCGAACATCGCGAGCCCGCAGCTGGGCAACACGCAGGACGTCGCGTTGCGCACCTGGCTGGCGGACGAGGGCTTCGAGACCTCGACCTCGGGTGGGGGCGACGTCACGATCACCCCGACCGAGAACGCCCAGACCCTGACCCTGTTCCAGCAGGGCGAGGTCGATGGCGCCTGGCTCCCCGAGCCGTGGGTCTCCCGCCTGGTCCTGGATGCCGGTGCGCACGTGCTGGTCGACGAAGCCGACCTCTGGGAGGGCGGTGCCTTCCCGACGACGGTGCTCCTGGTGCGCGCCGAGTTCGCGGAGGAGCACCCGGACGTCGTCGAGAAGCTGCTCGAAGGCCACGTCGCCTCTGTCGCGTGGCTCGGCGAGAACGCTGCCGAGGCGCCCATCGTCATCAACGAGGCGCTGACCGAGGCCACGGGCAAGGGTCTCTCCGACGAGGTGCTGGCACGGGCGCTCGAGAACGTGACGTTCACCGTCGACCCGCACGCCGAGACGTTCGAGACGCTCGTCGAGGACGGCCTCGCCGCTGGCACCCAGAAGGAGGGCTCGATCGAGGGCCTGTTCGACCTGACCGCGCTGAACGCGCTGCTCGAGGAGGACGGCCAGGAGCCGGTCTCCGCGGGCGGCCTCGGGGACGAGTGATGACGGCGCCGGCGGGGAAGGCCATCGCGGACGACACCGCGCGTGCGTACGCGGGCGTCTCCCCGCTGGCGCCGAGCTTCGACGGAGTCACACCGGCGGCCCCGGCATCCGCACCGATCGAGCCGATCGTCCGGATCGACCATGTCACGAAGCGCTTCGGGTCAGGGCCCGTCGTCCTCGACGACGTGTCGCTCGACATCGCCCCCGGCGAGTTCGTGTGCCTGCTGGGTGCATCGGGATGCGGCAAGTCCACGCTGCTGAACCTCATCGCCGGTCTCGAACCGGTGACCTCCGGCTCGCTCTCGGTACCCAGCACCGGCGCGGCCGTCATGTTCCAGGAGTCCGCGCTCATGCCGTGGCTGACCGCCCGGCGCAACGTCGAACTGGCGCTCCGGCTGCGCGGTGTCCCTCGGGCGGAACGCCGCGAGGAGGCGCTCCGCCTGCTCGGCACGGTGAACCTCGCGGATGCCGGAGACAAGCGTCCGCACGAGCTGTCCGGCGGGATGCGCCAGCGCGTCGCCCTCGCCCGCGCGCTCGCGCAGGACCGCTCCGTGCTGCTGATGGATGAGCCGTTCGCGGCGCTCGACGCCATCACCCGTGATCTGCTCCACGAGGAGCTCGAGCGGGTCTGGCGGGCGACCGGACGGACCATCGTGTTCGTCACCCACAACGTCCGCGAGGCGGCCAGACTCGGTCAGCGCGTCATCCTGCTCTCCAGCCGACCTGGGCGGATCGCCAGGGAGTGGAAGCTCGGCGGGACGGCAGGGCGGCGCATCGAATCTCCGGAGGTCTCCGCCCTCGCCGCTGAGATCACCACCGAGCTCCGAGAGGAGATCCGACGCAATGCCGCTTGAAACCGTCAAGACCAATGCGCTCGACTCGTTCGACGAGCTGAACACCCTCTCGACCGGCCTCGACCGTCTGCAGAGCGAAGAGGACCAGCGCTCGTCCGCCTGGCGCACGATCGTCAGCAAGGTCCTCCCGCCGATCATCCTGCTCGTCGTGCTCCTGGCCGCGTGGCAGCTGTACGTCGTGATCGCGGAGCCCCGGCCGGACATCTCGCCCGGGCCGCTGCAGGTCGCCGGGGCTCTCGGTGACGCGTGGGAGTCCGGGCGGCTGCAGGAAGCGGTGGGGACGAGCCTCGAGCGCGGCGTCGTCGGCTTCCTCATCGCGATCGTGGTCGGGACGCCCATCGGGCTACTGATGGCGGAATGGAAGGCGCTGCGGCGTGCTGCCGGTCCGCTGATCTCCGGTCTGCAGGTGCTGCCGTCGGTCGCGTGGGTGCCGGCCGCCGTCATCTGGTTCGGGCTGAGCGACGCGACCGTCTACTTCGTGATCCTCATGGGCGCGATCCCCTCGATCATCAACGGCCTGCTCTCCGGCATCGACCAGGTGCCTCCGCAGCTGCGGCGCGCCGGCATCGTGCTCGGCGCCAGCCGCTGGCAGCTGGCCACCGCTGTCGTCCTCCCCGCCGCGCTGCCGGGCTACGTCGCCGGGCTCAAGCAGGGCTGGGCGTTCTCGTGGCGTTCACTGATGGCCGCCGAGATCATCGCCGTCGGCGGCTCCATCGGGTTCGGACTCGGGTCGATGCTGCAGCAGTCCCGGGAACTCGCGGACCTCGCCGGCGTGCTCGGCACCATCCTGGTGATCCTCGCGATCGGCATCCTCATCGAGCTGGTCCTGTTCGGACCGCTCGAGCGGCGCCTGCTGCGCAGCCGCGGACTCGCGCAGGGAGGCGCCAGATGACCGGTCACGTGACGCTCGTCGGCGCGGGTCCCGGCGACGCCGGGCTCCTGACGCTCCGGGGCCTGCGCGCCCTTCAGGAGGCGGACGTCATCGTCGCCGATCGGCTCGGCGCCCGCTCGGTGCTCGACCAGCTCGCCGACGAGGGCGTCGTCCTCGCCGCCGAGGTCGTCGATGTCGGCAAGCTCCCCGGTCACCACAAGGTGCCCCAGGACGGCATCAACGCGCTGCTCGTGCAGCTCGCCTCCGACGGGCGCCGCGTCGTCCGCCTCAAGGGCGGAGACCCGTTCGTCTTCGGCCGCGGCCGCGAGGAGCAGCTGTTCTGCGAAGCGGCCGGCGTTTCCGTCGAGGTCGTCCCCGGTATCACCAGTGCCGTCTCGGTCCCGGCCGTCGCCGGCATCCCGCTGACCCACCGCGGCATCTCGACCTCCTTCACCGTCGTCAGCGCGCACGACCAGATCCAACGGCTCCCCGGCGGCGCCGACCACACGGTCGTCCTGCTGATGGGCGTGAACACGCTCGGGCACTCCGCCCACGTGCTCGCCGACGGTGCACGCGGGGCCGACTGCCCTGTTGCGATCATCGAGGACGGCTACGGCGAGAACGAACGCGTCACGATCGGCACGCTCGGCACGATCGCGCACCTCGCCGCGACCAGGCAGGTGCGCTCGCCCGCCGTGGTCGTCGTCGGCGACGTCGTCCGCCTGAGCCCGCACGCGGCATCCCTGCCGGCATCCGAACCCGTCCAGCGTCCACGCTGGTACGAGGCGATGGATGCCGGACTCGCAGTCGACACCGGCCTCAGCCGGGCGATCGACCGCACCCTCGACTACGTGATCTGACCCCGTCCGCACGCTCCGCGGAGCGGCACCCGAAAGGCCATGCCCATGTCCTCCTCTCCCCTCGCCCTGCGCGTCGCGATCGTCGGCGCCGGCCCCGCCGGAATCTACGCCGGCAATCTCCTGGCGAACGCCGTCGCCGAGCGCGGCGGCCGTCTCGAGATCGACCTGTTCGAGTCGCTCCCCGCGCCGTACGGGCTGATCCGCTACGGGGTCGCGCCGGACCACCCCCGGATCAAGGGCATCGTGAACTCGCTGCACGAGATGCTCGACGCGCTCCCCACGGCATCCGACGACGAACCGGCGACGCGACGCACGATCCGTTTCATCGGCAACGTCGAGGTGGGGCGCGACATCGCCCTCGACGAGCTGCGCGAGCGCTATCACGCCGTGATCCTCGCGACGGGCGCGATCCGCGACGCCGCTCTCGAGATCCCCGGCGTCGAACTGCCTGGCTCGTACGGCGCGGCCGACTTCGTCGCGTGGTTCGACGGCCACCCCGACGTCGCCCGCACCTGGCCGCTCGAGGCCCGCGAGGTCGCCGTGATCGGCAACGGCAACGTCGCCCTCGACGTCGCCCGAGTGCTCGCGAAGCACGCCGTCGATCTGCGCTCGACCGAGGTCCCGGACAACGTGCTCGCGGGCCTCGAATCCTCCGCCGTCACCGACGTGCACGTCTTCGGCCGCCGCGGCCCCGCCGACATCAAGTTCACCCCGATCGAGCTCCGCGAACTCGGCGAGGTGCGCGATGTCGACATCGTCCTGCACGACGAGGACTTCGACGGGGTCGACCCGACCGCGGCATCCAACAACCAGCTGAAGGTCATGCTGCGCACCCTCAACGGGTGGCGCGACCGTCCGGTCGGCGGCGCATCGCGCCGCCTGCACCTACACTTCTGGCATGCGCCGGTGTCGATCGAGGGCGACGGCCGGGTCGAGAGCATCCGCTTCGCCCGTACCACGACGGATGCCGACGGTGCGCTCGTCGTCACCGACGAGATCCGCGAGTACCCGGTCCAGGCGGTCTACCGCGCCGTCGGCTACTACGGCACGCAGGTGAACGGCGCGCCCTTCGACAGCGCACGCGGTGTCGTCCCGAACGCGGCCGGACGGGTCGACGACGAGCCGGGCCTGTACGCCACCGGCTGGATCAAGCGCGGCCCCGTCGGTCTCATCGGCCACACCAAGTCGGACGCCCTCGAGACGATCACGAACCTGGTGGCGGATGCCGAGGCCGGACTGCTCTCGGCGGCCGACACCTCCGATGACGTGCTCGACGTGCTCGACGAGCGGGCGACCGAGTACACGACGTGGGACGGCTGGCTCGCGCTGGACGCCCACGAAAGGCACCTCGGCGAGACGCACGAGCACACCCGCGAGCGCGTCAAGGTCGTCCCCCGCGACGAGCAGGTGGCGGTGTCGCGCGACGGGGCACTGGTCCGATGACGTATGTGATCGCTCTGCCCTGTGTCGATGTGAAGGATCGCGCCTGCATCGACGAATGTCCCGTGGACTGCATCTACGAGGGCGAACGGTCGCTGTACATCCACCCGGACGAGTGCGTCGACTGCGGTGCCTGCGAACCCGTGTGTCCCGTGGAGGCGATCTACTACGAGGACGACCTCCCCGAAGAGTGGGCCGACTACTACAAGGCCAACGTCGAGTTCTTCACCGAGATCGGGTCTCCCGGAGGTGCGGCCAAGGTCGGCGTCTACGACTTCGACCACCCGGTCGTCGCGGCGCTTGCTCCCCAGGGCGACGGGCATGACTGACTACGACGTCCTCGTGATCGGCGGCGGGCCTGCGGGGCTTTCCGCCGCCCTGAATCTCGGCCGATCGCTCATGCGCGTGCTCGTGATCGACGCCGACCGGCCGCGCAACGCGGCGACGTTGAACTCGCACGGCTTCCTCACGCGCGACGGGATCCCGCCGCACGAGCTGCGCCGCCTCGCACGGGAGGAGCTCACCGCCTACCCGAACGTCGAGGTGCGGTCGCGGGTCATGGTGGCGGGGCTGGCTCGCCACGGCGACGCCTTCGTCGCGGGCATCGGCCGGCGCGAGGCGACGTCGACCGTGACGGCCCGGACCGTGCTGCTCGCGACCGGACTGCGCGAGACGCTGCCCGACGTGCCCAACCTGCGCGGCTTCTACGGCATGAGCCTGTTCAGCTGCGCCGCCTGCGACGCCTGGGATCTGCGGGATCGTCCGCTGGCACTGATCGGCGAGTCGGACGACCTCGCCGATCGCGCCCGGCTGATCGCCCGGTGGAGTCCGCAGCTCACCGTTTTCACGAACGGCGCCGACGTCGTGTCGACAGCCGAGGAGGCCGAGCTCGCGGCCTCCGGGATCACCGTCGCGCGGCATCCGATCGTGGAACTCGTCGGAGAGCGCGGGCGGCTGGAGGCCATCGTGCTCGCGGACGGCTCACGCGTCCAGGTCGACGGCGGATTCGTCCGCCCGGAGTGGGACTCCAACCTCGCCTTCCTCGACGGGATCTCGCCCGCCGTCGACGGGGCGGGGCACCTGGTGACGGACCGATCCGGCCGCACGGATGTCCCCGGTCTGTATGCCGCCGGGGACGCCGCAGCCCCCGGTCCTCAGCAGCTCATCGTCGCCGCCGGCGCGGGTGCTCGGGTCGCCGCCGTGATCGTGCACGACGCGATCGGCGTCGCGACCGCGCACTGAACCCTCGCTCGCGCGGACGCTCCGCATGCGTCGCCGAAATTTGTTGACGGCTCCGACAAAAGGGACTAGACAGGTGCTGTCCGTCTCAATGTCGAGAGCGGTCGGCCCGCCCGGCCGCGAGAAATGGAGTGTTCTGCATGGATCGCATGACTTCGCCTTCAGGGTTCACGCGTCGCGGATTCCTGATGTTCTCGGGTGCGGCCGTGGCCGCGATGACGCTCGCGAGCTGCGCCCCCAACGGGTCGGGAGGAGGCGGCGGAGGCGGCGGAGGGGGGTCGCTCAAGTTCTGGAACATGCCCTGGGGCCAGGCGGAGTTCGGGCCGCGGGATGCCGAGATCGCCGAAGCCTACGACGGCGCGCTCAAGGTCGAGCACCAGGAGATCCAGTGGGCGAACTTCACCCAGACGTTCTCCTCCGCCGTGGCGAGCAACACCGGTCCGGCAGTCAGCTCCGGCGGCGGGACTCAGGCGTTCCTCTTCGAATCGCAGGGGAAGATCGCATACGCCGACGACCTGCTGGAATCCTGGAAGGAGAACGGCCTCTACGATGACTTCCTCCCCGGGCTCGTCGATGCGATGAAGGTCAAGGGCGGCTATGCGGCGGTCCCGTACAACCTCGACATGCGCGTCATGTGGTACAACACCGTGCTGCTCGAGCAGGCCGGCGTCGAGCCACCCACCGACTGGCAGAGCTACCTGGCCGCGAGTGAGGCGCTGAAGAAGATCGGCGTGTACTCGTTCGGCGTCGGCGCCGGCTCCGGCTCCTTCACCGGCAGCCACATCCTCACGAGCTTCATGATCAACAACGGCGGCGGCCTCTTCAACGCCGACCAGGAACCCGACTGCGTCACCGACCGCAACATCGAGGCGATGGACTTCGTGCTCGAGATGGTCGCGAAGGGGTACGTCGACCCCGGCAGCGTCACGTACACCAGCGACAACGTGCAGACCCAGTGGCGCGAGCGCAAGTTCGGGATGGGCTGGGACGGCGGCGGCCTCGCCGCCAACGTCGCAGGCGACGTCGGACCGGAGCTCGCGGTCAACAGCCCGCTCACGGGACCCCACGGAGACCAGGGCGCGCTGTACTTCCCGAACAACATCATGATGTACACGAACACCCCCGACCAGGCCGAGTCGGAGGCGTTCCTGACGTACTACTACGAGAACATGGCGCCGCTGTGGACGGAGAACACCGGCATCGGGCTGCCGCCGCTGAAGTCGATCACCGAGACTCCCGAGTTCCAGGCGAACACCAACGCGGTGAAGATCATCGAGGAGTGGCAGCCGATCTCGCACACCTGGGGCGCACCCGGCGGTGATGCGCTGTTCCTGGGCGTGACGGCGGTCGACGGCACGCCGGCCATGAACACGTTCACGCAGACGATCCTCGGTGGTCAGGGCACCGGAAAGGCTGCACTGGAGACGCTGCAGAAGACGCTCGAGGCGAACGCGTAGGTCTGCTCCATGATGACCTCCGCCTCCCTCTCCGAGTCGCTGAGCAAGGCACGAAGGGGCGTCGGCGTCGGCGGGTCGGGGCGAGAGCCCCGCACTCGCCGGCGCGCGGTCCTGCCTGGCCGCACCCTCACGCTGACACTCCTCGTCCTGCCCTCCATCATCCTCGTCCTGCTGCTCAACGCGTATCCGGTCATCTACGCGGGCCTGCAGTCGGTGCGCGACGGCGACCTGATCCTGCCCGGTGATTTCATCGGCCTGCAGAACTATCAGACCGTCCTGTCCGACCCTGTGTTCTGGGCATCCGCCCGGTTCACGCTCATCTTCACCCTCGTCGGCGTCTTCGGCAGCTGGGTCGCCGGCCTCGGCATCGCCCTGCTCCTCCGAGGACGCGTCCCCGGACGAGGCCTGTTCAAAGTCCTCCTCCTGCTGCCGTGGGTGGTGCCGACCGTCGTGTCCGCGACGTCCTGGAACTGGCTCGTGGCGACGCCGCAGAGCCCGCTTCCCGTGCTCGCCGAAGCGCTGGGTTTCGGGCAGGTGCTGTTCCTCGCGAATCCGCTCCTCGCCCAGATCATGGTCTGCGTGTTCAAGGTCTGGATCAGCTTCCCGTTCATGATGATGATGATGAGCGCCGCACTCGCGGCCGTGGACACCACGGTCTACGAGGCGGCCCGCGTGGACGGCGCGACAGCGTGGCAGGCGTTCCGCCACATCACCCTGCCGCTCACCGCGAAGTCGACGTACATCAGCTGGATCCTCATGACGATCTTCTGCGTGAACGACTTCCCCACGATCTTCCTGCTGACCGGCGGCGGGCCGGTCAACGCCACCCAATCGCTCGTCGTGCAGGCGTATCGCACCGTGTTCCTGGAGTTCCGCACCGGACCGGGTGTCGCGATCGCGTTCCTCATGACGATCGTGCTCGTGATCATCTCCGTCGTCCTCTACCGACGCGTGCAGAAGGCGGACATCGAATGACCCTCACTCAGACCCTCGTCACCGCGGGATCCAAGAAGGGCAGGAGCGGCACCGACGAGCAGCTGCGCGGCCGGTGGTGGAAGTTCACCCTCCTGCTGTTCATCACGGTCATCGTGATCATCCCGGTGGGCGCCGTGCTGTACCTGTCGTTCCAGCCGGCGCTGGGCAGCGCCGAGACCGGATTCACCTTCGAGAACTACGCGAAGATCTTCACGCAGACGAACGTGCTCATCTGGTTGCAGAACAGCCTGGTCGTCACGCTCGCCACGGTCGTGGTTTCCGTCGCCGTCGCGGCGCCGGCAGGATATGTGCTCTCGCGCGGCCGCAGCAAGCTCGTCTCGGGCTACTCGCTGCTGCTGTTCATCATCCAGTCGCTGCCGGTCGTCACGGCCGTCATCCCGCTGTTCATCCTGTTCGCGCGGCTGAACCTGGTCGACAACCTGGTCGGCCTCACGATCATCTACGTCGGCTCGACCATGTCGGTCGCGATCTGGATGATGGCCGCGTACTACGACTCCATCCCGATCAGCCTCGAGGAGGCGGCCTGGATGGACGGGGCGAGCCTGTTCGGCGGTTTCGTCCGGATCGTCCTGCGCAATTCCCTCCCCGGGGTGCTGTCGACCGCGATCTTCTCGTTCCTGCTCGCCTGGAACGACTACCTCGTCGTCCTGGTCTTCATCCGGTCCGAGACGAGCTTCACGCTCTCGGTCGGCCTGCAGACCTTCTTCCAGCAGAACGCGACGAACTGGGGATTGGTCATGGCGGTCGCGGTGATCGCGATGCTGCCACCGGTCATCATCTTCGCCGTGCTGAACAAGTACTTCAGCGTCGGAGGCATCGGTGGTTCCCTTGCCGGGCGGTGACGTCGCGTCTCATCCGGCGCTGCGCGCGGCCGTGGCCAGGATCATCCCGGCCGACGATTGGCGCGACGGCTGGGAGGGCGGGGTGGGCGCGTATCTCGCCGACCCCGTCGCGAGGCGCGATCTCGCCGGCATCCTGCCGCAGCTGGCGGCGCTCGGCGCGTGGCTCGACCGCGAGTCCGGCGCCGGCGGCTTCGCGGAGCTGGCTCCTGGGCATCAGGATGTCCTGCTGCAACGGGCCGAAGCCGACCCTGAGACGGCGCCGGATTTCGCGGCGCTGCGGCGGGTCTGCTGGGAGGGCTACTACGCCCTCCGACCCGGCCACGAACCGGACGGGCTGGCGATGGTGGGCTACCGCGCTCTGCCGGACGGCGTGGTTCCGATCGAACCCGACTCCCTGCCCGACATCGGCTCGCACGGTGTCGCGTCCGCGTACGACGCGATCGTCATCGGCGGCGGACCAGGCGGCGGAGCGGCGGCGCGCGTCCTCGCGGCGGCCGGGAGGACGGTCCTGCTCGTCGAGCGCGCGCCGGCGCGGACGAACGCGCAGCTGCGCGGCGATCATCTGCACGGCAAGCGCAACGCGGTGTACTGGCCGACTCTCGGGCCGGGTCCGGGGCATCCGCGGGAGCTGTTCGGCGCGGAGGGCGCCGGGATGCTGGTCGACGGTATCGGCGACGCGGGTCCGTACGGTCTCAACGCGGACGTCCTCGGCGGCGGCACCCGTGTGTGGCAGGGCATGTCGTGGCGCTTCCTGCCCGAGGACTTCCGCATGGAGACCGTGTACGGAAATCCGGACGCGGATGCCTCGCTCGCCGACTGGCCGTTCGAGTACGACGAGCTCGAGCCGTACTACACGCGTGCCGAGTGGGAGCTCGGCGTCGCCGGCGAGGAGGGACCGCTCACGGCCCGAACTCCCCGCACGCGCGGCTACCCGATGCCCGCGATGGGGACGGAGCCGGC
The DNA here is from genome assembly GCF_025836995.1 of Microbacterium sp. M28. NCBI lineage: Bacteria > Bacillati > Actinomycetota > Actinomycetes > Micrococcales > Microbacteriaceae > Microbacterium > Microbacterium triticisoli. The sequence continues at coordinate 118,545 of NZ_CP107546.1, read as the reverse complement.
CCGCGAGCTGCTCGCCTCCGCCGCGGACCGGCTCGGGTGGGGGTGGGGACCGATCCCCCTGGCGATCAACAGCGTTCCGCACGACGGTCGGGCCGCGTGCGCGCGATGCCCGCAGTGCGTCGGCCACGCGTGTCCGGTCGATGCGAAGAACGGCGCGCACAACACGCTCATCGCGCGGGCTGTGGCCGACGGCTGCAGCGTGCTGCAGGATGCCGAGGCGATCGAGATCCGCGACGGGGCGTCGCACGCCGAGGTGACCCTCATGGTGGACGCTTCGACCGACCGCGCCCGCGAGGTCGTCGTGCGGGCGGACGTCGTCGTGGTCTCGGCCGGTGCGGTCGAGTCGGCCCGCCTGCTGCTGGCGAGCGGTCTCGGCAACGAGCACGTCGGCCGCAATCTGCACGACCATCGATTCGTGACCGTGCTGGGCGACGTGGCCGAACCCGTGAAGCCGTTCGTCGGACCAGGCCACTCGGTCGCGACGCTCGACCACGTGCATGCCGACACCGTGCCGTACGGCGGCGGAGTGCTCGTCGACCTCATGGGGATGCTTCCGCTGACCTCCGCCGGTTCCCCGCCCGAGGGCGTCGCGTCCTGGGGCGCCGGGCACAAGGAGTGGATGCGCGAGGGGCGCGCCCACATCTTCGGCGTGTTCGGGATGGGCCAGGAGGTGCCGCACCGCGGATCGGGCGTGGGCCTCAGCGACCGTGCGCGCGACCGATGGGGGCGCCCCGGGGCGACGATGACCAAGCTCGTCCACGACGCGTCACGGGAGATCGACGAAGGTCTCGGAGTACAGGGGATCCGGTGGCTCGAAGCCGCGGACGCGACCGGCGTGCACGTCGTCCGCCGGGGCGGTGCGACCGCCTCGGCCGCGGGCGAGCACTCCTGCGGCACGGTGCGGATGGGCGCGTCGGCAGCCGCCGCGGCGACCGATCCGGAGGGGCGGCTGTACGGGACGCGTCGGATCGTCGTGTGCGACTCGTCCCTGCATCCGACGAACGGATCGGTGAACCCCACCCTGACCATCGTCGCCAATGCGCTGCGCGTCGCCGAACGCCTGCAGGCGCGCTGGGTCTGACCGGATCGGATCGACGCGGCACGGAATGCCGACGCGTCCACGCGTGTTCCCCTCGATGACGTCGCGTCGCGGCGCCCTTCCCCGCACGCCCGTAACCTGGAACGGTCATGTCTGCACCCGAAGAAGACCACGCCCGCTGGCGCAATGAGCGCCACTCCGCAGTCGCCGCGCCAACCGGCAACCTCGCACTCGTCGAGACCCGCTGGGTCGGCCGCGAACGGCCCGACCTCGAAGCGGAGCGGTCGAAGGCCCCGGCATCCGTCACGGTGACGCAGCTCCAGCGCACCGACATCTCCACCGGCGGGCCCGAGTACGGGTTGCGGTTCTGGGATGCCGATTCGCCCGCCATCCGCGCGTACGACCGCATCGACGCGTACGAGTACGACCCGGCCTGGGTCATCGAGGCCGGCTTCACGCCGGTGGATGCCGGCCGCACTGTCCCGTTCGAGCACATCCGCGACAACGGCGGCACGCGCGAGCTCGTCGTCCCCGGCGACATCACGTTCACCCTCGACGGAGTCGAGCACCGCCTCGCCGCGTTCGACGACGGCGGCACGCTGCTGCTGGTCTTCGGCGACGCGACCAACGGAACCGAGACGTACGGGTCAGGACGCTTCCTGTTCGTGCGCCGAGACGACGAGGCAGGATTCGGCGACGCGGGCTCGGTCGTGCTCGACTTCAACCGCGCGTTCGTCCCGCCGTGCGGCTTCTCGGCGCAGTACAACTGCCCGCTGCCACCGCCGCAGAACCGGTTCTCGCAGCCGATCCGCGCCGGCGAGAAGAACGTCGTCTTCACCGACGACTTCGACATCTACTCGGCCTGACCCGCGGCCGCTCCGAACACCCGAACACCCACCCGAACCGGGAGACACCCTGTGAGAACTCCGATCGCGCTCGCGGCGACCATCGTCGCGACGGCCCTCGTCCTGGCCGGCTGCTCGTCGAGCACGCCATCCGCCGAAGACTCCGCTGACGCCACCATCGCCATCGGCTCGCTGTACGAGCCGCAGAACCTCAGCAACACGCAGGGCGGCGGCCAGGGCGTGACCGAGGCGTTCAACGGCAACGTCTACGAGGGCCTCTACCGGCTCACCGACGCCGGCGAGGTCGAGCCCCTGCTCGCGGCGAGCGAGGAGGTCAGCGAAGACGGCCTGACCTACACGATCACGCTGCGCGACGACGTGACGTTCCACTCCGGCAAGAAGCTGACCTCGGCCGACGTCAAGGCCAGCGTCGAAGCGGTCACGGCCGAGGACTCCAAGTCGGCCCGCAAGTCGTCGTTCTCGGTGATCTCCGACATCGAGACGCCCGACGACAGCACGGTCGTGTTCACGCTGTCGCAGCGTTCGATCTCGTTCCTGTACAACCTCGCGTACATCTGGATCGTGAATGCGGAAGCCGAGGATCTCACCACGAGCGAGGACGGCACCGGCCCGTACACGCTCGACGAATGGAAGCAGGGCAGCACGCTGACCCTGACCCGCTGGGACGACTACTGGGGCGGGCCGGCCGCGAACGGCGAGGTCGTCTTCACCTACTTCACCGACGCCACTGCGCAGAACAACGCGCTGCTCACCGGCGAGATCGACGTGATCACGAGCGTCCAGAGCCCCGACGCGCTCGAGCAGTTCGCCTCGAACGACGACTACACGATCAGCGAGGGCACCTCGACGACGAAGGAGCTGCTCGCGTTCAACGATCGCGTCGCCCCGTTCGACGACGCGCTGGTGCGCAAGGCGATCTACTCCGCCATCGACACCGAGAAGCTGCTCACCTCCGTGTGGGGCGACTACGGCACCCTGATCGGATCGATGGTGCCCCCGACCGACCCCTGGTACGAGGACCTCACCGACGTCAACCCGTACGACGTCGACCTCGCGAAGCAGCAGCTCGCGGAGGCCGGGTACCCGGACGGTTTCGAGTTCACCCTCGACACCCCCAGCTACGACCCGCACCCGGTCGTGGCCGAGTTCCTGCAGTCGCAACTGGCCGAAGTCGGCATCACGGTGAACATCAACACCATCAGCGCCGACGAGTGGTACACGAAGGTCTTCCAGGAGCGCGACTTCGAGGCGACCCTGCAGGAGCACGTCAACGACCGCGACGTGGTCTGGTACGGCAACCCCGACTTCTACTGGGGCTACGACGACGCGCAGGTCCAGCAGTGGGTCGCTGAGGCCGAGCAGGCGGCGACCACCGAAGAGCAGACGGCGCTGCTGAAGCAGGTAGGCGAGAAGATCGCCGCGGATGCCGCGAGCGTCTGGCTCTACCTCTACCCGCAGATCGTGGTCGCCTCGAGCGACCTCAGCGGATACCCCGTCAACGGCCTGAACTCGCAGTTCTTCGCCTACGACATCGTCACCTCCTGACCCCTTCGGATCGCGGGGTGGGATGCTGAAGCATCCCGCCCCGCGATCCTCATGCCTCCCATGCTCACGTATCTGCTCCGCCGCTCCGCGTTCCTCGTGGTGTCGCTCGTCGTCGCCATGATGGTGATCTTCGTGCTGCTCCGGCTGCTGCCTGGCGACCCGGCGAACGCCCTGCTGTCGGTGGATGCCACGCCCGAGCAGATCGCCGCGGCGCGGGCTCAGGTGGGCTCGGACCGACCGCTGATCGAGCAGTTCGCGCTGTGGGCCGGTCAGATGCTGCGGCTCGACCTCGGTGAGTCGTACATCAGCACGCTCCCGGTCGGACCCGAGATCGCGGCTCGGCTGCAGATCACGCTGCCGCTGACGCTGATTGCCTTCGTTCTGGCGCTGCTGCTGTCGCTCGTGATCGGCATCACCGCAGCGGTGAAGGCCGACACCTGGTACGGCACCGTGCTCTCCGGTTTCGCGCAGCTCGGCATCGCGGTTCCGGTGTTCTGGGTCGGCATCCTGCTGGTGTGGGTGTTCGCGCTCGGCCTCGGCATCCTCCCGTCCGGAGGCTTCCCCCGTGATGACTGGGAGGATCCGGCCGACGCGCTGCGCTCGCTCGTCCTGCCCGTCCTCACGGTGGCGATCGTCATGAGCGCTTCGCTGTCGCGCTATGTCCGTGCCGCCACCCTCGACGTGCTCGGCAGCGACTATCTGCGCACCGCCCGCGCCGGCGGATCCGGCCTCGGTGAGGCGCTGCTGCGCCATGGCGTCCGCAACGGTGCTGTCCCCGTCATCGCGGTCCTCGGCATCGAGCTGTCGACCACGCTGCTCGGCGCCGTGGTCGTCGAGAGCGTCTTCACGCTCCCCGGCCTCGGCAGCATGCTGCTGACCGGCATCGAACAACACGACTTCGCGAACATCCAGGGCGTGCTCGTGGTTTCGACCCTGTTCGTCCTCATCGTCGGCTTCCTCGCCGACATCGTGCAGCGCCTCATCGACCCTCGGCTGCGCACGCGGATGGCTGGTGCACGATGACGGCCGTCGTGGAGCAGATCGAGGATGCCGCACCCCGGCGTCGTGGCGGCAGCGGCACGACCCTCGTGATCGGCCTGTGCTTCACCGGACTGATCGTCCTCCTCGCCGTGGTCTCGCTGCTCTGGCTGCCGTATGCGCCGAGCGACGTCAGCGGCGGGCGCCTCGAGGGGCCGAGCGGCGCGCACCTGCTCGGTACGGACAAGCTCGGTCGCGACCTGTTCACCCAGCTCATGGTCGGTGCACGCATCGCGCTCGTCGTGGGGATCGGATCGGTCGCGCTGGCTGCGCTGCTCGGAATCACGATCGGACTCATCGCGGCGTTCGCACGCCCGTGGGTGGACGATTCGATGTCCGCGGCGCTGGATGTCATCATCGCCTTCCCCGTGCTGCTGCTCGCGATGCTGGTCGTGGCCGTGCAGGGCGCGTCGCTCTGGTCGGCGATCCTCGCGATCGGGCTGGCGATGTCCGCCGTCGTCGCGCGGCTCACCCGCATCCTCGCCCATCGGGTGCTGCAGGAGCAGTTCATCACGGCGGCGCGCACGAGCGGTACGCGGTGGCCGGGGATCGTGGCGTTCCACGTGCTGCCCAACATCTGGCCCACACTCAGCGTGAATCTCGCGCTGCAGTTCGGCGCCGCGGTCCTCGCCGAGGCCAGCCTGTCGTATCTCGGTCTCGGCGCTCCGCCGCCGAACGCGTCCTGGGGGCGGCTGCTGCAGGAGGCGCAGGGCACCGTGCTCACCGCGCCCGTCGGCGCGATCGCCCCGGGCATCGCCCTGGTCGTGCTCGTCCTCGGTGTGAACTTCATCGCCGACGGCCTGCGCGATTTCGCCGACCCGACCCGCAGGAGGACGCGTTGAGCCTTCTCGAGATCTCCGCACTCACCGTGACCGCCGGCGGCCGCCGCGTCGTCGACGACGTGTCGTTCACGGTCGCCGCCGGTGAGCGCGTCGGCATCATCGGCGAATCCGGCTCGGGCAAGTCCGTGACGTCCCTCGCCGCCACCGGGTTGCTGAGCGCGGGTCTTTCGGCATCCGGATCGGTCCGGCTCGACAGCACCGAGGTGATCGGCGCGTCGGACGGTGCGCTGCGGCCGCTCCGCGGCCCGGTCGCCGCCCTGCTCTTCCAGGAACCCCTGACCGCACTCGATCCGCTCATGCGCGTCGGCCGGCAGATCGCGGAGCCGATGCGCCGTCACCTCGGGCTGCGTGGCCGGGAGCTGCAGGATGCCGTGCGCGCTGCTCTCGTCGACGTCTCGCTCCCCGACGAGCGGATCGCCCGCGCGTATCCGCACGAGCTGTCCGGCGGGCAGCGCCAGCGAGTGGCGACGGCGATCGCACTCGCCGGCCACCCGAAGCTCCTCATCGCCGACGAACCGACGACCGCGTTGGACGTCACCGTGCAGGACGAGATCCTCACCCTGCTGGGCCGCCTCGTCGCCGAACGAGACATGGCTCTGCTGTTCATCAGCCACGACCTCGCCGTCGTCGCCCGCATGACCGATCGAGTGGTCGTGATGCAGCGCGGCCGGGCCGTCGAGCAGGGGCCGGTCGGGCAGATCATCTCGGCTCCGCAGGATCCGTACACGACGGCGCTGGTCGCGAGTGCCAGGGCTCTGGATGCCGCGCTCGACGCACCCGTGGCATCCGACGGAGCCGAAGGGGGCGAGCGATGAGCATTCTCGAGCTGCGCTCCGCGCGATTCTCGTACGGGACGCGCACTGTGGTCGACGACGTGTCGCTCCAGGTGTCCGCGGGCGAGGCCGTGGGCCTGGTCGGCGAGTCGGGCGCGGGCAAGTCCACGATCTTCTCGCTGCTGCTCGGGCTCGCCGCACCCCACGAGGGCGAGGTGCTGTTCGACGGGCAGCCGCTGAACCGGCGCGACCGTGCACTCATGCGCCGGTTCCGCACCGACGTGCAGACCGTGTTCCAGGATCCGTACTCGTCGCTCGACGCCCGGCAGCGGATCGACCGGATCGTCGGCGAGCCGCTCCGATCGCTCGGCATCGCCCGCGGCGAGGCGGCGCTGAGCGCCGTGGCGGAGGCCGTCCGATCGGTCGGACTCGACGCCGACGTGCTCGAACGGTACCCGCACGAGTTCTCCGGCGGACAGCGGCAGCGCATCGCGATCGCGCGGGCGATCGTGTCGAAGCCCCGGGTGCTGCTGGCGGACGAGCCGGTGAGCGCGCTCGACGTCACGACTCGCATCCAGGTGATCGACCTTCTGCGCGCGCTCCGGGCCGAGACCGGGCTGGCGCTGGTCATGGTCTCGCACGATCTGAGCGCGGTGGCCGCGCTGTGCGAACGGACGGTCGTGCTGCGCGGCGGTCGTGTGGTCGAGGAGGGGCCGACCCGCGGCATCCTGGACGCGCCGCAGACCGACTACGCGCGCACACTGGTCTCCGCGATTCCCCGGCTGCCCGCGACCTGAGGGGCAGCCGGCGCGCGTCGCGTGTCGGCATCCGTGCCGAACTCCTGCAGAATCCGCACCCGCTGCCGCCGCACCCCCGATCGGCGCGGAACTGCAGGAGTTCGAAACGGGCTCCGCGCCGGAATAGCCGGACCCTGCGCGTCGTTGAGGGCAGTATGACGACTGTCGATCCTGCTCGCCTGGCGGAGGTGCTCTCCTCCTTCGACGTGCGGCTCGGCTTCGCGCGGCGCACCACGCTCGCGCAGGACGGGGTGCTTCCCCTGCCGGCCGGACAGGTCACCCTCGCGTACGTCGTCGAGGGTGAGATCACCGGCGATGTCGTGCGCGAGCCGAGCTGCACCCTCGACGTGCCAGGCGGCTCGGCCGGACCTGCCCGTGGGGCGCGCACGCTGCTCGCGGGCGACGCGTTCCTCAGCATGGGGCACCGGTCGATCGCGTTGCAGTCGACATCGGGGGCACGGCTGATGACCGCTGATCTCGAACTGGACTCTGCCGCTCTGGACGGGATCCCCGGCTTCGTCTTCGTGACCGGTTTCGCCGAGCTCGAGCCGGCCGCCGCGGCACTCGCCGCGAACCTCGGCCCGGTCGATCCGGACGTGCACGGACTGCGCTCGGGCGATCCGCTGATCTGCCGCATGATGGTCACCACGGTACTGCTGAGCCTGATCCGCGCCTGGGCGCAGAACGGCTGCGCTCCGCAGGGGTGGCCGTCGCGAGCCGGAGACCCGTTTCTCGATCGCGTCGTAGAGGCCATCCATTCCGAACCCGGACGGGACTGGACGGTCGACCTGCTCGCCAACGTCGGCGCCATGTCGCGGTCGGTCTTCGCGGAGCGCTTCCGCGCCGCGCTCGGGCAGTCGCCGGCGAGCTACGTCACTGAGGTGCGGATGCGCCAGGCCAAGGAGCTGCTGGACGCCGGACGCAGCGTCTCGGAGACGTCACGCGAGCTGGGCTACGCTTCGGACGAGGGCTTCAGCCGCGCGTTCCGCCGGCACACCGGCGTCACACCGTCGCTGTGGCGCGCCAGCGGGCGCGCGTCCATCCCGGCCTGACCGCCGCGCGTCTTTGCGCCGCCGCGGCGTGCACAATTCCTCAGAAGCGCCACCCGCGTTGTGAAAGTGGTGCGGATTTCCGCGGGCCGACGCCCGCCCGACCCGCATTGATGAGGAGTTGTGAACGCGGCAGCGAGCACACTTCGATCAGCACCTGAGACGGACTCTGCGCCGAACCCCGTGCACAACTCCTCAGATTCGGTGTCCGCCGTTCGGGCAGAGCGCAGAATTCCGCAGGTCGGCACCCGCCCGACCCGCATTGATGAGGAGTTGTGAACGCGGGAACCGCCGCTCAGCGCCCGCCGGGCGGGCCGACCAGCAGAAGGATCACGTACAGGACGACGATCGCGAGCACGAGAAGAGCCGCGAGCACCCACGGGCGTCGCAGGAACCAGCGCATCAGCCGGTCGTACCAGCGGGCGTCGCGCGGGTCGTCGCCGGCGTCGAGCCGCCATTCGCCGCGCAGCCGGCCCGATCGCTGCAGCCAGATCTCCGTCGGGATCGTCGCATAGGGGATCACCGCACTGGCGACGGCGAGCACCGCCACGCCGACGTGCCAGCGCTGGTTGAGCGCGACGAGGATCGCCGTCGCCCCGTACGCGAGGAACACGAACCCGTGGATGCCTCCGCCGACCGTCACCACGATTCCCGGCGCACCGATCGCACGCGCGATGAGCGCCGCGATCAGGATCGTCCAGGTGATCGCCTCGGCGATCGCCAGGACACGGAAAAGACGGGCGGGTGCAAGGAACACGGATCTCCTCGGGTGGGGTGATTCCAGACTAGGAGAAACTGGAGCGATGACAGACGCTCGGGGACGCGCACGAGGCCGGCCGACGGTGCTGCTGCTCGCGCTCGCGCTCGGTGTGACGGGGTGCACGACCGCATCCCCGGAGGACTGGCGGCTCGAGTCCATCGCGTTCCGGTCGCCCGATCGCACCGACGTCGCGTTCGGCATGGCGAAGGTCACGGGCGACGGCGAAGGCGGCTTCTGGAGCGCTTCGAGCAACTCCTGGTTGCACGTCGACGCCGACGGCGAGACGGCGGCACGGTTCAACGCCGACGTCGACGAGCCGTTGTCCGACGCCACCGCGATGGCGACGCTCGCGCCCGGCCGCCTCGTCGTCGTCAGCGGGGAGGTGCCCAGCCTGGCGATCGTCGACACCTCGGACATGTCGATGATCGAGGTTCCCGTCGAGACGGGCGACGTCGATCCGCTGGGTGTCCTGCGGCCGTACGGCGATGTGGCGGCGCACGACGGCGTGGTCCATCTGGTGCGGTACGCCTTCTCCGATCCGACCGGCCCCCAGGCCGGGATCGTGCGCATCCCGCTCGCCGGCGGCGCGGCGACCATCGTGCACACCGAGCGCCTCGCGTTCGCCGATCCCGAGGAGGCCTGCCGCGGCCTGCCCCCCGTCGCCATCGACGTCTCCGCCGACGGCCGGCTGTTCATCGCCACGCCCGCGCACCGCATCGTCCTCGACCACCACGGTGTCGAGCTCTCGCGCGAACCTCAGAAGGCCGAGCGGCCCGTCGTCGCGGTCGCGCCGGACGGGACCGCGCTCTGGTGGGGAGAGGAGCCGACGTCCGACGCGACGACGGGCGTCATCGTCGGCGGGTCGGGCGAGGCGCGCGATGTCATCGCGGACCGCGAGAACTGCCGGGCCTGGTACTCCTCGGACAGCCTGCTGCTCACCGACTCCACCGGCGAGAACGGCGAACCACTGTCGTTCCTGTGCGGCGCCAACGCCGCCGCCTGGACGGGAGATGCCTGGGTCGTGGCGATCGGCGGGGAGGGGGACGGCGTGCTCGTCCGGCTCACCCCGCCCGGGTGACGTCGGCGTCAGGAACGCACGCGGTTCGACGCGCCGAACAGCACGGCTCCGAGCACGAGGATCGCCGCCCCGAGGACATAGTTCAGCTCGACGCCCAGCGCGTCGACGAGGATGCCGCCGACGCCCGCCGCGATCATGATCGCGCCCTGGAACCCGACGACGACCAGGCTGCCACCGGCCTCGAGGCGGTCAGGCATCCGGTGACCGACCCACGTGTTCACCACGATCAGCCAGGACGAGAAGAAGAAGCCCCACGCCACGACGGCGACCGCGACGGCCGCGATCGACCCCGGGAACAGGAGGGTCCCCAGCACGGCGACCGCGATCGCGATCGGGCCGACGACCGCGAAGAGCGAGAACGTCCGGTCGACGATGAGGCCGATCACGAGGTTGCCGACCAGACCGCCGGCGCCGAACAGTGCCAGCAGGAGCACGATCGTGCCGGCATCCACGTCCGGCATCCGCTCCAGCGCGAGGCGGATGTAGGTGTACGCGAGGAAGTGTCCGAGCACGACCAGCACGTGGCCGGTGAAGCCGAGACCGACGCCCGGCCGACGGAGCGTGTCGACGAGGATGCGGATGCTGGATGCCTGGGCGGCGGGAACCGACGGCAGGAGAGTCCGCAGCGCGATGGCCAGCAGCAACGTGACGACACCGGCGAGCGCGAACACCGTGCGCCAGTCGAGCACCTCGCTCAGCATCACGCCGATCGGCACTCCGGCGACGGTCGCCAGCGATGTACCGGCCGTGGTGAACATGACCGCGCGGCCGATGCGCTCGGGCCCTGAGATGCGGGCAGCGACCGTGATCGACATGGACCAGAACGCACTGAGCGCGGCGCCCAGCAGGAAGCGGGCGAGAAGGACCAGCACGAGGTTCGGCGCGATCGCGACGATGAGGTTCGACGCGCCGGCGGCGAGCGCCATCCAGACCAGGAGACTCCGCCGGTCCAGCCGCGGGAAGATCAGGCCGACCGTCGGCGCGACGAGCAGGCCGACCAGCGCCGTCACGGTGACGGTCTGACCAGCCTGCCCCGGTGTGACCCCGAGCCCGTCGGCCATCTCGGTCAGCATGCCGTTCGGCAGGAACTCGGCGGTGACGAGCAGGAAGCTCATGAGCATGAGCGCGATGAGTCCGCCGTAGCGCATGCGCTCGGCCGTAGTAGCAGGGGCGACGGGGACGGGGGCGGTCGTGGTCATGGTTCCACCCTTGCAGGATGCCGGTGGCCGCACCCGATCGGTCGTCCGCGGCATCCGACCGATCGTCCGGGGCTGGACGGCACCCCGGCTTGCGGATATGCTCGTCCAGCGCCGGGACATCCCCGGAAGGAATCAGCGGAAGGAGCAAGCCATGACCGTTGTCGTCGTCGTGCCCTCTTCCGACCAGAACCTTCCCCTCGAGGCCGCCCGCTCCTGATCCGCGTGTGGCCTCCTCTCCCGGAGCAACCACCGTGTCTGATCCCTTCGCGTCCTTCGACGCATCCCTCACCTTCGCCGATGTCGAACCCGGCGAGAACCAGCGCTGGACGACCTGGCCCGCCGTCACCCCGTCCGAGCGCGGGCCAGAACCGCGACCGCCATGGGTCGTGACGAGCGCCGGCGCGCTCGACACCGAGCTCGGCATCCTCAAGACCGGCAAGGAAGCGGACGTCTTCCTCATCGAGCGCGCCGTGCCGGATGATCCGTCGCAGCGCACGCTGCTGGCGGCAAAGCGCTACCGCACCTCGCAGCACCGCACGTTCCACCGGTCGAGCATCTACACCGAGGGGCGTCGCACCCGGAACTCCCGCGACGCCCGCGCGACCGAGAAGAAGTCGCTCTACGGACGCGAGGTCGCCGCGGCCGAGTGGTCGTTCGCCGAGTTCGAGGCCCTGTGCCGCGCATGGGAGCTCGGCGCACCCGTGCCGTATCCCGTGCAGGTCCACGGCACCGAGCTGCTGATGGAGTTCATCGGCGCGGGTGCGGTGGCCGCTCCGCGGCTCGCGCAGGTCCGCGGCGACCGGGACGAGCTGACCGACCTGTTCCAGCAGATCGTCGAGCTCATGCACGTGTTCGCCGCTGCCGGCTTCGCGCACGGCGACCTGTCGCCCTACAACCTGCTCGTGCACGAGGGCCGCGTACGGGTGATCGACCTGCCGCAGATCGTCGACGTCATCGCGAACCCGCAGGGCTTCGACCTGCTGCACCGCGATTGCGTGAACGTCTGCGACTGGTTCATCCGGCATCGGGTCGAGGCGGATGCCGAGGCCCTGTTCGCCGAGCTCATCGCGGCGTCGTACGGGTGACGGTCCGCAGGACGCGTTCCGGCGCGTCGCTACCTCGCGTTCACCGGTCGCGGCCAGACTTCGACACATGAGCACGTCGGATGAGACACCCGTTCCGCCGCCCACCGCCAACAGCGGCGCGGTCGGCGTGATCGGCCTGGAGCTGCGCGGCGACACTCCGGCCCCGAAGAAGCAGGTCTACTCGTGGGCGCTGTGGGACTGGGCGACGCAGCCGTTCAACACCGTCATCCTGACGTTCATCTTCACGGCGCTGTATCTGACGACCGAGCAGTTCCTGCCACCGGAGATCGTCGCGCTGGGCGACAAGGACCCCGCCTATCTGGCTGCGGAGGCCGAGCTGGCCAGCGGCCTCGGACTCGGCTCCACGATCGCCGGACTCGCGATCCTCCTGTTCGCCCCGGTCCTCGGCCAGCGGGCGGATGCCGCCGGCCGCCAGAAGCTGTGGCTCGGGATCGGCACCGGAGCGCTGATCGTGTGCATGTTCGGACTGTGGTTCGTCGAACCGACGCCGACGCTGTTCTGGCTCGGTGTCGCCCTGATCTCGGCGGGCAGCGTGTTCGGCGAGATCGCGGCGGTGAACTCCAACGCCATGCTCATCGGCATCGCGAACCCGAAGACCATCGGCCGGATCTCCGGGCTGGGCTGGGGTTTCGGCTACATCGGGGGCATCGTCGCTCTCGTGCTGGTCGTCGTGTTCTACCAGTTCGACTGGTTCGGACTGCCGGCCGACGACGGTCTGCCGTTCCGGTTGATCGCGGTCGGCTGTGCGATCTGGGCGCTCGTCTTCAGCATCCCGATCTTCCTGAACGTCCCGGAGCCGTCGCTCGGGCGGCCGGAGCGCAAGGTCGGATTCTTCCGTTCGTACGCACTGCTGGTGAAGGACGTCGTCGGGCTGTACCGCAATACGCAGACTCGCGGCGCATTCTGGTTCCTGCTGGCGAGCGCGGTGTTCCGAGACGGCCTCGGGGGCGTTTTCGCCTTCGGCGCCGTGATCGCGGGACAGGTGTTCGACTTCGGCTTCCCGCAGCTCGTGATCTTCGGCATCGCGGCGAACCTCATCGCCGGTGTCTCGACGATCCTCGCCGGCCGCCTGGACGACCGGTTCGGCGCCAAGCGGATCATCGTCTTCTCCCTGGCCTCGATGGTCGTCGCCGGTCTGGCCGTGTTCCTGCTCGTCGAGGCAGGACCCGTCGTGTTCTGGATCGGCGGCCTGATCCTGTGCGCGTTCGTCGGCCCGGCGCAGTCGGCGTCGCGGTCGTTCCTCGCGCGAGTGACGCCGGCCGGACGCGAGGGCGAGATCTTCGGCCTCTACGCGACGACCGGGCGCGCGGCCAGCTGGATGGCGTCCGCGGCGTGGACGGGACTGATCGTGCTCACCGCGCAGACGAAGTTCGGCATCCTCGGCATCGTGATCGTGCTGCTGGTCGGACTGCTGCTGTTGCTGCCCGTGCAGGAGCGGCGGGTCACGACGGCCTGAGCGGCCGCCGTCAGGGGGTCGTCCCCCAGTTGTCCGCGAGCTTGTTGAGCAGTCGGGCGAGCTCGGTGCGCTCGTCCTCGGTGAACGCCTCGAGCGCGCATGACAGCTCCTGTCGCCGCTCCCCCTTGGCTCCTCGGGCGACTCGGATGCCGGCGTCCGTGAGCGCGATGCGCGTCCGGCGGGCATCGTCCGGGTCGGCCTCCCGCCGGACGAGATCGCGCTCGACTCCCTGCTGCACGAGCCGAGACGCTCGGGGCTGATCGACGCCGACGGCCTCGGCGATCTCGCTCACGCTGAGCGGGTCGGATGCCGCGGCGAGCGCCTCCAGCATCCGCATCCAGGCGGGGGCGGCGAAGCGCCCACCCGGTCCGGCTGGCCAGCCGCCCGGCCGTCCGCGGCGCCCCTCGTGCGGGCCACCGCGCTGCCCGTGCGGTCCGCCATGTCCGAGACCGTGACCGGGGTGACGACGTCCTCGTAGGCGCACGAGCGCGTCGGCGATGTCGTCTGCGGGATCGGGCGTGCTCACGCCTCCGAGTTTACATGCTACTTGACATACTTTCGCGTTGCATGTCACACTACATATACATGCACAGTTACAAACAAAGGACTTCCCCATGACCACGTACACATCACCCGACGAGCGTCCCCTCGGCTACTGGCTGACCGCTACCGACCGGCTTCTGGCCGCCGAGTTCGCCCGCGCCTTCGACAACGAAGGCATCACCCGCCGCGACTGGCGGCTGCTCAACGCGATCGACGGGGCCGTCCCGATCGCACGCCCCATCGACGACCGCAAGCTCGGTCGTCTGATCGAACTCGGCTGGGTCACCCCCGCCGAAGACGGGTGGGCGCTCACCGATGAAGGCCAGGCCGCCAAGAAGCGGCTCGGGACCATCGTCGACGGCATCCGCGCCACGATCGCCGAGGCGGTCAGCGCGGACGACTACGCGACCACCGTCGCCACCCTCGCGCAGATCGCGCGGGCACTCGGCTGGGACGAGAACGTCCCGCTCCCGCGCAAGAATCGCGAACGCGGTGGGCACGGCCGGCGCGGTGCGCACCGCCACGGCCACGGCGCGTTCGAGCACCGCCGCCATGTCCGTCGCGGTTTCGGGCCGCATCCGTTCGAGGCACCCGGTACGCAGCCGCACGCCGGCCACGGATTCCACGACCATGGTGCGTTCGACCACGGCCTCGCCGACGAACCGCACCACCACGGCCGCTTCGGCGGCCACTGGGGTGCTCACCGCCGCATCGCCCGCATGGCGCAGCACGCCTACGAGCGCGGCTTCGACGCGGGATTCGACCGCGGCAGCACCACACGCTGACCCGCCCCATCCGCGAGACCCGCGATGCGGGGTGAGACTCGGCCAGGCTGGCTAGGTCTCACCCCGCAGAGTACGTCTCGCGGAGCTGCTCCACCAGCTGCGCGGCGGCGGCGAAGCTGGGCGGGTTGTTCGCGAGCACGATGACCCCGATCACGGCCGCGATAAGCAGCGCCAGCAACAGGGCGAAGATCACGAACGGCCAGCCCCGGTACGTATCACCCTGCGACTGCGAGAGGTCGGATGCCGGAGGTTCACCGCCCCCGGCGGAAGGCGGCGCGTACGCGAGCGGAGCGGCGGCCGGGCTCGACGCGGACACCGGAGCGACGCTCGCCTCCGGGGGCACGGACGATTCGCCGGCGGTCGGGGATGCCGAACCAGAGGGCCCGTCCGGCCGCACGGAATCGCTCCCGGCGGCGGAGGCCCGTGCACGGAGCTCGGATCGCGTCGCCGGCACCGGCTCGGACAGCTCAGCCGGAGCGGCCGAATCAGACGTACCGTCCGAGCCGTCCAGCACAGGCTGTCGGGTCGACGCCGCCCGCTCCGCCGTGGAAGTCAGCTGGGAGTCGTCGAGCTCACTGCTCGCCGCGGTCTCATCCTCGAGCAGACCGACGGCGGTCGCATCCAGCGGCGGGATCTCCGGCGGCTCAGGGACGGTGAACTCGGGAACGGCCACCTCAGCGGGCGGGATGTCGAGGTCGGCGACGCGCGCTGCAGCGAGCTCGTCGAACGCCTGAGCATCCGACGTCACCGACGGCACCTCCTCCGCTGCGGCCACCGAGGCACCAGGGATCTCGGCGTCGATCACCGGCTCGGCCGGCGTGGCATCCCCTACGGACGGCGGAGGCGGAGGGAACGCCCCCGCGTCATCGTCGCGCGGATCGTCCGGATCGCCCTTGTCGCCGCTCACGCTCTGATCCTATGCCGCGGCCGCCCGGCGATGGGGGTGTTCATCGATCCCGCACTTCGCACACAACGCGTCGACCCTCGGCGACGCGAACGCGATCATGCCAGCGCGGCCAGCATCGCCTCGTCCGCGCCGGCGGAGACGAGCCGGCGGCGCATCGCGCGCGCCGCGAGCGCGTACGCGCCGTCGTCACCGAACAGCAGAGAGCGACTGTTCGCGTGCTCGTCCAGCGCGATGAGCTCGAAGGCGATGACCTCGGCATCCGCGACGTCAGCGGTGAGCTCGCCTGCGCCGATCGCGAACCGCAGCTGAGCCGTGAGGTAGCCGTACCAATCGGCCTGAGCCGAGCGCACGGCGTCGCGCACCGGGCCCGGCTTGGAGTCGATGTCGGCCGAGGTCGCGACGAAGAAGCACCCACCCGTGAACACGCGATCGCGCGAGTAGTCCAGTGCCGCACGCATGAGCGTCGCCACCCGCCGTACGCCGCGCGGCTCCGCGCGCGCCGGTTCGATGATCGTCGCGATGAAGATCTCCCGCGCCGCGGCGATCGTCGCCAGCTGCAGATCGTGCTTGCTGCCGAACAGCGTCGCGATGCTGCTCTTGCTGCGTCCGGACGTCTCTGCGAGCCGGCCGATCGTGAGTCCGTCGAGGCCGTCGACCGAGGCGAGATCCGTCGCCCGTGCGAGCACACTGCGCCGCGACGCGTCTCCGCGTGCTCGGCGTCCGTCCACGATCTGATCCGACATTCCTCTAGTTTACGCACGATCGTTCGTATAGTGTACGTACGATCGTTCGTATTGATTCGGAATCGAGGAATCCATGCTCCGCTCCGCCGCATCCGTTCGCACCGGCCTACGGGTCGCCGATGCGATCTCCCCCGCCCTGGCAGGAGGAATCGCCTATCGCCTGTTCTTCCGCACCCGCCCGCGCATGCCGCTGCGGGATCGCGAGCGGGCCACGGACCTCGCCGCCCGGCGTGAGGTCCTGCGCACTGGTCGCCGCGCCGTCGTGTCCTACCGATGGGGCGAGGGACCCCGGACGGTGCTGCTCATCCACGGGTGGAAGGGCAGGGCGATTCAGTTCGCACCGCTCGTGCGCGAACTCGTCGCCGAGGGCATGCGCGTGGTGTCCTTCGACGCACCTGCCCATGGCTCTTCGCCGGGCCGCAGCACGGACATCCGCGATTGGATGGCCGCGATCGAGCGCATGCAGGACCGCTTCGGCCCCTTCGCCGCGATCGTCGGGCACTCGGTCGGAGCCGTCGCCGGCCTCGCCGCCGCGCGCACGTTCGCTGCGGTGCCCGTGGTGGTCACGATCTCGGGCACCGCAGGGCCGATGGCGATGGTGGACGAGTTCGCGCGCATGACCGACTTGTCCGCGGGCGCCCGCATCCGCCTCGCGCAGCTCTTCGCGGCCAGGATCGGCGAATCGCCGGCATCCGTCGCCGAACGCTTCGACTCGGCTGCGCACCCGCTGCCCGCTGAAACGAGCCTGCTCGTCGTGCATGGCCGGGACGATCGCGGCCTCTCGGATGCCGATTCGGTGCGACTCCATCGCGCGCACGGCGCGCGCTCGCGGATGCTGCGGCCGTCGAACCTCGGCCACAACCGCATCCTCGCCGACGACGAGGTCCTGGACGCCGTCGTCTCGGTCGTGACCCGGGGCGGTCACGCCGAGACGTCCGCCGAACCCGCCGCACGCGGCGGAGGAGAACGCACGAATCGGAGGGCGAAAGACGCGCGAACGGTCCTCCCGATCGCGTGATCTCCTCCCGCTGGGCGGCCGCACCGGATGCCGCGCGCAGTCCGGGGCGCCTCCTCGACCGTCTTCGACAGATACGTTGACATCGGCAACATTTCCTCAATAGGGTTCAGAAACCGGTTCCCCACACCGGTTCCCATCTGCGAGAGGAACGATGATGTCCTTCAAGCCCCGCTCTTCCGGCGCGCCCATTTCCGCGGATTCCCCACCAGGCATCCGCAGGCATCGCGGCCGACGATACGTCGCCACCGCCGCGATCATCGGTGCTCCGCTGCTGGCCCTGAGCGCGTTCGCCCCGTCGGCCGTCGGCGCCCCGGTCCCCGCCGAGGCGCACTCGAGTGGCAGCGAGCTGCTGCGGCAGATCGACGCACCGACCACGACGACGGCCGACGGCCCGGTGTGGTCGCCGACCGCGACCGGCTTCGCCTCGGTGCCGACCGATGCACTCCCCGACGGAACCACCGGAGGCGCGGGCGGCGAGGTGGTCACGGTCGACGATGCCGCCGAACTGTCGGCGGCCGCGGCATCCGCCGAGCCCCTGACGGTGCTCGTCGACGGCACGATCGACGTCGGCGACGGCAGCATGATCCGGGTCGCCGCGGACAAGACGATCGTCGGCGCGAGCGGAGGCGGTGAGATCGTGAACGGCGGGCTCCTGCTCGACCGCGTGTCCAACGTGATCATCCGCAATCTGACGTTCCGCGATTCGTTCATCGGCGGCGACTGGGACGGCAAGTCGCCGGAGAACGACAACGACGGCATCCGCGTCGACACGTCGCATCACGTCTGGGTCGACCACAACGAGTTCGCGCGTCTGGGCGACGGGCAGCTCGACATCCGCAAGGACTCGACGGACGTCACGGCATCCTGGAACTACTTCCGTGACCACAACAAGACCCTCGGCGTCGGATGGACCGACAACGTGGTGACGACGCTCACGCTGCACCACAATCGCTTCTCGAACGTGCATCAGCGCAACGGCAGCCTCGACAACGTCGCGGCCGGCCACGTCTACAACAACTGGCTGTCCGGCGTGAGCTCGTACGGCATGAACGCCCGCGGAGCCGAGACCGAGCTCGTGGTGGAGTCCAACGTCTTCGAGCACGCGCGCAACCCGCTGATCGGCGAGGGTTCGGTGTTCCAGCAGGACAACATCTTCGAGGACGTCTGGGGTGAGGCGCCGCGCGACACCGGCCCGACCTTCGACGCGACGGAGCACTACGCCTACACGGCGGATGCCGTGGACGACGTCCGCAAGATCCTGGAGAAGGATGCCGGTCCGGTGCACCGCACCGGCGACGACGCCGAGCGCCGCGTGACGGTCGCGCAGGACGGCACCGGCGACTACCTGTCGCTCCACGCGGCCGTCGGTGCGGCATCCCGCAGCGCGCACCCGGTGGAGGTCGTCGTGCAGCCGGGTACCTACCGCGAGGTCGTCTCGATCTGGCCGGATGCCGACAAGCTGACCATCCGCGGCGCGACCGGCGACCCGAAGGATGTCGTGATCACGTACGACAAGGCGAGCGGCGACTGGCCGACGGTCAACGTCCTCGCCGATGCCGTCATGCTCCAGAGCGTCACGCTCGAGAACCCCCTCAACGACCCGGCCGCTCCCAAGACCGCGTACGCGCTGCGGTCTGCGGGGGTCGGCATCACCCTGGACGACGTCGTCGTGCTCGGCGACACGCTCTTCGAAGGAGAGGACCGATGAACAGCAGGAAGATGACCCGACTCGCCGTCGCGGCGAGCGCACCCGTGCTCGCACTGACCCTGATCGCCGCACCGGCGCACGCCGACACGGTAGACCCGGCCGCCGACGGCGTCGCGCTGCTCGAGCGCATCGAGGCTCCGACCACGGCGACGGCCGACGGCCCGGTCTGGTCGCCCACGGCGACGGGCTTCGCGTCCACGCCGACCGCCGAACTGCCGGACGGGACGACCGGCGGTGCGGGCGGGCGGCTGGTCGTCGCCGACGATGCCGCCGAATTGGCGGCGTACGCCGCGCTCGAGGAGCCGCTGACGATCCTCGTCAAGGGCACGGTGGATGTGGAGCCCTTCGGGTCGCAGATCCGGGTCGCGTCCGACAAGACGATCGCCGGTGCAGGACGGGATGCCGAGCTCGTCGGCGGCGGGTTGTTCCTGGACCGCGTGTCCAACGTGATCGTGCGCAATCTCACGTTCCGCGACTCGTACGTCGCCGGCGACTGGGACGGCAAGGGCGAGGACAACGACAACGACGGCATCCGGATCGACACGTCCTCGCACGTCTGGATCGATCACAACGAGTTCACGCGGCTCGGCGACGGGCTCGTCGATGTGCGGAAGGACTCCACGGCCGTGACCCTGTCGTGGAACGTCTTCCGCGACCACAACAAGACGGTCGGCGTCGGCTGGACGAAGAACGTCGTGACGACGATCACGATGCATCACAACCAGTTCTCGAACACGTACCAGCGCAACGCCAGCATCGACAACGTCGCCGCCGGGCACCTGTACAACAACTGGTTCGAGGGGCAGGCGCACTACGGCACGATGTCCCGCGGTGCGGCGCAGCTCGTGGTCGAGTCCAGCGTCTACGAGAACGGCGAGGACGCGATCGTCGCGAAGGACCCGGAGTCGAAGGTGGACTCGCGGGACAACAGGTTCACCGGCATCCGCGGCCGCAAGGATGACACCGGCCCGACGTTCGAACCGTCGACCTTCTACGCCTACACGCCGGATGCCGTGGCGGACGTCGTCTCGGTCGTCGACGCCCACGGCGGCCCGCTCGGCAAGGACGAGAAGGTCAAGAAGCAGGTCACCGTCGCCCTCGATGGCACCGGCGACTACGCCAGCGTGAGTGCGGCGGTGGGTGCGGCGTCCCGTGCGAAGCATCCGGTCGAGCTCATCGTGCAGCCGGGCGTCTACCGCGAGGTCGTCCGGATCTGGCCGGATGCCGACGGTCTGACGATCCGCGGCGCGACAGGCGAGGCATCCGATGTGGTGATCTCGTACGATCTCGCGGCCGGGCAGGCGAAGTTCTACGGCGGGACGTGGGGGCACACCGGGTCGCCGGTGCTGTCGGTACTCGCGGACGACGTCACGCTGCGCGACATCACGATCGAGAACGCGTACGACGAGGCGCTGAACGGCGGCAGTCAGGCGCTGGCGCTGCGCGCCGCGGCCGACCGCACGGTGCTCGACGGGGTGCGGCTGCTCGGTAACCAGGACACGTTCCTGGTGGATCCGATCTCGAAGACGCAGCCCTCGCGGGTCTGGATGACCGACTCGTACGTCGAAGGCGATGTCGACTTCATCTACGGAGGCGGAACGCTGGTCGCGGAGGACTCCGAGATCCACTCACTGGATCGCGCGTCGGCCGTCAACGGCTATGTCGCCGCTCCCGCCACCGTGCCCGGCGGCAAGGGCTTCCTGTTCCTGGACTCCCGGTTCACATCGGATGCCGCGGCCGGCACGGTGTTCCTCGGACGCCCGTGGCACCCGAGCAGCAACCCGGCCGTGGACCCGGCGATGGTCGTGCGCGACTCGGAGCTCGGCGCTCACATCCGCACGCCCGCGTGGTCGGACATGAGCGGCTGGGTGTGGCAGGAGGACTTCTTCCGGGAGTACTCCAACACCGGTCCTGGTGCGGTCGTCGGCGAGGACGCCGGGCGTCCGCAGCTGACGGACGACGAAGCGAGCGCGCACACCCGCGAGGCCTACCTGTCGGGCGAGGACGGCTGGGCTCCGTGGAGTTGAGCTGACCGTCTGCGCGAAGGGGCGCCCGGTCTTCGGACCGGGCGCCCCTCCTGCGTGGTCTCAGCCGCCGGTCGAGCCGAGGTCGGTGACCCCGACATCCGTGCGGTGGAAGTTCTGGAACGAGCGGGATGCCGTCGGGCCGCGCTGCCCCTGGTAGCGGTTGCCGTACGGGCCGGAGCCGTACGGGTTCTCGGCGGGCGAGGTCAGGCGGAAGAAGCAGAGCTGCCCGATCTTCATGCCCGGCCACAGCTTGATCGGCAGCGTGGCGACGTTGGCCAGCTCGAGCGTCACGTGGCCGGTGAAGCCCGGGTCGATGAAGCCCGCCGTCGAGTGCGTGATGAGTCCGAGACGGCCGAGCGACGACTTGCCTTCCAGACGCGCGGCGACGTCGTCGGGCAGCGAGACCTGCTCGAAGGTCGCACCGAGCGCGAACTCGCCAGGGTGCAGGATGAACGGTTCGTCGGGAGCCACCTCGATCAGGCGGGTGAGCTCCGGCTGATCCTCTGACGGATCGATGAACGGATACTTGTGGTTGTCGAACAGCCGGAAGTAACGGTCCAGGCGCACGTCGACGCTGGACGGCTGCACCATCGCCGGGTCGTGCGGCTCAAGCCCGATCCGGCCGGCGGCGAGTTCTGCGGTGATGTCGCGGTCGCTGAGAAGCACGGGAACAGCCTAGTGCGCGGTGCTTTGGTGATGTCGCCCTCGGCCGGTAGGCTTTCGCTTGCCTGCCTCTTCGGATGCCGGTACGGGGCTGTAGTTCAATGGTAGAACTTCTGCTTCCCAAGCAGACAGCGCGGGTTCGATTCCCGTCAGCCCCTCCACATCACTGCTCCACGATCTCCACCGAGGTGCGCGCGCCCTCGAACCGGGACAGCTCTTCCTCCGTCGCGTCATACGTGCCGAGGTGCAGCGTGTCGTCCGAGTAGCCGATGCCCGACGTGTCGTAGTAGAAGCCGATGTTGCCCCACGGCGTGAAGTAGATCAGGTCGCCGTCCGCGGGATCGGAGCCGGGCGATCCCTCCCAGGCCAGCTCGCGGCCGGGGTAGGCGATCTTCTCGCGGCCGTTGAACTCGGCCAGCTCGAGCGTCATCGGAAGCATCGAGAGGAAGTCGCGGGTCGCCGGGCTGTCCTCGCCGATCGTGACGTCGACCACGGCATCCCCGGCGGAGAACCGCACGATCGTGCCGACCACCGACGGCTCGTCACGCGTCGACTCGGGCGCAGGGCTCGTCCGGACCGAGGTCGACTCGGCGGCCCGCGGCGGTGAGGCGGCCGGCGTCGGCTCATCGGATGCCGCGCCGCATGCTGTGAGCACAAGGGCGAGCAGGAGAGTGGTACCGATCGTGAACGTGCGCAGGGCCATCGCGTGCCTCTCGGTCGTGGGCGGTCGCCACCGAGTAAACGCGCTCCGACGCAGCTACGGGAGTCTCCGAGAAAGGGCGTACTGGCAGGGCCTCCCATCCCGCGCCGTGCGCTGGGTACGGTGAACCCGGAGGCACTCATGCGCATCGAACTGATCATTGACGGTCGTATCGCCGAAGGCGAGCTCTTCGAGAACCCCGTCGCGCGGCAGCTCGGCGAGCTGCTGCCGCTCACCCTTCCGTTCGACGACTTCAACGACGTCGAGAAAGTCGCGCCCCTGAGGCGCGACCTCGTTCTGGACGGCGTGCCCGAGGCCGACGCCCCGCATCCAGGCGAAATCGGGTACTACGCGCCGATGCAGACCCTGGTGCTCTACTACGCAAGCCCCGGAACGTGGCCGGGACTCGTGCGCGTGGGGAGATTCGATCACGACCTCGAGGCGCTCCGGGCCCTCCCGGACGGCACGGTCATCAGCATCATGCCCAGCTGAAATCCGCTCGTGCGTCGGTGAGCGCTTAGGGGCGGGAGCTCAGAATTCCCGAGCAGCCACATCCGGGCGATGAGACGCAGCGAGCAGTTCCCGCAGTCGATCCGCGGGAAGCGGTGCGCCAGGATCGGCGAGGTAGTCCTCGTGGCCGCCGGCGAAGTAGATCCCGGTGTAGGCGCCGGATTCGGGCTCGAACCGCCACGAGTCCGTCAGCGAACCGGCATCCACGGCATCGAAGCCGAGAGTCTGGACGATCTCCATCGACGCACGCTTGGCCTCGTCGTCGTCTCCTGCGACCGGCAGGGCCGTGCGGGGCGTCGAATGGGCGAGCCCGGCGAGGTGGTGGGCGACGATGTTGTTGAAGGCCTTCACGATCCGGGATTCCCGCAGCAGTGACTGCTCGTACTCGGCCGTCGTCACCGACAGCGAGTCCAGCATCTCGAGCCGACCATCGCGGTACGGATAGTAGTTGCCGGTCGACAGCACCGGACGCCCACGCAGCGCTTCGACGGGGAGTGCCGCATAGGCGCCGAGCGGTACGGCGAGGACGACGAGGTCTCCGAACCGGGCCGCCTCAGCGGCGGTTGCCGCTGTCGCTCTCGAGCCGAGCTCGTCGATCAGATCGTTCAGCGACTCCGGCCCACGGGAGTTCGCGATCTTCACATCGATGCCGGCCGCGACCGCCAGACGGGCGATTCCCGCGCCGATCGCGCCACTGCCGATGATGCCGATTTCTGTCACGGATTGATCCTCTCGTCGGGGACACGCCGTCGCTCAGCGCAGGAGGACTCAGAGTGCGGACGCGTCCCGATCGGAAGATCGCGCGGTCCGGGCAACGGCGCTCCGTTTCCAGCCTATGCGCGGACACCGGGCCCGGGGCCGGATCGCATGAGGGATGCTCCGGCTCGTGCGCCCTCTCATAGCCGGCCCGCTCAGTCGCGCGGTCCGCTGGGCTCGCGCCGCCCGGTGCGCAGCTCGCGGGCCGCGAGATTGGGCCGGTAACCGAGTTCCTCGATCGCCGCTTCCACCCGTTCACGCGTCGCGGGAGCGACCGGCACGGCGCCGGTCACGACGTTGGACACCGTCTTCATCGAGACGCCCGCGACGGCAGCGACGTCCAGCTTCCGAGGCGCTCGGCCCGATGACGCGACCACGTCGGCGCGGGCCGCGGCGGGCGCGTTCCGGCGACGCATCTTGACGTAGTTGCCGCACCCCGCCATCGTGCACCACCGCCCCGATCGGTTGCGCGACGCATCCCAGTACGCCCAGCGGCAGGAGTCGCGCGAGCATGCCTTCACCCGGGCCCAGCTGCCATCGGCACGCGCCGTATCGAGCGCGGCCAGGGTGGGCGCGAGGAAGAAGGCGCCGACGGATGCCGCATGCACCTGTCCCTCCTCGTCGAACCGCAGCTGCAACGGGAGTCCGGCGAGCAACGCGTTCACCCCGTCGATCGCGCCGGGCCTCGGATCGTGCCCGGCGTGCGCCAGGAGCGCTTCGCGCAGACCCTCGCGCAGGCGGCGCGCGACGAGCAGGTCCTTCTCGGTGAGCGACCCCGGATCGCGTCCCGTCCGCTCATCCAGCCAGGCCCGGAGCGCTCGAGGACTGCTCCACGCCTCCTCGTCGACCTGCCATTCGACCGTGTTCACGAAGTCGATGAGCAGCTGCGCGGCGGGCGGCGCAATCACCGCATCGATCGTCATGACACCAGTGAACCGCATTCACCGGTGTCACGCAATGCCGGGCGCCACCCGCTCTGCGAGCCGCACCGCATCGTGCGGGGCGTGCCCGCGGGCGTCGTTGTCGAAATACGCATATACATCGAGCCCGGCATCCGTCCACTCGCGGATGCGTGAAGCCCACTCATCGAGTTCGGCATCCGTGTAGCCGCTCGTGTAGAGCTCCTGCGCGCCATGAAGGCGGACGTAGACGAAGTCAGCCGTGACGGAGTCGAAGAGCGGGAAACGCCCCGCCGTGTCGGCCACGGTCATCGCGACGCGATGCCCGCGCAGCAGATCCTCGGCCTCGCCGAACGACACCGAACGCGGCTCGAGCGCGTGCCGCAACGGCCTGTCCCCATCGATCTGCAGCCAGGCCCTCCCCGACATCCGATCGTCGTGGCGACGCGCAAGCTCCAGTGCCTCGCCCGTCGATCGTGGCAGTAGGGAGAGGAACGACGTCAGCACCTCCGGGTCGAACTCCTCGCGCTCGGGCAGCTGCCACAGGAGCGGTCCGAGGGCGGAGCCGAGCGCGAGCACGCCGGAGGCGAAGAAGTTCGCCGGCGCCGTCTCGACATCGCGAAGGCGCAGCATGTGGGTGATGTAACGCGAGCCTTTCACCGCGAACAGGAAGTCGTCCGGCACGGCCGCACGCCACCGCCGGTAGCTCTCCGGCCGCTGCAGCGAATAGAACGAACCGTTCAGTTCGACGGTCGAGAAGCGGGATCCGATGTACTCCAGCTCGCGCCGCTGGGCGAGCCCCTCGGGATAGAAATCACCGCGCCAGCGCGGGTACCGCCACCCCGAGGTGCCGATCCGCACGACCGGAGCGCGCGCCATCCGCCCTCACACCGTCCGCCATCCGTGCTGGGTGATCGCCGCTCCCGCCTGCGGTCCCATCTGCAGCATGCCGCCGTCGATGGCGATCGACGTGCCACTGATGTACGCCCCACCCGGCGATGCGAGGAAGGCGATCAGCGCCGCCACCTCACGGGCATCCCCCGGCCGTCCCAGCGGGATGCCCGGGCGATCCACCTCGCGAGGGTCGGTGTCCTCGTTTCCGGTCATACCGGTGGCGATCTCACCCGGTGCGACACTGACCGCGGTGATCCCGTGGCCGCCGAGCTCGAGCGCGATGTTCTTCATCAGTCCGGCGAGGCCGTGCTTGGCCGCGTCGTAGGCGCTGGATCCGACCATCGGCTGATGCGCGTGCACACTCGTGACCGCGATCAGACGCCCTCCGTTCCCCGCGGCGACGAGGTGCCGAGCCGCCCGTTGCAGACAGACGAAAGCGCCGGTCAGGTCCACATCGACGACCCGCCGCCACTCGTCGATCCCGACCTCGAGGAAGGGGGTGGAAAGCCCCATCCCCGCATTGTTCACGAACACGTCCAGGCCGCCGAGTTCGGCGACCAGCTCGTCGACCACGTCGCCGCACGCCGGGATCTCCGACGTGTCCAATCGCGCGACGATCGCCCGCGATCCGTGAGAGCGGACCTCTTCGGCGGTCTCCTCCGCTCCCGCGGCATCCGAATGCCAGGTGATCGCCACATCGACGCCCTCGGCTGCGAGCGCGACGGCGGTCGCGCGACCGATTCCGGAATCCGCGCCGGTGACGATCGCGCGGCGAGGCTCAGCATCCATGGGTCAGCGTCCCGCCGGGGTACGGTTCTCCGCGCTCACCATCCAGGCGAACTGCTCCAGCTTCTCGATGATCGCGTGGAGGATGTCCGCACTCGTGGGGTCCTCCTCGTCGACGCCGTCATGCACTTCGCGCAGGGTTCCGACGACCGCCTCGAGTCGTGCCGTGATGAGGTCGACGGTCTCGGTCGTGTCGACCTCGCCCTGCGGATACTCCGGCAGCGTCGTGCTCGACGCCACCGTGTCGCTGCGCCCGTCGGGCACGGCGTGCAGCGCGCGCATGCGCTCGGCGACCGTGTCGCTGAACTCGCGCGCCGCCTCGATGATGTCGTCGAGCTGCCGATGCGTGTCGCGGAAGTTCTTGCCCACGACGTTCCAGTGCGCCTGCTTGCCCTGCATCGCCAGTTCGAGCAGGTCGACGAGTACGGCCTGCAGGTGCGCGCTCAGCTCGGGAGACGCCACGAAGCCCTTCTCGGCGTTCTGCCGACGCGTGCGCTTCTCGCCGCTCCCGCCGCGCGCGGTACGGGAGACGGATGCCTTGGTGGAGGATGTCTTCGTCGTTGCCATCATGCGGCGACCGTAACGCGACCTCCCCGGCGGATCGGAGGGGCTTGACAGCGGCGACGCCGCTGATCCAGGCCGCGAGTCAGGTGAGTCGGGCGGCGACGATGCGCGCGGTCGCCTCCGGGTCCATCCGGTGGCCGATCGACTCGGGCACCTCCACGAACTCGGCGTCCGGCATCGCAGCGGCCAGACGGGAAGCCGCGGAGACGAGGATCGGCATGGTCTCGGAGCCGCGCAGGATCGTCACCGGCATCGACACTCCGAGCATGGCCGCCGTCGGGGTCGACGTGCGCTGGGTCACGAGGACGTCGTAGACGGTGGAGCGTCCGAGTCGTGCGACCTGGTCGAACCCCGGCGAAGCACGGAACTGCTCGATGAAGGCCTCGGGCAGGCCGACCCCCTCGCGCTGGAACAGCACGACGGCGTCGCCCGGACGCCCGTCGTCGACCAGCGCCTGCAGACGCTCGGTCAGATCGGCGGCGGGGTCGCCCGCACCGAATCGGAACGGCGGCTCGGAGAGGAACAGTCGGCTCATCGGCACGCCCTCGCCAGCGGCGTAGAGCGCGAGCACGGCACCCGACGAGTGCCCGATCACAGAGGCTTCGGATCCGGAGGCCGCGATCACCGCCGCGAGATCCTCCACCTCGCGAAGCGGCTCGGCCGGCGCGGCGTCACCGCTGTCGCCGCGGGCGCGCCGGTCGTAGGTGACAGCGCGCAATCCGATGTCGGCGAACGCCCGCGCGATCTCCTGCGCATCGCGGGCCGTGGACAGGGCGCCGTTCACGATGACGACGGTCGGGCCGGACCCCGTCGTGCGGGTGGCGATGGGTGTTCCGTCGGCAGAGGTGACGATCTCCATGACGCCACGCTAGTCCCAGGCGGCGACATCGTGTCTCCGACCTGGGGTGCCCTGAGAGAACCTCCCTCCCCGCACCCCCGCGGCCTACGCTGGCGGTGACGGAAGGAACCAGCATGCACACCCGCACACTCGGCCAGGGCCTCGAGGTCTCCGCGATCGGCCTCGGCGCCATGGGCATGTCCCAGAGCTACGGACCCAACCCCGGCGATCGCCAGGAGATGATCGATGTCCTCCGCTACGCGGTCGATCACGGCGTCACGTTCATCGACACCGCCGAGGTGTACGGCCCGTACGACAACGAGGAGCTCGTCGGTGAAGCGCTGCGACCGGTCCGGGACCGGGTCACGATCGCCACGAAGTTCGGCTTCGACATCCAAGGCGGTGCTTCGGTCGGGACGGACTCTCGCCCCGAGGGCATCCGCGCCGCGGCCGAAGGCTCGCTGCAGCGCCTCGGAATCGAGACGATCGACCTGCTCTATCAGCACCGCGTCGACCCCGCGGTGCCCATCGAGGATGTCGCCGGCACCGTCGGCGACCTGATCGCCGAGGGCAAGGTGCGCCACCTCGGACTCTCCGAGGCTGCGGCGTCGACGATCCGGAGAGCGCACGCCGTGCACCCGGTCACGGCGGTCCAGAGCGAGTACTCGCTGTGGACGCGCGACCCCGAACCGGAGGTGCTTCCGACGTGCGCCGAGTTGGGCATCGGATTCGTGCCGTTCAGCCCGCTGGGCAAGGGGTTCCTCACCGGAACCGTGACCGCCGACAGCACGTTCGGCTCCGATGAGATCCGCGCCAAAGTCCCCCGCTTCGAGGCGGAGAACCTTGCCGCCAACCTCCGGCTCGTCGATCACGTGAAGGATCTCGCCGCGGCGCGGGACGCATCCCCCGGCCAGATCGCGCTCGCCTGGCTGCTCGCGCAGCATCCGTTCATCGTGCCGATCCCCGGCACGCGTCGTCGGGAGCGCATCGACGAGAACGCGGCGGCCACAGGTGTCGCCCTGTCCGCGGACGACATCGCCGATCTCGACACGCTCGTCGCGCGTTTCGGGGTCGCCGGTGATCGCTACAACCCGGCCGGCATGCAGGCCGTGGGCCGCTGACTCAAGCCGCGCGCTCGGCCACCTCGGCCAGCGCCTGCTTGACCCGTGCCATGGCGTCGACCATGACCGGCCGCGGCGTCGCGAACACGAACCGCGTGTATCCGATCGCCGCCTCCCCGCAGGCCGAGCCGTCGGTCATGGCGACACCGGCATGTTCGCGGAACCATGCGGCCAGATCACCGGTCAGACCGGTCTCACGGAAGTCCAGCAGCGCGATATATGTCCCTTCGGGCATGGTCATGCTCACGCCGGGGATCTCGTCGACCAGCTCGGCGAGAAGTCGCCGATTGCCATCGAGATAGTCCACGACGTCGTCGAGCCAGGCCTCGCCTCCGGTGTAGGCGGCGACGTTGGCGACGACGCCGATGGTCGCCGTGCCGTGACCGGCCCAGCCGCCGTCCTCCTCCCACAGCCGTTCGGTCTCGTCGTTCGAGAAGATCAGCTGTGCGCACTTGAAGCCGGCGAGGTTGAACGCCTTCGACGCGGATGCCGCAGTCAGCGTGTGCGCTGCTGCGACGTCGGACACCGACGCGTACGGAATGTGGGTTCCCGGAGCGAACACGAGCGGTGCGTGGATCTCATCGCTGAACACCCGCCCGCCCGCGGCATCCACCGTGGCGGCGATCTCGAGCATCTCGTCACGGGTGGCGACCGTGCCGAGCGGGTTGTGCGGGTTGCAGAGCACGAGCAGCTCGCCGCCGTCGGCGAACGCCGCCGTCACGCCGGCGTGGTCCATGACCCAGCGGCCCCCGACGAGGACGCTCGGCACCTCGATCACCCGTCGTCCGAGGCGCCCAGGCACCGTCAGGAACGGCATGTATGCCGGTGTCGGCACGATCACCGCGGCGCCCGGCGAGGTGGACGACGTGATCGCGAATTCGAACGCCGCGATCACGTCCGGCACGGCGCGCACGCGCTCGGCCGGCACGTCCCAGCCGTACTTCTCGGAGTACCAGGATGCCGTGGCCTCGGCGAGCTGCGTCGTCAGTCGCGTCGGCAGGTACCCCGTGAGCCCGGCATCCAGCGATGCCTTGACCGCGTCGCTGATCGCGGGCGCGACACCGAAGTCCATCTCGGCGACGAAGGCGCCGATCGTGTCCGGGAAGGCCGTCCACTTCACGCTGCCGGCCTGGCGAAGATCGTCCGCGGTGATCGCGTCGAAGGGATGCGCTGCCATGTCTCTCCTCTGAACTCGTCCTCCCCATTCTCCCTGCCCCCGACGACACTCGGGCGCGGCTAGCACTGCGGAAGAGGGCGCGTCAACCCTCCGGCTCGATCTGGGAAGCCGCGGGATGATGGATGCACAACCCGAGCGAAGGAGTCGTTCATGAACATCGCATTGGTGCTGATCATCGTCATCGCCGTCATTCTCGCCATCGTCGGCGGCCTCAACACAGCGCTGAACTGGTTGCTGTGGGTGGCGCTGATCGTCGGTGTCATCGCGCTGATCGCGTTCCTGTTCCGAGTGATCGGCGGACGCAACAGAGTCTGACATCCCGGGGCGCACCTGTTGCGCATCGGTGAAAGGAAGAGGCCGCGACGGAAGACCGTCGCGGCCTCTTTCACTGTGGTCCTGCGGTGCCGTCCCGCCCCGCACACTCGGTACCGCGGGAGGACGCGCGCCGACGCCTCCTGTCCGTAGCGTCGACAGCATGATCACTGCAGAAGGCCTCACGAAGAGATTCGGGGACAAGACGGCCGTCGAGGACGTGTCGTTCACCATCCGCCCCGGCGCCGTCACCGGTTTCCTCGGTCCCAACGGCGCCGGCAAGTCCACCACGATGCGCATGATCGTCGGGCTCGACCGCCCGACGGCCGGGCGCACCACGATCGACGGCGTCGAATACCGTCGGCTGCCCGCACCGCTGACCCATGTCGGGGTGCTCCTCGACGCGAAGGCCGTGCACACCGGTCGCACCGCGCGGAACCACCTGCGTGCCATGGCGGCCACCCACGGCATCGGGTCCGCCCGCGTCGACGAGGTCATCGACCTCGCCGGGCTCACCCCGGTGGCCCGCAAGCGCGCCGGGAAGTTCTCGCTCGGTATGGGCCAGCGGCTCGGCATCGCCTCGGCGCTGCTCGGCGACCCGCACACCCTCATCCTCGACGAGCCGGTCAACGGCCTCGACCCCGAGGGCGTGCGCTGGGTGCGCCAGTTCGTGCGCCACGCGGCATCCGAGGGACGCACCGTGCTCCTGTCCAGCCACCTCATGAGCGAGATGGCGCAGACCGCCGACCACGTCATCGTGATGGGACGCGGCCGAGTGCTCGCCGACGCATCACTGGACGACCTCGTGCGGGCATGGACGGCCAATACGGTGCGCGTCCGCACACCGCGGGCCGCGGCGCTGGCCGAGGCCGTCACGCACGCCGACGTGGAGATCGTCAGCACCGAGCCCGACCTGCTGGAGATCGTGGGGCTTCCGGCATCCCGCATCGGCGACATCGCCGCAGACCGCGGGATCCCCCTGCACGAGCTCACCCCCACCACCGGATCGCTCGAAGACGCCTACCTGGCGCTCACCGGCGACTCGGTCGAATACCGGACCAAGGAGATCGCATGAGCACCATGACCGCGGAGGGCACGCGACGCACCACGCACGTCACGTCGCCGTACCGACTGACCTTCCTGCGAACCCTACGCAGCGAATGGATCAAGATCGCCACGCTGCGATCGACCTGGTGGTCGATCGGGATCACAGCCCTGCTGACCGTCGGGATCGCCACGTTGATCGCGTCGACGGTCGGTGCCGCGGACCAGTTCCCCATGATCCAGGCTGTCGTCTCGCCGATCCAGTTCACGATGCTGCTCGCCGGCATCCTTGGCACGATCTCGGTGACCGGCGAGTACTCCACCGGGATGATCCGCTCCACGCTCAGCGCCGTGCCCGTGCGCGGGATGGTGCTGGCGGCGAAGGCCGTCGTGCTGGCTGCGCTGCTGTTCGTCGCGTCGCTGGTGATCTTCTTCGGCGCGGCTCTCGTCATCAGCCCGATCGCGGAGTCCAAGGGTCTGGGTCTGGATTGGTCCGACTTCGATGTCACCATCCGACCGATCCTGCTCGCCTCCGCAGCGATGGCGGTCTTCGCTCTGATCGGCGTCGCCTTCGGGTTCATCCTGCGCTCGGGCGCCGGCGCGATCGCGGCGACCGTCGGGCTGCTGTTCGTGCTGCCGATCGTATCGATGACTTTCACCATGGCAGGGGATGCCTGGCAGTGGATCGCTGAGGCCTCGCGCTACCTGCCGATGTCCGCCGCGCAGTACGCCATCAACCCCGTACCGGAAGGAGTCGACGGCCTGTCCCCCGAGATCGCGTATCTCGCGCTGGCCGCGTGGGTCGCCGCCGGGATGCTGGGGGCGTGGGCTGTGCTGCGCACCCGCGACGCGTGAGAGCACGCCACCGCAGACCAGTGACGCGTAGAGTCGAGCCCGTGTCGAGCACGAGCGGTCGGAGCTCCTCCGCCGGCCGGATCCCCGCACAGGATCCGGCCACGGAGGAGCTCCGTCTGCCGCGCCCGCCGGGGATGATCCGAAGGTTCTGGGCACGGCATCCGCTCTTCGCCGACATCCTGATCGCACTCGTCTGCCTGGTGATGTCGATCACCCCCGCGGTGATGTACACGACAGATCGAGTCGGACCGGACGGGGCGATCATCGCCTCCAGCCCTCCGCCGATCTGGGCGAGCATCGCGATCTCCGTCCTCGTGTTCGCCGCGTGCGCACTCCTGCTGCGTCGCCGGCGCTGGCCGACGACCGTGCTGATCGCCTCCTACATCGTGGCCGTCGTGTATCTACTGGTGCTGGACCCCGCCGGAGGCCCGCTGCTGCTCGTCTCCAGCTACGGCATGGCCGTCTACCGCTCATCGCGGGCCGCCTGGACGGCGTTCGGGATCGGGATCGGCGGCCTCACGCTCCTGGCCGCCGCCCTGCAGCTCGCGGGCGCGATCACGCTTCAGGCAGCGGCGAACGCCGTGCTCGGACAGCTCACCCTCGCCCTCATCGGTACGCTCATCGGCGCCAACGTGGGCGGACGAAAGCGCTACGTCGAGGCCATCATCGATCGTTCCCGTCAGCTGCTGAACGAACGCGACCAGCAGGCGCAGATCGCCGCGGCGGCCGAACGCGCACGGATCGCCAGGGAGATGCACGACGTGGTCTCGCACTCGCTGACCGTCATCGTCGCGCTGTCCGAGGGCGCGGCGGCGACGTCGGATCCGGAGCGCGCGAAGGATGCCTCTGTCGCGGCGGCCGCGACTGCGCGTGGCGCGCTGTCGGAGATGCGCTCCATGCTGGGCGTGCTCCGCGAGGGGGATGCCGATGCGCCGCTCGCGCCCACCGCCCCCGTCGACCCCCGCACGACGGTCGCGGCCGCGCAGCGCGCGGGTTTCCCGGTGACCCTCTCGGTCTCGGGCGAGGCCGGAGCGGCGGAGCCGGTCGAGTTCGCGATCGGCCGGGTCGTGCAGGAGGGCGTCACGAACGCCATGCGCCACGCACCCCGGGCGTCGGCCGTCTCGGTCCGGATCGACCGCCGAGCCGATCCCCTCGTGGTGCAGATCGTCAACGACGGCGTCGCGGCGGCACCCGCCGCGAGGTCCGGCGGCTTCGGCCTCACCGGCCTGGCCGAGCGCACGGCTCACCTCGGCGGAACGCTGGATGCCGGGGTGCGCGACGATGGACGATGGGTGCTGCGCGCGGAATTCCCCGCGGGTGGCGCCGATCCGGGCGAGAAGAGGAGTGCATGACCGAGCAGATCCGCGTGCTGCTCGTCGACGATCAGGAGCTCATCCGCGTCGGCTTCCGGCTCGTGCTCGACGCCGAAGACGATGTGGCCGTCGTGGGCGAGGCCGCCGACGGTGCCGCGGCCGTGGCGCGCGCCGCCGCCCTCGCGCCGGACGTCGTCCTGATGGACGTGCGGATGCCCGGCATGGACGGGATCGCCGCCACCGCCGCGATCGTGAACGCCCGCCCGCAGACGCGCGTGCTCGTGCTCACCACGTTCGATCTCGACGAGTACGCGTTCGGCGCGATCGGCGCCGGGGCGAGCGGGTTCCTCCTCAAGGACGCGCAGCGCCATGAGCTGACGGCCGCGATCCGCGCCGTCCACCGCGGTGACGCCGTGCTCGCACCGCGCGTCACCCGTCGCCTGCTGGAGCATGTGGGTCCCCGACTGTCGAGCACACCGCCCGCAGACGACCCCACGTCGTCTCTCACCGAGCGCGAGCGCGACGTGTTCGTCCAGATCGCTCTCGGCCTGTCCAACGCCGAGATCGCGCAGACGCTGTTCCTCAGCGAATCGACCGTCAAGACGCACGTGGGTCGCGTGCTGGCGAAGGTGGGCGCACGCGACCGCGTGCACGCCGTGATCCTCGCGCACCGGCTCGGGCTCGTCGACTGACGATCGGGGCCTTGAACGCGTCAGCCCGCGGGCGGCGACGCGCAGGTGACGATGCCGGCGATGGCGTCGTGGTACTGCTCGGCGGTGAACGGAAGGCCGAACTCCGGTGCGGTCTGCCCCTCAGCGGCAGGCGCCTTCGACGCGATCGCGGCCAGCTCCCACGCGAGGTACGCCGCGATGGAGCTCCCCGATGACGAGTTGTTCAGCGTCACAGCGACCGTGAAACCGGTGGCCGGATCCGAGTACGCCGAGGTCGCGTAGCCGGGAGTCCAGCCGTGCTGGCCGATCATCGACCCGACCAGCAGCGCACCCCCGGTCGCCTGGTACCAGGACGGCGCCTTCGACGAAACCGGCAACGGCGCACCGTAGCGCGCCGGCTCGGCGCCTTCCGCGCGCAGCGCCTGCGCCGCCTCCGCCTGGACGTACCGACCGAGTTCCTCGATCGTCGAGACGGCGCCGGAGTCCGTGAAGCCCATGCTCGCCGACGCGACGGTCACATCCACCGGTGCGGTGCAGTTGTAACCACCCTCGATGACGGGGTGGTAGTTCCCGCGCAGCACCGGTCCGTCCGAGGCCGGAGCCGCCTTGTCACCCGGCAGTCGCGTCTGCACGAGATCGAGCGGATCGGCCACGTACTTGTCGATGAGTTCGGAGGCGCTCATGCCGGACGCGCGCTCGAGCGCCAGGCCGAGGAGGATGTACCCGGCATCGGAGTCCCGCCACGCCGTGTGCGGCGTCGACGGCGCACGACCGAGGCCGTAACCGGCGAGCTCGAGCGGAATCCAGCGCCGCTCCGGCGTGTTCAACCAGGCGGACTTGAGAGTCGCCTCGGAGGATCCGATCCCGCTCGTGCCGTTGCACAGGTCGAGCAGCGTGATGTCGTCGAGATCCGCGACCCCGGAGACGTAGTCCGGCACGGAGGCATCGAGCTCGACGAGGCCGTCGTCCGCCATGCCGTACAGCACGTCGCAGGTCATCAGACGAGTGACGTCGGCGACCCGGAAGGCCATCTCGGTGGTCACGGGGGTCTCATCGCCCTGTGCCTGCGTCCCGGTAGCCGCCACCCACTGACCGCTCCACGGCACCCATACACCGACGATCGCGCCGGAGGAGCCCGACGCGGCCATGGCACTGTTCACGGCATCCTGCATCTGCGCGACCATGTCCTCGGGCAGCGCCCCGTCGACCTGGGGCGGCGGGGTGTAGGTGACATCCGTATCGCCGGAGCAGCCCGTCAGGAGGAGCGCGAGCGCGACGGCGGAAGCCGCGGCTGCGCGCAATCGGCGCGACGACAGAACGTGCATGAATCCACTCCCGGGGTATCTTTCACCGAGTCTAGGGGCCGGATCCTGAAAGTCACCCCCGACGGCCCGGGGCCCGGCGCTCTACAGTGTGAGCGTGCCTCACACCTTCGACGCCGACGTGGTCGCGGCCGTACTGCGCCACATGAACGGCGACCACGTCGACGACAACCTGCTGATCGCCCGGGCGTTCGCCGACGCATCCGAGCCGCCCGTCGTAGCCGCCGAGATGGCCGGATTCGACGGCGACGGCGGGTTCTGGCTGCTCATCCGAGCCGGCGGATCCACGGACGAGCTGCGAGTGCCGTGGCCGGGCGGCCCGATCTCCGAGCGTCCTGCCGTGCGCCGGGAAGTCGTCGCGCTGTACGACCAGGCCTGTGCGCGTCTGGGCGTCGAGCCGCGACCGCACGCCTGACATTCGCCCTTCGCGCGAGGTTAGGTTGCCCTTACACTGGGGGCATGTCCGAAATCCTGTCGTTCTCCGCAGCGCTGCGTGAGAGATCCTCCGGCTCGCACTCCCGCAGCGAGCACGCCGGTTTCATGGGCGACCTGCTCACCGGCGAGGGGTCGCGCGACGACTACATCGCCCTCGTCTCGCAGCACTACTTCATCTACGAGGCGCTCGAGGCGGCCGCGGATCGGATGCGCGATGACCCGGTGGCTTCCGTCTTCCTGAGCGACAGACTCACGCGCCTGCCGGCGCTCGAGGCCGACCTCTCCTTCCTCCTGGGTGCCGACTGGCGGGCGCTGATCCAGCCGCTGCCGACGACCCGGCGCTACGTCGAACGGATCGACCAGGTGGGTGCGACATGGCCAGGCGGCTTCGTCGCGCACCACTACACGCGCTATCTCGGCGATCTTTCGGGTGGGATCTTCATCGGTCGGGTCATGCAGCGCCGTTTCGGCTTCGAGACCAACGGCATCGGGTTCTATCTGTTCGACGACATCGCGGACCCCAAGGCGTTCAAAGACGTCTACCGCGACCAGCTGGATGCCGCACCATGGGATGACGCGGAACGGGAGCGCGTGATCGCCGAGGTGCTGCTGGCGTACCGGTTCAACACCGAGCTGTTCGAGGACCTCGACCGCGCCCGCGCGGCCGCCTGAGCTCAGGCGGAGACCTCGGGGGTCGAGTTGCGCTCCCATGCGGCGCGCATGAACCGGCGCACGTCCTCGTCCACTCGGATGTCGCTCGGCCGTAGCGGCCGCGACAGGTACAGGCCGTCCAAGGACGTCAGGCGGCTCAACGCCACGTAGGTCTGACCGGGGGCGAACGCGCCGGAGCCCAGATCGATCAGGGCGCGATCGTACGTCTTGCCCTGCGACTTGTGGATCGTGACCGCCCACGCGAGTCGCAGCGGGAACTGCGTGAACTCCGCGACCACGTCACGCGACAGCGTCTTGGTGAGCGGGTTGTACGCGTACCGGTACCTCTCCCAGACGGCCGGCTCGACATCGACCTCCTCTCCGTCGATGTCGACGCGCACGGACCCGCCGAGGATGCGGGTGACGGTGCCGATGGTGCCGTTCACCCACCGCGGGGGTTCGCCGGCCATGGCGGTGTCGTTGCGCAGGAACATGACCTGGGCGCCGACCTTCAGCTTCAGCTCGGCATCCGCCGGGAAGTTCGCCTCACCGCGCCCGAAGTCACCGTTGATCTCGGCCTTGGCGGTCTGCTCGCGCCCGCCGAGGGCGGCGAGATGGCGGCGGTTGATGTTGTTGACGATGTCGTTGCGGGTCGCCAGCGTGATCATCGGCACCTCGCCTGGCTCGGGTTCCGGCTGCGGACGCGCACCCTGGGTGTTGAGCACCTCGGCGATCTCTGCGGTGACGCGACCGTAGCGGACCGCGTTCAGCATGGCCTTGAAGCCGTCGTCCGATTGTCGATGGATCTCGACCAGTTCGCGCACGTGCAGCTGCGCGCCGTGCCGCCCGAGGTCGAGCAGACCGTCGTCGTCGCCAGGCGCCGAGCCGGCCCAGACCTTCGCATCGAAGAACCAGAAGGAGCGGTAGTGATCCTCGACGTACCGGGCCTCGTCACCGCGCGGCGGCACAGGGGCGAGCTGATACGGATCGCCGAACATGACGACCTGCACTCCCCCGAACGGCTGCGCACGTCGCCCACGCGCCTGGCGGAGCGCTCGATCCATGGCGTCCATGAGGTCGGCGTTGACCATCGAGACCTCGTCGATCACGAGCGTCTCGATCGCGTTCAGGATGCGCCGGGTCGGATCGCTCTGCTCGATCTCGCTGTCGGCGATGAGGCCGATCGGCATCCGGAACAGCGAATGGATCGTCTGCCCCTCGACATTGAGCGCGGCGACGCCCGTCGGCGCGCAGATGGCGATCTGCTTCTTGGTGTTCCAGGCGAAGTACTGCAGCAGCGTCGATTTGCCCGTGCCGGCGCGACCGGTCACGAAGACGTGCTCGTCGGTGTCCTCGATCAGCCGGAAGAGGGCTTCCTG
This sequence comes from Microbacterium sp. M28, assembly GCF_025836995.1. Classification (NCBI taxonomy): domain Bacteria; kingdom Bacillati; phylum Actinomycetota; class Actinomycetes; order Micrococcales; family Microbacteriaceae; genus Microbacterium; species Microbacterium triticisoli. Next base: position 80,376 of record NZ_CP107546.1, on the reverse strand, counting down.
TTCGGCGGAGAGAGCGGGGAGGGACACGGCATCCATGGTACGTCGCGCAGGCGCGTCACCTCCGGCAATGCTCGGCTTCGTCTCAGGACCGCCCTCATAGACTGACGCCCATGGAGCAGCCTGCCGCCGGGTCGCCCCGGCGCGCGCGCCTCGGGGTCGACCTGTCGATCCTCGCGCTGATCGGCGTGCTGCTCGTCGCGTCGCTGGGGGCCGGCGGTGCCGCGCTGTACCAGCAGTTCTACAGCCCGGCCGCGTTCGTCACCCGCTATCTCGACCTGCTCGCCGCCGGCAAGGCGGCCGACGCGCTTCTCGTCCCCGGTGTCGCCGTCGATCGTGCGACGCTCGAGGATGCCGGGATGAACCCGACCGCGTCCGAGGCGCTCCTGCGCCAGGCGGCTCTCGCCCCGCTGACCGACGTCGAGGTGGTCTCCACCACGCAGAAGGACGGCATCAGCGACGTGACGGTGTCGTACTCGGCGAACGGTCACGCCGGCGAGAGCACGTTCCATGTCGAGCAGGACGGTTGGATCGGCGTCGCGCCTCGCTGGCGGTTCAGCGCGAGCCCGCTGGCGTCGGTCGAGCTGGCCCTGCAGGGAGCCGACCGCTTCGCCGTGAACGGGTTCACGGTCGAGCGCGGCCAGGTGTCGGCATCCGGCGCCGAAGCCGACCCGACCGCGCCGATCCCGATGCTCGTCTTCACCCCCGGCCTGTACTCGGTGACGGTCGACACCGCGATCTCGCGATCGCCCGGCGTCAGCGTGCTCGCCGATGCCCCGCTGTCCTCCACTCCGATCGAGGTCAGTGCGACCGCGACCGAGGAGTTCGTCGCGATCGTGCAGCAGCGGGTCGAGGAGTTCCTCACCGAATGCACGACGCAGCGGGTCCTCAAGCCGACCGCGTGCCCCTTCGGCTACGACGTTCGCAATCGCATCGACGGCGAGCCGACGTGGTCGATCGAGAAGCAGCCTCAGGTGGCGGTCGAGCCGGAGGGCGGCGCGTGGGTGATTCCCGCAGCGGATGCGGTGGCCCACATCGAGGTCGACATCCGGTCGCTGTTCGACGGATCGATCGAACACGTCTCGGAGGATGTGCCGTTCCAGGTCAACGGCACCATCGCGATCCTCCCCGACGGTTCGGCATCCATCAGGGTCGGATCGCCCCAGGACGGATAGGCGGCTCCGCTCCCGCAGCAGCGCCGATAGGGTGTCCGCATGAGACACCCCGGCCCCGGGCCGCGCGAAGCGATACGTCCCCAGAACGTCTGGGACGCGCTCGAAGCGGTCATGGATTCGATTGGGGTGCTCATCGGCGTGATGTGCCTCCTGCTCGGTGCCGCAGCAGCCGCCCTGTTCGTCTGGTTCATCAGGCGCATGCTGGTGCAATGGCGCAGGTCGGGCAGCGCTCAGCGCTCGTGGCCGCGCATCGCGGCCGTCGTCGAATCCGTCGACGGCCGGGCGGGCTCGGGCGTCGAGACGGCGAGGTACCGCTTCGTCGTCGACGGTGTGGAGGTGACCGGCATCGACGATGCGTCGGTCGTGCCGGAAGCGACCGCGGGCACGACGATCGAGATCGCCTACGACCCAGCCGACCCGCGCGACAACACGATCGCTGCGAAGATCCCCGGACGTCGGTGGCTGTGGCTCGTCATGTCCGTGATCGTCGCCGTGCTGTTCGGACTGTGCGCCTCCGGCCTGCTCGCACTGGGCGTGGACGGCTTGTTCATCCACTGACGCGCCGACACCGCTCAGACGACCGCTCAGCGCTCGCTGACGTCCCGGGCCATGACGGTGATCAGCCGGATCCGGCCGTCGTCGAAGGTGACATGCAGGACGCGCCGATCCTGGATGCGGAAGAGGTCGAAGTCCGCCTGCGACCGGTAGGGCTCACCCACGACGGCGCGCACGTCGTCGCGGGTCGACACGGCGAGATCGATTCCGTCGATGAATCCGGTCCTGTCCGCATAGGCCGTGAAACCCTCATCCGCCAGCACGTAGACGAAGACGGAGGAGAGCAGCGTCTCCGTGAACATGAGTGCGAGGCCGGAGGTGGTGTACTCGACGTAACCGACGTCGTCGAAGGTGTTGTCGCGGACCGGCTGCTCGTCGTACCGGCTGACGACGTCCTGCACCTCGCGGGCGCTCTCGGGAAGGTCGAAGGCGGCGGCGATCGCGGCGATGTGTCCGGTGAGGATCCGCATACTGCTCCGTTCGGTGCGCACGCGGCCGACGTGTCCGCGCAGGGCCGTCGGCCCCCGTGCTTGCCGACGACTCTAGCGCCGCTCCCGCGCCGCCGCCCTGGCATCCTTCGCCGCGAGTTCGGCGAGCCGGGCGTTGTACTCCTCGAGCTCGGCCTCGCCGGTGCGGTCGGCATGCCGGTCGCGTCGGCGCTGCACCTTGGAGTCGTTGCGGCTCCACTGGATCGCCACCGTGATCGCGAGGATCAGCGTCGGGATCTCCCCGACGGACCACGCGATGCCGCCACCGATGTACTGATCCTCGAGTGGGGTGGGGCCCCACGTGCGGCCCATCGCGCCGAACCACTCGGAGACCATGAGGCCGGTCTGCATCATGATCGCGATGCCGAAGAACGCGTGCAGCGCCATGACCGCGATCAGCGTGATCAGCCGTCCTGGATACGGCAGCCGATACGGGACGGGGTCCGCTCCGATCAGGCTCATGACGAACAGGTAACCCGAGATGAGGAAGTGCGCGACCATCCACTCGTGACCGAGGTGCTCGTACATCGACCAGCGGAACAGGTCCGTGAAGTAGAACGCCCACAGCGACCCGACGAAGATGCCGGCCGCCACGAACGGATGCGTGACGACGCGGGCGAACGGCGAGTGCACGGCCCACATGATCCACTCGCGACCGCCGCGGGTTCCGTCGTCGCGCTTCTCGATCGCACGCAGGGCGAGCGTGATGGGCGCTCCCGACACGAGCAGCAGCGGGATCGCCATCGACAGCAGCATGTGCCCCATCATGTGCACGCTGAACAGGTAGTCCTGGTACGCGTTGAGGGCGCCGCTGGTGACCCAGACGAGCAGCAGGAGGCCGAGCACCCAGAACACCGTCCGGTGGATCGGCCAGCGGTCGCCTCGACGCCGCAGCCGCAGCATCCCGGCCAGATAGAACACGAGTCCGAAACCGGCTGCGACAAGCCACAGCACGTCGACGTTCCACTCCGTGAACCAGCGGTCGAACGTCAGCTCGGGCGGCAGCGGCGAGTCCGTGAGGATCTCGGCCGGTGTGCGCACGGCGGGCGGTGTGTCCCCGGCCGGCGGCTCGGTGCGCGCGAGCGCCGCTGCGGCACCGGAGGCGAGCCCCATCAGGGCGACCTCGCAGAGCACCAGCATCCAGAACCAGCGCCGATCGCGGTCGAGCTTGGGGATCAATCGTGACCGGTACCAGGCTCCGAGGGCTCCCATCGCGACCAGCAGCACGATCTTGGCGACCAGGATGCCGCCGTACGGCGTCAGCAGTCCGCTCCAGCCGCCCAGGGCGACGATCGAGCGCGCGAGGCCGGAGACCGTGACGACGACGAACGCCGCCAGCGCGAGCGTGGAGTAGCGCTGCACGAGGGACGTGACCTCGAGCTCAGGCGTGCGCCGCAGGAGCACCACGAGCAGGAGCCCGCCGAGCCAGACCGCCGCGCCGACGGTGTGCAGCAGGATCGAGTTGACCGCGATGTTGTGACCGGCGACGTCACCCGAGTGTCCCTGCGTGGCCAGGGGCAGGAAGGATGCCGCGGCGAGGATCGCCGTGAGCAGCACGGGAGTCCACGTCCGCCAGGCGAACGCCAGCACGGTGACGGTGGCGCCCATGAGCGTGGTGATGAGCCAGGACTGGCCGAGGGCCGTGTTCAGCAGGAAATCCCCCAGCTGCTCGCCGAACAGTCGATCGGCGCTGAGTGTGGGATTGAACGCCGACATGAAGGTCAGGAAGGCGCTGATCCCGGATGCCACGGTGAATGCCGCGGCTCCTGCCGATGCGGCATCCATCGCCCGCTCGAACGGCCGGGTGCCGACTTTGAGGGCGAAGAGGGCGAGCACGAGCGAGCCCAGCATCACGGCGGCGGTGACGTTCGTCAGCATCTTGGCCAGCGGCAGCCCCCAGCGCACGACGGGGCCGGGGTCGAGCAGACGAGGCGCTTCGGCGGCGCCGCCGTAGATGAGGGCCACGACGGTGGCGACGACACCGGCGATGAGGAGGATCGCGGGTCCGGCGATGCGGTACGCCGAGACCCGCTGCGCGGGCGTGGTCACCCTCCCAGCCTACGCGGCGCCGCGGACGGGGATTCCCAGCCGGGATGCACGAAGGCCGCCCCCTCGACGGAAGCGGCCTTCGTGAAGGAGGCGGTCTTACTTGACGGCAGCCTTGAGCTTGGAACCGGCGGTCACCTTGACACGCTTGCCGGCCGGGATCTTGATCTCGGCGCCGGTCTGCGGGTTGCGGCCCGTGCGGGCGGCCGTGTCGACCTGCTCGAACGAGATCCAGCCCGGGATCGAGACCTTGCTGCCCTTGGCAACGGCGTCGGAGACCGAGGAGAACAGAGCGTCGAGCACACCGGAGACGGTGGCCTGGCTCTGGCCGGTGGCGGAAGCGATGCTCGCGACGAGCTCGGTCTTGGTGATGGACTTGTCAGCCATGTCATCCTCCAGCGACGAGGATCCCGTCGCATCGTTGGTGTGACGGAGGGCGGCTGCCCCCCGGTGGTCGTTCGACCGCCTCGAATGTACCAACCACGGCCGACATTTCCGCGTCATTTCGCGGGTTTTGACGTTTTCGGCGGCGTGTCGGGCCACATTCGTCACTCCCGTAACAGCCTTGACAGCGGTTCGGGCGACCGGCTGGGAGGAGAACGCGCGATCAGGAGGATCGAAACGGGCGTTTCGATCCTCCCGATCGCGCGTTTCCCTCCGGTGCTGCGGGGGTCATCGGGCGAGGTGGAGCCCTTGAGCGACGGCGGTCATGATCAGGGCCTGCACCTCGGTCCAGTGATTCATGATCTGGTCGTATCCGATGCGGATGACGTGGTAGCCGTGCAGCTTCAGCAGGGCGTCATGAGCGATGTCCTCGGTGCGCTGCGCCCCGACGTGCGTTCCGCCGTCGATCTGGATCACGAGTCGATCGCCGATGAGCCGATCGACCCAATGCCCGAGGACCCACGCCTGCTGGACGAGCGGCAGTTTCAGCCATGCCAACCGATGCACGACGATCGACTCGAGCCCCGAGTCCGACCAGAGCGAGGCCTGCGTCACGATGCTCCGCGCCCGAGCGGGCAGGGGCAGGCGGAGCACCTCATGCTTCTGCACGCGTCCGTTGCGCAGCGCTGATTCCCACAACGTGACGGCATCTTCGCGGACGAGGCAGGAGGTGGCGATGACCAGCGCGTTGACCAGCAGATCCTCCACGGCGCCCGGCATCCGCGCGAGGATGGGCCGGTTCCAGTGCACCACCGCTTCTGGCGCGGCCACGTGCCCGGCAGTCGGCGGCGCGCCGACATGCAGCGCGTCCACTTTCCGCACCCAGAGCTTCTGTCGCTTGGCCAGCGTGATGCAGGTCAGGACGACACCGCGTCGTGCCGCCCCGACGAGGATCGGGTCGGCGTCCGGGAGAGCGACCCAGCCCTTGCGGATCCTCGTGACGGCGCCTGCGGTCTTGGCCTTGCGCAAGGCGTGGATGGTGACGCCAGTGCCGAGCAGCGCTCGCACCTGCGCGACGCCGCCGAGTCGGCGCAGTTCGATGATCGGGTCCATCGCCCGAGCATCGCGGTCGGGCGACGGGGAGCGCGGGTCGTTTCCCGCGGAATCCTCGGATGCCGTGGACAGGAACGTGCTTCTCCCGCGCGGTGCAGGGCGAGTCCGGCGTGCCCCGGCATCCGGCCGTGTGCCGACATGCGCATCCGCGGCGGCATCCGCACCCGCATCCGCATCCGCATCCGCATCCGGACGGGAGGAGAAAGCACGAATGGGAGGATCGAAACAGGCGTTTCGATCCTCCCATTCGCGGGAAGTCCTCCCGTCCGGGGAGGGCACGCACGAAAAAGGGCGGGATTCCGAAGAATCCCGCCCTTTCAGAAAGCGATGCTTACCAGCTGGACTTGGTCACGCCGGGCAGCTCGCCCCGGTGCGCCATGTCGCGGAAGCGGACACGCGAGATGCCGAACTTCGTCAGCACGCCACGGGGGCGGCCGTCGATGGCGTCACGCGAACGGACGCGAGCCGGCGACGCGTTGCGGGGCAGCTTCTGCAGGCCCACGCGTGCGGCCTCACGGGCCTCGTCGGTGGCGTTCGGGTCGACGAGCGTCTTCTTCAGCTCGGCGCGACGCTCGGCGTAGCGCTCGACGATGACCTTGCGCTGCTCGTTGCGAGCGATCTTGCTCTTCTTAGCCATGGATCAACGCTCCTCTCGGAATTCGACGTGCTTGCGGACCACCGGGTCGTACTTCTTCAGCACGAGGCGGTCGGGGGTGTTGCGACGGTTCTTCTTGGTCACGTAGGTGTAACCGGTGCCCGCCGTCGAGCGGAGCTTGATGATCGGACGGACGTCCTGTGCCTTCTTGGCCATTAGAGCTTCACACCCTTCGCCTTGAGGTCGGCGACAACCTTCTCGATGCCGCGCGCGTCGATCACCTTGATGCCCTTGGCGGACACGTTGAGCGTGATCTTACGACCGAGCGACGGGACGTAGTAAGTCTTCTTCTGCACGTTCGGGTCGAAGCGGCGCTTCGTCCGGCGGTGCGAGTGCGAGACGTTGTGACCGAAGCCGGGAACAGCTCCAGTCACCTGGCACACTGCTGCCATGTGATTACTCCTTCAATACCGTGAGACCGGACGGCCTCACCCAAGATCCCTTGTCTGCGTGCCGTCCTTGCGGGCCCGGCATGCGAACTGCGCACAGGAGTGTGCGCAGACAAAGAGTCAGTCTAGCACCCTTCGGCGCGCTCCGCTCACTCGCTCGGCGCGGATGCCGCAGCCGCCCCTCGGCCCCACCGGAACGCCGAGACCGTGGGGTCGCCGGGGATCCAGAAGCGCCAGGGGAAGGCATCCGTCCCCGCGTGACCTGCGACGCCGACCCGCGGGCCGCTCGCGACCTCGCTCAACGGGTCGTCGAGCCACAGCTCGGCCTGTGCTCCGGACCACTCGGCACCGGTGACGGCATCGATGCCGTCATGGCGCGGATGCCTCAGGCCGGACACCTGCCCGAACCGCCCCGGCCCCCTGGCAAGGTCGCGCCCCGTGCGTCCGGACCGGGATGCCGCGGCATCCTGCCCCTCGAGGACCTCGCCCGCCCGGAGCAGCACACCGCCGGCGACGCCCTCCGGCCCGGAGACGACGTTGACGCAGGAGTGGATGCCGTGACTCAGGTACACGTACAGGTGTCCCGGCTCGCCCCACATCGTGGCGTTCCGCGCCGTGCGACCCATCCTGGCGTGCGAGCCGGGGTCGGGGACGAGCCCTGTTCCCTGCCCGTGATACGCCTCGGCCTCGGTGATCCGAAGCGTCACAGGAATGCCGTCGACGACGGTCCTCAGCCGCCCGCCGAGCAGCCGAGGCGCGACCTCGAGCGGGAGGCCTTCGAGCTCCTCGCGCGCAGCCCTGTGCAGCACGGGTCAGAACACCGGTCCCACCGGGCACCACGAGATGTCGAACCCGGTGACCGGGACGATCTCCTCGCCCGTCTCGGTGTCGAGCACGTGCGTGTGCAGCGTCTGCGGAAGCGGGGCGAGCAGGTCGTCGTACGGGTTATCCGCCAGGTCGGGCGCGACCGTGACGGCGGTGTACTGGCCGCTCGGCGACGGGCACACCTGCAGGATCGTGTCCGTGCTCGGCACCTCGAGGATCGGGGTCGCCGCACCGTCCTCGTCGACACGGATCACGGCCTGGCCGGTGGGCAGACCCTCCGCATCGCGCGTGACGATGTGCCGCAGCGTTCCGCCGGGGAACGGAGCGATGGTCGTCGCGACGCCGTAGTCCGGTTCGGATGCCGCGAGCGGCGCCTCCGAGCCGTCGGCGAGGTTCAGTTCGACGATGCTGCCGTCGGTGCGCTCGATGATCGCGGTGTACGTTCCCCGCGAGACGCCCATGATGCTCAGCGCCGTCCCCAGGGCCTGCGTCCCGGCATCCGACGAGAGATCCTCGAGAGCGAGCGCACCCTCCCAGTCGATGAACAGGACGGCGGCGGAGTCGGGCACGAACTCCCACTCCGCGATGCTGGACTCGGCGTCGGCGACCTCGACGATGCGCGGCTCGCCCGAGCCGTCGATCGGCTGCGTGACGAGCACGCTGGCACGTCCGCTGGATTCGGTGAGCTCGCGGTCGGAGTACGTGTAGCCGACGAGGCCGCCGCGGTCGGACACCTGCACACCGGTGACGAACCCGTCGCCGGGGAGCTCCAGCTCGCGCTGCTCGGAGCCGTCGCGGTTCATGACGAGGACGGACGAACCCTCCTCGTCCTCGACGGCGACGACGAGCTGCGTGGTGGTCGCACGGTAATCGTCGATGCGCTCGGCAGTGAACACCGGAACGGCCTTCTCACCCGTGAGGTCGGTGCGGAAGATGCTGTCGGCACCCTCGGCATCCCGCTTCAGCAGGAACACCTCGGACGGCGGTGTCGTGAACGTCGTCGTCAGGTCGGTGGACGGACCTCCGCCGGTGCTCGCGACGTCGGCGACCCGCACCGAGTAGGTCGTCTCGTCGTCGAGCGGCACGGTGAAGCGGATGCCGACGCTGCGCCCTGCGGCGTCGACCGTGAACGGCACGGCAGGTTCGACCGACACCTGCTCCGGGTCGATCGCGGTCAGCGGCTGGTTCGTCGTGAGGATCAGGCGGCTTCCGGAGACCTCGATCGCCTGTGCGGGGTCGATCTGCTCGGAGACGAGGCGTGGCCCCTGGGTGAGGCTGATGATGCCGAGCGTCGCTCCGACGAGCGCCAGGACGCCGAGGACCGACACCAGCAGGATGCCGAAGCGGTGGTCGCGCCAGGTGCCGGTCTTCTCGGATTCCGGGTGCACGGCCGCGGGCGAGGACGGCACGGCGGGCTCTGGGGCATCGACGGGCTCTGACGGGTCGGCGGGCTCGGCGGGAATCGTCGCGTCTGGTTCCGTCTCGCCCTGCGAGGCGACCATGTCGGCCGCCTTCGCGGCCGGAACCGGCTCGGGAGCGGCCTCCGTCACGGGCTCGTACCCCGAGGAGGTGGCGCGGATCGCCGCATCGAACGCCGAGACGCGACCATCCTCGGCACCTGCGGGCGCGGGCCCGGGCGAGGCATCACGAGAGGGGGCACGATTCGCCGCTTCCGCCTCCGCACTGCGGCCATCCGGGGCACCTGCCGGCGCGGGCGCCTCCTCCGCAGCATCCGGAGCGCCTCGGGTCGCCGCCTCTTCCGCGGCGGCGGCCTCGGCCGCAGCCCGCAGCGCGCGCATCTCGGCCCTGGTCCGCGGCTGGTCGGGAGAATCAGTACTCATACGGATCCCCCGGCTCGTCGATCGGGGTGACCTCGGTGGGCTCGACGCTCAGGGTGCCGTCGACGTCCGCTGTGATCGTGCCGGTGATCTCGACCCACTGCCCCACCTCGTAGTCGCTCGACCACGACGCGGAGACCACCGGAATGGATGCCGGCTGCGCATCGATCACGCAGTGCGTGATCACCAGGCGCGAGAGGTTCATCTCGTCATCCGATTCGCCGGGGGTGACGAAGCCGGTGAGCGTCACGGTCGAGCCGTCGTAGCTCTCCGGACGGGTGGCGGTGGCGAACACGCTCGACCAGTCCCCCACGCCGAACGTCGACGTGTCCGCGACGCCGAGGGTGACGGTGTCGGCCCCCGCGAACAGGGTGCCGGCCTCGCCCGCTCGTGACATCGCGAGCTCGACGGACAGCGATGCCGGCGGCAGCACGAGTCCGGCGATGACGACGCCGGACGCCACGACGCCCGCCGCGATGCTTCCGACGGCCGCGAGCGTGCGCTTCACCGACGGGGCGTCCGCGTCCGCGTCCACGGCGTCCGTCCCGTGGTCGTGATCGTGATCCATCTCCTCGCCGAGCGGGAGCGTGCACGACCACACCGCACCCGCGAGAGTCACGACGGCGCCGGCGACCGCGAACCACACCGACTCGGGGCTGATGTACAACGACAGCCGTCCGGTGAACGCGAGGCCGAGCGTGACGACGGACAGCCCCGTGGCGAGGCCGACGCCGAGCCAGCGCGACCACAGCGCGCGACGACGCGAGACCTGCTCAGACAAAGACGTTCACCCCGATCCCGATGACGAACGCGCTCAGCAGCACGACGCCGACGATCCCGACCAGGGTGCGGCTGGTGAAGGTGGTGCGCATCAGCGCGAGCATCTTGATGTCGACCAGCGGGCCGACGAGCAGGAACGCCACGATCGCGCCCGGCGAGAACGTCGACGCGAACGAGAGAGCGAAGAAGGCGTCCACGTTCGAGCAGATCGCGACGGTCATGGCCAGCGCCATCATCGCGACGATCGACAGCACCGGGTTCGACCCGATCGCGAGCAGCACGTCGCGCGGGATCAGCACCTGCACGGCACCGGCGACGGCGGATCCGATCACGAGCGCCGGCATCACGGCTCGCAGCTCGATGAGGAACTGGGTGAGGCTGCGGCGAACGGGCGTGCCGTGCTCGTGCGTGACCCGATCGCACGTCGCGACGAACCGCTCGGTGAGCAGGGCGTCCGGCGAGGGGTGGCGACTGTAGATCCAGCCGATGAGGTTCGCGATGAGGTATCCGCCGACGAGGCGTGCGACGAGGATGCCGCCGTCCCACCCGAAGGCGGCATGGGTGGTCAGGATCACGATCGGGTTCACGATCGGCGCCGCCATGAGGAACGTCAGCGCCTCGGCCGGGGCGAGACCGCGCATCATCAGACCGCGCGCGAACGGAACGTTGCCGCACTCGCACACCGGGATCAGCATCCCGAGCAGCGACAGCACCGCCCTGCGCGCCCAGGCGCGGCGCGGCAGCCAGCGCTGGATCGCGTCCGCCGGCAGCCACACCTGCACGACGATCGACAGCACGACACCGAGGATCACGAACGGCAGCGCCTCGATCAGCACGCTGAGCGACAGGGTCAATCCGTCCTGGACGCGGTTCGGCAGCGAGACCGAGTACAGGGTCGGCAGCACGAGGTCGATGACGAACAGCACCGCGAGGATGCCGAGGCCGATGGCCACGCCGATGATCGGCGACGGGCGACGGTCCCGGTCGCCCAGGCCGGCCGAAGGTCGGGAAGTCAGCACGTTCACGCGGTGGCCGACTCCTGCGCCTGCTTCTTGTTCGCGCACGGGGTGCACAGCCCGAAGATGTCCACGACGTGCGCGGCCTCGGTGAAACCGTGCAGCGCCGCGGTGCGGTGGGCCCAGGCCTCGACGTCGGTGGCCTCGATCTCGACCGTGAGGCCGCACGAGCGGCAGATGAGGTGATGGTGGTGCCCCTGCGTCGAGCAGGCACGGTAGAGGGCTTCGCCTTCGGGGCTCTGCAACGAGTCGGCGTCGCCGGACGCCGCGAGACCCGCGAGGGCGCGATAGACGGTCGCCAGCCCGATGCCGGTGTTCTCGTCCCGGAGGGTGGCGTGCAGGGACTGGGCGCTGACGAACCCGCGCGCATCGGCGAGGGCGTCGCGCACGCGCTCGCGCTGCCATGTGTTGCGCTGAGCCATACCGACGATTCTAGGCGGCGGGGCTTGCGCGGGGCTGGGAGCCCTCTCACCCCGCCTGGCCCCCGGCGGCGCCGTCGTGCTGCTCAAGCCGTCCGGCGCACGCGTCCGCGCTGGTGCTGGACGACCCAGCAGACGACGTAGATGAGGAACGAGATCGTGGTGATGTAGGGGCTCACCGGCAGCGTTCCGGCGAGCGCGAGAAGGATGCCGCCGACCGCGGAGACGAAACCGAACAGCGCGGCCAGCAGCGGCACCACCAGCGGCCCCGCCGCCACGCGCATCGCGGCCGCGGCGGGGGTCACGAGCAGGGCCATCACGAGCAGCGCACCGATGATGTGCACTGCGACGGCGACGATCAGCCCCAACAGCACCATGAAGAGGAGGCTTATGCCCCTGGTCGGGATGCCGCGGGCCGACGCCGCCACGGGATCCAGCGAGTCGAAGCGCAGCGGGTTCCACATCAGCAGGAGCCCCAGCAGCACGACGACGCAGATGCCGATCAGCCAGCCGAGGTCGGGATTCGACACCGAGACGATCTGGCCGGTGAGCAGGCTGAAGCGGTTCGCGCTGCGGCCGTCGTACAGCGACAGGAACAGGATGCCGAGGCCGAGTCCGAACGGCATGAGCACGCCGACGATCGAATTGCGGTCCCGCGCTTTCGAGCCGAGCAGCCCGATGAGGATCGCGGCGACGAGCGCGCCGCCGATCGAGCCGACCACGACGCTCCCGCCGAACAACAGAGCGGCCGCCGCACCGGCGAATGACAGTTCGCTGATGCCGTGCACGGCGAACGCGAGATCGCGCTGCATGACGAAGACGCCGATGAGACCGCCCACGAGCCCGAGAATCGCACCCGCGATGATCGAGTTCGACAGCAGCGCGACGAGCGCGCCGTAGTCCTCGAACGAGAAGACGTCGCTCCAGTCGACCATCGGGGCGATCATGCGCGCCCCTCCGCGAGCGTGGTGCCGTCGGTGTCGAGCACCTGCGTCGGAGAGAAGCGCTTGCGCCGGCGATCTCCGGCGAATTCGTCCGAAGCTGGCGCATTTCTCCGCGCGAAGCGCACGCTCTTCGGGGCGATCATGCGTGCTCCTCGTGGTCGTGGTGCGGCTCGGCATCCGGGATTCCGACGACGACGAGGCGGTCGCCGGCCCGCAGCACGAAGACGGGAGTACCGTACAGGTCGGTCAGCACGCGGCTCTGCAGCACCTCGTCCGGGGTGCCGAGCACGAATCGCCCACCGGCGATGTAGAGGATGCGGTCGACGCGGCCGAGGATCGGGTTGATGTCGTGCGTGACGAACAGCACGGCGGCGCCGTCCCGGCGCTGCCGGTCGATGATGTCGGTGACCGCGCGCTGATTCGCGAGATCGAGAGCCGAGAGCGGCTCGTCGCACAGCAGCAGGTCGGGATGATCGGCCAGCGCCTGGCCGACGCGCAGCCGCTGCTGCTCGCCGCCCGAGAGCTGACCCACCCTGCGGTCGGCGAACTCGGTCGCGCCGACCGCGGATAAGAGCGAATCGACCCGCTCGGAGTCTCCTCTGCGCGGCAGCGGGAAGCCGAACCGGGTGCCCTGCACTCCGAGCGAGACGACGTCGCGCGCGCGCATGCTGGTGTCCGGCGGAAAGGGACGCTGCTGCGGGATGTACCCGATGCGCGGGTTGCCGCGGTGCACCGGCTGGCCGCCGACGCGGATGCTGCCTGCGGAGAGGTCCTGCAGCCCGAGGATGGCGCGCAGCAGCGTCGTCTTGCCGGAGCCCGACGGCCCGAGCACGGCGATGAACTCCCCCGGTCGGACATCGAGGTCGAGCCCTGCCCAGAGTTCACGGTCGCCGCGTTGGATCGCGGCGTCACGGATCGTCAGGATCGGAGCGGCGTCGTCGTGCGCGGGTTCGAGGCCCGCCGCGCTCACGATGCGAGCGCGTCGGCGAGGTTCTGGATCGCGTCGGCCATCCACTCAGAGTACGACGATCCGTCCTCGAGCAGCTCCGTGAAGGCGACGACGGGGATGCCGGCGGCCTCTGCGGTGTCCTCCACGCGCGTCGTCTCGGCTCCACCGGTCTGCGCGTTGGTCAGCACGACGGCGGCATCGCCGGCCTCGATGACCTCGATCGCGGCGAGCAGCGTGGCCGGCGCGACATCGGTGCCTTCCTCGACGGACTCGGCGAAGCCCTCAGGGGTCACATCGGTGAGACCGGCGGCTTCGGCGAGGTAGCCGGGCAGCGGCTCGGTCATGAAGAATCCGGTGCCCGCGTACTGGCTGTTCAGCTCGGCCAGGTCGGCCTCGGAGCTCTCGAGGTCGGCGATGATGTCATCCGCAGCGGCGGTGAAGTCCGCCTCCCCGTCGGGGTCGAGCGCCGACAGTTCGGCGGCGATGTCCTCCACGACGTGGATCATCGTGTGCGGGTCGAACCAGACGTGCTCGTTGAACCCCTCGATGTGGTCGTGGCCCTCGTGCTCCTCGGCGTGCTCGTCCTCGGCGTGCGCCTCGTCGGTGTGCTCTTCCTCGGTGTGCTCGTCCTCGTGCGCGTGGGCCTCGGCATCCTCTTCGTGGCCCTCGTTGCCGGGGTAGTCGTGCGCGAACTCGACCGCGGTGATGGTCGCGGCATCCGATCCCTCGAGCAGGTCCTCGATGAACGAGTCGTACCCGCCGCCGTTCTCGATGACGAGGTCGGCCTCCTGCACGGTGAGACGGTCGCGAGCCGAGGCCTCGTACGAGTGCGGGTCCTGCGAGGCCGAATCGATGATCGACGTGACCGAGACCCGGTCGCCGCCGATCTGCTCGGCGAGCGAGCCGTAGATGTTCGTGGTCGCGATCACGGTGACGCCGTCTGTACCGCCCTCCGCCGACGGCGTGGTCGCGCATCCGGCCAGGGCGATGGCGGAGACGGACACGAGCGCGATGGCGGCGACGGACTTCTTCATACCCTCATCGTACGTTCATGAGAATGATTCTCAAAATCGGCTCGGCCCCGACCCACACGACGCGAATGGCCGCCTCGACGAGATCGAGACGGCCCTTCGCGACACCAGGGTCAGGCGGTCGGTGCGATCCAGACCGTGGTCTCGCCCGGGACGGATGCCTCGGCATCCGCGCCGCTGGAGAGCACGACGGCGCCCGTGTCCGCGTCGAGCGCGAACGGCTCGGTGCCGAAGTTGGTCACGACCTGCCATCCGTTCGGGCGGACGAACCGCAGCACGTCCTCACGTCCCGTCTCAAGCCATTCGAGCGTCTCACCCGTCTGCAGTTCGTGCCGAAGCGCCAGCGCACGGCGATAGAACGACAGCGTCGACGCCGGATCGGATGCCTCGGCGTCCACCGCGTACTCGGCGAACCAGGCGGGCTGCGGAAGGTGCGAGCCGGCAGAGCCGAACCCGAAGGACGCGCCGTCGGCGGTCCACGGCAGCGGAACGCGGCATCCGTCGCGGCCGAGACCGTCGAATGCACCGCCCCGGAAGAAGGCCGGGTCCTGGCGCTGCTCGGCGGTGATCGCCGCCACCTCGTGCAGACCCAGCTCCTCGCCCTGGTAGAGGTACGTGCTGCCGGGCAGGCCCAGCAGCAGCAGCGTGGCCGCGCGTGCACGGCGCAGGCCGCCCTCCCGATCGAGCTGATCCTCCGGTCCGCCGGCGGCGACCCACTCGGTGCCCTGCTTGACCCGGCGACCGGCGAGCGGCGGCAGGCCGTAGCGGGTCGCGTGCCGCGTGACATCGTGGTTGGACAGCACCCACGTCGTCGACGAACCCGTCACCAGAGCCTCGGCGAGGTTGACGGTGATGAGCGTGCGGAACTGCGTCGCGTCGAAATCCGCGACGAGCAGGTCGAAGTTGAACGCCTGACCGAGACCGTCGGCCGAGGCGTACTTCGCGCGGCGCTCCGGCGTCTCGACCCAGGCCTCTGCCACGGCGGTCCGAGGCGGATCGTAGGAGTTGAAGACCTTGCGCCACTCGGCGTACACCTCGTGCACGTCGTCGCGGTCGAACAGCGGGTGGTTGCCGTCGCGCGGGATCGCCTCCAGCTCGACGCTGCTCGGCAGCGGGTCCGCGAGATCCTTGGTCAGCATGTGGGCGACGTCGATGCGGAAGCCGTCCACTCCGCGGTCCGACCAGAACCGCAGCGTCTCGAGGAAGTCCTCGCGGACCTCCGGGTTCGCCCAGTTCAGATCCGGCTGCTCGACGGCGAAGTGGTGGAAGTACCACTGCCCGTCCTCGACGCGCTCCCACGCGCCGCCGCCGAACGTCGACTGCCAGTCCGTCGGGGGCTCGGAGCCGTCCGGCCCCGTGCCCTCGCGGAAGATGTAGCGGTCGCGCGCCGCGGAGCCTCGACCAGCGGCGAGCGCCTCCTGGAACCAGGCGTGCAGGTTCGAGGTGTGGTTGGGCACGATGTCGACGACGACGCGGATGCCGCGTGCGTGCAGCGCCTCGACCATCGCGTCGAAGTCCGCCAGCGTCCCGAGCCGGGGGTCGACATCGCGGTAGTCGGCCACGTCGTACCCGCCGTCGGCGAGCGCGGACGGGTAGAACGGGCTCAGCCACACGGCGTCGACGCCCAGCTCGGCGAGATAGTCGACGCGGGACAGGATGCCGGGGATGTCGCCCAGCCCGTCGCCGTTCGCGTCCGCGAAGCTGCGGGGATAGATCTGGTAGACGACCGCCTGGCGCCACCAGGCCGGGGTCTCCTGGTCGGCGGGCGTTTCGATGACGAGCGCATCGGTCATGAGAGCGGGAACTCCTTCGGTGTTCGGGGTGGTTCGGATGGACTGGGTGCGACGCGTCAGCCCTTGACGGCGCCCTGGGTGACGCCCTCCATGACCCAGCGCTGCGTGAACAGGTAGGCCACGATCGCGGGCGCCATGGCCATGAGGTACGAGGCGAACGACACGTTGTAGTTGTTGCTGAACTGGGTCTGGAACAGGTTCTGTCTCACGGGCAGCGTCTGCATGGCGGGGTCGGAGATGATCAGCGACGGCATCATGAAGTCGTTCCAGGCGTACAGGAAGGCGAAGATGCCGACGGTGGCGCTCATCGGGGCGAGCAGCGGGAAGATGAGCCGCCAGAACGTCTGCCAGGTCGTGGCGCCGTCGATGCGCGCGCTCTCCTCGAGCTCGATCGGAATCGAGCGCAGGAACGCGGTGAACAGGAGGACGCTGAAGCTGAGCTGGAACATCGTGGCCAGGATGATGACCCCGAGCGGGTTGTCCAGTCCTACTCGTCCGGTGAGCTGGATCTGCGGGAGCGCGACGACGGGGAACGGGATGAACATCGCCGCGAGCAGGTAGAAGAACGAGTATCGGAACAGTCGGCGATCCCAGTTGCGCACGATCGCGTAGGACGCGAACGCGGCCAGGATGATCGTCGCGACCACGGTGCCCGCCGTCACCAGCAGCGAGATCAGTGCGCCGACGGGGAACTTCGTGAGGTTCCAGGCGGCGACGAACCCGTCGATCGAGAACGGGGCGGGCAGCGAGAACGCGTTGCCGTCCACCGCCTGACCTGTCGTCTTGAACGCCATCGAGATCGTGACGTACAGCGGCAGCAGGACCGTGACGGTGCACAGGATCAGGATGATCGTCCCCGACCAGTTGACCCGCTCCATGCGGACGCGCGGTCGGCGCCCTGCGGCGGTCTGGGTGGTGATGGTCTCGGTCGACATCAGAATGCGTTCCTTCCGCGCGTCAGCGAGAGCTGAAGGAGGGAGATGAGGACGGCGACGATGAAGAAGATGGTCGCGTTGGCCATCTGGTAGGCGTAGTCGCCGCCGTTGAAGCCCGCGATGATCGTCATCGCGACGCTGCGGGTGGACGTTCCAGGACCGCCGTTGGTGAGGCCGACGATGATGTCGTAGGCGTTCAGGAAGCCCTTGAAGCCGAGGATGACGTTGATCACGACGTAACCGGCGACCAGCGGGATCGTGATGCGGGTCAGCTGCTGCGTCTTGTTCGCGCCGTCGATGCTCGCGGCCTCGTAGACCTCGCCGGGCACCGAGAGGAGTCCTGCGATGTAGATGAGCAGCGTCCCGGGGATCGCCTGCCAGGCGGTCACGATCACGATCGCGACCCAGGCCAGATCCGGGTTCGCGAGCAGACTCGTCTCCAGCCACCCGACGCCCAGCGCCGACCCGAGAGCGGGCAAGGAGTTGGAGAACAGAAAGTTGAAGACGTAGGCGATGATGATGCCCGAGATCACCATCGGGATCACGAAGATCGTCCGCAGGCCGGTGTTGAAGCGCACGCGCGACGTGAGCCCGACCGCGAGCAGGAAGGCCACGATGTTGACCACGATGACGGTCGCGATCGAGAACCCGAACGTGAACAGGTAGCTCTGCAGGATCGCCGGATCGCTGAACAGCGCGATGTAGTTCGTCAGCCCGATGAAGTTCCACTCGCCGATGCCGATCGAGTCCGTGAAGCTGAAGAAGATCCCGATGACCCCAGGCACCGTGATGGCGAGCGTGAACAGCAGCACGCTCGGCAGCAGGAACAGATAGTAGATCGGCTCGACGCGGCGCGACGTGCGTCGGACCTTCGCGTCTCCCCGCGTGACGATGGTCGTCGTCGTGCTCATCCCTGGGACTCCTTCGTCTCGGTCGAGGGCGCCGGCGCGCGGAAGGCCAGGCGCGCCCAGTCGGCGTCCATCGTGGCCAGGAGCGCGTTCGGGTCGCCGCCGAGCACCATGGCCTGTGTGTAGTTGAAGACCGGGATGGTCTTGGGGACCAGCACGGATGGCCCCTGGTAGACCTGCCCTGCGTCGTAGTACGGGATCATCCCGGCGATGCGAGAATCGTCGGGCGCCTCGGCATCCTTCGTGGGTGTGAAGCCGAGCTGGGAGGCGTTGTAGGCCTCGATGTTCTCGGGCAGATAGAGGTACTCGAGGAAGTCGCGCGCGGCGTCCTGGTGCTTCGAGCCTTCGGGGATCATGGCCGCGAGGTCCATGTTGACCCGCACCGCGAGGTCGTCGGGGTCGTCGGTCATCGGCAGCGGGAAGGTCCCCAGAGCCAGGTCCGGCGCGGTCTTCGCGATCTCGCTGAAGGCCCACGGCCCCTGCAGGTACATCGCCGCCTCGCCCTTCGCGAAGGCGAGGTTTCCGTCGCCGTAGCCGCGACTGGGGGCGTCCTCGTTGACATAGGACTCGGTGAGCTGCAGCATCCGATCCATGGGCTCTGCGAAGTCCTTCTGGAACGACACATCCGAATCCGGTCCGACGTCGCCGCCCTCGGCGGCCAGATCGTCGAAGAACTCGAGCACGTCGAGCGACCCGCCCACCGCGTAGTCGTACCAGCCCTGGCCGACCGTCCAGTCGTCCTTGAAGGTGCCGTAGAACGGCGTGACTCCGGCGGCCTGAAGCGTGTCGCACGCGGCGAGCAGCTCGCTCCAGGTCTCGGGGACCTCGATGCCGTGCGCATCGAAGATCTCCTTGTTGTAGATGACGGATGCCGCCATCACCGAGTACGGCAGAGCGCTCGTGCGGCCCTCGCACGAACCGTACTGGTTCATCAGGGCGCCGAGGTCTTCGCGGATGCCGGCGGCGGCGTCGGTGTCGGACACATCGGTCAGCGCGCAGCGCTGGATGAAGCGCGCGACCTCGTAGTTGTAGTTCGCGAGCATGATGTCCGGCGGGTTCCCCCGGACGAAGCTCGCGGAGATGACGTCGGGTCCCGAGGTGTCGATCTCGACGCGCACGTCGTCCTGCGACGCGTTGTATTCGGCGACGAGATCGGTCATGAAGGTGATCGCCTCGCGCTTGTTGAACGTGAAGCGGATGGTCTCCCGCCCGTCGGCGGAGCAGCCGGCGAGCGCCGTCCCGATCAGGGCGAACGCGGCCGCTCCGGCGGCCCATCGCATCGCGGATGTGGATTTCACAGACACCGTCGTCCTTCCGTATTTCACCAGACGTAGATCCGAGGATTAAATCTAGTGAGCAAATTTACTTCGCTGGACGGTACTCTCTCATTGGAGGACTGGGGAGGTCAAGCGCCGTGTCAGAAGTCGCAGGCGATCTCGGCACCGGCCGCGCGAGCGTCGGGGCCGTGCTCGACTTCGCGTGGGACGCCGGTGTCTTCACCGCCACCGACGCCATGGCGCAGACGTCCCTGACGCGATCGACCGCGATCGAGGCGATCGACACCCTCGTGAGCTTGGGCGTCCTGCACGAGCTTCCGAACGCGCGCGAGGCGGGGAGTTATCGGTCCGGCCGCCCGGCGCGACGGTTCACCCTCGCGAGCGATCTGGGCGTCGTCGTCGGGATGGATGCCGGCGACACCCACCTGGCGGTCACGGTCGCCGACCCGCTCGAGCGCACCCTCGTCCATCACCGCACGGACCTCGACCCCACGCACTCCCCCGACGAGCGCCGCGCGGTGATCCTCGCGCAGCTGCAGCAGGCGCTCGATGAGGCGGGCGCCTCGCCGGACGCCGTGCTCGCGATCTGCGTCGGCGTCGCCGCGCCGGTGAACCGCGACGGCGTCTCCCCGCCGCATCCGCTGGGGTTCTGGGAGCGCACGAACCCGCAGCTCGCGCATGCTCTCACCGGCCTCGCACCGGTCGTCGAGGTCAAGAACGACGCGCTGCTCGCGGCCGTCGCCGAGGGGTCGGATCCACGCGGCGCCGCGATCGGATGCCGTGACTACGTGGCCCTGCTCGCGGGAGAGCGCTTCGGCGGCGGGGTCGTCGTCGACGGACAGCTGCTGCACGGCGCGCACGGCGGCGTGGGCGAGGGCGTCGTGTTCGACCACATCATCGGCGTCGGGTCCGCCTTCGGTCTCGGACCGGCGCTGCAGACCCGGGTGCGCGAAGCCCTCGCCGAGGGCGAGATCCCCGCGGAGGGCCCGACCGGACAGCTCGCCGCCGCGCGCCGCATCGACCCGCGCGCGGTACTCGACCTCGCGGCATCCGGCGATCCGGACGCCGCGCTCGTCGTCGACAGGGTCGGGCGGACTCTCGCCAGGATCGTCGGCGT
Organism: Microbacterium sp. M28; assembly: GCF_025836995.1. Lineage (NCBI taxonomy): Bacteria > Bacillati > Actinomycetota > Actinomycetes > Micrococcales > Microbacteriaceae > Microbacterium > Microbacterium triticisoli. The sequence continues at coordinate 59,742 of NZ_CP107546.1, read as the reverse complement.
GCTGGGCAGCATGTACGACCCGGCGAAGGTGATCATCTGCGGCGCGGTCGCGGAGAGCATCGAGCCGGTGCTCGCCGCCGCCCGCGGCATCCTGCCGGCGCAGTTGCATCTGCCGGCCCCCGAGCTCGTGGCCTCAGCCCTGGGCGCCGAGGTCGTCTCGCTCGGCGCCGTGGCGACGGCGCGGCGCGCGGCGCGGGAACGGGCCGTCCCGCAGCGCGCCGTGCAGCGTCTCGCGGCGCGCTGACCGGCATCCGGCGGCGGCTGAAACCGAGGCGCCCGACGGATGCGGAAGCCGAGGCACCGGCCGTCTGCGAAGGCCGAGGCACGCGCCAGAACCGGCGGCCGGGCATCCGGGTGCGAGAACCGCCGGCCACGGCAGGCGAACCGGGCGCCGACATGCCAGATGTCGGACCGTTCTCCCGAAAGCGTCCGACAAGTGGTGTGTCGGCCCCCGATCCGGCGGCGCGGACGGCCGGGCCGAGCCGCGGTCAGTCGACGAGCAGCGCCGGCTCCTCGAGGATCGCCGCGACATCCGCGACGAAACGGCTCATGCTGTCGCCGTCGATCACGCGGTGATCGAACGAACCGGCGACCGTCGTGACGTAGCGCGGACGCACCTCGCCGTCGACGACCCACGGCTTCTGGCTGATCGTGCCCATCGCGACGATGCCCGCCTCGCCGGGGTTGATGATCGGAGTGCCGGCGTCCATCCCGAACACCCCGATATTGGTGATCGTGATCGTGCCGCCCTGCTGGTCGGCCGGCGCCGTCTTGCCTTCGCGGGCCGTGAGCGTCAGGCGGTTCAGGGCGCGGGCCAGGTCCTTCATGCTGAGGTCCTGCGCGTCCTTGATGTTCGGCACGAGCAGTCCGCGCGGAGTCGCCGCGGCGATGCCGAGGTTCACGTAGTGGCGGACGCGGATCTCGGCGCCGTTCTCGGTCTCGACCCACGCCGCGTTGACCATGGGGTTGCGACGGACCGCCCAGATCACCGCGCGCGCGACGATGAGCAGCGGAGAGACGCGGATGTCGGCGTAGTCCGGTGAGGTCTTCAGCCGCTTGACGAGCTCCATGGTCCGCGTGGCGTCGACGTCCTTCCACACGGTCACGTGCGGCGCGGTGTACGCGCTCTGCACCATCGCGTTCGCGCTGGCCTTGCGAACGCCCTTGACCGGGATCGCCTCGCTGCGCGCCTCGGCATCCTGTGCGGCGGGAACCGCGGATGCCGTCGGCGCCAGCCCGCGCGCCACACCGACCGGTGCGGACTGCGGCGCGGGAACCGTCTCCTCGCGCACCTCGCCCCACTCCGGCGTCTCGATGTTGCGGAACACGCTGGCCTGCGATGCATGCTTGACGACGTCGTCGCGGAGGACCTCGCCATCAGCGCCCGTCGGGGTGACAGACGCGAGTTCGACGCCGAGATCGCGGGCGAGCTTGCGGATCGGCGGCTTCGCGATCACCCCGACCGACGAGCGGACGGGTCGCTGCGCCGCACGCTTGCGCCGCGAGGTCGCCCCCGTGCCGCTGCCGTAGCCGACGAGCACCGACCCGCCGCCCTCCTCAGCGGCGGGGGCGGCCGTCGGCGCAGCGGGGGCGGCCGCGGCATCCGAGACGAAGGAGATGATCGGTGTGCCCACCTCCACCGTCGTCCCCTCGGCGACGAGCAGCTCGCCGACCGTGCCGGCGTGCGGCGAGGGGAGCTCGACGAGCGACTTGGCCGTCTCGATCTCGCAGATCACGTCGTTGATGGCGACCTGGTCGCCCGGGGCGACCTTCCAGGCGACGATCTCGGCCTCGGTCAGGCCCTCGCCGACGTCGGGGAGGGTGAAGTTCTGCGTGCTCATGGTCATGCCCTTCGATCAGTAGGCCAGGGAGCGGTCGACGGCCTCGAGGATGCGATCGGCATCCGGGAGGAAGACGCCCTCGAGCTTCGCGGGTGGGAACGGGACGTCGAAGCCGGACACGCGCAGCACCGGCGCCTCGAGCGCGTAGAAGGCCTGCTCCATGACGGTCGCGGAGATCTCGCTGCCGACGCTCACGAAACCGTGCGCCTCCTGCGCGTAGACCATGCGTCCGGTCTTGCGGATCGAGTCGAGGATCGGCCCGTAGTCCACCGGAGACAGGGAACGGACGTCGACGACCTCGCAGCTCGTGCCCTCGGCCTCCGCCAGCGCCGCCGCCTGCAGCAGCGTCGTCACCATGGCACCGTGGCCGACGAGCGTGACGTCGGTGCCCTGCCGAACGACGCGGGAGGAGTGCAGCGGCACGGCGGGGGCCGACAGGTCGACCTCGCCCTTGGTCCAGTACCGGCTCTTCGGCTCCATGAAGATGACGGGATCGTTCGAGCGGATCGCGTCCTGGATCATCCAGTACGCGTCGTTCGGCGTCGACGGACTCACCACGCGCAGCCCTGGGGTGTGCGCGAAGTACGCCTCCGGGCTCTCCTGGTGATGCTCGACTGCGCCGATGTGTCCGCCGTACGGGATGCGGATCACGATGGGCAGGCTGAGCCGGCCGTCGTGACGATTGGTGAGCTTCGCGAGCTGCGTCGTGATCTGGTCGAACGCCGGGAACACGAAGCCGTCGAACTGGATCTCGATGACGGGGCGGAACCCCGCCATCGCCAGGCCGATCGCCGAGCCGACGATCCCGGACTCCGCCAGCGGCGTGTCCAGCACGCGCTGCGTGCCGAAGTCGCGCTGCAGATGCTCGGTGATGCGGAAGACGCCGCCGAGCTTGCCGATGTCCTCGCCCATGAGCAGGACCTTCGCGTCGTCTTCCATGGCCTTGCGCAGGCCGGCGTTGAGCGCCTTGCTGAACGGCATCGTGTCGATCGTCATGCCTGCTCTCCCTCGAACGACGCCTCGTAGCGCGCCAGCCACTCGCGCTGCTGCTCGAGCAGCGGATGGGGCTCGCTGTACACGTTGGTGAACATCGTCTCGGCCGTGGGCGGCTGGAGTTCCAGCGTGCGGACACGCAGATCCTCGGCAGCGTCGGTGGCTTCGGTCTCGACGTCGGAGAAGAAGGATGCCGCGGCACCTCGCCCTTCCAGGAACGCGCGCATGCGGACGATCGGGTCGCGCTCAGCCCAGGACTGCTCCTCGTCGCTGCCCCGGTACTTCGTCGGGTCATCGCTCGTGGTGTGCGCGCCCAGGCGGTAGGTGACGGCCTCGATCGCCCGCGGGCCGTGGCCGCTGCGCGCCTCTTCGAGCGCTGTGCGCGAGACGGCGTAGCTGGCCAGCACGTCGTTGCCGTCGACGCGGACGCTCGGGATGCCGTAGCCGGTGCTGCGCTCGACGAGCGGGACGCGGGACTGCGTGGAAACGGGCACGGAGATCGCCCAGTGGTTGTTCTGCAGGAAGAAAACGGTCGGCGCCTGGTAGCTGGCGGCGAACACCATCGCCTCGTGCACGTCGCCCTGGCTGGATGCGCCGTCGCCGTAGTAGACGACCACGGCCTCGTCGTGCTCCGGGTCACCGGTGCCGGTGCGGCCGTCGAAGGTGAGGCCCATCGCGTAGCCGACGGCGTGCAGTGTCTGCGAACCCAGCACCAGCGTGTACAGGCGGGTGTTCCCGTTCTTGGGGTCGCTCGGATCCCAGCCCCCGTGCGAGACGCCGCGCATCAGCTTGATGATGTCGAGGGGATCGACGCCGCGGATGCGGGTGACGGCGTGCTCGCGGTACGACGGGAAGATCGTGTCCTGCGTGCGGGCGGCGCGGGCGGAGCCGACCTGTGCGGCCTCCTGGCCGCGGCTCGGCGGCCAGAGCGCGAGCTGTCCCTGACGCTGCAGGTTCGTGGCCTGGGTGTCGATGGCGCGGATGACGACCATGTCGCGGTAGAACTGCTCGAGCTCCGCGTCGCTGATCGCGTCGATCAGCGACAGGTACGGCTCGGCGGCGGCGCTCGGTGCGAAGCTGCCGTCCGCCTCGAGGACGCGGACGAGAGGGGTCTCAGATGAGGTCACCCGCCCCACGCTACCCGCGCTCGCATGCCCCGTCACGCATAGCTAGGGGGTCCTTGTTTCTGCCTGGAATACGCAGAATCACCGCCGCGAGACGTGGGTTGCGACGTGACACTTGGCTGGGCTGACTACGTCTCACGGCACAAACCAAGTCGCGGTCAGGGACGTCAGCGGACGGATGCCGCGAGGGCCAGCACGCGCTCGACGGACGCGTCTTCCCCGACCGAGATCCGGATGCCGTCGCCGGAGAACGGCCGCACGATCAGGTCGGCCTCGACGAACGCCGCCGCGACCTGGTCGGTCCGCTCGCCGGTGGGCAGCCAGACGAAGTTGCCCTGGGCATCCGGCACGTCCCAGCCCTGTGCACGCAGACCGTCGCGCAGACGCGTGCGGCGCTCGACGATCACGGCGACGCGCTCGCGCAGTTCGGTCTCGGCATCCAGGCTCGCGATCGCGGCCCGCTCGGCCGCCGAGGTGACGGACAGCGGGATGCCGGTGCTGCGCGCCGCATCCAGAACCCGCGGGTGACCGATCGCGTAGCCGATGCGGAGCCCGGCGAGGCCGAACGCCTTCGAGAACGTCCGCAGCACCACGACGTTGGGGTGCGTCTCGAAGACGCGCTCGGCCAGGCCGTCCACGGCGCCGGGCGCCGTGACGAACTCGGCGTACGCCTCGTCGAGGATGATGAGGACGTCGGAGGGGACGCGTGCGACGAATGCCGCGAACTCGCTGCTGGTGACGATCGGGCCCGTGGGGTTGTTCGGGGTGCAGACGATGATCGCTCGGGTGCGGTCGGTGACGGCATCCGCCATCGCGTCGAGGTCGTGGGTCGCGTCGGCGCGCAGCGGCACGGGCACCGACATGGCGCCGGCGATCAGCGGGATGCCGGGGTACGCCTCGAACGAACGCCAGGCGTAGATCACCTCATCGCCGGCGGATGCCGCGGCCACCACGAGCTGATACAGGATCGACACGGAACCGGCTGCGACGTGCACGGCATCGGGCTCGACGCCGTACCGCTCCCCCAGCCGGTCGCGGAGGGCGCCGGCGGAGGCATCAGGGTAGCGGTTGACGGGGACCGTGCTCTGCATCGCCGCGACGACGGACGGCAGCGGGTCGAACGGGTTCTCGTTGCTGGAGAGCTTGAACGCGTCGGCGCCGGCCTGCTTCCCCTGCCTATACGGCGGAAGAGCGGCGATCTCTGGGCGGATGCGGGGCAGCTGGGGCTCGGTCACGCTCTGAAGTCTACGAGCGACGCGAGAGTCCGAGTGGTCCCACTTGGACTTGGTGCGCCCGTCGCGCACACCCGCCCGGTCTGATCGGACGGCCTGCACAGGGCCGCATGCGAGAGTTGATGCCGTGAAACACGGATGGGTGCGCGAACTCCTCGGCTGGCTGAGTGCGGCGGCGATCGCGGTGATCGTCACGGGGCAGGTCGCGTCGACCGCCCGGGCCGACCTGCTGCTGAGGGACGGCGACTCGCTGGTCGTGCCGATGTTCGTTCGCTCGATCCTGGAGGGCCAGGGCTGGGACTGGGCGATGTCGACGGTCCTGTTCCTGCCGGAGTCCGCGATGTTCGCGCTGCTGCGGCTCGCTCTGCCGATCGGCATCGACGCACTGCTGCTCGTGAACGCGGTCGTCAACGTCCTCGCCCTGTACGGCGCCGTGCGGCTCGTCGCGGGTCGCCGCGGCCCTGAGAGGGCGCCGGTCGCGTGGTCGGTGACGGCTGTCGCCGCGTTCGGCGTGATCGCCGTCACCGAGCTGAGCGCGTCGCGTGAATCGTTGGAGCTGGCATCGCTGCTGCTCACCACCACGTACTACTCCGCCACGGTGATCGCGGTGATCTGCTCGATCGGCATCGCGCGACGCGTGTGCGATCGCCCTGGTCGCCGACGAGGCATGCTGATCGTGCTCGGCGTCGTGGCCGCGCTGACGACGCTCTCCAACCCGCTGTATCTGGTCTGGGCGACTGTGCCCATCGGCGTCGTCCTGGGGTTCGCGGCTCTGCGCGCGAACGACCGTCCCCGCATGCTCGCGCTGCTCTGGTGGCTCGTGGGCGGCACGATCGTGGGCCTCCTCGGTCGTATTCCGCTCACGGCATGGATCGAGAACTCCGGTCTCGGGTACGCGAAACCGCAGCTCTGGCCCGAGTCGGCGGCGTACTACGGAGGCCTGGTCGTCGAGCGGCTGTCGACGCCGCTGGGCTGGGTCGGTGCGGTCGTCATCGCCGGCCTTCTGGTGCTCGCCGTTCGCCGCACCGTGCGGGCGTCGACACGAGGGCAGCGCCTGGTCGCGGCATCCGCCTGGATGCTGCCGCTGCTGGTCGTGATCGGCGCGATCGCGCTCGGCACCAACGCGGCGCGCTATCTTGAGCCGGTCGTGTTCGCTCCGCTTCTCGCCCTCGTCGCCGACCCGAAGACGCTGCGCCTCCTCTCCCCCGCCATGGCGCGGATCGCGACCGCGATCGTCGCGGTCCTCCTGCTCGTCGGGGCCGGCCTCAGCGTCCCCCGGATCGTCCACGCCGCGACGGCGCCCGACGAAGACCTCGCCTGCGTCGTCTCCTGGATCGACGAGTCGGATCAGGTCGGCGCCGGTCAGTTCTGGACAGCGCGGCTGCCGAAGTTGCATCTCGAGGACCCCTCGCAGCTCGTGCAGGTCGACCATCGCCTCAACGGCTACTCGTGGCTCGTGAACCGTCGCGATTTCGACAGCACGGCGGTGAGCTTCCTCCTCGCCGACGACCAGACCGTGAATTGGCAGCTGTCGCTCGGGGCCATGCAGGTCGACGTCGTCGAATGCGGTCGCTACGTGATCTACGACCTCGCCCCCGAGGAGGTCCCGCTCGGGTTCCCGCACTCCTGACGGAGCATCCGCGGATGCCAGCAGGGGGCGCAATCGGCCGCATCCGCACCGCTGAGGCGACCACGTGCGCCACCTGCACCTCGTCCGGCACGCAGCGCACCTCCGCAGGAATCGCGATCGGCCGCGTCACGCCCGCCGAAGCGACCAATCGCGCCACCCCGCGAGCCGTTTCGATGCCCGACGCGGGTTCAGCGCGCGGCGGGCATCGCCGTCGTCGTGCCGACGCGGAAGCGGCAGGTCAGGTGCTGTGATGCCGCACCCTCGCCGCGCAGCATCCGGGTGACCTGCTCCCCCGCCGCCCGACCCTTCTGAGTCGCCGGTTGGACGGACGTCGTGAGGATGTGCGGCCCGAGCCCGTCGACCGTGACTCCGTCGAAACCGGTGACCGAGATGTCCTGCGGCACCCGCAGGCCGCGCTCCTCGGCGGCGCGGATGACGCCGGCGGCCAACAGATCGCTCTGCGCGAGCACGGCGGTCGGGCGCGACTCGGGGCCGGCGAGCAGAGCGCGGCCGGCGATGAGCCCCTCATCGATCGAACTGTGCGCCGCCGAGACGGCCGGGGCGTCGGGGAACACCTCGCGCACGCCGTCGAGTCGGTCGATGGTGACCTCGACGGTCGCCGACGCGAGGCGCTCCGGCGTCACCGGTCCGCGTCCGTGCGAACTGTCCAGCGGCAGCGTGAGCACTGCGACGTCGCGATGCCCGAGGCCGTGGACGTGTCGCGCGACGTCGCGCGCGGCATCCCGGTTATCAAGTGTGATCTGGGGAATTCCCTCCCCCGCATCGCCTTCGATGACGACGACCGGGATGCCGCGGCCGCGTACGATCTCGACCGAGGCCATCGTCCGACCGGACCACCCGATCAGCACGACGGCGTCGACCGGAGCATTGGTCAGGTTGGCGGCCGCGGCCGTCGCGTCCTCCCGGAGCAGCAGCACGGCGGCGCCGAGTTCCGCGAGCCCGTCGGTGATGCCGTCCATCATGGCGATCGTCACCGGATCCAGGAAGACGGTCCGCAGCGGACCCTCAAGCACCACAGCGACGATGCCGCTGCGTCCGGTGCGCAGCGATGCGGCGCGGGGATCGGGTCCCGCATAGCCGAGGGAGGCCGCGGCGGCCAGCACCTTCTCGCGCGTGGCCTGAGCCACCTGGGCCTTGCCGCTGAACACCACGGATGCCGTGGACGGCGCGACCCCGGCGGCGCGTGCGACATCGGCGATCGTCGCGCGACGGGGGGCAGGGTCCATGCTTCGAGGATATATGGACCGCGTTTCCACCGCTCGAATCGATTCGATACGCTGGAGCCATGGATGCCGAACTGATCCGGTCGCAGTACGTGCGGTGGCGCAATGCGATCTTCGCGATCTTCCTCGCCAGCGGTGTGTCGATCGCGACCTGGGCGGCCCGCGTCCCGGACATCAAGGTCGCGCTCGACATCGACAACGCCCAGATCGGTCTGCTCCTGCTCGGCATGGGCATCGCCTCGATCCTCGGCATCTCCACGAGTCCCGCTGTGATGGCGCGCACGGGTGCGCGCCGCGGCATGCTGGGCCTGTTGATCATGCTGTCGGTCGGCATCGCACTCGTCGGCCTCGGTACGACCGTGCTCGGTTCGTTCCCCGTGGTCATCGTCGGGCTCGCGCTGTTCGGCTTCGGCAACGGATGCCTCGACGTCATGATGAACGTCGAAGCCACCGCCATCGAGCAGCACGCGGGAAAGACCATCCTGCCGCTGTTCCACGCGTTCTTCAGCTTCGGCACCGTGATCGGCGCCGGCGTGGCCTGGGCGGCGGCCAGCCTGCACGTGACCGTCGCACCGCACGCGGGCCTGGTGGCGGCGCTGATCCTCATCACCGCCTTCGTCAGCATCGCGAACGTGCCGAACCGCGAGGAGACCCTCGATCCCGCCGAGCCGGGGGAGAAGCCGCACTGGCGCGAGCGGATGCACGTCGCACTGTCCGCCTGGCGCGAGCCGCGCACCTATGTCCTCGGCGTCGTGATGCTCGGCATGGCCTTCGCGGAGGGCGGCGCGAACGACTGGCTCGCGCTCGGCGTGAGCGAAGATCACGGTGCCGGGCCCGGCACCGGAGCGGCCGCTCTCACCGTCTTCTCTGTCGCCATGACAACAGTGCGCGTCTTCGGCGGCCCGCTCGTCGACCGCTTCGGCCGGGTGGCCGTGCTGCGCGTGCTCGCCGTGTCGGCCACGGCCGGCATCGTGCTGTTCATCCTGGCGCCGACGCTGCCGCTGGTCTTCGTGGGCGCAGCGCTCTGGGGGATCGGCGCCTCCCTCGGCTTCCCGCTCGGGATGTCGGCTGCCGCGGATGACCCGGCCAAGGCCGCCGCCCGCGTGAGTGCCGCGGCGACGATCGGCTACGCCGCGTTCCTGTGCGGCCCGCCGATCCTGGGTCTGATCAGCGAACAGATCGGGTTGCTGAACACGCTGTACATCCTGGCCGTCCTGGTCGCGGCATCCGGCCTGGCATCGGGCGCGGCCCGTCCGCTGACCGATGCCGAGAAGACTCCGGTGCGCTGACCTCGACGGCCCTCCCGGCGAAACTTTCGACTTCCGGTCGACCACTGGTCCGCACGGACTCGCGAAATCCGACTACGCTTGCCGATAGTTTCGAAGGAGCGACATGGTCAAAGCGCGTGCGACGATCGCCGACATCGCCGCGGAGGTGGGCGTCTCCGTCCCGACCGTGTCGAAGGTGCTCAACGGCCGCGCCGACGTCGCGGAGGCGACCCGCATCCGGGTGGAGCAGGCGCTGTCGCGTCACGAGTACCGCAAACCGGTCAGCTCGCGTCCGACGGGCTCGCGGGCGAGCGCACCGCGTCTGCTCGATCTCGTGTTCCACGAGGGCGACAACCTCTGGGCGCAGGAGATCATCAACGGCGTCGAGCGCATCTCGGGACCGGAGCGCGTCGGCGTCGTGCTCTCGGGTCTCGGCGGACAGCATCGGCCCCCGCAGGAGTGGATCGACGACGTGATGGCCCGCCGGCCGCTCGGGGTGCTTCTCGTGCTCTCCGGGCTCGACGCGACCCAGCGCCATCAGCTCCACTCGCGGGCGATCCCGTTCGTCGTCCTCGACACGCAGGGCAACCCGCCGACGGATGTGCCGACGGTCGGCTCGAACAACTGGAACGGCGGGTTCGTCGCGACGCAGCACCTCATCGGACTGGGTCATCGCCGCATCGGAGTGATCATGGGCCCCTCCGACGTGCTGTGCTCGCGGGCCAGGGTGGACGGATTCCGCAGCGCGCATGACGACGCGGGTCTTCCGTTCGACCCGGCGCTCGTCCGCTGGGGCGAGTTCACCCCCGGCTCCGGATTCCATCATGCGAGGGAGATGCTGGCGGGACCCGCTCGGCCGACCGCCATCTTCGCGGGGTCCGATGACGTCGCGATCGGCATCGCCCGCGCCGCACGGGAGCACGGCCTGCGCATCCCCGAGGATCTCTCGGTCGTCGGCTACGACAACCTGCCGATCACCGAGTGGATGAGCCCGCCGCTGACGACCGTCAACCAGCCGTTGCGCGAGATGGGCAGCCTGGCCGCGCAGATGCTGCTCACCCTCGCCGAGGGCCGTACGCCCAGTTCCACGCGCGTGGATCTGATGACCGAACTCGTCGTGCGAGATTCCACCGCACCCCCTGCCACCGTCTGACCACCGCCACCCCGCCATCGTCCGAGAACTGGAGCGAAGATGCCCGCCGAGACCACCTCCGTCGCCACCGCCCTGCCCACCGCAGCCCCGGAGGCGCACGGCCTGCGCACCGCGGAGTTGCGCCGTCTGATCGACGAGCTCGAGGCCGGCGGTCTCGACCCGCATGCGCTGCTGATCGCCCGCCACGGCCACGTGCTGTTCCGGGGTACCTGGGCGCCGTGGGATGCCGAGACCCCCGCACTGGTCTATTCGGTCTCCAAGACGTTCACGGCCATCGCGATCGGTTTCCTGGCGGACGACGGGCTGATCGATGTCGACGCGCCCGTGGATCGCTACCTCGATGAGCCGAACCCGCACGGCATCACCGTGAAGCACCTCCTGACGATGAACACCGGGCACAGCCGCGAGCAGACGACGGAGCTGCCGTTCTCGGTCCGGTCACTGCTCACGATCCCCGGGGACTTCGCACCAGGCACCCATTTCGCCTACAACTCGCCGGCCAGCTTCACGCTCTCGGCGATCGTCACGGCCGTCAGCGGGGAATCTCTCTCCGACTTCCTGCGGCCGCGGCTGCTCGATCCGCTCGGCATCGGACCCCGATGGTGGATACCGCTCGACGGCCTCGACCAGGGCTTCTCCGGCCTGCACCTGACGGTCGAGGACCTGACCAGACTCACGATCTGCCTCGCGGACGGCGGCCGCTTCGGGGGTCGCCAGGTCGTCCCCGTCTCGTTTGTCCAGGATGCGGTCGAGCCGTGGTCGGACACCCGCGACCCCGCGGATCCGGAATCCGAGCTCGGCGACTGGGGACGCGGCTACGGCTACCAGCTCTGGCTCAGCCGCCGAGGCTACCGCCTGGACGGCGCCTACGGACAGTTCGGCGTCGTCGTCCCCGAGCGCGGCATCGCGATCGCCTATCAGGGCGCGACCACCGAGGCCCACCGCACGCTCGATGCGCTGCTGCGCCTCGTCGACGCATTCTCCGATTCCCCGGTCGAGGGGGAGAGCGTCGAACTCGGCGCGGAGGGCCTGGACTCATGGTCCGCGCGCGACCTGCTCGCGTCGACGGATCCGGTCGAGAATGCTGAGGGCTGGACGCTCGACGACGCGGGCACCGATCGGTGGCGGCTCACGATCCCGGATGCTGGGGCGATCGATGTCGGGCCTGACGCGTGGACGCGCGCGACGCTCGGGGCCGGCGACGCGTCGCTCCTGGTGGCCGGGCGCGGCGAGCGCCGGACCGACGGATCCGTACTCGTGCATGTGGTCGTGCCGTCATCCCCTCATCGAGTGATCCTCGTGCGCGACGACGCCGGTCTGCAGGTGCGGTGGCACACGACCCCGCTGTGGCGTCCGATCATCGACACGCTCCACCTGCCCGAGCGGGTCGCCAGACGGACTCCGACGCCGTGAGGACGAAGTAGGCTCGACGGGTGCGTCTCGTCATCGCCCGCTGCTCGGTCGACTACACCGGTCGGCTCAATGCCCATCTCCCGCTCGCCACGCGCCTGCTGGTGCACAAGGGCGACGGCAGCCTGCTCGTGCACTCCGACGGCGGCAGCTACAAACCGCTGAACTGGATGAGCCCGCCCTGCTCGCTGGCGACCGAGGAACCGGGGGAGGAGGAGTCCTCCGCCGGTGTCGTGGAGGTCTGGCGAGTGACCCACAAGAAGACCGGTGACGCCCTGCGCGTGCAGATCTACGAGATCCTGCACGACACGAACCACGACCTCGGCATCGACCCCGGCCTGCAGAAGGACGGCGTCGAGGCCGACCTGCAGCGTCTGCTCGCCGAGCAGGTCGAGCTGGTCAGCGAAGGCGCCACGCTGGTCCGCCGCGAGTACCCCACGGCGATCGGCCCCGTCGACCTGATGGTGCGCGATGCCGCAGGCGCCGCGATCGCGGTCGAGATCAAGCGCCGCGGCGACATCGACGGCGTCGAGCAGCTCACGCGCTACCTCGAGCTGCTGGGACGCGACCCGCACCTCGCTCCCGTGCAGGGCGTCTTCGCCGCGCAGGAGATCAAGCCGCAGGCGAGGGTCCTCGCGGAGGACCGCGGCATCCGCTGCCTGGTGCTCGACTACGAGGCCATGAAGGGCATCGAATCGGGCGTCCCCCGGCTGTTCTGACGGCGCGCGCTCGCCCGGATCGGATGAGACGAGCGAGCTGCCCGCGCCCACAGGTGGGATGATTCCGCGGTCGGAGTGGGACTCCGCTACCCCGCGGGAGGGGCCTGTGAACACACTGGCGGCGATGCGCGATGCGGTCTTCTTCGAAGGACCGGAGGCCGGGAGGCGGTACTCGCGCTTCTGGCTGCTGATCGTCCTGGCGAGCATCATCGCCGCGGCAGGCCTGGTCGCAGACTCGACCGCGACCGTGATCGGCGCGATGATCGTCGCACCGCTCATGACCCCGATCCTCGGCGTGGTCCTCGCGACCGTCCTCGGCAGCCGTCACAACCTCGCCCGCTGCTGGACGCTCGTGATCCTGGGGGCGCTGTCAGCCGTGGCGATCGGCTACCTCGTGGGTCTCGTCGTCCCGTCGCCGATCATCGCGCTGAACAACTCGCAGGTCTCGGGGCGTATCGCCCCGCATCTGATCGACCTGCTCGCCGCGCTCGCGACCGGCGTCGTCGGTGCGGTGGCCCTCGTGCGCAAGGACATCTCGGACACGCTGCCCGGCGTGGCGATCGCGATCTCACTCGTGCCCCCGCTGAGCGTCGTGGGTCTGACGCTCGAGTCCGGCGCGTGGTCGGAGGCCGGCGGGGCACTTCTGCTGTTCGCGACCAACGTGGCGGCGATCCTCGGCTCCGGCATCATCGTCCTCGCTCCCTTCCGCGGCAGATGGCAGGGGCTGGCCGACGAGGATGCCGTCGGCCAGGCGCGCCCCTACCGATCGCTGATCTCGATCATCGTCTCGCTCGCGATCATCGCGATCCCGCTCGCCACGACGTCGGTGCGCTTCTCGACCGACGCCCTCATGGAAGCCCGCATCCGCCAGGCCGCCGAGCCATGGGCGGAGGATGCGGACTGGCAGATCGACGGACTCACCGTGAGCGGGGGAGAGGCCGAGATCACGCTCACGGGTGCTCCGCCGATGCCCGACACCGCCGACCTCGAACAGGCGCTGCGCGCCGCCGGTGTCTCGCCGTCCGATGTCGACGTCGAGTTCGTGCCCGCGTACCGCATCGAGCTGGGCGACGAGCCGGCGCAGTGACGCCGCGCCTCTAGGCTGGAGGCATGCCCCATTCCCTGTATACCTGTGTGCTGTGGGATGTCGATGGCACCATCGCCGACGCGACACCAGGCATCTTCCCGCGGCTCCTGGAAGTGCTGGCGACATTCGGGCAGCCGGCACCGGATCCGGCGTCGCTGTCGCGCTGGGTGGGTCCGCCGATGTACGAGTCGTTCCAGACGCTCGCGGGGCTGAGCGCGCTGCAGGCCGAGGACGCGCTGACCCGCTATCGCGAACTCGCCGCCCGTGACGGCTACGCCGCGTCCGTCGACATCTACCCCGGGGTCGCGGATGTCATCCGCGCCGTCGCGGCGGCGGGTGTCCCCCAGGCGACCGCCAGCACCAAGCCCGAGAACCAGGTGCGCGCGATCCTCGAGCACAACGAACTGCTCGGCCTCTTCACCGCGATCTCCGGCGCCCGCAGCGGCACCATCGGACGCAGCGACAGCAAGGCGGACGTGCTCGGGTGGGCGCTGGAGCGTCTGCAGGCGGCAGGTGCCGACGTCTCGAAGCCGGTGCTCATCGGCGACCGGCACCACGATGTCGAGGGCGCGGCCGTCTACGGCATCCCCGTCATCTTCGCGGAGTGGGGTTTCGGCGAAGAATCCGAAGGCGACGCGGCCGCGTTCCGCGCGGCCGACACCGCCGCCCTGCAGGCTCTCCTGCTCACGGACTGACCGCACCGGGCCCCGAAAGCACAGAACTCCCCGCCGGATGCGCGGATCCGCGCCCCGGTGGGGAGTTCTGTGAGAATCGCCTCAGAGGGGGCGAATGTTCTCGGCCTGCAGGCCCTTGGGACCCTGCGCCACATCGAACTCGACGCGCTGGTTCTCGTCGAGCGAGCGGTAGCCGGATGACTCGATGGCGGAGTAGTGCGCGAACACGTCGGCGCCTCCGTCGTCGGGGGAGATGAAGCCGAAGCCCTTCTCCGAGTTGAACCACTTGACCGTGCCCTGGGTGCTCATGTACTGCCGTTCTGCTGAATCAAAGCGTCGACGCAGGGGTGCCCCGACACGGCTAACGCTAGTGGAGCCGGGCGCCGGCGGAAACGGGCAGGCCGAAGAAGGTAACCCAAATGTTGCATGCGCGACTTGCGCAGGACGCGCGCGAGCCCCCTCGGCAAATGGTGTGGCCCTCACCGCGGGGGGAGCGATGAGGGCCAGAAGACGACCGGAGGGTGCGTCGGATACAGCCTAACCCGATTTCGGGAATCTTGTCCCCCATTTGGGGGACAAATCTCGAAAATCGTGGGATGATGACTCGATACGACACTCTCGCACAGCAACGGCAACCGACCTGAACGAGAACGTCGAACGCATGTGTGGATCGTCGGCTCTGGGGAGAACCGGCCGTCTCGTGGGGTAGACGGTGCGATCGTTCCCGTTGCACATGCACCTTCACCATCGGGGGAGGATGGACGGCCGCGTTCCCGGTCTCAGACCGGCCTCGCGGTCGATGAAGGTCGGGAGGCCCATCGGGTCGCAGGTTTCGGGAGGGGCACGGGCGCACAGCACGGATCTGACATCCGTCGCCCGCCTCCCCCGCAACCGCGCCGGATCCGCTAACGCCTGGCGCCCGTGCCGTCAACCCCGTCGACCCTTCCGGCCTGTTCACGCAGAGTAGGTGCTCCGAACGAAGGAGGATGACATGGGCATCGATGACAAGGCGAAGAACGCCGCCGAGAAGGTCGCCGGACACGTCAAGGAGACTGCCGGAAAGGTCACCGACAACGAGAAGCTCGAAGCCGAGGGCCGTGCGCAGCAGGCGAAGGCCGACGTCAAGCAGGCGGGCGAGAACGTCAAGGACGCGGTCAAGGAGTAATCCCGAAGAAGGGGATGCTGCCATGACCCGCTTCGGGGTCGAGGAAGAGTACTTCTTCCTCGACCCCGACTCTCTCGCCCCCACGGCTTCGGGCCGTGGCATGAAGCGCGTGCTGTCGGATGCCGGAGTCCCCGGGACCTTCAGCAGCGAGTTCCTCACCTGCCAGCTGGAGTACGCCACGTCCCCCCTGAACACGCTCGACGAGGCCCGCACCCAGTTGATGCTGGCGAGGGCAGCGGCCGCCGAGATCGCAGCGGGCGAGGACAGCATCCTCGGACCGGTCGGAACACCGTTCGGCACAGGGGATGGGCATGTGTCGCCCTCGGCCCGCTACCGGGAGATCGCCCGCTGGCTGGCCGACATCGCCGGCGGCCACCACGTCTGCGGGTGCCACGTGCATGTCGAGATCGAAGACGACGAGGCGCGAGTTCGAGCGCTGAACAGATTGCGCCCCTGGCTTCCGGTCCTGCTCGCGCTCGGGGGCAACGCCCCGTTCTGGCACGCCCGCATCACCGGATTCCGCAGCTGGCGGACGGTTCTGATGCGTCGACTGCCGACCATGGGATGCCCGCCGCTGTTCCGCGACCACGAGCACTATCGTCGGCATCTCGACCAGCTCATCCGCCTGCGCGCCTCGCCGGACGCGGCATCCCTGGCGTGGGCGGCGCGCCTGTCGGATCACTATCCGACGGTCGAGACGCGGGTGTTCGACACGCAGCTCGACCCGGAGGACACTCTTCTTCTGGTGGCGCTGACCCGAGCCATCCTGACCACCGAGGACCTCACAGTCCTCCCGCTCGACGCCGACCTCGTCGACGGCGCGCTCTGGATGGCGGCCAGGGAGGGAATGAACGCGGCCCTCATCGACCCTGTGACGGGGGAGGTTTCCAGCGCCCGGATGCTGCTGCAGGATCTGCTGCTGCTCGTCGGGCCCCAGCTCGAGCAGGCGGGGGATGTCGCGTTCGTCCATGATCGGATCGCGTTCATGCGAGCCGAGGGCACAGGAGCGGAGCGCCAGCTCGCGGCCCTGCGCTCAGGCGGAGTGCCCGGCCTCGCCGCGCTCGTGGGCGGCAGGACCGGGCACTCGACACACGCGGCGTGACTCACGCGACCGCGTTGATGACCCCCGTCAGGATCAGCGTGATGAGGGTCGTCCATCCGACGATCGCCACGGCCTGCCAGATCAGGATGCGTGCCTTGCCGATTCCGGCAGCGGCGAGCATCGTCGCCGTGAAGTGCGTGGGCAGCAGCAGAGGTCCGAGAAGGCTCACCCCGGGGACGCCATAGCGCTCGAACGCCCGCTGGAACTTCGCCGCCCGCGCCGCCTTGCGCTCGCTTCCGTCCGTCACCGCAGTCGACGGAGCGGCCTCGAGGGTCGACCCCGATCCGACCGCGACCACCTCGCGGGCTTCGACCTTGGCGCGGTGCCGGGACACCACGGCATCCCTGGCTCCGGAGCTGAGCAGCACCAGGATCGCCACGCACACGAAGTTGCCGACGATGCCGGCGACGGCTGCCACGACGGGAGGGATGCCGCCGATGATGCCGATCGCTGCGGCACCCTCGCCCTCAATGAACGGGACGGCGCCCGCGGCCGCCACGATGAGCGGCTGGACGAACTCGGGAACCTGGGCGACGAGGTCCTGGAAGGTTTCGATGAGGCTCATGACGTTCTCCTGTCTCGGGCCGCAGCGGCGGTCCCGCTCGGCATGACACCAGTCCATCGCCTCGCTCGGCGATGCAGAAGTGTGCGGCTGTCATCGGGTTCCGGGCAGTGCGCACCCCGAACGGGTGACAACTGTCATGGCCGTAATGTGGTGCGCATGACGACTCCGAGCACACCCCGCACGGATGCCGGAACCGCAGCCACCAGCGCCCGACGCCTCGCCAGGGGGATCTCGGCGACGTGGTGGTACACGGTGTCCGCGGTGATCTTCCTCGAGTTCATGCTCGTGCTCCTGGCGACGGCAACCGTCGTCGAGGCAGGTCTCGGATCAGCGGCCGTCGCCGTCATCGGCATCGGCGGGCTGCTGTGGTGGGCCGCGACGCTCCTGCTGCTGGTCCAGTACCGGCACAGGGACGACGCCGCGGGTACGGGCCCCTGGCAACGCATCGCCCTTCCGCTGGCGATCGCGGTGGCCTACGCCACGGCGGCCGGGCTGGCCTCGGGGCTGTGGATCGTGGCCGGGTTCGCGGTCTTCCAGCCGCTCGTCCTGCTCAACTGGCCGCGCGGTGTGCGGCTGCGGCTGGTCATCGCCGTCACCGCGGTGCTGATCGGACTGTGGATCCTGGACCGCAACGCCGGGACGCTGGAACCGATCACCGAGTCCAGTGGGTGGATGCTCGCCGTCTTCTCGATCCTGCTGCCCTCGATGTCGGTCCTGTCGCTGTGGTGGTGGGACGTGCTGATCACGCTCGACCGCGCCCGCGCCGCCGAATCGCGGCTCGGCGCCACGCAGGAGCGTCTGCGCGTCGCGACCGACGTGCACGATCTGCAGGGCCACCACCTGCAGGTCATCGCCCTGCAGCTCGAACTCGCGGAAAGACTGATGGCGAAGGATCCCGCCGCCGCGCTCGATCAGATCCGGCTCGCGAGAACCAGTGTGGACGAGGCTCGGCAGGGCACCCGCGACCTCGCGCTGCGCTTCCGCTCCGTGCCGCTGCGCGATGAGATCGCGAACGCGGTCGATCTGCTGCGGGCAGCCGGCACGCCGGCCGAGTCGGCGGTGGATGCCGCGGCCGACGCCGCTCCGGCATCCGTCCTGGGGCCGGTGATCCGCGAGACCACCACCAACGTCCTGCGCCACGGCGGGGGCAAATGGGCCCGTCTGTCTTTGACGCGCGTCGCCGGTGCGTGGCGGTACGAGATCGCCAACGACGTCGGAGCATCCTCCTCCGATGCCGATGACACCGGTTCGGGGCTGGACGGGATCGCCCGACGAGCCGCCGAAGCGGGCGGAACCGTGGAGATCGACCGCGGACGCGGCGAGTTCACCGTCGTCGTGACCGTGCCGGAGGGGGAGCGGTGATCCGGGTGCTCGTGGCCGACGACGAGGCGATGATCCGATCGGCTCTCGCCGCGCTGCTGAACCTCGAGGACGACATCGAGATCGTGGCGGAGTGCGCGAACGGCACGGAGGCGGTGGCGGAAGCGCTCCGCCTCGCGCCGGACATCTGCCTGCTGGACCTGGAGATGCCGGGGCTGGACGGCGTCGAGGTCGCCGAGCGTCTGTCGCGTTCCGCGACAGCGCGGTGCATCGTCGTGACCCGGCATGCCCGGCCAGGTGTGCTGCGGCGCGCGCTGGCCTCCGGGGTCGCGGGATTCCTGCCGAAGTCCCGCGGCGCCGGCGAGGTCGCCGAGGTGATCCGGCGCGTGGCGGCCGGTGCGCGCTACGTCGATCCGGAGGTGGCGGCCGACGCGCTGAGCGACGAGCGCTCTCCGCTGACCGACCGCGAACTCGACGTGCTGAGGGCCGGTCGCCGCGGCGAGACGACGGGTCAGATCGCGCGGTCGCTGTCGCTCGCCCCTGGAACGGTGCGCAATCACATCTCCGCCGTGCTCGGCAAGCTGCATGTCGCCACGCGACAGCAGGCCGTGCTGCTCGCGGAGGAGCGCGGCTGGATCTGACCCGTCCGGGCGTCCGGGTCCGGTCGCTGCCGTTCCCGGCATCCGTCCCTCGGTCAGAAGCCCGGGCCCGGGTCAGCGGTCGAGGACCGCGCGGGTGGACGCCTCCGGTCGCAGGTCCAGTCGACGCAGCAGCTGCGCGTTCAACGCCACGACGATCGTCGACAGCGACATGAGGATCGCGCCCACGGACATCGGCAGCACGAACCCGATCGGCGCGAGGACGCCGGCGGCGAGCGGGACGGACAGCAGGTTGTACCCGGCTGCCCACCAGAGGTTCTGCTTCATCTTGCGGTACGCGGCTCGGGACAGCTCGATCACGGAGAGCACCGACCGAGGATCGTCGCTGGCGAGTATCACCCCGGCCGAGGCGATCGCGACATCCGTGCCGGCGCCGATCGCGAGTCCGACGTCGGTCTGAGCCAGTGCAGGGGCGTCGTTGACGCCGTCGCCGACCATCGCGACCTTGCGGCCCTCGCGCTGCAGCTTCTGCACGGTCGCCGCCTTGTCCTCCGGGCGCACGCCCGCGAAGAACCGGTCGACGCCGAGTTCGTCCGCGACCGAGCGGGCGACGGCCTCGGCATCCCCGGTGATCATGACGACCTGGATCCCGAGCGCATGCAGCGCGTCGACTGCATCCCGCGATTCGGGGCGCACCTCGTCCGCGAGCTTGAGCGCTCCGACCACGACGCCGTCACGCAGGACGTGCAGGATGATCGCGCCGTCCGCGCGCCACGTGTCGGCGACGGAGAGTTCGGCGGCGCCTTCCTCGGTGAGCAGGTGCGGACCGCCGACGCGGACGACAGAACCCGAGACCGTCGCCGTCACGCCGACCGCGGGGGAGGAAGTGAAATCCGTGCTCGCGGGAACACGGAGCCCTCGTTCGGCGGCGCTGCGGACGATCGCCTTCGCGAGCGGATGCTCGCTGTCGGCCTCCGCGGCCGCGGCGAGCGCGAGCACATCATCTTCGTCATCGCCGTCGATGACGAAGACCTCGCTCACCACCGGCTCACCCTTGGTCAGGGTTCCGGTCTTGTCGAACAGGACCGTGTCGACGGTGCGCATGCTCTCGAGCGCCAGGCGGTCCTTGACGAGCACCCCGCCGCGCGCGGCCCGCTCGGTCGCGATCGAGACGACCAGCGGGATGGCGAGTCCGAGCGCGTGGGGGCAGGCGATCACGAGGACCGTGATGGTGCGGATCACGGCTTCGTCCGGCATCCCGACCAGCGTCCAGATGACAGCCGTGAGGATGCCGGCGCCCAGCGCGAACCAGAACAGCCAGCCCGCTGCGGTGTCGGCCAGGCGCTGCGCCCGTGAGGACGAGTTCTGCGCCTCGGTCACCAGCCGCTGGATGCCGGCGAGCGCCGTGTCCTCGCCCGTCGCCGTCACCTCGACCCGCAGGCCGGAGTCTGTGGCCACCGTGCCCGCTGTCACGTCGTCGCCGACGCCGCGGGTCACGGTGCGGGACTCGCCGGTGATCATCGACTCGTCCATCGCAGCGCGGCCGTCGACGATGCGGCCGTCGGCCGGGATGCTTCCGCCCGGCCGGACCACGACCACGTCGCCGACCGCGAGATCGGTGGGGGAGACGACGACGACCTCGCCGCCTTCGACGCGCTCTGCCTCGTCCGGGAGGAGCGCTGCGAGCGAGTCGAGAGCCGAGGTCGTCTGAGCCAGCGAGCGCATCTCGATCCAGTGGCCGAGGAGCATGATGACGATCAGCAGCGCGAGCTCCCACCAGAAGTCGAGCTCGTGGTGCAGGATGCCGAGGGTCGCGCCCCAGGATGCGAGGAATGCCACCGTGATGGCCAGGCCGATCAGGAGCATCATGCCCGGTTTGCGGGCGCGCAGTTCGCTGACGGCGCCGGTGAGGAACGGTCGCCCGCCCCATACGTACATCACCGTGCCGAGGATCGGTGAGACCCAGGCCAGACCGGGGATGTCGGGGAGGGTGTAGCCGAGGATCATCGCGAACATCCCGGACAGGGCGACGGTCGGCACGGCCAGGATCAGCATGATCCAGAACAGCTTCCGGAACTGGGCGACGTGATCCCCGTGCCCGCCGTGTCCGGAGTGGTCCGCGTGCCCGGAGTGCTCGTCGTGCCCCGCGTGCCCACCATGCCCTTCGTGCTCGTTCATGTCCCGCATGATGCATCCCTTCCGACTCTCGTGCTCCTCCGACGGCCGGGTCGTGCGGTGCTCCAAGAGCCCCGCACGACCGACTCAGTTCACGCCGCCGCGACGTACTTCGCGGGGTCCGCGTCGAATTTCGGCGCGCACCCGGCGCAGCAGAAGTAGTACCGCTCGCCTTCATGGTCTCGGTAGAGACCGGCGGCTTCGGCATCCGACTTCGCGACGCTTCCGCCCATGACGACGCACACGGCGACGTCGATCGCGCTCGAGGCGAGCAGATCCTTGCGGCCCGCCGCATCGACGGTGGCGCTTCCGCCGACGCTGCAGCAGGATCCGGCTGATGTCTCGGACATGGGGTGTTCCTCTCGGTGGTGTGGATCGGCGATGGTCGCCGCGGGGTCAGGCATCCGTCGCCTGGCTGCGGAAGGACCGCAGACGCAGACTGTTGCCGACGACGAACACGCTGGAGAACGCCATGGCGGCTCCGGCGAGCATGGGATTGAGCAGGCCGAGCGCCGCGAGCGGGATCGCCGCGACGTTGTAGGCGAAGGCCCAGAACAGATTGCCCTTGATGGTGCCGAGCGTGCGGCGCGACAGGCGGATCGCGTCGGCCGCGCTTCGGAGATCACCGCGGACCAGCGTGATGTCGCTCGCTTCGATCGCGACGTCGGTGCCGGTTCCCATCGCGAGGCCCAGGTCGGCCTGTGCGAGGGCCGCGGCGTCGTTGACGCCGTCTCCGACCATCGCCACGACCTTCCCCTCCGCCTGCAGTCGGGTGACGACGTCGACCTTGTCGGCGGGCAGCACCTCGGCGATCACGGTGTCGATGCCGACCTCGGCCGCGATCTGCTCGGCGGCGGCGCGGTTGTCGCCGGTGAGCAGGATCGGCGTGAGACCGAGGGCCTTCAGCTGGGCGATCGCCCGGGCGCTGGTGGGCTTGACGGCATCCGACACCACGAGGATGCCGCGGGCCTGACCGTCCCAGCCGACGGC
Source organism: Microbacterium sp. M28 (assembly GCF_025836995.1). Taxonomy (NCBI): domain Bacteria; kingdom Bacillati; phylum Actinomycetota; class Actinomycetes; order Micrococcales; family Microbacteriaceae; genus Microbacterium; species Microbacterium triticisoli. The sequence continues at coordinate 37,451 of NZ_CP107546.1, read as the reverse complement.
GATGGCCGTGCGACCCTGCCGTTCGGCCTCGCTCTTCGCGGCCGACAGCGCGGCGGGGAGGGGCTGCGCCCAGTCCGCCAGCAGCGATTCGCGGCCGACGAGCACCCCGTGCCGTTCGACGACGCCCTGCACGCCCTTGCCCTCGATGTTGGTGAAGTCCTCGGGGACGGGGAGCGTGCCGAGCTCCTGGGTGGCTGCCTTCGCGATTGCCTGCGCGATCGGGTGCTCCGAGGCATCCTCCAGCGCTCCGGCGAGGCGCAGCAGATCGGCGCGATCCACGCCGTCGGCGGTGTGCACGTCGACGAGCGTCATGCGACCGGTCGTGACCGTGCCCGTCTTGTCGAGCACGATCGTGTCGACCTTGCGCGTGGACTCGAGGACCTCGGGGCCCTTGATGAGGATGCCCATCTGCGCCCCGCGACCGGTGCCGACCAGCAGAGCGGTCGGGGTTGCCAGTCCGAGCGCGCACGGGCACGCGATGATCAGGACCGCGACGGCGGCGGTGAAGGCGGCGGACGCGGGGAATCCTGCACCCAGCCAGGCGCCGAGCGTCACCACGGCGATCGCGATGACGATCGGCACGAAGATCCCGGACACCTTGTCTGCAAGACGCTGCACGTCGGCCTTGCCGGACTGCGCGTCCTCGACGAGCTTCGCCATCTGCGCGAGCTGGGTGTCGGCGCCGACGCGGGTGGTGCGGACGACGAGACGGCCGCCGGCGTTCACGGTCGCGCCGGTGACGGCATCCCCTGGACCGACCTCGACGGGAACGGACTCGCCCGTCAGCATGGAGGCGTCGACGGCGGAGGTTCCGGAGACGACGATTCCGTCGGTGGCGATCTTCTCGCCCGGCCGCACGATGAATTCGTCGCCCACCGTCAAGTCCGTGATCGGGATGCGGGTCTCGACGCCGTTTCGCAACACGGCGACGTCCTTCGCGCCGAGTTCGAGCAGGGCGCGCAGCGCCGCTCCGGCCTGACGCTTCGAGCGCTTCTCGAAGTAGCGCCCGGCGAGGATGAACGTCGTCACCCCGGCGCCGACCTCGAGGTAGATGTTGGCGGCGCCGTCGCTCGGAGCCACGGTCAGCTCGAACGCGTGCGTCATGCCCGGAACACCGGCGGTTCCGAGGAACAGCGCATACAGCGACCACGCGAACGCCGCGATCGTGCCCATCGAGATGAGCGTGTCCATCGTGGCCGCGCCGTGACGGAGGTTCGTCCACGCCGCCTTGTGGAACGGCCAGGCACCCCACACGATCACCGGGGCCGCGAGCGTGAGCGACAGCCACTGCCAGTACGGGAACTGCAGCGCCGGGATCATCGCCATCGCGATGACCGGCACCGTCAGCACGGCGGACACGATCAGTCGGTTGCGCAGGCCTGTGAGCTCGGCATCCGGAGCGTCCTCGTCGTCGGCCTCGCGGCTGTCGGAGGGCGGAGTGGGGAGCTCGGCGGTGTAGCCGGTCTTCTCGACCTCCGCGATGAGCAGCGCCGTGTCGAAGCCGGCGGGGGCCGTGACCTTCGCCTTCTCGGTCGCGTAGTTCACGGTGGCCGTCACGCCGTCGAGCCGGTTGAGCTTCTTCTCGATGCGCATGGCGCACGAGGCGCACGTCATGCCGCCGATCTCCAGCTCGACGCTGGCGACGTCGCTTGTCGTGTCGCTCATGTGTGTCTCCTCAGGATCGGTTCGCGAGAAATCACTCCCCGCGCGAGAAACCACTCCAGTGGTGGTTTCTCGTTTCGCAAGTGGTTTCTCGGTGTCAGTGTCCGCCGTGGTCGCCGCCGCCGTCGGACCCGTGGTCCTCTGCGGCATCGGATGCCGCGGCATCCAGGACGAACTGCGCGGTGTGGACCTGCCCGTCGACCTGGAAGTCCAGGTAGAGCAGGTAGCGCCCGGCCGACGGGACGCCGGCGGTGAAGTCGACGGTGGGGCCGGCCGTGTCGCCTGGCTGCGGCTCGTCGCCGTGCGCGTGGACGTGCAGGTAGGCGAGGTCGCCGTCGCGGAGGGCGACGAGGTGACCGAACGCGCCCAGGTACGGCTCGAGCGTCGTGACGGGTTCGCCGTCGCGGGTCACCTCGACGCTGAGTCCGCTGTCGGCACCGGCGACCAGGTCGCCTGTGATCGCGACGTCGAAGCCGTCGACGGATGCGGCCCGGATGACCTCGGTCGCCGGGCTGGGGGTCAGGATGCCGGCGACGTCGACCGTGCGCGACAGGGTCGCGGCTGTGCCGTCGGAGACGAAGTCGGCGTAGACCCGGTAGGTGCCTGCGGCATCCCAGGTCCATGGGAGCGACCAGACGCCGGTCGCGGCATCCAGTTCGGGGTGCACGTGGCGGTACTGCGTCCCGTCGTTGCGCACCACGATCAGGTGCAGCTGCTTGCCGTGGGCGGTGTCGTAGGTCGTGACCGCCTCGCCGTCCGCGGTGAGGATGCGGAACGCGAGCTCGCCGTCGGCGCCTGCGGCCGCTGGGGCGGCGATGGGGGCGAGGGTGAATCCGGATGCCGACATCGTCACGCCGGTCACCTCCTGTTCGTTCTGTTCTGTGGCTGCGGGTTCCTGCTGCTCGACTGCGTGGCCGGGGTCTTCCGCATGGCTCGCCTGACTCCACGCGGCGACCGTGCTGTCGGGCACGATCGCGCCGGCGGCCACGTAGGCGGCGCCGAACGCGACCACGAGGCCCGCGCCGTAGAGACCCAGGCGGCCTGCGGTGTTCATCAGGCGCGCACCGCGGCGTAGCCGGCCTCGTCGACGGCGGCGATGACGGCCGCATCGTCCACGGGGGCGTCGCTGGTGACGACGAGCCTGCCGTCGGAGGCGCTGACCTCGATGCCGCTGACGCCGGCGACCTGGCCGACCTCTTCGCGGACCGACATCTCGCAGTGGCTGCACGTCATTCCGGTGACCTGGTATTCGGTGGTGCTCATGGTTCTTCCTCTCGTCTCGCTCGGAGTACCCAGGAGGGGTATACGACTGATGCAACCCTATACCCATGGGGGGTATTCCCGTCAAGGCGCAGGACTGCGGAACGGCGGACGCGAGAGGCGCGAACCGCGACGGGAGAGGGTGATCGTCAGGCCCGCGCGGGGAGCGCGCGCAGGGCGATCGCCTGGCTGGTCGCGAAGAGCGCGATGTCGATCGCGATCGCCACGATCGCAGCGATGACGAGCACCGTCGCGGCGGCGATGGAGGTGAAAGCGACGGCGACCGCCGCCAGGAGGTTGGCGATCATCACCAGCCGCAGGGCGAAGCGCAGGGGAAGTCGAGCGAGCATCCAGAGGATGCTTCCGGCCCAGACGACCACCGTGATCCCGACCGCCGCGATCAGGGGTTGCGGAAGCGCCACGCCTTCGGCGATCTGCGCCGAGAACAGGGCGACGCCCACCCCCAGAAGCGCGCAGTACGCGGCATCGATGCGAAGGCTCCATCGGCCCAGCTGCCGCCCGTCGATCCGCATCATCGCCTCCCGTGCTTCGTTGTATGGAGGCTACCGGTGGGACAACAACGGCCGACAAAAAAGTCCTGAGCCGCGACTCGTTCGAAAACGAAGTCGTGACTCAGGACCTGTGGTGGTGCGCGAGGGGGGACTTGAACCCCCACGTCCTTGCGAACACTGGCACCTGAAGCCAGCGCGTCTACCTATTCCGCCACTCGCGCGAGTGTCTCGTTCCGAAGAACTCAACTTCCCGAGGATATCACGCGTTTCGCGGGTCGGTGAAACCGCGGTCATCTCCGCCGCGCGACGTGGCCGCCCCGCCCGACGAGACGTACTCTGCGCGGTGAGACTTCGCTTACTGAGCCAAGTCTCACCCCGCAAACCAAGTCTCACGGCCCACGCGCATCCCCCACGCGGCCCGCACGACGCCCGGCTCGCGCGGCCCGCCGCCGCCACATCGCCGCAAATCCGCGGCACGAAGGCGTTCACTCAGGACACCTGACTACGATGGCCGTACCAGTCGGCATGCCAGAGGAGCCCCGTGGGACTACTTGACAGCTTTGAGAAGGGTCTCGAGCGCGCTGTGAACAGCGCGTTCGCGAAGACCTTCCGCAGCGGCATCCAGCCGGTGGAGATCGCCTCCGCCTTGCGGCGCGAAGCCGACACGAAGGCCGCGATCGTCAGTCGTGACCGCATCATCGCGCCCAACAGTTACCTCGTGCGCCTCAGCCCCGACGACGCCGAGCGGATGCAGTCGGTCGGCAGCCCCCTCATCGACGAACTGCTCGCCCTCGTCACCAAGCACGGCAAGACCCAGGGCTACAGCTTCGCCGGCCCCCTCTCCATCGCCCTCGAGGCCGACGAGAAGGTCGCCACCGGCACGGTCCGGGTGAACTCCTCGACGATCGAGGGACGCGTCACCTGGCAGGCCGTCGTCGACGTCGACGGTCGCCGGCACTCGATCTCCCGGTCGCGCACGGTCATCGGCCGCGGCAGCGACGCCGACATCACGATCTCGGATGCCGGTTCGAGCCGCCGCCATGCGGAGATCCTCTGGGACGGCGAGCGCGCCATGATGCGCGATCTCGGATCGACGAACGGCACCAAGGTCAACGGGGACAAGGTCCGCGAAGCGCGCCTCGATTCCGACACCACGATCACGATCGGCCGCACCGACCTCGTCTTCCGGGTCGTTCCGGTGGCCTCGCCGCAGCGCAGGGACGACGACGCGACGCGTGCCTTCGGGGTGACGCCGTGAGTGAACTCGTCCTCGTCCTGCTGCGCGTGGGCTTCCTCGTCCTGCTGTGGTTCTTCGTGTTCGGCGTCGTGTACTCGCTGCGCGCCGACCTCTTCGGCGTCCGCGCGCGCAAGCTCCCCGCCGAGGCCACGGCGGCACCGGCGGCCTCATCGACCCCGGCCTCCACGCCGGCATCCGGCATCTCGGCGAAGGCGTCCGCACCGGCGGCCAAGCCCGGCTCCCCGGCGACCGCGACCAGCGCCACGCGCCTCGTCATCACCTCCGGCCCGAAGGCGGGCCTGGAGATCCCCCTCGGCAGCGAGCCCATGACGATCGGCCGCTCGAGCGAATCCGGGCTCGTGATCCGCGACGACTACACCTCCAGCCACCACGCGCGTCTGATGCTGCGCGGCGGCACCTGGACCATCCAGGATCTCGACTCGACGAACGGCACGTACCTCGACGGCAAGCGCCTCAGCGGCGGCCCTGCCGTGATCGGCATCGGCATCCCCGTCAAGGTGGGCGCCACGACCTTCGAACTGCGAGCCTGAGCGCGGCATGGTCTTCGAGGGCTCGAGCGCCGCGATCTCCCACACCGGGAAGGTCCGCTCCAACAACCAGGACTCCGGTTACGCCGGAGCCAACCTGTTCGCCGTCGCCGACGGCATGGGCGGCCACGCGGGTGGCGATGTCGCGTCGAGCATCGCGATCCAGCGCCTCGCACCGCTGGACACCACGTACCCGACGACCGACGACGCGCAGGCATCCCTCCAGGCGGCGACGACGACCGCCGCGGGCGATCTGATCCGCGCTGCCAAGGACCGTCCGGAGCTCGCAGGCCTGGGCACCACGGTCAGCGCGATCATCATGGTCGACGAGTACGCCGTCATCGGTCACATCGGCGATTCGCGCATCTATCTCTTCCGCGACGACGAGCTCACGCAGATCACCGCAGACCACACGTTCGTCCAGCGCCTCGTCGACTCGGGCCGCATCACGCCGGAGGAGGCGCGCTACCACCCGCGGCGCTCCGTCCTCATGCGCGTGCTCAGCGACATGGACAACGACCCGGAGCTCGACATGTTCGTCATGCCGACGCTCCCCGGTGACCGCTGGCTGCTCTGTTCAGACGGGCTCTCCGGCGTGGTCGACGAGCTGCACATCGCGAAGGTCATGCGCCAGGGCCTCGCCCCCGGTCGCACCGCGGACACCCTGCTCAAGCAGGCGCTGGACGGCGGAGCGCCGGACAACGTCACGATCGTGCTGGTGGACGTGGGAGGACAGCATCCACTCTCCTCCGGTACGGCGACCATCGTCGGCTCGGCATCGAACCCCTCAGGCATCCTGGTCCCCGCTGCCCGCGCGAGTCGCAGCAGCTGGCTGCACCCGGTTCGGCAGGCGGCGAACGAACCGACCCACTTCGAACCGGCCGCCGACTACCTCGAAGAGCTCATCGAAGAGGACAAGCGCCGGGCGAAGCGCCGACGCGCCGGATGGATCAGCGCGCTCGTCATCGCCCTGCTGGCGCTGATCGGCGCGGGGTTCCTCGCCTACAACTGGACGCAGACCCGCTACTTCGTCGGTGCCGACGAGGACAGCGTCGTGATCTTCCAGGGCGTGCAGCAGAACATCGGCCCGATCACGCTGTCGTCGCCGATCGAGGACACCGACATCCTGCTCGCCGACCTGCCGCCGTACCAGCGGGCCTCGGTCGAGCGCACGATCAACGCCCGGTCCCTCGCGGATGCCGAGGCCATCGTCCTGCGCCTGCAGGCCGGAGCCGACGCCGTCAAGGAGGACGAGGCGCGGACCACGCCGATGCCGACTCCGCTGCCCACGGAAGAGGGGGCGCCATGAGCACCGACGTCGCCGCAGACACCGCGGTCATCAAGGCGCTGAAGAAGATGCGGCTGCCCCAGACGCAGCGCAACCGCGAATTCTGGCTGCTGCTGTTCGCGTGCGCGCTCAGCGGCGCAGCCCTCGCCCTGGTGCAGCTCGGCGCTCTCGGCACGATCGACCCCATGATCCTGTTCATCGGCGGCGGACTCGCGGTGCTGGTGTTCGCCCTGCACATCGTGCTGCGCATCGTCGCGTCGGACGCCGACCCGTTCGTCGTCCCGATCGCGACGCTGCTCACCGGGCTCGGCATCGCCATGATCTACCGGATCGACCTGGCCAAGAACCTCACCGGCTGGGATGCGTACTCGTCCAAGCAGCTGGCGTGGACGGCGATCTCCCTCGCCGGCGCGATCGCGCTGGTCATCGCGCTGCGCAACTACCGCGTGCTGTTCCGCTACACGTACCTGTTCGGCCTCGCCGGAATCGTGCTGCTGCTGCTGCCGTTCGTCCCCGGGCTGCGCGTCACGACCGCGAACGCCGACGTGTGGGTGTCGCTCGGCGGCTTCATCTCCTTCCAGCCCGGTGAGCTCGCCAAGCTGTGCCTGGCGATCTTCTTCGCCGGATACCTCGTGCGCACGCGGGAGAGCCTGACGTCGGTCGGCACGCGCTTCCTCGGCATCACGTGGCCCCGAGCCCGCGAACTCGGCCCCGTGATCGTCGTGTGGCTGATCTCGCTGGGCATCATCGTCTTCCAGCGCGACCTCGGCACCGGTGTGCTGATCTTCGGCATGTTCATCGCGATGCTCTACGTCGCCACCGGCAAGACGAGCTGGGTCGTGATCGGCCTCGCCCTCGTCGCGGTCGGCGTCTTCCTCGCCACCCAGATCCTCAGCTACGTGCGCGGTCGCTTCACCAACTGGCTGTATGCGTTCGACCCGAGCATCGTCGACCCGCAGGGCGCCGGATTCCAGCTGCAGCAGGGCATCTTCGGTCTCGCCCAGGGCGGGCTCATCGGAACCGGACTCGGCATGGGCCGCCCGCAGGTGACGCCGCTGGCGCACAGCGACTACATCATCCCGAGCCTCGGGGAGGAGCTCGGGCTGGTGGGCATCTTCGCGATCCTCTGCCTGTACATGGTCTTCATCAGTCGCGGCATCCGCATCGGCATGGCCGGCCAGGACGACTTCGGCAAGCTCCTCGCGACCGGCCTGTCGTTCACGATCGCGCTGCAGGTGTTCATCATGGTCGGCGGCGTCACGCGGCTCATCCCACTGACGGGCCTCACGACCCCCTTCCTGGCCGCCGGCGGATCGTCTCTGATCGCCAACTGGCTCATCGTCGCGCTGCTGCTGCGCATCTCCGACGGTGTGCGCCGTCAGCCGAGGGTGGTGATCGGATGACCAAGGAACTGCGCCGCCTCAGCATCATCATGCTCGCGATGTTCCTGTCGCTGTTCATCGCGACCAGCTGGATCCAGGTCGTCGAGGCCGATGCCCTGGCCCAGAACCCGAACAACAGGCGCACCCTGCTGAACGGATACGAGATCCAGCGCGGCTCGATCATCGCCTCGGGGACGCCGATCGCCTACTCGACACCGACCGATGACAACTATGCGTTCCAGCGCAACTACACGGATGCCGCGATGTGGGCGCCCGTCACCGGGTACTTCAATCCCGCGCTCTCCGGCACCGGCATCAGCGGCATCGAGAAGGCGATGAACGCCGAGCTCTCCGGCACGGGAGCCGGCGCGTTCTTCGCCGAGATCGAGCGCATCGTCTCCGGACAGCCGCAGACCGGCTTCAGCGTGGAACTGACGCTGGATGCCGAGGTGCAGCGGGTCGCCTATGAGGCCCTGGACGGGCTGCAGGGCGCCGTCGTGGCGATCGAACCGTCGACGGGCCGTGTGCTGGCCCTCGCGTCGTCGCCGAGCTACGACACGAACCTGCTCGCCGTACACGACGTCGCCGCGGTCAACGAGACCTACGAGCAGTTGCGCGATTCCGCCGACAACCCGCTCTACAACAGGGCCATCGCGGGCAACCTCAACCCTCCTGGGTCGACCTTCAAGGTCGTCGTCGCCTCCGCGGCCTTCGCCACCGGAGAGTGGACCCCCGAGTCGACACTGCCGAACCCCGCGCGATACACGTTGCCTGGGACCAGCACGCAGATCTCCAACGCAGGTGGCGGGACCTGCGGCGCCGGCGCCACGGTCACGATCGCGGACGCCCTGCGGCTGAGCTGCAACATCCCGATGGCGCAGCTGGCCGTCGCGATCGGCGATGACGCGATCCGCGAGACGGCGGAGGCGTACGGGTTCGACCGGTCCTTCGACATCCCGCTGACCTCGACGGCGTCCACCTACCCGCGCGGGCTCAGCGATGACCAGACCGCGCTCACCGGTTTCGGCCAGGGCGATGTCCGTGCCACGCCGCTGCAGATGGCCATGGTGTCGGCAGGGCTGGCCAACGACGGCGTCGTGATGAACCCGCGGATGGTGGATGCCGTGATCGGCACCGATCTGTCGGTGCAGCGGGCGTATGAGAACACCGAGTTCGGCCGCGCCGTCGAAGCGTCCGTCGCGCAGTCCGTGAGCGACGCGATGGTCGCGAGTGTCGCGTCCGGAGCCGCGTCTAATGCGAGAATAGACGGAGTCGATGTCGCCGGTAAGACGGGTACGGCGGAGAACGGTGACACAGAGCCGTACACGCTGTGGTTCACAGGTTTCGCCCCGGCGGATGATCCGCAGGTGGCGGTGGCAGTCGTCGTCGAAGACGGCGGTGGTAAGGGTCAGTCCGGATCCGGCAATTCAGTTGCCGCTCCGATTGCGAAGAAGGTCATTGAGGCGGTGCTGAGCAAATGAGGCCGACGCAGGGTGTGTCGTTCGGTGGACGGTACGAGCTCCAGTCGCGAATCGCGATCGGCGGCATGGGCGAGGTCTGGGAGGCGACCGATCATGTGATCGGCCGAACAGTCGCCATCAAGATCCTCAAGGACGAGTACATGGGGGATCCGGGCTTCCTCGAGCGCTTCCGCGCCGAGGCCCGGCACGCCGCACTCGTCAACCACGAGGGCATCGCCAGCGTGTTCGACTACGGCGAGGAGAACGGCAGCGCCTACCTCGTCATGGAGTTGGTGCCCGGCGAGGCGCTCTCCACCGTCCTCGAGCGCGACGGCGCCCTGAGCGCGGACAAGACGCTGGACATCGTCGCGCAGACCGCTGCTGCGCTGCAGGCCGCGCACGCCGCCGGCCTCGTGCACCGCGACATCAAGCCGGGCAACCTGCTGATCACGCCGGACGGGCGCGTCAAGATCACCGACTTCGGCATCGCCCGCATCGCCGACCAGGTGCCGCTGACGGCGACCGGTCAGGTGATGGGCACGGTGCAGTACCTGTCGCCCGAGCAGGCGTCCGGCCACCCGGCATCCCCTGCGACCGACATCTACTCGCTCGGCATCGTGGCGTACGAGTCCCTGGCGGGCAAGCGTCCGTTCACCGGCGAGTCCCAGGTCGCGATCGCGATGGCGCAGATCAACGAGCAGCCGCCGCCGCTGCCGCCGACCGTGCCGATCCCCGTGCAGAACCTCGTGATGGCGATGATCACGAAGAAGCCGGCCGACCGGCCGAGCTCGGCCGCGACCGTCGCTCGCGCGGCTCAGGCACTGCGCCGCGGCGATCTGAACTCCGCGGCGATCGCCGTGCCGGCGATCGCCACCGGCGGCGTCGCCGATGACGCGACCCGCATGATGGACGCCTCGGGCGACGACGCGACACGCATCCTCACGACGACCGCCGCCCTCGAGACGGACGACGCCGTCGAAGAGGAGAAGAAGAAGAAGCGCAGCCCGTGGACGTGGCCGCTGATCGCGCTCATCGTGATCCTGCTGCTCGCCGTCGGCGGCACCATCATCGCGCTGCTCTCCGGCGACCCGGAGGAGAAGCCCACGACGCCTCCGCCGACCACGCAGTCGCAGACGCCGACCCCCGACCCCACGCCGACGGAGGACCCGCGCGTCAACGTCGGCGAGCTCGGTCTGGTCGGCATGACCTGCGACCAGGCCGTCACCGCGGCGGATGCCGCAGGGCTCGATGCCAGCTGCGTCACCGGCAGCACGCCTGCTTCCTCGCCGGAGCAGAAGGGCACCGTGCAGAGCGTCGAGCCCGGCGGAATGGTCGAACCTGGCACCGCGCTGACACTGACGCTGTTCGGCGATGTCATCACCGTGAGCCCGCCGAGCTCCGCGCCGACCCTCGGCGGCGAGGCGGTCGCCGGTGCGAAGGTCATGCTGAACTGGACGAACTACACCTGCCCGTCCGGTGTGCCGGCGCTGAGCGCGTACGAGGTCACCATCACGAACGCGACGTTCGCCGACGGCACGACGACCCGCAGCTTCACGCCAGCCGAGCGCAGCGCCGAGATCACGATCGGTGCGGACAAGGCCGGACAGAACGTCACGGCGACGTACCAGGCGTTCTGCGGCGGCGACCGGCCAACCGGGAGCTCCCCCCAGCTGACCGCACCGATCCAGCCCGCGGCGACCGAGCTTCCGGGTGCGGACGTCGATGGCGCGGTAGACGCGGGCGGCGACGCCGAAGGGTAGCCTGGTGAGCAGTCAGCCGGTGTCTAACAGGGGGTCGTCCGTGTCCACAGAGCAACGTGTCCTCGCGGGACGTTACCGCGTCGACGAGCTCATCGGCCACGGTGGCATGGCGAAGGTCTACCGCGGGCACGATCTGACGCTGGGCCGCGAGGTCGCGATCAAGATCCTCGATCCCGAGCTCGCGCGCGACACGGCGTTCCGCACGCGGTTCCGGCTGGAGGCGCAGTCCGCGTCGCGGATGTCCCATCCCTCGATCGTGCGCGTGTTCGATGCCGGCGAGGACGACTCGGCGGCGCAACCCGTCCCGTACATCGTGATGGAGCTCGTCCAGGGCACGCTGCTGAAGACGATCATCTCCAACGGCCCCGTCCCGGCGGCGGATGCCGTGCGCTACGTCGACGGCATCCTGGAAGCCCTGGAGTACTCGCACAAGGCCGGTGTCATCCACCGCGACATCAAGCCGGGCAACGTCATGGTGACGCCCAAGGGCTCGATCAAGGTCATGGACTTCGGCATCGCCCGCGCGGTCTCCGATTCGTCGTCGACGGTCGCCGAGACGACGCAGATCATCGGCACGGCCGCATACTTCTCGCCCGAGCAGGCCAAGGGCGAACCCGTCGACGCCCGCACCGACCTGTACTCGACCGGTGTGGTCCTGTACGAGCTGCTGACCGGACGCCAGCCGTTCCGCGGCGACTCGCCGGTCGCCGTCGCGTACCAGCACGTCAGCGAGACCCCGGCTCCGCCGACAGACGTCAACGAGCTGTCCCCCGCGGCCCTCGATCCGATCGTGCTGCGCGCCCTGGCGAAGGACCCGTATCAGCGGTATCCGGATGCCGCGAGCTTCCGCACCGCGCTGGACACCGCCTTCGGCGGCAAGGCGCCGAGCAAGAAGCAGATCGGCGCCCTGACGAGCGAACTGTACGGCCCCAGCCCTCGGGCTGCGCAGGAGACGGCTCGCACGCTGCGCCAGCTCTCCAGCGACACCACCATGGCGCGCACGCAGGCCGGTCCGCCGGTGGCCTGGATCTGGGCCGGCGTCGCGCTGCTCGCCGTGCTGCTGGCGTCCGTGCTGTTCTGGGTCGTCACCGTTCAGGGGCCCAGTGTGCAGACCTCGTCGCGCACCGTCCCCGAGCTGAGCGGCTTCACGGTCGCCGCGGCGACGGAGGAGCTCGACGATCTCGGACTCACCACGAGGCTCGTGGAGGAGACGTCCGCGAGCATCGCCGAGGGCAACGTCACACGAACCGACCCGACCGAGGGCACGACGGTGGAACCGGGTACCGAGATCACGGTCTACGTCTCCAGCGGCGCCGAGATGGTCGTCGTCCCGCGCCTGGTCACCATGTCGCAGGCCGACGCGCAGAAATCGCTGGAGGACGCCGGGCTCCAACTGGGCACGATCCGGCGCGTCAACGACAAGGACCAGGCGGCGGGGATCGTGCTCGAGGCCAGCGAAGAGGAGAACGCCGAGGTGGCACCGGGGACGATCGTCGACCTCGTCGTCGCCAGCGGCTCGGTCACCCTGCGCGACCTCAGCGGCTTCACGCTGGATGCCGCGACGGAGGAGCTCGAAGGCCTCGGCCTCACCGCCGTCCCGACCGCGGACACCAGCTGCCCCGCGGTGAACCCGCCGACGGTGACCTCGATGTCTCTGGCCCCCGGCGACGTGCCGGTGCACTCCACGGTCGAGCTGCGTTACTGCACCGGCTCGTAGTCTCCGAGCGGGCTGAGGCGCGCGGCGCGAGTCACGGCATCCGGATCGCCCACCGACGAGAGCCAGTTCGCCAGCAGCCGGTAGCCCCCCGCGGTCAGCACGCTCTCGGGATGGAACTGCACGCCGAGGATCGGAAGATCGCGGTGCGCGACAGCCATGACCGTCCCGTGCTCGGCACGGGCGGTCACCCCGAGTTCCGCCGGGAGCTCCGACTCGGCGAGGGCGAGCGAGTGGTAGCGACCGGCGGCGAACGGCGACGGGATGCCGTGGAACAGCGCCGAGCCGTCGTGCGCGACCTGTGACACCATGCCGTGCATCAGCTCGGGCGCCTCGGAGACCTCGGTGCCGAACGCCGCACCGATCGCCTGGTGCCCGAGGCAGACGCCGAGCACCGGCATCCGCCGACCGGCGGCTTCACCGACGACGGCGACCGAGGCGCCGGCATCCCGGGGCCGGCCGGGTCCGGGGGAGAGCAGCACCGCATCGATCCCCGACAGCAGCGAATCCATTCCGGCGTCGTCGATCGCATCCGCCTCGACGACGGTCGTGACGGCGCCGAGTTCGTGCAGATAGCCGATCAGCGTGTGCACGAAGCTGTCGTGGTTGTCGACCACGAGCACCCGCACGGTCATTCCAGGTCGACCTCGCCTGGGGTGATGATCGGCGCGATCCACGGGAAGACGTAGAAGAACAGCCCGTAGAGGATCGCGGCGACCGCGACGAGGAGGATGAGCACCCGCAGCCACCACGGCCCGGGGAGGATGCGCCAGAGAGCTGCATACATCAGGGGCTCCTTAGAGGGACGGCGGGGCGACTTCGACGGGCGCCAGCGATTCGGGTGGACCCTCGGCACGCGGCTGGAAGCCCTCGAACACACCGTAGGCGACGATGCGTTCGGCGAGCGAGTACAGCGGCGAGCACGCGGTGAGGGTGATGTAGCGTTCGCCGGTCTGGACGCCGGGCATCTGCGGCACGTCCAGCAGCACGTCGACCTGCGTGGGCGTCACGTACTCGAGCGTGCGGAAGCGATAGGTGTACCAGCCCTCCGGCGTCTCGACGACGATCGCGTCACCGGTCCTGAGCTTGTCGATCTTGTTGAACGGCTTGCCCCAGGTGGTGCGGTGCCCGGCGAGGGAGAAGTTGCCGACCTCACCCGGCATCTTCGACTGCTCGTAGAGTCCGATGCCGATCTTGTCGAGCGTGACCGCGCGACTGGTGCCGCCGGCGATGGCGACGTTGTAGTCGCCGCCGAACCGAGGGATGAGCATCCGCGCGAACTCCTCGCCGTCACCGGGATGCGGCAGGATCGGCGGCTCGTACAACGTCTCACCGGTGTCGTCGGTGATCACCGGAGGCGGCTCGGGGGCGGGCGCGCTGGCCCATTCCTCGGAGACGGCGGCGCCCTCGGCGTTGTGCTGCGCGCTGATGATGATGTCACCGATCCACATCTGCCACGCGACGAAGAGCATGACCAGGACACCCGCCGTGAGCAGGAGTTCGCCGAGCACGCTCGTGAACGTCGCGCGCTGACGCGGACGTCGGGCGCGACGCTTCTCGGGCACGACGGATGCTGTCACAGGCGCGATCCTATCCGCTCGACGTGTGCGTCGGCCCGATGGCTCGGGCGATCGCAGGACACATGGGTAGAATGGCCCCCATGGCACGAGACCGTAAGAGCGAAGAACCCGTCGTCGAGCGCGCTGAAGGCGAGCAGGCGCCCAACGCCGTGTGGTTCAAGCCCGTCATGATCGGCTTCATGCTGCTGGGCCTCGCCTGGATCCTCGTCTTCTACATCTCCGGCATGCAGTGGCCGATCCCCGGCATCCAGTCCTGGAACCTCGCGATCGGTCTCGGCATCGCGCTGATCGGCTTCCTGATGACCACGCGCTGGCGCTGACACCCCACGTCTTGTGCGAAGAACCCCCTCACGGCATCCGTGAGGGGGTTCTTCCGTTGGCGCCGACGGAGAGTTATCCACAGGCTCATCCACAGGGTGGGGAGAATTACACCGGTGTTATTCACACCCTGTGCACACGGCAGATCAGGCGAGCAGGACCGCTGGGGGGACGAACGCCAGCAGCGCGACGAGCACGAGACCGAGCGCGACGAGCCACAGGATCTGCCACACCCGTTGGTCACGGCGACGGGTTCGGGTGAAGATGAGCGCCACGAGCAGTCCCACGACCGCCCCGCCGATGTGCGCCTGCCAGGCGATGTTGAAGCCGGGGATGAATCCGATCACCAGGTTGAGGCCGATGATCACCAGGATGCCGGTGATGTTCGCGCCCATATGCCGACCGATGATGATCAGCGCGCCGAACAGGCCGAACACGGCGCCGGAGGCGCCGACGACCGACTGCAGCGGGTCGATGCATGCCACGGCGACCGAGCCGCCGACCGCGCTGAGCACATAGAGCGTCAGGAATCGCCAGCGCCCCAGCATCGGCTCCAGGGTGCGTCCGATCACCCAGAGCGAGAGCATGTTGAAGCCGATGTGCCAGATGCTGCTGCTGTGCACCAGGGCCGCAGTGAGCACGCGCCACGGTTCGAAGACGCCGCCGTTGAGATCGGGGTACAGATAGACCGCGTTGAAGAGCAGGGCGCCTTGGATGCTCGCGCCGATACCGGGAATCAGGGTCAGTAGCCAGATGAACGCCGTGACGGCGATGATCGCGTAGGTGACGATCGGCTTGCCGGTGGCCGGCGCCAGGATCGAGCGGCCGCCGTTCCAGCGGCGATCAGCCTTCTTCTGGGCGGGAGTGCGGTTCTGCTTCTGCTCCTTGAGGCACTCGGGGCAGATCACGCCGACAGCGGCCTGCGTCTGGCACTCGGGGCAGATGGTGCGCAGGCAGCGCTGGCAGAGCACGAAGCTCTGCCGATCCGGATGCCGATAGCAGAAGTTGTCACGATTGCTCGTGAATTCGGTGTTCGTCATCCGGATCGGCGCGTACGGTCGGTCAGGCCGCGACGATGTCGATCGACTGCAGCACGACGGGCTCGATCGGACGGTCGCCGGCGGCGGTCGGGACGGCGGAGATCGCGTCGACCACGGCGCGCGAGGCGTCGTCGGCGACCTCGCCGAAGATCGTGTGCTTGCCCATCAGCCAGGTGGTCGGGTCCGTCGTGATGAAGAACTGCGAGCCGTTGGTGCCCTCGAGCTCACCGGTGATCGCGTTGCGACGCAGGCCCGCGTTCGCCATGGCGAGCATGTAGGGCTCGTTGAAGTTCAGTTCCGGGTGGATCTCGTCATTGAAGTTGTAGCCGGGGCCGCCGACGCCCTGACCGAGCGGGTCGCCGCCCTGGATCATGAAGTTCGGGATGATGCGGTGGAAGATGACGTCCTTGTAGAGGGGACCCTCGCCGGGCTTGCCGGTGGCGGGGTGGGTCCAGTCCCGGGAACCGTCGGCGAGGCCGACGAAGTTCGCGACGGTCTTCGGGGCGTGGTCGCCGAAGAGGTTGACGACGATGTCGCCGTGGTTGGTGTGCAGGGTTGCGACGTGCGAAGCGTGAGGCATTCCTCCATTCTCGCAGAGCGACGCGACGAATGGCCTGGATGGCCCGCCTGATCGCTTAGCGCGATCGAAGGGTCCTGGCAAGGGTGGCCACAATCTCTGCCCGCATCCAGTCATGTCTGGCATGATGGGGAACCCGTACTCCAATGGACAGGAGAGCATCGTGAGCCTCAGCCGAAAGCGGAAGAAGGAACTGCGCCGTCTGCAGAATGACGCGAACAAGCTGTGGGAGACCCAGCAGGTGCTCGTCGGACAGGCCGCGGACGTCGCTCGTGAGGCCGGCCGCCAGCTCGGCAAGCTCAACAGCGAACAGGTCGTGCCTGTCGTCCAGGACGCCTACAAGCGCCGGGTCGCTCCGGTCGTAGACCAGAGCGTGCGCTTCGGCAAGCACGTCATGGACGACAAGCTCGTTCCCGTCGTCGGCGGCGTGGTCGGCTCGGCCCTCTCCGCGTGGGACATCGCCAACGCGAAGCGTCACGGCGTCACCATCGTCCCCGCGAAGAAGAGCGGCCCTGGTCTGGGCTCGGTCGTCGCGATCGTCCTCGGTGCCGCCGCCGCGATCGGCGTCCTGTACGCCGCATGGCAGGCCCTGCGCGCCGACGACGAGCTGTGGGTCGCGGACGACCCGCTGTCCGCGCCGAACGCGTGACCGACCCGCACTCCAGGGTCAAGGATGCTGCGGCCGCCCGTGGTCTCGAGATCGAGATCCGCGAGCGGCCGCAGGCACGCAGTCTCCACGAAGCCGCAGAGATCCTCGGCATTCAACCCTCCGGGATCGTGAAGACGCTCGTCGTCAAACGATCCGATGACACGTACCTGTTCGCGCTGGTCCCCGGCGGCCGGTCGATCTCGTGGCCGAAGCTGCGCGCGGTGGTCGGGGTCAACAAGCTGCGTCTGCCAGAACCGGAGCTCGCCCTCGCGGCGACCGGCTACGAGCGCGGTACGATCGTCCCGATCGGCAGCACCACGGACTGGCCCGTCTTCGCCGACGCGTCCATCGTCGGCCAGCGCGTCGCCATGGGCGCCGGTGCCCACGGATACAGCCTGTTCGTCGACGCCGATGCCCTGATCGCCGCCTACGGCGCGACGGTCGCCGACATCTCCGAGCCGGAGAAGCCGCGCAGCTGACCGGCTAGAGGATGCCGGCCATCCGCAGCGCGATGTCGACGAGCTTGACCCGCTGGAGCTCCGCTACCGCTGGCACGTCGAACCATCCGGCCATGTCGGTCGAACCGTCCCGTTCGAAACGCAGGCGTCCGCCGGTGACACGGGCGCGATACAGGATCCGCAGGGTGTGCAGCGGGACGTCGGCCTTGTGCACACGGCGACCGGCCGGGATCACGCGGGAATGGATGCCGAGCAGCTCGCCCACCTGCACGGTGTAGCCGGTCTCCTCGCGCAGCTCGCGCCGCACCGCGTCCTCCGGGTCCTCCCCGGCCTCGAGGCCCCCGCCGGGCATCGTCCAGGCCGCGCGACGGCCTTCGGTCCATCGGGCGAGGAGGATCCGGTCATCGTCATCGGTGACGACCGCGTAGGCGGCGACTCTCAGGTCCATCCACTCACAGTAGCGGTCGGCGCATGGCCGGTCGGCCCTGGTGTCCTAGGCTTCTGCCATGCCGAACATCAGAGTCGAACTTCTGCCTGGCCGTTCCGTCGATCAGCGCCGCGCCTTCGCCGAAGCGGTCACGGATGCCGCGGTCGACGCCCTCGGCGCGCGACGCCAGGACGTGCGCATCATGTTCGAGGAGGTCGCCGCCGACTTCGTCGCGAACGGCGGCGTTCTCGCCAGCGAGGACGACTCGCGGGCGGCGCAGGTCTCCAAGGTGACGTCCTCGTTCTCCTGAACGCGTCCTGGTCCGATGCGTCCCGCGCATCGATCAGGAATGGAGAAGCGCCCCGCCATCGGCATCCATAGGCTGATCTCACAACCAGCCCGAGGAGGAACCGATGTCCGAGACGAAGAACTTCACCGGCGAAGAACGCGAGGCCATGAAGGCCGCGGCGGCCGAGAAGAAGACCGCGCGTTCGCGCGCGAAGAAGACGCCGGAGGAGCGCCGCGCCGAGGGCGAGGCCGAGGTGCTGGCGAAGATCGCAGAGCTCGCCGAGCCCGATCGGACTCTCGCCACGAAGCTGCACGAGCTGGTCGGCGAGAACGCCCCGCACCTGGTGCCGCGCACGTACTACGGCATGCCGGCGTGGGGCAAGGACGGCAAGGTGCTGTGCTTCTTCCAGCCCGCGACGAAGTTCAAAGTCCGGTACGCGACGTTCGGCTTCGAGACCATCGCGAATCTCGACGAGGGCACCGTGTGGCCGACGTCGTACGCCGTGACCGACCTCACGGATGCCGACCTCGCATTCCTGGCGGAGCGGATCCGGCTCGCGGCGAGTTGATGTCCTCGCGCGGCGGCGTCTGCGACGTCGCCGCGCGGAGCACCCGCGATCATGAGGTAGTGTCATGTCCATGACATCCCGTTGGTATGCGTATTTCGAGTCGGCTCTGGAGGGGCCGGCGCTGAGTTAGCGCGTACCGACACCTTCAGAGCCGACAAGCCAGAGCATTCGCTCTGGCTTTCGCCGTTTCGGCGGGCTCTGCATCGGGTCCGCCCTCGACAGGACAGGACCCCTGCACATGAAAGACGCAGCCACGATCGACGCCACCGCGGATCTCCATGTCGCGGCCTTCACCACGATCCCCGCACCCGCGGAGATCGCCGCCGAGTTGCCGGTCGGCGATGAACGCGCGGCGCTCGTCTCGCGGACCCGCGACGCGATCCGCGCCATCATGGCCGGCGAGGATGACCGCCTGCTGGTCATCGCCGGCCCGTGCTCGATCCACGACCCCGTTGCCGGACTCGAGTACGCCGGTCGGCTGACGCGCGAAGCGGAGCGGCACCGCGACGATCTGCTGATCGTGATGCGCACCTACTTCGAGAAGCCCCGCACGACCGTCGGTTGGAAGGGCCTCATCAACGACCCGCACCTCGACGGCAGTCACGACATCGAGACCGGGCTGCGGCAGGCGCGTGCGTTCCTGCGCGACGTGACGGCGCTCGGGATGCCGTGCGCGACCGAGTTCCTGGAGCCGATCAGCCCGCAGTACACGGCCGACCTCGTCTCGTGGGGAGCGATCGGGGCCCGGACGACCGAGAGCCAGATCCACCGTCAACTCGCGAGCGGACTGTCGATGCCGATCGGCTTCAAGAACGGGACGGACGGCGGGCTCCAGGTCGCTCTGGATGCCGCGGCCGCCGCATCCTCGCCGCAGGCGTTCCTCGGGATCGGCGCCGACGGGCGGGCGAGCCTCGTGACGACGACGGGCAACCCGGACACCTCGGTGATCCTGCGCGGCGGTGCGGATGGGCCGAACTACTCGGGCGACCACGTCGCGCACGCCTCTTCGCGGCTGGAGGCCGCGGGCCTGACGGCTCGGCTGATCATCGACGCGAGCCACGGCAACAGCGGCAAGGATCACGTGCGTCAGGCGGAGGTCACTCGGGAGCTCGCCGCACAGATCGCGTCCGACGGCTCCGCAATCGCGGGCGTCATGGTGGAGAGCAACCTCGTCGCCGGCGCGCAGAAGCTGGATGTGACGCAGGGTCCCGGCGGACTGGTGCGCGGACAGAGCGTGACGGATGCGTGCATGGGGTGGGACACGACCGCCGACGTGCTCGCCGGTCTGGCGGCGGCGGCGCGGGCGCGGCGCGGCTGACGGCGGCGAACAGGTCGCAGACGTTGGCACCCAGGGGCCGTCGGCCTTGGACCCGGTCGCAGATTCTGTCGCTTCGCGGCCGCGAAAGCGGCGCAGTCTGCGACCCGGAATCCGCACACCGGGTCAGAACGGCGGATTCTGCGACCCAGCCTCCGCCGTCGACCGGCGTCAGGTGCGGAGTACGTTGAGCAGTTGCCAGCCCTCGGGCACCTTTGCCTCGAGCGCGGCCATGTCCTCCGCCTCGACCCGGGTGACCTGGTCGCGGCGGGCGAAGGTTCCGACCGCCTGGAGGATGGCCGCTCCCTTGATCATCTCGACCGGAGCGGAGACGAGGTCGAAACCGTCGGGACGCTGCGCCGCCAGCTGGGTCTGGACTCCTGCGAGGTCAGCGGCTTCCACCGCGACGGAGCGGGTTTCCACGGGACGCATGAGACCGATCAGCACTCTTCGATCCTACGAGGTGGCTGGTGCCGCCCCCGACCGCACGGCAGACTGGGCGCGGAGGCGAACATGCACGACGGATCCGAGGTGACGATCGCCTTCGCCGGTGCGCCGGATGCCGAGGTGCTCACGCAACTGCAGATCGACTTCGGCGACGAGTTCGACGAGCCGGAGCCGCCGTTCGACATCCTGCTTCCCCGCTTCCGGCGATTCCTCGCCGATCCGGCCGGTTTCGCCCTGATCGCCTCGTCGAACGGGAGCGCGATCGGCTACGCGCTCATCGCGCTGCGACCGGCCGTCTACAACGAGGGCGGACACGTCGCGACTCTCGACGAGCTCTACGTGCGACCGGAGCGTCGATCCGAGGGGATCGGCGCGGTGCTGCTCGCGCGGGCCGTCGCGGAATCCCGCCGCAGGGGAGCCGGCGAGATGCATATCAATGTCGACTCGGGCGATACGGACGCGCGCCGCTTCTACGAGCGGCACGGTTTCCGCAACAGCCTCCCCGGCATCGACGAACCGGTGCTCTGGTACTTCGCCGAATGGGACGACGACTGATCGGGATGCCTGTTCGGCTACTGTTCACGGTGTACGGACCAACCCGGCTCGGGTTGATGAGCCCGGAGGAGTCCAAGAATGCTCAATGCGTCTCGAAGAAGCGCGTCGCTCGTGGTCCTGCTGGGGATGGTGGCGACATCCGTCGCCTGCGCTCCTATCCCGACACCGCCTGCCGCCGTCGGAGATGACCATCCCGGCTCCTGCAAACCACCTGAGTTGACCTGGCCCACCGACTTCCTCGAGGCGCTGCCCAGTGAGGGCGGCGTGGGTGGAAGCGTCGTCGGCCTGCGTCTCGAGTACATCGACGAGGGATGGGTCTGGCGGATCAGAGCCGCCTCCGGTCGAGACGACGTGTTCGGCGACCCGGTCGACGATCCGAGCGCAGGTCAGGAGTCGCTCCTCGACGTGAGGACCCTGGAAGTCATCGCGAAGCACGACGTCGAACTCACCGAGCCCGAACGGGACGCCGGCACCGACGCCCTGAGCGCGGCGATGCAGTCCGGTGAGACGTGGCCGAGCCCGCTGATCATCGAGATGACACGCATCACGGAGGACGGATCCTCGGTCTGGGAGATCACGACCTGCGACACCGGAACGAATGAGCACTCCGTGATGATCGTGCCCTAGCTCAACACCCTGTAGCGGAGGTGCACCTCGCTCGCGAACGCAGCGGTCTCCAGGCGCTCGAGACGAAGCTGTCTCTCCAACCCGGCGAAGAGCGGGATACCTTCACCCAGCACGACCGGCACGACATGGAGCCGAAGCTCATCCACGAGCCCGAGGGCGAGGCACTGCCTTGCCACTCGCCCGCCCAGGAGGCTCACCCACTTCTCACCCGCATCCGCGCGGGCCCGACGGACGGCTTCCTCGATGTCGTCCACGACGAACGTGAATCGTGTCCCGTCGCGTTCCACCGTCTCCTGCTCGTTGTGCGTCATCAGATACACGGGAACCTTCAGGTATCCGCCGTACGGGATCTCGCCGTCCTCGATCGTGCGGGTCTTGTTCGCGCCGCCGATGATGGCTCCGATGCCGGAGCAGATGCTCTCCACGATCTGCTCGTCCTCCGGGGCCACGGGGAACCCGTTCATCCAGTCCATCCCGCCGTCCGGGTCCGCCATGAACCCGTCCAAGGAGACTGTCGCGTGAATCATCACCTTCGCCATGTCCTTCCCCTCTCGTCGAGGTGAGTCCGGCGACTCACCATGTCGGCAATCTATTCGTCGCATTGAGGTGAGTCAAGTGGCTCACCTCAATGCGATAATGGAGCCATGACCCGCAAGCTGTCGGAGTATCACCAGCAGATCGCAGCGGACAATCGGGCTGCGATCCTCCGAGCGGCGGCGCGGCCGTTCCTGGAGAACGGCTACGACCGCACCTCGCTCGCCGAGGTCGCCAGGCAGGCCGGCGTATCGAGGGCCACGCTGTTCAAGCAGTTCCCCACCAAGGCGGAGCTGTTCGAAGCGACGGTGCTCGCAACGGGAAGTGTCCCGGACGCCGAACAGGTCGCACCGGATCCGGATGACTTCTTCGGTGGGCTCGTGATCCTCGGGAGCGCCTACGTGCGACTGCTCGATCGACCGGGCATGGCTGACTTGATGCGCATCGTCATCGCAGAGTCTCCCCGCTTCCCCGAACTTCGCGAGCGGACCTTCGACTTCGGCACGCTCCCCGTGCTCGCGGCACTGCGGACGTTCCTCGTCGGTGCTCGCGACGTGGGAACAGCCCGGGTCGAGGATGCCGACGTCATCTCCGCCCAGTTCCTCGGGATGATCGCGACCACCGTGTTCTGGCCGCGACTGGTCCACGGCGGATGGGCGCTCGCGGAGAGCGAGAAAGCGCACGTGGTCGAACAGGCCGCCGAGACCATCGCCGCACGGTGCACGCCGGAAACAGAGAACCGGCCGGACTGAGTGTCCGACCGGTTCTGACTGTGGAGCCTAGGAGATTCGAACTCCTGACATCCTGCTTGCAAAGCAGGCGCTCTACCAACTGAGCTAAGGCCCCGTGAGGGTGTTCAGTTGGAGTGTGGAGTGGGGCTACCAGGACTTGAACCTGGGACCTCTTCATTATCAGTGAAGCGCTCTAACCGCCTGAGCTATAGCCCCGTCAACCTCCAAGAGATTACCCGAGATTGACGAAAAAACCGAATCGAGGCCGGTCAGTCCCCCGCACGCAGCGTCGCCGACCCGGCCGACACCTTCGCATCGATCGTGCTGGATGCCGTGGTGGACGTCTCGACACGGTTGTCGAAGGATCCGGCGCTGACCTCCTGCGTCACGTTGTACACGTCATCCGGCACGGTGAGCTCGAGCGATCCGGCGCTCACCTCGAACGTGATCATGTCCGGAGTGGTGCCGGTGAACTCGGCCGTCAGCCGTCCGGCGGCGATGCCCAGGTCGGCTTCGCTGACGTCCGCGAGCTCGATCTCGGCCCGACCGGCGCTGATGTCGGCATCCACCGAGGTGGCGGATCCCTCCAGCGTCAGCGCACCGGCACCGACGTGCAGATCCACTTCGCCGAACTCCCCGGAGGCCTCGAGGCTGCCGGCACCGAGATCCAGGTCGAGGTCGAGGCCGGCGCGCTGCAGGCTCTCGGGCAGGGTCAGCACGACCCGCTCGTCGTCGCCGAACCAACCGCCGAACCACCATCCGAAGGTCCGGTTCGGGCTGTGGACGATGAGCTCGTCGTCGTCCCGCTCGAGCGTCCACGTGGCGCCGCTGCCGCCGTCGACGCGGAGCTCGGCCTCGTCGACGTCGCCGAACTGGACACTGACGTCACTGGCGCCCACCTCCATCTCCAGCGACTGGATGCCGGTGACGTCGGTCGTCGAGACCGAGTCGCTCCGGCTCAGCTGGCTGCCGGCCGCGAAGGCTGCGGTGGTGCCGGACCCGAGCAGGGCGACGCCGCCGATCACGGCGAGGACGATGCCGATCGGGCGTCCCGGCCCGGAGGCCGGTCGCGCCGATCCCGTCGGCGGCTGAGCCGTACCGCCCGCGGACGGCGCGGATGCCGCGGTCGGCGCCGGGTTCACGGGCGCTCCCTGATTCGACGGGGGAGGAGTCAGCGGGATCTCGTGCCCGCCGTTGTCATTCGTGCTCATCGTGCCGCTCCTGTCTGTCCGGCGGCAGGGCCGCCGTTGTTCTCGATGTGGGCGAGTGCCGCCAGCACCCGCCGGTTGCCCGATTCGTCCTGCTCGAATCCGAGCTTCTGGAAGATCGATGTGATGTGCTTCTCGACGCTGGCCTCGGAGAGGAACAGGAGCCCGGCGATCGCCTGGTTCGACTTCCCCTCCGCGATCAGCGCGAGGACGGTGCGTTCGCGTTCGGTGAGCCGCAGCATCCGGTCGTCCTTGTTGCGCCGGGTGAGCAGCTGCGCGACCACTTCGGGGTCGAGCACGGTCGCGCCGTCCGCGATCCGTTCGACGGATGCCACGAACTCCGAGACGTCCGCGACCCGGTCCTTCAGCAGGTAGCCGAGCGGGCCGCCCTGCGCGGCGATCAGATCGCTCGCATAACGTTCCTCGACGTACTGCGACAGCACGAGGATCGGCAGCTGCGGCTGACGGGCCCTGATGCCGAGCGCCGCGCGGATCCCCTCGTCCGTGAAGGTCGGAGGCAGACGCACGTCGAGGATGCACAGCTCGGGTGCCTGCTCGCTGACGGCGTCATCCAGACCGACCGTGTCGGGGAGTGCCGCGACCACCTCGTGGCCGGCGTCCTCGAGGAGCCGGACGAGACCTTCGCGCAGCAGGACGGAGTCCTCACAGATCAGGATGCGCATGGCACGCTCACCTCCAGGCTGGTCGGACCGCCCTGCGGGCTGTCGAGTCGGAACGTGCCGCCGGCGGCGAGCACGCGGTTGGAGATGCCGTCGAGGCCACCGCCGGGCTGGATCTGCGCCCCGCCCATGCCGTTGTCCTCGACCCGCGCCCACAGCACGCCGTTCTCGCGACGGCGCACGATCACGCGGCAGTCACTGGCCCTGGAGTGCTTGGCCGCATTCGTCAGGGATTCGGCGATCGCGAAATAGACGGCCGCCTCGGCCTCTCTGCTGCACCGCCCGTCCATACGGACGTCCAGGTGCACGGGGATGTGCGACCGGCCGGCGAGGGCGGACAGAGCGGCGTCCAGGCCGCGGTCGTCCAGGACGGATGCGTGGATGCCGCGGGCGAGCTGACGCAGTTCGGTGATGGCCGCCTTGGTGGAGGTGTGCGCCTCGGAGATCAGCTCCTTGGCCTTCGCGGGGTCCTCGTCGATCTTCTGCTGGGCGAGACCCAGCGTCATCCCGACCGAGACGAGGCGGGGCTGGACGCCGTCGTGGAGATCGCGCTCGATGCGGGTGCGTTCGACGTCGGCGGCGCGCACGGCGCCCTCCCGCTGCGCGCTCGTGGTGCGCACCTGCTCGGTGAGTTCGGCCTCGCGGCTCGGAACCACCAGCGCCCGGGTGAGCACCCGGTGCAGCAGTGCGAGTCCGACGATCGCGCCGGCGGAGATCACGACACCCAGGATGCCGACCAGAGGCGCCCAGGCGACCAGGATCTCGCTGCCGTAGGGGCCGTCGACCGTGCCGTCCAGAGTCAGGGGCGCGAACGCCGTGATCGCCGACCAGATCATTCCCCAGAACAGGCGCAGGATCAGCGCACCGGCGATGCACGCGAGCATGAAGTTGACCAGCGCCCGCCACATCGGTCCGTCCACGGCCTGTCGGCCGAGCGAGCGCAGCCAGCCGCCGAAACCGGGGGTGGTGCGACGCCGCCACCGCAGCGCGGGAAGGTCGAGATCGTAGAGGCTGCTGACGCGCATGACCTCGAACCAGGCGACGCCGAACATCGCGTAGACGAGCCCGACCAGGAAGATCAGGCCGATGCCGAAGGCGAACACGAGAGCGACACCGGCACCGAGCAGTCCGCTCAGGATGCCGATGACACCCGAGCCGACCACGCCGAGCGCGGTGAGCTGGAGGATTGTGAAGAGCAATCGCACCGGCGGCCGCTCCGCGACCGGCGCTGCGGGGCTTGCAGTCTGATTCGTCATGCCCATAACGCTACGGTTCCGCGCTCTCGCGGGATACCGAGGCATCCGGACACCTCGCTTCGGGTTTTCCCTACTCCGCCACGGCCGGCGACTGAGGCGGAGACGACGGAAGGCGGATGCCGAAGCATCCGCCTTCCGTCGAGAACCTGCGTCAGTTCGAGGTGAAGCCGACCAGCAGACCGCCGGTGACCTTGACCGCGAGGTTGTAGATACCCGCGATGACAGCGCCGAGCACCGTGAACACGATGAGGTTCAGGATCGACACGACTGCGGCGAAGGCCATGACCTGCGGCAGGCCGACCGTCTCGGAGAGGGAGAACGCGCCGTCGGTGAAGCTGCCGAGGATGTCATCGACCTGCGCGATGACGCCGGTCGCCTGCAGCACCATGTACACCAGGAAGAACGAGACCATCGTCACGACCGCGAACGCGATCGCGCCGAGGAACGCCAGCTTCACGGCGGACCAGAAGTCGACGTAGACCAGGCGCAGGCGAACCTGCTTGCCCCCGGACTTGCGCGTCGACTTCTTCGCCAGCTTGTCGGCTACTGTGCTCATGCGTCTTAGCTTTCCTCAGAAGTCTGTGTGTTGTCGGAGTCGGGGGAATCGGCATCCGCCGCGGCTTCTTCCTCGGCGAGGCCCCGCTCTCCGTTGCGGGCGATGGCGAGGATGCGATCATCTCCGGACGTTCGCGCGAACACCACACCCATGGTGTCGCGGCCCTTCGCCGGGACCTCGGCCACGGCAGAGCGTACCACCTTGCCGCTGGACATAACCACCAGGACCTCGTCGTCGTCCGCGACCATCAGACCACCGGCCAGGGTGCCCCGATCGTCGTTGAGCTTCGCGACCTTGATGCCATATCCGCCGCGTCCCTGGACGCGGTACTCCTCGATCGCGGTGCGCTTGGCGTACCCGCCGTCGGTCACCACGAACACGAACTGACCAGGGGAGGCCACGGATGCCGAGAGCAGGCTGTCGCCCTCTCGGAACTTCATGCCCTTCACGCCGGCGGTCGCGCGCCCCATCGGACGCAGCGCCTCGTCGGTCGCGCTGAAGCGCACCGACATGCCCCGTCGGCTGATGAGGAGGATGTCGTCGGACCTGTCGACCAGCAGCGCGCCGACGAGTTCGTCCTCCTCGTTCAGACGGATCGCGATGACACCGCCCTGACGGTTCGTGTCGTAGTCGCCCAGGCGGCTCTTCTTGACCAGTCCGTCCCTGGTCGCCAGGACCAGGTAGTCGGCGACGGCGTAGTCGCGGATGTCGAGGATCTGAGCGATACCCTCGTCCGGCTGCAGCGCGAGCAGATTCGCGACGTGCGTGCCCTTCGCGTCACGGCCGGCCTCCGGCACCTCGTAGGTCTTCGTCCGGTAGACGCGTCCCTTGTCGGTGAAGAACAGCAGCCAGTGGTGCGTCGTCGTGACGAAGAAGTGCTCGACGATGTCATCGGCGCGCAGCTGCGCGCCCTTGATGCCCTTGCCGCCGCGGTGCTGCGACCGGTAGTTGTCGCTGCGCGTGCGCTTGATGTAGCCGTCGCGGGTGACGGTGACGACCATCTCCTCTTCGGCGATGAGGTCCTCCATGGACACGTCGCCGTCGAAGCCGTGCAGGATGTGCGTGCGACGCTCGTCGCCGAAGCGGTCGACGATGCCGACGAGCTCTTCGCGGATGATGGCGCGCTGACGCATCGGGTCGGCGAGGATCGCGTTGTAGTCGGCGATCTTCGCCTCGAGCTCGGTCGCCTCGTCGATGATCTTCTGACGCTCGAGCGCGGCGAGTCGCCGCAGCTGCATCTGCAGGATCGCGTCGGCCTGGATCTCGTCGATGTCGAGGAGCTTCTGCAGACCCTCATTCGCGTCCTGCGCCGTGGGCGACCGGCGGATGAGCGCGATGACCTCGTCGAGCGCGTCGAGCGCCTTGAGGTAGCCGCGCAGGATGTGCATCCGCTCCTCGGCCTTGCGCAGGCGGAACGTGGTTCGGCGAACGATGACGTGGATCTGGTGGTCGATCCAGTGCATCACGAAACCGTCGAGCGCGAGCGTGCGCGGCACGCCGTCGACGATCGCGAGCATGTTGGCGCCGAAGTTGTCCTGCAGCTGGGTGTGCTTGTACAGGTTGTTCAGCACGACCTTCGCGACGGCATCCCGCTTGAGGACGACGACGAGGCGCTGGCCGGTGCGGTCGCTGGTCTCGTCGCGGATGTCGGCGATGCCGGTGATCTTGCCCTCGCGGACGAGATCGCCGATCTTGACGGCGAGGTTGTCGGGGTTGACCTGGTAGGGCAGCTCCGTGATCACGAGGCACGTGCGGCCCTGGATCTCCTCGACGTTGACGACCGCGCGCATCGTGATCGAGCCGCGACCGGTGCGGTACGCCTCGTGAATGCCCTTCGTGCCGAGGATCTGCGCGCCGGTCGGGAAATCAGGACCGGGGATGCGCTGGATCAGGCCGTCCAGCAGCTCTTCGCGCGAGACATCCGGGTTGTCCATGGCCCAGAGCGCGGCGTCGGCGACCTCGCGGAGGTTGTGCGGCGGGATGTTGGTCGCCATGCCGACCGCGATGCCGACGGAACCGTTGACGAGGAGGTTCGGGAACCGCGACGGCAGGACCGTCGGCTCCTGGGTCTGACCGTCGTAGTTCGGCTGGAAGTCGACGGTCTCCTCTTCGATGTCGCGCACCATCTCGAGCGCGAGCGGAGCCATCTTCGTCTCGGTGTAACGAGGGGCTGCGGCGCCCATGTTGCCGGGGGAGCCGAAGTTTCCCTGGCCGAGCGCGAGCGGGTAGCGCAGCGCCCACGGCTGAACGAGACGCACGAGGGTGTCGTAGATCGCGGTGTCGCCGTGCGGGTGGTACTGCCCCATGACCTCGCCGACGACGCGCGCGCACTTCGAGTACGACTTATCGGGGCGGAACCCGCCGTCGTACATGCCGTAGATCACGCGGCGGTGCACCGGCTTGAGGCCGTCGCGCACGTCGGGCAGCGCGCGGCCGACGATGACGGCCATCGCGTAGTCGAGGTAGCTGCGCTGCATCTCCGACTGCAGATCGACCTGGTCGATCTTGCCGTGGTCGTGCCCGGCGCTGATGTCGGGGCGTTCTTCGTCAGTCATATGTGTCTCTTCTCAGGGTGCTGAGCTTGTCGGATCCGGATGCCGGCCGGTGCTCTGCTAGATGTCGAGGAAGCGGACGTCCTTGGCGTTGCGCTGGATGAAGTTGCGTCGCGACTCGACGTCCTCCCCCATCAGCACGCTGAAGATCTCGTCGGCGGCAGCGGCGTCATCGATGGTCACCTGCTGCAGCGTCCGTGTCGAGTGGTCCATCGTGGTCTCCCACAGCTCCTTGGCGTTCATCTCACCGAGACCCTTGTAGCGCTGGATCCCCTCCTTGGGGATGCGCTTGCCGTTGTCGAGGCCGTGCTTGAGCAGCGCGTCGCGCTCTTCGTCGGAGTAGACGTACTCGTGCGGCTGGTTCGACCACTTGAGGCGGTAGAGCGGCGGCATCGCGAGATACACGAAGCCCGCCTCGATGAGCCCGCGCATGTAGCGGAACAACAGCGTCAGCAGCAGCGTGGTGATGTGCTGGCCGTCGACATCGGCATCCGCCATCAGCACGATCTTGTGATAGCGCGCCTTCTCGATGTCGAAGTCCTCGCCGATGCCCGTGCCGAAGGCCTGGATCATCGCCTGGACCTCGCGGTTCGCGAGAGCCTTGTCTATCCGGGCGCGCTCGACGTTGAGGATCTTGCCGCGCAGCGCCAGGATCGCCTGGGTGTGCGGGTCGCGACCCTGCACCGCCGAACCGCCGGCGGAGTCGCCCTCGACGAGGAAGATCTCGCTGATCGACGGGTCCTTGCTCGTGCAGTCCTTGAGCTTGTCCGGCATCGCAGCGGACTCGAACACGCTCTTGCGACGGGCCGTCTCGCGCGCCTTGCGGGCAGCCAGGCGCGCGGTCGCTGCGTCGATCGCCTTGCGGATGATGTTCTTGGCCTGGACGGGGTTGCGGTCGAACCAGTCACCGAGCTGGTCGCCGACGACCTTCTGCACGAATGCCTTGGCCTCGGTGTTGCCGAGCTTGGTCTTCGTCTGACCCTCGAACTGCGGCTCGGAGAGCTTGACCGAGATCACGGCCGTCAGCCCCTCGCGCACATCGTCGCCCGAGAGGTTCTCGTCCTTCTCCTTGAGGATGTTGTTCGCACGCGCGTACTTGTTCACCAGCGTGGTCAGCGCGGCGCGGAAGCCCTCTTCGTGGGTGCCGCCCTCGTGCGTGTTGATGACGTTCGCGTAGGTGAACACGCTCTCGGTGTACGACGTCGTCCACTGCATCGCGATCTCGACCGAGATCTTGCGAACGGTGTCCTCGGCGGAGAAATCGATGATCTCGTCGTTGACGACCTCGGCGTGACGGACCTTGTTCAGGTACTCGACGTAGTCGACGAGTCCGCGCTCGTAGTGGAACACGTCCGCGCGCTGCTTGGTGACGGTCTGGCCGTCGACCTCGGTCTCGTAGGTCGCGCCCTCGCGCTCGTCGCTCAGCTCGATGCGCAGCCCCTTGTTCAGGAACGCCATCTGCTGGAACCGGGTGCGCAGCGTCTCGTACTCGAACTCGATGCCTTCGGTGAAGATCTCGGCATCCGGCCAGAACGTGATGCTCGTTCCGGTCTCGGTGGTCGCTTCGCCCTTCTCGAGCTGCTGCTGGGGCACACCGCCGTCGGCGAAGCTGTGCCGCCAGACGAAGCCCTTCTGCTTGACCTCGACGTCGAAACGGGTGGACAGCGCGTTCACGACGGACGAGCCGACGCCGTGCAGACCACCGGAGACGGCGTACGCGCCGCCGCCGAACTTCCCGCCGGCGTGCAGGATCGTCAGCACGACCTCGACCGTGGACTTGGTCGGGTCGGAGGAGTGCGGATCGACGGGGATGCCGCGGCCGTTGTCGACGACACGGACACCGCCGTCGGCGAGCAGCGTGACGACGATGGTGTCGGCGTGACCGGCCATGGCCTCGTCGACGGAGTTGTCGACGATCTCCTGGACCAGGTGGTGCAGGCCTCGGGGACCGGTGGACCCGATGTACATACCGGGGCGCTTGCGCACCGCCTCGAGTCCTTCGAGGATCTGGATGGAGTCGGCGCCGTACTCGGCTTCGATCTTCGCGGAGGAGCCGGCGGAGCTCGCCTGCGCGTCGGGGGTGCCCCCGGTCGTCGATTCCGTCTCGTCAGCGGGGGATTCAGGCGTCATCAGAGGGCAGTCTCCACATCGATCTTGTGAAGTCCAGTCTACCTGTACTCGAAGCGGTTCATCGCGCTGAAAGGCCGTGTGTGGCCCTCAAATCGATCGGGATGCCTCTCGTGGTGTCCTACCCGTAGGTATCGCGCGGGCCCCGCCCTGGGACGGCTCTCGGGCCCCATTTCCAAGAGGGAACGTCCGGGCCGATGAAACGGAGGTTCTCCACACCCGCAGCCGGATACCTCCTGCCGATCTCGGTGAGGATCGTCCCGCGCATGTACTGCAGGTTCTTCGCCCAGGCCGTCGAATCGCACTTCACGGTGAGCATCCCGTTCTCCAGCGACACCGGATCGGAGTGCTTCGCGGTGTCCGCTCCGGCCAGATCCGCCCACTGCCTGACCAGGTCCTCGCGGGCCATCGTCGACTCCCAGCCGGCCTCCTTGGTGAGGACGTCGAGGACGGCGCCCAGCGATCCTGGGTCGCGTCCCGGAGTGAACGGCGCGTTTTCGTCGTCATCGGCGATGCGTCGCTTGCGCTTCCAGTTCTTCGAGCTGGGCTTCAAGCCGCGCAGGCGCAGGTACGTCGCGACGGTCTCGGGGATCTCTGCTGCCGTATGCGTGATGTGCTCGGTCATGCGTCGCTCCCCTCGTCTGTCTGGTCGGATGCCTCAGCGGAACTGCTGGTGTTCGCATCGGCGCGGTCGTCGATGATGGTGCCGGCGTCGATGCGCACGACATGGCGGTGCAGCACCTCAGGGATATCCTCCTCGACCGCGGCCGTCACCACCACCTGCTCGTAACCGCTGGTCAGGGTCGCGAGCCGGCGGCGTCGGTCCGCGTCGAGCTCGGCGAACACGTCATCCAGGATCAGCACCGGATCGCCGGCCGGCGATTCGCTGCGCAGGAGCTCGGCCGAGGCGAGGCGCAGTGCGAGAGCCACCGACCAGGATTCACCGTGGGATGCGTACCCCTTCACCGGAAGCGAACGCACCCGCATCAGCAGGTCGTCGCGGTGCGGGCCGACCAGGGTGAGCCCCCGATCGAGTTCCTGAGTGCGCTTGGCGAGCAGAGCCGCGCGGAACGTCTCGGCGATGTCCGCGCGCTCGAGCGCGACGGTCTCCGCCGGTTCGCCCTCTTCAGGGTCGCCGCCTCGGACGGACAGCGCCCACTCGAGCTCCGGGCGGTGATCGGCGCCGGCGATCGCCGAGTACGCCTCCGCCAACGGAGCCTGAAGATCGGCGGCCAAGCGCTGCCGCGCGACGATGATCTCGCTGCCGAGAGCGACGAGCTTGTCATCCCAGACCTCGAGGGTCGTGAGCGCTTCGCCTCGGATGCCGCGGGCGCGGGCGGATTTCAGCAGCGCCGTGCGCTGCTTGAGCACCCGGTCGTAGTCGCCGAGGACACCAGCCATGCGCGGAGCCCGCTGGATGAGCAGCTGATCGGCGAACCGGCGCCGTGCGGACGGGTCGCCCCGGACGATCTGCAGATCCTCCGGCGCGAACAGCACGACGTGTGCGTAGCGCGGAAGCTCGCTCGTCTTCACGGGTGATCCGTTGATGCGCGCCTTGTTGGAGCCCTGTCTGTTCAGCTGAACCTCGATGAGGACACGACGCTCGCCGACCGAGAGCCGGGCGCGGATGATCGCGAACTCGTGCCCGTCGCGGACCATCGGCGCATCGGCGGAGACGCGATGCGACCCCAGCGTCGCGAGGAACACGATCGCCTCGGCGAGATTGGTCTTGCCCTGACCGTTGCGGCCGACGAGGACGTTCGGACCGCGATGAAGGGTCAGATCAGCGGTCGCGTAATTGCGAAAATCGACCAGGTTCAGGTGCTCCACAATCACGGGAGTCAGCCTAGTCGGGGTGTCGGACAGCGGATGGCGGGCGGATGCCGGGGAGGATGCCGGATGTCGGGATCGGTGCCGGAAGGGTGCCGGGCTGCGGGATGCTCCGTTCGCTCGCGGAGGGTCCCTCCCGCTTCGCGGGTCCCTCCCGAGGCTCGCTCTCGGAGCATCCCTCCGCCCTCACGAAGCGACGGGAACGGTGGACTCCCGTTCTGGAAAGAGAGAGGGGAGGGAGGGGAGGGGGAGGAGGGAGGGGCAGCGTCGGCTTCGCCGACGGCTGCGCGGGGCGCGCGAAGATCGCTCGTTGAGCGAGGACGGCGGAGCCGACCGAGTCGAAACGTGGTCACTGCTGAGCGGCACCGGATGACGATCGGTTGCACTCAGGCAGAGCGGTGACGGAGATCCAGCTCGTAGAAGGCCTTCTCGGCGTCGCGGTGGGTCTCGCTGAAGCCAGCCTTGAGGAGCACGCGCTGCGAGGGGAGATTCGTGAGATCGGTGTCGGCGATGATGCGCCGGGCACCGTGCTCGGCGGCGATGCGAACAGCGTGCATGACGGCATCCGATGCCAATCCTCTGCCGCGAGCGGCGGGGATCAGGCCGTAGCCGATCCCGACCGTTCCGGTCTCATCCGGCGGACCGAAGAACCCCAGGCCGCCGACCGCGAGTCCGTCCTGATCGCGGACCAGGTAGAGCGTGAAGACCGGATGCGGGTTCGGCTGCTGTGCGAGCATCCGCAACGGCACCAGTTCGTCCTCGAACGGATACTCGGCGTGCCAGGCATCGCCGACCTTCTCGTCACGCGCGATGATGCGTGCCGCGACCTCCGGGGAGATCCGCTCCAGCACGATCAGCGCAGCAGCAGGTTCGGCTGAAGCAGGTACTTGTACGAGTCGTTGCCTGCCTGGTCGACCGACGTCTGGCTGGTCACCAGGATCGGGCTGAGCTTGTTGGCGTTGTCGCTCGAGGTGAACGTGACGCGCACGAACTCGCTCTTGACCGCACCGAGCGCCTCGACCAGGTACTGCGGGTTCAGTCCGAGCGTGACCTCGTCACCACCGGAGAGGTGCGCGTCGACGGACTCGGATGCCCGAGCCTGCTCGCTGCCCGAAGCATCCATCGTCACGCTGTCGCTCGAGAACGTGAAGCGCAGCGGAGCTGCGCGATCGAGCACGAGCGATACGCGGCGAACGGCTTCGATGAGGTCAGCCGTGTTGACGACCGCGTAGTGATCGGTCTGCTCGGGGAACAACCTGCGGACGGGCGGGAAATTGCCCTTGATCAGGAGAGAAGTGACCGTCTTGTTTCCGGCGGTGAAGGCGATGATCTCGCGATCGCCCTCGCCGGAGAACGCGATCTCGATGTTCCCGGCGTGCGCGAAGGTCTTGCCGACCTCCTGCAGGGTCCGCGCGGGGACGAGTGCCGTCTGGTCGGCCGAGGTGCCATCCCACGGGACGTCTCGGAGCGAGACGCGGTACCGGTCGGTCGCGACCAGGCTGAGGCTGTGACCGGAGACCTCGAGCTGGACACCGGTCAGGACAGGCGTCACGTCGTCGCGGGATGCCGCGAAACCGACCTGTGCGATCGCCGTGCCGAAGTCCTCGGCCGGAACGACACCGGATGAGCCTGAAACCTCGGGGATCGAGGGATATTCCTCAACCGGCATCGCTGCGAGTGTGAAGCGTGCGGATCCACAGGTGACGGCGATCCCGCCGTCCTCCTCGACCGCGATCTCGATGGGTGCGTTCGGGAGCCTGCTTGCGATGTCGGACAGAAGACGGCCGTGGACGAGGATCGTGCCCGGTGTCTCGACCGTCGCCTCGATGGTCGTCCGTGCGGACGCCTCGTAGTCGAATGCCGAGAGCGTCAGGCCCGCTTCGCCGGCTTCGATGAGCACACCGGCCAGGATCGGCTGCGGATTGCGCTGCGGCAGAAGTTTGACGACGAAGGACACGGCTTCGCTGAAGACATCGCGGTTGACCTGGAACCTCACGGGCGCTCCCTCGTCGTAATTACAAGACCTGCGCAGGCGGGCCCACCGCAGGGCTTCCCATCGTAGCCCCACAGTGCGTCCGACCCCTACGCCCCGGTTTCCACACCTTCGAGGTGATCGGATCGCCATTCATTCGGGTTAACTCCTTAACGGTGTTAACCGCTGTGGATACTGTGGATAACTCGGTGGATAGCAGTCGAGAGTAGGAAACTACACAGCTGTGAGTTGTGGAATCCCTGAGGAAACCGCGGGTTTCGGGATGATCGGGCATCACCGGCGTTCTGGGAGTTATCCACAGGATGACGCGTCCAGCATCGATTCGTCCCGTTAACAACGGGATTCATCCACAAGTTATCCACATGTGCAAACGGGCATATCCGAGGGCGGCGCGGCGTGTCAAGTGCCGAGTTCTGCATGCGGGAGGTAGAGGGCGGGCCCGTCGTCCGGTCGTCGACGCCGGTGTGGGCGCCGGGTGTCGGCGCCCGGGTGTCGGCGCCGGGTGTGGGGATGCCGCTTCGCTCGCAGAGCGGGGACCCTCCCGCTTCGCGGGCCCCTCCCGATGCTCGCTCCGCGGCATCCACACCCTCATCGGGGTATGACCGGTGGTCCGACCGCGTCGGGGGAAGGGAAGGGAAGGTGAGGGGAGGGCAGCGTCGACTTCGTCGACGGCTGCGCCGGATAGGGAGGCGAGGGAGGTGGGTCGCTTCGTCGAGGCGATCGCGTGAAGGGTCGAGCGGCATTCTCTTCGCTCGTTGAGCGAGCGGAGCGAGTCGAAACGGGTGAACGCGCTGAGCAGCGACCCGTCAGCACCTGGAGTCAGCGGCGGCCGAGCTGAGTGGTGATCTCGGTCACCTGGTTGTAGATGGAGCGACGCTCCTTCATGAGCTCGCTGATCTTCTTGTACGCGTACATCACCGTCGTGTGGTCGCGGTTGCCGAAGAGCTGGCCGATCTTGGGTAGGGAGAGGTTCGTGCGCTCGCGGCACAGATACATGGCGATCTGCCTGGCCGTGGCGATCTGCTGCGAGCGGCTCGAGCCGTACAGGTCGTCGACCGTCAGCTTGAAGTACTGCGCCGTGGCGGTGATGATGTCCGTCGGCGAGATGATGTTGTCCTCGGCGGTGTCGACGATGTCGCGCAGAACGGTCTGTGCGAGGGCGATGTCGAGCGAGGAACGATTCAGACTCGCGAACGCTGAGACGCGGATGAGTGCGCCCTCGAGCTCACGGATGTTCGACGAAACCACCGTGGCGATGTACTCGAGCACCTCGTCGGGGATGTGGAGCGCTTCGCTCTGCGCCTTCTTGCGGAGGATCGCGATTCGCGTCTCGAGGTCCGGTGCCTGCACGTCGGTGATGAGACCCCACTCGAAGCGGCTGCGCATCCGATCCTCGAAGCCGGTCAGATGCTTGGGCGCCACATCGCTGGTGATCACGACCTGCTTGTTGTGATCGTGCAGCGTGTTGAACGTGTGGAAGAAGGCTTCCTGCGTCTCGGCGCGTCCCTGCAGGAACTGGATGTCGTCGATGAGAAGGATGTCGACGTCGCGATAGCGGGCCTGGAAGGCGGAGCCGCGGTTGTTCGCGATCGAGTTGATGAAGTCGTTCGTGAATTCCTCGCTCGACACGTACCGGACCTTGACTCCGGAATACAGGGACTGCGCGTAGTCGCCGATGGCGTGCAGGAGATGGGTCTTGCCGAGCCCCGAGTCACCATAGATGAACAGAGGGTTGTAGGCCTTGGCCGGCGCCTCGGCGACGGCGACAGCCGCAGCGTGCGCGAAGCGGTTGGACTGGCCGATGACGAAGTTGTCGAACGTGTACTTCGGATTCAGGCGGGACTCATGACGGACCGCGCTCGGCTGCTCCATCGGCGATTCCACGCGGGGCGGATCGATGCGGGCGAAATCCGAGACGGCGATCGGAGCGGTCGGCTGATCGGCGAGCTCATGATTCACCACGACGCGGAACGAGGTGACCTCGCCGCCGGTCTGCGCGAGGCCCTCCATGAGCGGAACCCGCAGACGCTTGTTGATCTGGGCCGCAGTGAGGTCGTTGGGCACATCCAGATACAGCGTCGCGCCCATCACGCCGGCGGGGACGGCGAGCGAGAGGAAGCCCTGCAGCTGCGGGGTGACGCGGTCGTCGTCCGCCAGGACCTCGAGCACCTCGTTCCAGACCGGGACGTCGGGGTGGGCAGGCGAGGACATGGCGCTCCGTGCAGACGAGGATCGGAGAGTCGCCTCGACGGCAGGCCCCCCTGTGGATAACTTCGGATGCCACGGTAGTCACCAGAGCTGTGAACGGCAA